>NZ_BATJ01000004.1 GCF_000467125.1 Vibrio proteolyticus NBRC 13287 | reverse complement strand
ATCGTTTTCAGATACTCATTTTTTAGTGAATATACTCTGAAAACACAGCTAAATATCCAGCAGCATAAGTGTAAGACTCGGTGTTTAGTGACAATTTGTGGAGAGATGGCTGAGTGGTTGAAAGCACCGGTCTTGAAAACCGGCATACGTTAATAGCGTATCTAGGGTTCAAATCCCTATCTCTCCGCCACTATTGAAAAGCCTCGCTAGAAATAGCGAGGCTTTTTTCATTTCAGTTGCCTGATAGATCATCTCACGCCCTCTATTGAATACTCTCTAGGTTTGTGTGCCCGATGTGCACTTCTGCGGTTAAACGAAAACCTGCGACTACGTGTGTGATCGCCGTGAACTGCCAGCCGATAGTCGTTTGTCTGTTCAGGCTCAGAACAGGCTATGCTGGGTGAGAATTTGATTGCCAGCACCCAGCGTATCCATCCTGAGTCTCATTGCTATTCTCCAACTTACTTGTTACTTGCCTGAGCGGGGCCACAAGAAAAGGTGAGTATATTGACAGGAACAAAAAAGCCGACACACAGGTGTCGGCGCCAGAAGTTATCAATCGCTATTTATCCACGCTGAGCCGCAATCACTCGTAATGCTTGCTTTTCGTTGTCGGACAAGAAGGCGATTTCAAGACCATTGATTTGAGCCTGGCGAATCTGCTCTTGAGACAAGCCAGCTTTAGGGGCAGCCACTTCGTACTCATAAGGAAGTTCGATACCTTCCACGGCCGGGTCATCGGTATTGAGACAGGCGAGAACACCATGCTCGAGGAAGGTTTTTAACGGATGGTTGGCCAGAGATTCTACCGTACTGGTCTGGAAGTTTGATGTAAGGCATGACTCAATACCAATGCGATTTTCTGCCAGGTAGTCCATCAGTTTCGGATCGTGAACCGCTTTGACACCGTGGCCAATCCGTGTCGCCCCCAGCTCCTCAATCGCCTGCCACATACTCTCGGCCCCGGCCGCTTCCCCGGCGTGAACGGTGACGTTCAGTCCAGCATCTTTAACTTGTGTGAAGTGTTTCACAAAGCGCTCTCCCGGCTGTCCCAGCTCATCACCGGCAAGGTCGACGGCAACGATGTGGTCTTTGTGAGTCAGGATCGCATCAAGTTCTTGCTGACACGCATCGGTACCGAATGTGCGGCTCATAATACCGATAAGATTGGCCTGAATACCAAAATCACGCACACCAGCCTGCACGCCATCCACCACGGCTTCGACCACACCGGCAACGGGCAAGTTGTGTTTCATCGCCATGTAGTAGGGAGAAAAACGCAATTCAGCGTAGTCGATCTGTGCATTGAGGGCGTCTTCGACGTTTTCATACGCCACGCGTCGACAGGCATCCAAGTCCCCGAGTACGGCGACTCCCCAGTCGAGTTTGGACAAGAAGGCGACCAGAGATGGCTCGGCCTCCACAATTTGCACATGAGGGGTCAAGCTAGCCACGTCAGAAGCGGGCAGGGCAACACCGAACTTTTGTCCCAAGTCGAGAATCGTTTGGGTGCGGATGTTGCCATCCAGGTGACGGTGCAAATCCGTCAGCGGTAAATTCTTGGTTATCATGATGGGGATCCTGCTCATAGGTTTTTGCTAAGTATAAAAATCGATCGGATGGGTGTCAGTATGGAAAGTGGTGAAATGTACGGAAATGGGGTGATTATTAATGCATGTTTACTAAATCTGTTGGCCATTCATCGAATGGAACCGGCCGACTGTAGAGGTAGCCCTGCGCATGGGGGCAGTGAAGTTGCTGTAGCATTTGCGCCTGTTCCTCGGTTTCCACCCCTTCGGCAATCAGGTCGACCTGCATACTCTTGGTCATCGTAATGATGGCGGCGACAATCGAGTCGTGCAGAGTATCCGGGCGCATTTTCTCAACGAAGGCCCGGTCGATTTTCAGACAGTCGAATGGCAGCTGATGAAGGTACGCCAGTGAACTGTAACCCGTGCCAAAATCATCGATGCCGATATTAATCCCCAGTTGTTTAATGGACCGCATGTTGTCCGCGATCACTGGATCTTTATCAACAATCCGTGATTCGGTGATTTCCAGCGTTAGATTGCTGGCGTTCATGCCGGTGTTACGCAAAATCTCACTCAGACTGGTCAGCAGATTGGGCTGGGAGAGCTGATTGACGGACAAGTTTACATGCAGCTTGAAATCCGCACTCCACTTGCCTTGCTCAATGCCGAGCATGGTGTCCCGACATGCCTGATACAGGATCTGTTCGCCTATTTGACCGATCAGACCGCTGTCTTCGGCCAGCGCAATAAACTCAATCGGTGGGATCATGCCGGTAGTGGGCGACAGCCAACGCGCCAGCGCCTCGGCACCGACGATTTCACCGCTGTTCAGATCGACGATCGGCTGATAAAACGGCACGAATTCCTGCCGTTCAATGCCACTGCGGATCTTGGTCAGCATCCGGGTGCGTTTGAGTGACAAGTCGGCCATTTCCGGAGAGTAGTCGCTGATGCCACTCAATTCGCGTTTGGCGTTACTCAGGGCAATGCTGCCGTTACGCAGCCAGGTCGCCATATCCGTTTCCCGACACTCGGCCACAACCCCGACAGACACACTGACCACAATATGCTCGCCCTGCATGCGAAATGGCGCTGCGAAGCGTTGCTGGATGTGATTGGCCATATCATGGACCTGAGCTGCGGACATTGGATCTGGCAGATAAATCGCAAATTCATCGCCGCCAATGCGGGCAAGCAGGCTGTCCGGGCTGGTGAAGCTACGCAGACGTTCGGCGATGTTCAGCAGCAACTGGTCACCATGGTTGTGGCCTAAACTGTCGTTGATCTCACGGAATTTATTGACCCCAATCAGCAGTAAACTGCCGTTGAGATGGAACAGGTTGTTTCCGGTGTCGATCAGCCCCTGACGGCTGTAGAGTTTGGTCAGTGAGTCATATAACAGCTGGTAGCGCAGGGCGTCGAATGACGCTTTCAGACTATTGGTCATTTCGTTAAATGCGTTGACCAGCATGCTGGTCTCATAAATCTGTCCAGGTTTTGGCAACTGGCTGTCCCAGTCTCCCTGGGCGATCCGTCTGGCGGTATTGGCTGTCGTGGTGATGGGGGCCATGATGCGGTTAAATGCGACCAGGCCCAACAAAATACCGATCACACTGACCCCAATCCCCAGCAGCCAGCTTTTCTCCTGCTTTTGTGGCAGAGTGCCGAGCAGATCGGTTTCCGCAATGCTCACACCGATGTACCACTGCAGCCCGTGCGGGTCATGGTATGGCGTCAACAGACTGAAGTAACGGTCACCGTCCTGAGCAAACGAAAAATGCTGGGTGCTCTTGTTTTGCGTCAGTTGATGCTGGCGCGCGTATTCGGAACCGGCGGCGATCACCGGGTTTATGCTTTCAGTGGCCAGCAACCGTTCGCCTGCTTGCGTCTGTTCAGTGCCCCAGGAAACGATACTGCTTTTACTTGACGAGGCGATCAGACGTTGCTGGTTGTCGGTGAGGTAAACCAGTGCGGTGGTGTTACGGTGCAAGCGACGCAGGAAGGCGTTGAACGTATTGATTTTGACATCGGTCACCATTACCCCCAACAGCTGTGATCCGTCCATCACCGGTGCCAGCGCAGACAGGGTGACTTCCTGCTTTTCATCCACATTGGCGTAAATTGGTGACCAGGCGGGCTCAGGGTTGGCCACGATCGGTGTATACCAGGGGCGGAGTTTGGGGTTGTAATCCGCGATGGACGAGCGGACATCGTCACTGATGCGATCGCTCTGATAAATGGTCAGAACCTGCGCGGTACGGGCATCTTTGACCATCAGTGCATACTTTTGGTTTGGCTCTTTGCGGATCCCGACGTACTCGGCGCCTTCACTACCAAAACTGATCACGTCGATTTGTTGCAACGGTTGATAGATACGGGTGAAACTGCTACGCAGGTAATTCTCTACCGCCGAAAGATCGGCTGAGGGATACAGTTGGTGATAACTGATCCCATGGCTGAGGATCTGGTTGATTTGAAAAGGCGCCTCAAGAAAATTGCGCAGCTCCAGGGTCACATTGTTGGTCAGTGAGCCGAGTTGTTTGAGGCTGACGTCTTGCACCATCTCTTCATAGTTACGTTTCTGCGCGGCCACAATCACGCCAATCGTGAACAGGACGATCATCACGAACGGCACCACGACAGCGGTACGTAGGGTGATTTTACTGGCTAGACGCATAGACCACGCACTATGAAAGGCTCATAGGTAAAATACTATCTGTTTTATAAATATCGGGCGAGTATTTTCTCCCCAATAATTAACAAAATTCACCCAATTCAGTACAGCTCTTTTAACTTTCGGGTCAGAGTGTTGCGCCCCCAGCCGAGGACTTTGGCGGCATCCTGCTTATGTCCATTGGTGTGTGACAGAGCGGCTTCGAGTAAGATGCGCTCAAACTCGGGCAAAGCGTAGGCGAGAATTTCGGTTTCGCCGGCAGCCAATGCCTGTCTGGCCCAATTTTCCAGTTGCTGTTGCCAACTGCTGCCTTCACTGGGGGAATAGGCCGTTTTTTCTTCCAACAACTCACCGGGCAGGTCGCCAGGCAGGATTTCGCTGCCGCTGGCCATGACGGTCAGCCAGCGACAGATGTTTTCCAACTGACGCACGTTGCCCGGCCAGTCGAGACGATTGAGGATCTCAACCGTGGAAGCGTGCAGGGTTTTCATGTCAACGCCCAGTTCTTTGGCTGCCAGAGCCAGAAAATGTTGCGTCAGCTTCTCGATATCCTGTTTGCGCTCACGTAGCGCCGGGATCTGAATCCGGATGACATTGAGACGGTGGAACAGATCTTCACGGAAATCGCCCTGATGGACCAGTTTTTCCAGATTCTGATGAGTGGCGGCCACGATACGCACATCGACTTTGATCGGCGAGTGACCGCCGACCCGGTAAAACTGACCGTCGGCCAGCACGCGCAGTAACCGGGTTTGGATGTCAAGCGGCATATCGCCGATCTCATCGAGGAACAGCGTGCCACCATTAGCTTGCTCAAAGCGCCCCTGACGGACATTATTGGCGCCGGTAAACGCACCTTTCTCATGACCGAACAACTCAGACTCGATCAGATCTTTCGGAATCGCAGCCATGTTGAGTGCGATAAATGGTTTGCTGGCTCGCGGGCTGTGTCGGTGCAGTGCCTGGGCGACCAACTCTTTACCGGTGCCCGATTCGCCGTTGATCAGGACAGAGATGGAAGAGCGGGACAAACGCCCTATAGCGCGAAAGACTTCCTGCATGGCGGGCGCTTCACCGATGATTTCTGGCGTATTGCCCATCACATCCTCTTCGGCTGCCTGCTCGCGTTTCTGTTCCTGGCTGTGGGAGATGGCCCGCTCGACCAGCGTCAGGGTTTCATCGACGTCAAACGGCTTCGGCAGGTACTCGAACGCGCCTTTCTGATAAGCATTGACCGCTGCATCCAGATCGGAGTGCGCTGTCATGATGATGACCGGCAGGTCAGGAGAGCGGCTGTGTACCTGATTGAGCAGCTGAATGCCATCCATGCCCGGCATGCGGATATCGGACACCAGCACATCCGGCGTCTCCCTCTCCAGCGCAAGCAGAACGCTCTCGGCGTCGGAAAAGGTGTCGCATTTTATATTGGCTGAGCTGAGGGTCTTCTCCATAACCCACCGAATGGAGCTGTCATCGTCGACAACCCAGACGTATCCTTTACTCATAAATCGTTTCCTTCCAGCAACAAGTTGGCCTAAATCGGCAAATAAATCGTAAATGTGGTTTGTCCTGGCCAGCTCTCGACATCAATTTTGCCCCGGTGCTGATCGATCAGGTTCTGAGCGATGGACAAGCCCAGTCCGGTGCCGCCTTCGCGCCCGCTGACCATAGGGTAGAACAGCGTGTCCTGCAGCTCGCTCGGAATGCCTGGACCGTTATCGATCACTTCAATGCGTGCGGCCAGTTTGTAGCGCTGACCGTGGATATTGGCCTGGTGCACCGTTCTGGTGCGTAAGGTGATGGTTCCGTGCTGCTGTGCCAGCAAAATCTGGCCGGCATTACTGACGATGTTCAGCAATGCCTGCTCGATCTGGTCGGTGTCCATCAGTAAATCTGGCAGGCTGGGATCGTAGTCTCGTTCGATGACCACCTGACTGCCGACATCCAGCTCAATCAGTTGGCGGACTTTTTCCAGGATCACGTGCAGGTTTTCCGAGCGTTTCTTACCGGGCTTTTGTGGTCCGAGCAGCCGGTCAACCAGCGCCCGCAACCGGTCTGCTTGTTCGATGATGATCTGGGTGTACTCGGTCAGACTCTGATCGGGCAGCATACGCTCGAGCAACTGCGCCGCGCCACGCAGACCGCCGAGCGGGTTTTTGATTTCGTGGGCCAGACCACGCACCAGCAGTTTCGCCGCCTGTTGTTGGGCGTGTTGGTTGAGTTCCTGACTAAGACGGCGCTGCTGATCGATTTTGCGCATTTCCACCAACAGCATCAGACCTTTGTGCCAGGTCAGCGGGCTTACTGTTACTTCCAGCATCAGCGGCCGTCCGTCGACGACAAACGTCACGTCGCTGTCGGTGATACTTTGTCCGCTCTGCAATGGTTGAGACAGCAGCGCCAGGTCGAGAGAAGCGTGCTGGATCAGATGAGACAGTGGTTGGTCCAGCATGCGCTTGGCACTTTGCGAAAACAGTTGCTCGGCGGCTGGGTTGGCGTAGCGCACCACCAGTGCTTCGTCCAGCATCAGGGTGGCGGTCACCAGGTTGTTTAAAATGGTCTGGCTCAGTTCGCTGCTCACAACGTCATCCTTGTTATTGCTCCAAAATAATGCAATGCACCAAATTGGTGCGTTGTGTTTTTCAGTATGGCGCATTCATCCTGTAAGAGAAAGCGAAAAACCGGATATATCGGTTAAGAACGCGGCGATTTGACGGACGCACGATGTAAATGCACCGTTATCGATCCTGATGTTGCAATAAGCTTGCCAGACCTCTGCAGACGCACGCTCAGTTCATGTGAGCCGCGATCCATATTGTGCAGTTGCCACTCCCATCGGCGTTGAGGGGCGCCCCAGGGCTGGCCATCGACCAGGAGCTGCAGGGTTTCGTCTTCGGCCAGTGTCCGACTGACCTGGACCTGGATGCGGAGGTTGCCTGCGTTGCTGCGAATGGTGGCGTCCATGGCAGGAAAGACGATGGTGACGGTCTCCGTAATGGTAGTAGAGGCTGCGCTCGTCGGCGTGAGCGCGGCTGGTGCTGGGCGTAACGCTGTGTTGCTGGACGGGAGAGTGACCGACTGGGCTTGTGGGTGGGCCGGAACATCGCTGAAATGGATCGCACCCTCTTCGTCCTGCCAGCGATAAATGTCGCCAGCAAATAGGGAAGTGCTGAGCAGAGTGGCCAGCCCGCTGAGCCAATAATGCATTGTCGACCTGTGTGTTGCCGCGGTGAGTTTTTCAGGATACGCCAGGGTTGAGTATCGTAAATAACAAAAAGGCCCGCCTGCGAGGCGAGCCTTGATTTTATGCAACCGGACTGTCTTATACTGAGTAGTACAGTTCGAACTCAAGTGGGTGCGTGGTCATGTTTACTTTCTCAACATCCTGAGCTTTCAACGAGATGTAAGAGTCGATGAAATCGTCAGAGAACACGCCGCCGGCGGTCAGGAATTCACGGTCTGCGTCCAGCTCTTCCAGTGCGTCTTTCAGCGAGTAAGCCACGGTTGGGATTTCAGCCGCTTCTTCTGCTGGCAGATCGTACAGGTCTTTGTCCATCGCTTCGCCTGGGTGGATCTTGTTCTTAATACCGTCTAGACCTGCCATCAGCATGGCTGCAAAACACAGGTATGGGTTGGCTGCTGGGTCACCGAAACGAACCTCGATACGGCGTGCTTTCGGGCTTGGTACCACTGGGATACGGATAGACGCTGAGCGGTTACGTGCTGAGTAAGCCAGCATAACCGGCGCTTCAAAGCCAGGGACAAGACGCTTGTACGAGTTGGTGGATGGGTTCGCAAAAGCGTTGATGGCGCGAGCGTGCTTGATGATACCACCGATGTAGTACAGTGCGGTTTCAGACAGGCCGCCGTACTTATCGCCAGCAAACAGGTTAACGCCGTCTTTGGCCAGTGATTGGTGCACGTGCATACCAGAGCCATTATCGCCAACCAGAGGTTTTGGCATGAATGTGGCTGTCTTACCAAACGCGTGTGCCACGTTGTGCACAACGTATTTGTAGATTTGGATCTCATCCGCTTTCGTGGTCAGCGTGTTGAAACGGGTCGCGATTTCGTTCTGACCTGCCGTTGCCACTTCGTGGTGGTGCGCTTCAACCACCAGACCCATTTCTTCCATCACCAGACACATGGCACTACGGATATCCTGAGAAGAATCGACTGGAGCGACAGGGAAGTAACCCCCTTTCACGCCTGGGCGGTGACCTTTGTTGCCTTCTTCGTAGTCTGAACCTGTGTTCCAAGAGGCTTCGACGTCGTCGATTTTGTAGAATGAGCCTGACATGTCGGTCGAGAATTTCACGTCGTCAAACAGGAAGAATTCTGGTTCTGGGCCGATCAGCACTGTGTCTGCAATGCCGGTTGAACGCATGAAGTCTTCAGCACGTTTCGCGATCGAGCGAGGGTCACGGTCGTAACCTTGCATCGTAGCAGGTTCCAGAATGTCACAGCGGATGTTCAGTGTCGCTTCTTCAGTGAACGGGTCAAGCACTGCAGACGATGCGTCTGGCATCATCACCATGTCTGACTCGTTGATACCTTTCCAGCCAGCAACAGAAGAACCATCGAACATCTTACCTTCTTCGAAGAAGTCAGCATCGATTTGGTGCGCAGGGATAGAAATATGCTGCTCTTTACCTTTTGTATCAGTGAAGCGCAGGTCAACAAACTTAACTTCGTTTTCTTGGATCAGCGATAGAACGTTTTCTACTGACATCTTGGATAACCTCCAGTGTTATTAAAGCGGTATTTAGCTCGATTCGGATAAATCCAGCATTGATTAATGTCATTTCAATTTGATTAATCGATGCTGATTTTTCTATTGCTAAAACTATGCCAAAAAAAATATTCCATTACTTTCAGTATTTTAGTGCTTTTGTGTTTATTTTGGTGCAAACGGCTGCACCAAAATGATCGCTTGTTGCCCTGTTTTGGTGCGTTGAGCGGATGTGTGTCCGTATGTGCCCCGGTAACCGTATCATTCAGCCTCTGATCCGCACCAATGTCAATCTCGATTTACTCCGCTGGCCGTTAGGCCCGTTGACGACTAGTCTGATAAAGGGCGGAAATGCTCTGGTGAAGATCACATATTTCTAGGTTTTTCCGCAAAATCTGGTACATTATTGGCCGTTTTTTTAATCAAACCTGTATGACTTACGGCGGCTGCGTCGCAAGGTGTACTTCGACTACCGAGTGAATCTAATTCATGACTACTCCACAGATTGATAAATTAAGAAATATCGCGATCATCGCACACGTTGACCACGGTAAAACCACACTGGTTGATAAACTGCTGCAACAATCAGGCACGCTTGAGTCTCGCGGTGAAGCTGAAGAGCGAGTCATGGACTCGAACGACATCGAGAAAGAACGTGGTATCACCATCCTGGCGAAGAACACGGCCATCAACTGGAACGACTACCGTATCAACATCGTTGATACCCCGGGACACGCCGATTTCGGTGGTGAGGTAGAACGTATCATGTCGATGGTTGATTGCGTTTGTCTGATTGTTGACGCGGTTGACGGCCCGATGCCGCAAACTCGTTTCGTTACACAGAAAGCGTTCGCACATGGCCTGAAGCCTATCGTGGTTATCAACAAGATTGACCGTCCTGGCGCGCGTCCTGACTGGGTGATGGATCAGGTCTTTGACCTGTTTGACAACCTGGGTGCATCTGATGAACAACTGGACTTTAAAGTGGTTTACGCATCCGCACTCAACGGCTGGGCATCACTGGAAGAGGGTGAGACCGGCGAAAACATGGAACCGCTGTTCGAAACCATCGTTGAAGAAGTGGCGGCTCCAGAAGTCGATCTTGATGGTCCTCTGCAGATGCAAATTTCTCAGCTGGATTACAGCTCATACGTGGGTGTGATCGGTGTTGGTCGTGTGACGCGTGGTACAGTGAAGCCGAACCAGCAAGTGACAGTAGTGGGTGCTGACGGCAAAACCCGCAACGGTAAAGTTGGTACGGTTCTGGGTTATCTTGGTCTTGAGCGTCATGATGTTGAGCAAGCGACCGCGGGTGACATCATCGCCATTACCGGTTTAGGTGAGCTGAAAATTTCTGACACCATCTGTGACCAAGGCAAGGTTGAGGCGCTGCCTGCTCTGTCTGTGGATGAGCCGACCGTGACCATGACCTTCCAGGTCAACACGTCGCCATTCGCGGGTAAAGAAGGTAAGTTCGTGACCTCACGTAACATCCTTGAGCGTCTGGAAAAAGAACTGGTTCACAACGTGGCGCTGCGTGTAGAGCAGACTGACAACCCAGATCAATTTAAAGTATCAGGTCGTGGTGAGCTTCACCTGTCTATTTTGATTGAAAACATGCGTCGTGAAGGTTTTGAGCTGGCCGTATCACGTCCAGAAGTGATCATCAAAGAAGAGAACGGCCAGTTAATGGAACCGTTTGAAACGGTAACCATCGACGTGTTGGAAGAGCACCAAGGTGGCATCATGGAAAATATCGGTCTGCGTAAAGGTGAACTGACCGATATGGCACCAGACGGTAAAGGCCGTGTGCGCATGGACTTCGTTATGCCATCACGTGGTTTGATTGGTTTCCAAACAGAGTTCATGACGCTGACCTCTGGTTCTGGCTTGCTGTACCACACATTCGATCACTATGGCCCGCACAAAGGCGGGACTATCGGTCAACGTAACAATGGTGTGTTGATTTCTAACGCAACCGGTAAAGCGCTGACTTACGCCTTGTTTAACCTACAAGATCGTGGCCGCCTGTTTGCAGAGCACGCTGACGAAGTGTACGAAGGCCAGATCATCGGTATTCACAACCGCTCGAACGACCTGACAGTGAACTGTCTGAAAGGCAAACAGCTGACCAACGTTCGTGCATCGGGTACTGATGAAGCGCAAGTACTGTCTCCAGCAATCAAGTACACGCTAGAGCAGGCGCTTGAGTTTATCGATGACGATGAGCTGGTGGAAGTGACGCCAGAAAGCATTCGTATCCGTAAGAAACACCTGACGGAAAACGATCGTAAGCGCGCGGCGCGCGACGCGAAGTAATTCTGGCTCACTGAGTCCGAACGTCCAGCCCCAAGTTGTGCACCAACTTGGGGCTTTTTTATGCCATCTGAGGAGGTGACATGATGAAACCGGTGATCATTTCCGGTGGGCCGGGGGCGGGCAAAACCAGCCTGATACGCGCACTTGGTGCACGCGGCATCGCCACATTTGAAGAAGCCTCACGCAGGTTAATTGAGCAGCAGAGCGGTCTCCCCGATGGCATTTTGCCGTGGGACGATCTGCCCGGTTTTGCCCGTTTGTGCTTTGACGTGATGTGCGTCCAAAAACAGCAGGCGGCGACGTGTCCGGTGGCCCTGCTCGATCGAGGTATTCCCGATATTTGTGCCTATCTGATGGAAGCCGGGCTGGCCGTGGATCAAGCCTACCGTACAGAGTGTGAGGGGTATCATCCTCAGGTGCTGATGTGTCGTCCGGAGGCGTCGATCTATGTTCAGGATGAGGTGCGTCCGTACCCATTTGAGCAGGCGCTGGTGATTCACGAGCAATTGATCGCGACTTATCGAACTCTGGGGTTTGACGTGATCGAAGTGCCGTTTGCTTCGCTGGCGTTGCGGGCGAGGTTTGTGATTGACGTATTGGGTCTGGAGCAAGCGCAGGCCAGAGGAAACTGACCTGCTGGTGAGACTTATTTCTGGTTCAGCTGTTTGAGGAACTTGTCGGATTCAGCGATCGCCGCGTTCATCTGTTTGATGGCGAACTGGATATCCTGCTCGAGATCAGCGAATTCCCCCTGCAACGAGCCAATCGCGCTGGCGTTGAGGTTATGTTTGAGATACAGCGTGTTGTCGCGCAGCGTATTGAGTACTGGCGTCATTTTTTGCTCCGCGCGTTTCATGGCGGCAATCATGCTGTTGTATGAACTTTTGGTGTCACGCAGTTTTTGCTCGCTGGAGCGGCGCAGTTTGGCGCTGGTGTAGAGATCCAGCTCATCCTGCCATTCGTCAAACAGGGCTTGTGAGACATCTTCAATCGCGGCGATACGGTTACGTACATCCTGAGCGGCTTGTTCGCTGTCCTGATATTTATCGTTGATCTGGTTGTACACCGCTTCCAGATCTCCGCCATCGAAGTTCGTCAACGCAGACAGAGATTCCAACGCACTGCTAAACTCTTGTTGCGCTTCTTGTTGTGATGTTTTGGCGTCTTCCACCCGGTCGACCATAATGTCGCGTTTGTGATACCCGACCTGTTCCATGGCGGAATAATAAGCGGTTTGACAGCCAGTGAGTGTCACAATTGAGAGAACGATAGCGATCAAGTAACGCATGATGATTTTCTTTCCATTACAATCAGTTGGATATTAAGCATGAACCAGTTACCAGGGAGATACAAGTTGAAAGTTGAATCAGTTGTGACACAGACACTACCGTTTGCGCGCTACTTGCTGACACGGGTCGGCCATGACCGAATCAGTGTCAGCGCCGGCTATATGGCTTACATTACGCTGTTGTCACTGGTGCCGATGCTGACGGTGCTGCTGTCGGTGTTGTCATCGTTTTCGGTGTTTGCGAATGCCGGGGATGTGATTCAGGACTACGTGATCACTCACTTCGTGCCGGCGGCCGGTGATGCGGTACGTACGGCACTGAATGAGTTTGTGCAGAATACGGGTAAGATGAGTGCGGTGGGTGGTGGTTTTCTGTTTGTGGCCGCAATCATGCTGATTTCCAACATCGACAAGAGCCTAAACTACATCTGGCGGGTACGTAAAAAGCGTCGTCTGGTGTTTTCATTTTCAATGTACTGGATGGTGCTGACGCTGGGCCCGATCCTGGTTGGCGCCAGTATTGCGGCTACCTCATACGTAACGTCACTCAGACTGCTGGAGAGTGAGACCCTGAGTGGAGCCTTTAACCTGCTGTTGCGCTGGCTGCCACTAATTCTGTCGTTCTTTGCCTTTATGGGTCTGTACATGTTGGTGCCGAACAAAAAAGTGCATTTCAGTCACGGCGCGGTCGGCGCTTTGGTGGCAGCGCTGCTGTTTGAGCTGAGCAAAAAAGGGTTCGCGTTTTACATCACACAGTTCCCGTCGTATCAGTTGATCTACGGCGCCTTGGCCGCGATTCCTATCCTGTTTGTCTGGGTTTATCTGAGCTGGATGATCGTGCTACTCGGCGCGGAAGTGACCGCAGCACTGGGTGAGCGAGAGCACTGGAGCGACGACAAAGACATGGTACACTCCATCGCAGAATCGAAATTAGCGGATGAAGGATACGAGAGTGATAGCTCTGATTCAAAGAGTGAGTGAAGCTGCGGTACGTGTCGACGGTGAGGTCGTCGGTGAGATAGACAAAGGCCTGTTGGTGCTGCTTGGGGTCGAAAAAGATGACGACGAAGCCAAAGCCAAGCGGTTGGTGGAGCGCGTGACGACTTACCGGGTCTTTGAAGATTCAGAAGGGAAGATGAACCTCAACGTGCAGCAGGTCGAGGGGAAAGTGCTGGTGGTATCGCAGTTTACGTTGCCCGCTGACACCAAAAAAGGCACCCGCGCCGGTTTTTCTCGTGGCGCGCATCCGGCGGACGCCGAGCGTCTGTACGATTATTTTGCCGATCACTGTTCGCAGCAATTGCCGACGGAGCGTGGCCGTTTTGCCGCAGATATGAAAGTCTCACTGGTGAATGACGGCCCGGTCACGTTCTGGCTTCAAGTTTGACATCGCGACGTCGTCGCAGGGAAACCGTTTGTGGTGCACAGGGTCTAACCCCCACCACAGACTGCTCTAATGTGTTGGGTTCAGGGAACCGAATCACACCAACCAGGGATAACAGGTATGTTTAAACTCATCACACCCAAAACCGATAATCAGCTCAATAAGTACTATTACTTTCGCTGGCAGATGCTGCGTGAGCCGTGGCGGATGCCGATCGGGTCGGAGCGGGATGAGTATGATGCGATGAGCCATCATCGTATGATCGTAGACAGTCGCGGACGGCCAATGGCGATCGGACGCCTGTACATTACCACGGAAAACGAAGGCCAGATCCGCTATATGGCGGTGAAGAATAACCGTCGCAGCAAAGGGTTAGGTTCGCTGGTGCTGGTGGCTCTGGAGTCATTGGCGATTCAGCTCGGAGCCAAGCGTTTGGTGTGTAACGCCCGGGAAGACGCGATTCTGTTTTATCAGAAAAATGGTTTTGAAACGCGCGGAGAGCTGAGCGATCAGCTCGGCCCGGTGCGTCACCAGCAAATGGTGAAGCCGCTCGATCCGATGGCCAATGTGCTACGCAACCCGGAATGGTGCGCGGATCTGAAAAAACGCTGGGAAGAGCAGATCCCCATCAGTGACAAAATGGGCATCAAAATCAACCAGTATAATGGCTATTCGTTTGAGTGTGGCGCACAGCTCAACCCCAACCTCAATCCTCACAACACCATGTTTGCCGGTTCGGCGTTCACCCTGGCGACCCTCACGGGCTGGGGAATGACCTGGCTGTTGATGAAAGAGCGTAATCTGAGTGGCGACATTGTGCTGGCCGACAGCCGCATCCGATATCGTCACCCGGTCGAAGAATGTCCGATCGCCAGCACGTCGCTGGACGGCATCAGTGGTGATTTGGATCGTCTGGCCTCGGGCCGCAAAGCCCGCATTGTGATCAATGTAACCATCTTCAGCGGCGATATCGCGGCGGTCGAGTTTGTCGGCACCTACATGCTGATCCCCAATTATCAGCGCCTAATCGGTACCGAGTGAGGTCTCTGGCGGGGTATTGATCGCTGGCTGCATAGGTTGGCAGGGATTGCCAGCCTGATAATCGCCAGCGACGAGGTCGGCATCAAGCCGCTGACAAGGCGAATGCATGCGCAGCCACAGATGCCCCTGACTTGGATTGACCAGGTCAATCTCACCACGGATGGAACCGGTCATTTTGGGACCGCTTAGGGCTTCACTGCGCAGCGTCAGTCGGCCGCGATCGGCGCTCACGGTTAACTGTTCTAACGTAAAGTCTTGCGCATACGGAGGGCGCACCGGTTGTCCGGTCAGTGCGAGATGACCCTCGCGCACCGACGCGCTGAGCTGACCGCTGAGCGAGTGTGTCAGCAGCGCACGGCTGGCGGATAAGCCTTGAGCATCCAGATTGAACTCGCTCAACCCTGAACCTGTTAACGGCACGTCAAACCAAGGCAACCAGGAAGCCAGAGGCAGGCCATCGCCGCTGAGGGTTAGTTGCCATGGTGCGCCATCTTCGTTCAGTTGCCAGCGACCGCTGCCTTCGATGTAGCCTTGCTCTAACGGAATAAACAAGCGTTCGAGTTGCCAATCCCCCTTCTGGCTGCGGGTGTTAACGACACCTTGCGATGCAATCAACGGCCCGTAACTGAGGCTGTTAGCGCTGATCTCCAGTTCCCCGTTCCACAGTCCGGGCTGGCCGTTGCGGATCAGTTCCAGCTGTTGTCCGTCGACGTTGAGGCCGGAGAGTTGCCAGTAAGGTTTCTGATCCAGCTGAATAATCTGGCTGCGATTGATATCCAACTGCGCAATGCTGAGCTGCTGTAAAGCACGGATTTTTTCGGCCAGTGCCGCCAAGGCCGGGGTGTCTTCCAGCCACTTGATGCCACTGATCTGCAGCGATTGCAGCGTGGCGCTGTGCGGGCGTATCGTGCCGGACAATTGAACCCGGCCCTGTTTAAAATCAGCATCAAAGTCATCGACTGTGAGGCGATCGTCGTCGAAATGCAGCTTCGCTGTCGCGCTTATCAGTTGCTGACCCAGGTAGTCGATACTCTCCGCGTCAAAGGACAGGTACCCTTTGCTTTGCTGCCACCATGAACGGGTCAGATCGAGGTTCTCCAGTGAGGCATCGAGATTGTTGAACTGCGCCCCCGCCAGTGTGAAGCTGCTGCTCAGCAGGTCAAGACTGTTGATGTGGCTGATGTGCTGATGGAGCGGAGCCAGAACCGCCAGGGCATGGTCGAGCGTGTCGGCATCGTTGATATCCAGACCGGATACGGTGACATTAACCAGCGACCAGCCGTGTGAGTACTGCTCTGCCTGACCGGAAACGTTGGCGTTACGCCAGCGAAAGGATGCGCCATAGACCGTGCTGTTTTGCGCTCGGTAATCGGCGTCGATCAGCAGTTGGTTGAGGGCTTCTCCTTGGTAATACAGCTGTGCGGCGCTGAGCTGGATGTTGCCGTAGGGCAGCCAGCCAGTGTGCCACTCGGGATGCGCAATTTGTACGTCCACGTCACGGGCCGACAAGGCACCGCTGGCCAAATCCAGGTGTTGCAACGCTAACTGGCCGATGTCGAGTGTTTGCAATATCGCGGACAACGATTGTGGTTGCCGGATATTCAGACCGTCGATCAACAGCGTGTCGAGTGCCAACTTACCGGCTTTAACCAGCCGGGGACTGACACTGAAAGCCAGTTGAGGCAGATACCAGGTTTGCTCGCCCTGGCGGTAGGTGGCGTTGTTCAGCGTCAGATGCAATGGGTATTGGTATTCGACCGACTCGGCACTCAATCCGGAAAATCGGGAGTGAGCGAGGGCCTGATTGGTCAGCGGGGTAAGGTATGTGGTATGCAGCAGAGCGAAAAGCACAAGAATGACGACCAGGCCTAACCCAATCACGGCCACCAGCAGCGCGAGTACTTTTCTCATCTCATCCCACCCGTATCGATATGTCCTGTTGGCATAGATTGGCGTATATTGCCGACGGCATCAATAAAAAAAGCCCCTCAAAAGAGGGGCTTGTTACTGAGTTATCAGTTTTAGTCCAGTTGAGGACCAGCCGCCACCAGCGCTTTGCCTTCGGCGTTGTCGGTGTACTTGTCAAAGTTGTTGATAAAGCGAGAAGCCAAATCTTTTGCTTTGCTTTCCCATTGCAGTGGGTCGGTGTAGGTATCACGTGGGTCGAGGATGGCAGGATCCACGCCTGGCAGAGCCGTTGGGACTTCCAGATTGAAGATAGGAATGTGCTTGGTTTCCGCTTGTTCAATGGAGCCATCGAGGATCGCATCGATGATGCCACGGGTATCTTTAATCGAGATACGTTTGCCCGTGCCGTTCCAGCCAGTGTTAACCAGGTAAGCTTCCGCGCCCGCGGCTTCCATACGTTTCACCAGCACTTCTGCGTACTTGGTTGGGTGTAGCGTCAGGAACGCCGCACCGAAACAGGCTGAGAAGGTTGGCGTTGGCTCAGTAATGCCACGCTCAGTCCCGGCCAGTTTAGCCGTAAAGCCAGACAGGAAGTGGTACTTGGTTTGCTCCGGAGTCAGTTTAGACACCGGAGGCAACACGCCGAACGCATCCGCGGACAGGAAGATCACTTTGTTGGCGTGACCGCCTTTGGAGACCGGTTTAACGATGTTGTCGATGTGGTAAATCGGGTAAGAAACACGGGTGTTCTCGGTTTTTGAACCATCATCGAAATCGATTGAGCCATCAGCGCGGACAGTGACGTTTTCCAGCAACGCATCGCGGCGAATCGCGTTGTAGATGTCTGGTTCTGCTTCTTTCGACAGCTTGATGGTTTTCGCGTAGCAGCCACCTTCGAAGTTGAACACGCCGTCGTCGTCCCAGCCGTGCTCATCGTCGCCGATCAGCGCGCGTTTTGGATCGGTCGACAGTGTGGTTTTACCGGTACCGGACAGGCCGAAGAAGACCGCGACGTCACCCTCTTTACCCATGTTGGCACTGCAGTGCATAGACGCGATGCCCTGCAATGGCAGGAAGTAGTTCATCATCGCGAACATGCCTTTTTTCATCTCGCCGCCGTACCAGGTACCGCCGATCAGCTGCATTTTTTCGGTCAGGTTAAATACGGTGAAATTTTCCGAGTTGAGGCCCTGTTCCTGCCACTTATCGTTGGTGCATTTCGCACCGTTCATCACCACGAAGTCCGGGGTGAATGTCGCCAGCTCTTCGTCAGAAGGACGGATAAACATGTTCTTGACGAAATGAGCCTGCCAGGCCACTTCGGTGATGAAGCGGACACACAAACGGGTATCGGCATTGGCACCGCAGTAGCCATCAACCACAAACAGACGCTTACCGGACAATTGCTTGCCAACCAGTGCTTTCAGATCGTTCCACACGGCCTGATTGATCGGTTTGTTGTCGTTTTTCGCCTGTTCAGACGTCCACCACATATTTTCTTCGGTGGTGGCGTCTTTAACGATGAATTTGTCTTTTGGTGAGCGGCCAGTGAAGATGCCGGTATCAACGGCCACTGCGCCCAGTTCCGTCACCACGCCTTTCTCGTAGCCTTCCAGATCTGAGCGAGTTTCTTCTTCGAATAACAATTCGTAACTCGGGTTGCGCACCACCTCAGTTACGTCGGTTATTCCGTATTGGGTAAGATCTAATTGTGCAGCCTTAGTATGTTCCATAACGGTCATAGGTGCTCCTTGTAGGGATATTTTGTAGGGATTTTGTCAGTATTTTTTAATTTTTATCTGCTCACCATGCTAGCAACGGGTCTGGGAGAAAACAGGGAGGTAGCTCAAACATTATCCATGAATCCAATGTGGTTTTAAGTAACCCGTCACATATTGGTTCTACTATTTTATCGCGCGCGCAAAGGTTTGCGCTAGATCAAAAGGATTATTAATCCCAAAAAATTAAGTACGTCGTACTGTGATCTTAACCCATTAAAACATAAGGGTTTGATCACAAAAAAAGGCCAGCTGAACGCTGGCCTGACACGGAGTTTATGTGCTTGTTAATTCAGGCGAATTAATGCAGGGTGTTGCTGCCGCCCTGCGCCTGAGCAAACAGCTCGTCGACCTGGTCTTTGTCGAACGAATAGGTGGTGCCACAATAATCACAATGTAAGGCGATGGCGCCTTCTTCGGTGAGAATGTCATACACTTCGGCTTGATCGACCGTTATGATTGCAGCGCCGCTGCGCTCACGTGAACAGCCACAATGGAACACAACGGGCTGTGGATCGAACAGGCGTACTTTTTCCTGGTTGTAGAGGCGGTACAGCAGTTCGCTGGCTTCGAGGCTGAACAGCTCCTCGTCTTTGACGGTATCGGTCAGTTGCTCCAGATGCTCAAAATCGTCCGCAGAACCTGTACCGTCAGGCATGATTTGGATCAGCATACCGGCCGCATGGCGTTGACCGTTGTGTTCACCCGTGCGGATCCACAGGCGGGTTTTCAGCTGTTCCGAATTGGCGAAGTAACCTTCGATCACGTCGGCCAGTGTCTCGCCTTCCAGACCCACCACGCCCTGATAGCGTTCGCCTTGTTTCGGCTCGATGGTGATCACCAGGTGACCTTTGCCCATCAGATCGTGCAGGCTGGCATCATCGGCAATGTCGCCTTCCCAGCGTGCCACACCACGGATCTTCTGATTGTGATCGCCATTGATCACCGCCAGAGAGACCGGACCGTTTCCTTGCAACTGCATCGTGATAGACCCCTCGAACTTCAGTGTGGCGGTCAGCAGTGTGGTCGACACCAACAGCTCACCCAGCAGTTTTTGAAGGGCCGCCGGATACTCCTTGCTGGAAATAATGTGTTGATACGCTTCATCCAGTTGCACCAACTCGCCACGCACAGAAAGGTCTTCAAATAGGTAGCGGTTTAATACATTGTTTGCCATGTAGCTATTTCCTCGTAAGAACTGTCCAGCTCTTATTGATGTTTGAATTTAATGATGTCGCGACGCTGCTTCTTATCCGGACGTTTTTCCGGGCTGGGGTTGTGCGCATGCAGCTTGCGTCGCAGAGCGTTGTCTTCACGCTTGGCGATACTTGCGGCGGTCTCGGAGTATAAAGTTTGTGCTTCCGGAGCACCACGCCTTTGGCCGGATATTTTCTCGATCAGGATGGTTTTCTCTTCATGCCCCTGGCGCAGCGTGATTTCGGCGCCGACTTCGACCAGTTTGCTGGGTTTGCTGCGTTGTCCGTTGTAGTGCACTTTGCCGCCGTCAATCATGTTGCGTGCCAGTGAACGTGTTTTATAAAATCGGGCCGCCCACAACCATTTATCGAGCCTGATGCCCTCAGAATTGGAACTCATACAGACAAAACCTCTCTAAGCTAATCGGTACATAGTCAATTAATTTTGGTAACAATGGTGTCGACATCTAAGTTTTTCAAGTTTCCTGACTTGAAATCAGGATTATTCTTAGATTGTATTTTTAACGCTGTGTTATAGTGTTAGGTTCATATAAATGCGTAGAAACATAAAGATACGCTAAAATTATAACGTCGTTGACTCTGCGCGAGGGAGTTTGGTGAAGCAGATTGAATTGAGCAAGATGCATGTCTGGCTGCACAATATAGGGAAGAATAACAAAGAGCTTCAGCGCTATGCCAGTGCTGGTTTGGCCGTGATCATGCTGATCTGGTCGGCCTGGCTGGTGGGTAAGATCGTCTGGATGTTGCCTGCCGATTCCTCCTCTGTGGTGACCTGGAAACCATCGGCTTCCGGCAACACCCCGTCTTATTCCAAGGAACTGGATCTTTCCAATGTCCATCAAAGTCATCTGTTTGGCCAGTATCAGGCCAACACGGACACCAAACCCAAACCGGTTGTGCAGGATGCGCCGAAAACGCAGCTCAATCTGATCCTGGTCGGCGTGGTGGCCAGCAGCGAACGTAACCTCGGTCTGGCGGTGATCGCCAACCGGGGCCAGCAGGCGACGTACGGAATCAGCGAACGGATTGAAGGAACACGAGCTAAGCTGAAAGCAGTGCTTAATGATCGTGTCATTATTGATAATGCCGGCCGGGATGAAACCCTGATGCTGGAAGGGATCGATTATAAAAAGCTGGAAGTGAGTGAACCGAGACGGGCCATCGTGTCAAATGTGCAAGGCAACAACCCGGCCAGTGCCGAAGACAAAATTGAGATGATCCGCAACGAAATCACCGAGAATCCACAAAAAATATTTGATTACGTTCGCTTGTCTCAGGTGAAAAAAGACGATCAGGTGATCGGTTATCGGGTGAGCCCCGGCCAAGATCCGGAACTGTTCAATTCCGTGGGCTTGCAAAATGGTGACATTGCGATCCGGCTCAATGGTGAAGACCTGACCGATAAAGATTCAATGGGCAAAATATTTCAAAACATCTCTGAGTTGACCGAACTGAGCCTTACTGTCGAGCGCGATGGTCAACAACACGATATCTATATTGAGTTTTAATACTGATGCCGGAGTGGCGTGAGTCGAGGAGTAAAAAGTGAAGCATTGGCTGAAAAAGAGCGCATGGCTGCTGGCCGGAAGCCTGCTGGCGGCGGTGCCGCCGGCAATGGCAAATGAGTACAGTGCCAGTTTTAAAGGCACCGACGTTCAGGAGTTCATTAACATTGTCGGGCGTAACCTCAACAAAACCATCATCGTCGACCCGTCGGTGCGGGGGAAAGTGGATGTCCGCAGTTACGATACGCTCAACGAAGATCAGTATTACGCTTTCTTTCTCAACGTCCTCGAAGTGTACGGCTACGCCGTGGTTGAAATGGACAATGGCATCCTGAAAGTCATCAAATCCAAAGACGCCAAAACGTCGGCCATTCCGGTGGTCAGCAACGGCAGCGAACACGGTGATACCGTGGTGACCCGAGTGGTGGCCGTGCGTAACGTTTCCGTGCGTGAATTGTCGCCACTGCTACGTCAGCTGAACGACAATGCCGGTGCGGGTAACGTAGTGCACTACGATCCAGCCAACATCATTCTGATCACAGGTCGCGCGGCGGTGGTGAACCGTCTGGCCGAAATCATCAAGCGTGTCGACCAGGCAGGTGACAAAGACATCGAAGTGGTGGAACTGAGTAACGCGTCGGCGCCGGAAATGGTGCGAGTTGTGGAAGCTCTGAATAAAACCACTGATGCTAAGAACACTCCCGAATTTCTGCAACCTAAACTGGTGGCCGACGATCGTACCAACGCCGTGCTGATCTCCGGTGACCCGAAAGTCCGCTCACGACTGAAAAAACTGATTCGCCAGTTGGACGTCGAGATGGCAACCAAAGGCAACAACAAGGTCGTGTACCTCAAATACGCCAAAGCGGAAGAATTGGTGGATGTGCTGAAAGGGGTCTCAGACAACCTGCAGGCAGAAAAACAGGGTAACCAGAAAGCGCCAGCGGCGTCGAAAAACGACGTCATGATTGCGGCGCATCCGGGCACCAATGCGCTGGTGCTGACCGCGCCGCCGGATATCATGCAAGCGCTGCAAAATGTCATCGCTCAGCTGGATATCCGCCGAGCTCAGGTGCTGATTGAAGCGCTGATCGTTGAGATGTCGGAAGGCGACGGTGTCAATCTCGGGGTGCAATGGGGCTCACTGGAAAGTGGCGCCGCCATTCAGTATGGTAACTCGGGTGCACAGATCGGCCAGGTAATGGTGGGTCTGGAAGAAGCCAAAGACACGGTCGAGAAAAAACCGATCCGAGACAGCGACACCGGTGCCATCAAATACTATGAAGAGACCACCACCAAAGGCGACTACTCAACGCTGGCTAGTGCGCTGGCTGGGGTCAATGGGGCGGCGGTAAGCATCATGATGGGTGACTGGACGGCACTGATCACCGCAGTCTCGACCGACACCAATTCCAATATTCTCTCTTCACCAAGCATCATGGTGCAGGACAACGGTGAAGCCTCGTTCATCGTGGGTGAAGAAGTACCGGTCATTACCGGTTCCACCGCGGGGTCAAACAACGACAACCCGTTCCAGACCGTGGACCGTAAAGAAGTCGGTATCAAACTGAAAGTGGTCCCACAGATTAACGAAGGCAACTCGGTACAGCTGAACATTGAACAGGAAGTGTCTAACGTACTGGGCGCCAATGGGGCGGTCGACGTGCGATTTGCCAAACGTCAGATCAATACCTCAGTCATGGTGAACGATGGTCAGATGATCGTGCTGGGTGGCCTGATGGACGAACGTACGGTGGAGAGCGAGTCTAAAGTCCCGCTGCTGGGGGACATTCCTCTGCTGGGGTATCTGTTCAAATCAACCAGTACCGACGTACAAAAACGCAATTTGATGGTGTTTATTAAGCCGACCATCATCCGCGATGGCATGACCGCCGACGGCATCAGCCAGCGCAAATACAACTTCATTCGGGCAGAGCAATTGTATCAGTCCACCAAAGGCCTGAAACTGATGCCAGACAAGCAGATCCCGGTGATGCCGAAGTTTGGTGAAGACGCTCAGCATCCACCTGAAATTCAAGCATTCCTGGATCAGATGGAAGACGGACAATGAGTGAAGTTCTGGTCACCACGGCAGTGTATAAGCGCCTGCCGTTCAGTTTCGCCAACCGCTTCAAAATGGTGTTGGCGCAAGTGAACGAGCAAACCACGCTGTATTATGTCGCGCCGCTGTCGATGAAGGCACTGGTGGAAGTGAAACGGGTGGCGCAATGCGATTTTCAGCTTGAAGAGCTGGAGCGCGAGGCGTTTGAATCCACGTTGACTCAGGTGTATCAGCGCGATTCATCGGAAGCCCGCCAGTTGATGGAAGACATTGGTGCAGACAGTGAAGATTTCTTCTCTCTGGCTGAGGAGCTGCCACAGGACGAGGATTTGCTGGAGTCGGAAGACGATGCACCGATCATCAAGCTGATCAACGCCATGCTCGGCGAAGCGATCAAAGAGGGCGCGTCGGACATTCACATTGAAACGTTTGAGAAAAGCCTGTCGATCCGTTTCCGGGTCGATGGTGTACTGCGTGACGTGTTGGCGCCGAGCCGCAAACTGGCCCCGCTGCTGGTGTCGCGGGTGAAAGTCATGGCGAAGCTCGACATCGCCGAGAAGCGTGTCCCGCAAGATGGCCGGATTTCACTGCGTATCGGTGGCCGGGCGGTGGATGTGCGGGTGTCGACCATGCCGTCCTCGCACGGTGAGCGGGTGGTGATGCGTCTGCTGGACAAAAATGCCACGCGCCTCGATTTGCACAGTCTGGGTATGACCGCCAGTAACCACGATACCTTCCGTCATCTGATCCAGCGTCCGCACGGCATCATTCTGGTCACCGGTCCGACTGGTTCGGGTAAGTCGACCACTCTGTATGCCGGCTTGCAGGAGCTGAACAGTAACGAACGCAATATCCTCACCGTAGAAGACCCGATTGAATTTGATATTGACGGCATCGGGCAGACTCAGGTTAACCCTAAAGTCGACATGACCTTTGCCCGCGGACTGCGTGCGATTTTGCGTCAGGATCCGGATGTGGTGATGGTCGGTGAGATTCGTGACCTGGAAACGGCGCAAATTGCTGTGCAGGCGTCACTGACTGGTCACTTAGTGATGTCGACCCTGCACACCAATACTGCGATCGGTGCCATCACACGTCTGCGCGACATGGGCATTGAGCCGTTTCTGGTCTCTTCGTCGCTGCTCGGCGTACTGGCACAGCGTCTGGTGCGGACGTTATGTCCGGACTGCAAAGAGGCGTATGAAGCCGACGCCCAGACCAAAGCGCTGTTTGAACTGTCTGAGTCTCAGCCGTTGACGTTGTACAAACCGTGTGGCTGTGAAGCGTGTAACTTCAAAGGCTATCGCGGCCGGACGGGCATTCACGAGCTGTTGGTGATCAATGAGCACGTACAAGAGCTGATCCACAGCGAAGCCGGTGAGCAAACCGTCGAAAAAGCCATCCGTCAGCATACGCCAAGCATCCGCGATGACGGGCTGAGTAAAGCGCGTGCGGGCATCACCTCGGTTGAAGAAGTGATGCGGGTGACGAGGGAAGGCTGATGGCGGCGTTTGAATATAAAGCGCTGGACGCAAAAGGCAAAAGCAAGAAAGGGGTGATTGAAGGCGACAACGCTCGTCAGGTTCGTGTTCGACTGAAAGAGCAGGGGCTGATCCCGGTGGAAGTGAACGAAACGCGCAGCAAAAGCAACGCCAGCAAAGGCGGCGGAGCGATGACGTTCAAACGCGGCATCAGTACGCCGGATCTGGCGCTGATCACCCGTCAGCTTTCAACCTTGGTCCAATCCGGCATGCCGCTGGAGCAGTGCCTCAAAGCCGTCTCTGAACAGTCAGAGAAACCACGCATTCGCAACATGCTGCTGTCGGTTCGCTCTAAAGTTACGGAAGGTTACACGCTGGCGGACAGTCTGGCGGAGTACCCGCATATTTTTGACGAACTGTTCCGCTCAATGGTGGCGGCGGGTGAAAAATCCGGCCATCTGGACGCGGTCCTCGAGCGCTTGGCTGATTACGCTGAGAACCGGCAAAAAATGCGTTCTAAACTGCAGCAGGCGATGATCTACCCTGTGGTCCTGGTGGTGTTTGCCATTGGTATCGTGGCCTTCCTGCTGGCGGCCGTGGTGCCGAAAATTGTCGGCCAGTTTGTCCAGATGGGACAGGATCTGCCCAAGTCGACGCAGTTTCTGCTCGATGCCAGTGCGTTTATACAGAACTGGGGAATTGAAATCCTGGTGGCGATCATTGTTCTGACTTATCTGTGCCGTTGGCTGCTGAGTAAGCCGGATATCCGCCTCAGTTGGGACCGGAAAGTGATTCATATGCCGCTGATCGGCAAAATTGCCCGCGGGCTGAACACCTCACGTTTCGCCCGCACGCTGTCTATCTGTACCTCCAGTGCGATTCCGATCCTGGAAGGGATGCGGGTTGCGGTGGACGTCATGTCGAATCAGTATGTCAAACAACAGGTCTTGTTGGCCACCGACAATGTCCGCGAAGGGGCCAGTTTGCGCCGTGCACTGGAGCAGACCAAACTGTTCCCGCCGATGATGCTGCATATGATTGCCAGCGGTGAGCAAAGTGGTGAACTGGAAGGCATGCTGACCCGCGCGGCGGACAACCAGGATGCCAACTTTGAGTCGACGGTGAACATTGCGCTGGGTCTGTTTACTCCTGCGCTGATTGCCGCGATGGCAGGCATGGTGCTGTTTATCGTTCTGGCAACGCTGATGCCGATTCTGGAAATGAACAACCTGTTAAGTAAATAGGATGCAGCCTGGCCCGTTGATGACTTACACCGGGCCGGGGTGTCGTTTTTGTTGTGGAGTAATTATGAAAAGAAAACTGAAAAGACAGTCTGGTTTTACCCTGTTAGAAGTCATGGTTGTGGTTGTGATTTTGGGCTTGCTGGCGAGCTTTGTTGTTCCGAACTTGCTGGGCAACAAAGAGAAAGCGGATCAGCAAAAAGCGATCACCGATATCGTGGCGCTGGAAAATGCGCTGGATATGTACAAACTGGACAACAGTGTGTACCCAAGCACCGATCAGGGCCTGCAAGCATTGGTGAGCAAGCCGAGTAACCCAGAGCCGCGCAACTACCGCGATGGCGGCTACATCAAGCGTCTGCCGACCGACCCTTGGGGGAACGACTACCAGTACCTCAGCCCGGGTGAAAAAGGCACCATTGATGTGTTTACGCTGGGGGCAGATGGTCAGGAAGGCGGTGAAGGTATTAATGCCGACATCGGTAACTGGAATCTGCAGGACTATCAGTAAATAACTGAGCGGGCGGCCTGTGCCGCCCGATTGATCTCTATGTCTCGTTCACGTGGTTTTACCTTATTGGAAGTGTTGCTGGTGCTGGTGCTGATGGCCGTCAGTGCCGTGGCAGTGATCGCCACATTACCACCCAGCCGTGATGAAGCGGCCAAGGACGACGCACAGAGTCTTTTCCAGCGGGTACAGCTTCTTAATGAAGAAGCGATGCTGTCCGGAAAGGATTTTGGTCTGAGAATTGATGAAAAGCGCTCGCGCTATCAGTTAATGAGCCTCAACGACGAAGGCTGGCAAGCGCTCAAAATGGATGGCATCAAAGCCGATACCCAGCTGCCGGAAGGCGTGGCATTGCAAATGACTCTCGGCGCCGACAGCTGGCGTGATGATGACCGGTTATTCAAACCGGGATCGCTGTTCGATGAGGACATGTTTGCGGACGTCGAAGAGAAAGACAAGCCGCGTCCGCCGCAGATTTTCATTCTGTCCAGCGGAGAGCTGACGCCAGTGCGGGTCACCTTCTATCCGGGTGATCGCGACGCGGCCAGCGATGGCTGGAGTGTGGATATTCAGGAAAACGGAGAAATCCGCCTGTTGGCTCCGGGAGAGCAAGATGAGAAGTAACCGGGGCATGACTTTGCTGGAAGTGTTGGTCGCACTGGCCATTTTCGCCACCGCCGCAATAGCGGTGATTCGCGCCGTGACACAACACATCAACACCATCAGCTATCTGGAAGAAAAAACCTTCGCCGCGATGGTGGTCGACAATCAGGTGGCGCTGGTGATGCTGGATCCAAAATCGCTGCGTGAGCGCAGCGGCGAAGAAGAATTAGCTGGTCGTAAGTGGTTTTATAAGGTAGCACCGGTGAAAACCGCCGATACTTTGCTGAAAGCTTTTGATATCAGTGTGGCGACCGAAAAGCAGGGGGCGCCTTTGGTGACGGTACGCAGCTATGTCGAAAACTAATCCGTTGCGTGGCCGCCGCCAGCGCGGTTTTACTCTGATTGAAGTGCTGGTTGCGATTGCCATCTTTGCCAGCCTGAGTGTGGCGGCTTATCAGGTGGTCAGCCAGGTACAGCGCAGCAACGAGATTTCCCTGCAGCGCAGTGGCCGTCTGAGCGACATTCAGCGCGCCCTGGTGGTGATGGATGCCGATTTTCGTCAAATGGCGACCCGGTTGTTTCGCACTGACGGCAGTGAAGCGGGTGAGCGCCTGATTGACTGGCGCGATTACCTGCTGGACTCGGACAGCAAAGGGGTGATGTTTACCCGTCTGGGCTGGATTAACCCTCAGCAACAGTTTCCGCGTGGTGAGGTGACCAAAGTTGGCTACCGTATCAAAGAGCAGACGCTTGAGCGGGTGTGGTGGCGTTACCCTGATACGCCGGCCGGTCAGGAAGGACTGTCGCGCCCGATACTGACGGACGTCGAATCGTTCACCCTGAGCTTTTATGATGGCAACAAATGGGGCGAATCCTGGGAGCAGACCGATTCGCTGCCTGCCGGGATCAAAGTGGTTCTTGAGCTGAAGGATTACGGCAAAATTGAACGGGTGTACCTGATTGCGAGTGGCAAAATCCAGCGCAGTGGTGGCACTAAACCGGAAGGGGGCAGCGATGGCACGAGCTAGACCTGCTCAGCGCCAACGCGGCGTCGCTCTGATTGTGATTCTGATGCTGCTGGCGATCATGGTGTCGATCGCGGCGACGATGTCCGGACGCCTGTTTACTCAGTTTAAGCGCGCGGGCAATCAGCTGAATTATCAACAGGCTTACTGGTATGCCATCGGTGCTGAGTCGCTGGCCAAAGCGGGGATTGAACAGAGTTACCAAGACAGTGACACCATCAACCTGTCGCAGCCATGGGCACTCGAAGAGCAAACCTACCCGCTCGATTATGGCCGGCTGAAAGGACGCATCCTTGATCGGCAGGCGTGTTTTAATGTCAACGCTCTGGCATCGGTGGAGTTCAATCCAGCCGATACAGGGCGTCCGTATCTGGTGTCGGTACTGAAAAATCTGCTCACCGAACTGGAGGTGGATGACTATCAGGCGGAAGTTATGGCGGACTCGACGTGGGAGTTTGTCGATAAGAATGATGGCATCAACAGCCAAAGTGGTGTGGAAGACGCTTTCTATGAAGGACTGGCGCCGCCGTACATGGCCGCCAATACTTTACTGGCGGATGAGAGCGAATTGCGCGCCGTCAACCAGATGAGTGGCGAGGCCATGACCAAACTGGCTCCATATGTTTGTGCGTTGCCGGCCGACGACTGGCGCTTAAACATCAACACCTTAGAACCGGAACAGAGTAAGCTGTTGATGGCGATGTTCAGCCCGTATCTGAGTGATTCAGATGCGAAAGCCATTCTGGAGAGACGCCCTTACGATGGCTGGGCCAGTGTTGAGGATTTTCTCGCTGAACCCGCGATTGCATCCGTGGATGAGAATGTACGTAAGCAGGCCAGGCAGTATCTGGCGGTGGACAGTGCCTACTTTGAGCTTGACGCCGAAGTGTTGGTCGAGGAGTCCCGGGTCAGAATACGCAGCCTGCTGTATAGTGAAAACAGAGAAACTGCAACGGTAATACGCCGTCGCTTTGGAGGGATCAGTGAGCGAGTTTCTGACCGTTCGACTGAGTAGTCAAAAAGACACACCAATCCCTTGGTTGGTGTGGTCAACCAATCAAAATGAAGTCATCGCCAGCGGTGAGCTGGCCGACTGGACGCAGTTATCTGACCTGACCGGTTACGCCGCGCAGCGCACAGTGATCGTGTTGGTGTCGGCGCGCGATGTTGTGCTGACAGACGTCGAGATCCCAGCCGGTGCATCGCGCCAACTGGACACCATGCTGCCTTATTTACTCGAAGACGATCTGGCTCAGGATGCGGATGAACTGCACTTTACCCAGCTGGCCCGTCAAGGCTCACACGCGTATGTGTGTGGCCTGGATCGTAACTGGCTGCGTACCCTGCTTGATGAGCTGCGTGAGCATCAGATTGACGTGAAAAAAGTGTTGCCGGATGTGCTGGCATTGCCAGAGTACCCTGAAGGCATCAGCGCCGCGCAGCTGGGTGAGCTGTGGCTGTTACGCAAAGGCCCTTACCGCGCGTTGAGTATTGAATCCGAGTGGCTGCCTATTCTGGCCGCGTCGGAATGGGTGAGTGATGATGACGGCGAAGCGCCGTTAGCACTGCGATCCTACAGCGCGTTACCGGAGCTGAATCTGAGTGAGGGTGCGGATTGGCGTTGTGAACAGCCCGCGCTGATCATGCAACTGCTGACGGAACATGCGATCAGCAGCAAAGTGAATCTGCTCAGTGGGGAATTTAAACCCAAGTCATCACTGCTCAAACACTGGCGTCTGTGGCGTCCGGCGGCTGTCGCAGCAGGATTACTGCTGGTGACGTCGTCGGTGTACGCGGTCTTGCAGATCCAGCAGTATGAAGCGCAGGCGCAGCAGTACCGCGCTGAAAGCGAACGTATCTTCCGAGCAGCGTTACCGGGCAGGAGCAAGATTCCGACCGTGGGTTACCTCAAACGCCTGATGGAGCAAGAGGCCAACCGTTTGTCGGGCGGTAATGCAGAAGACTCGATTCTGGTGGTGATGACCAAGATGACGGACACCTTCCGCAACAGCAGTGACATGCAGTTGCAGAGCATTCGCTACGATGGCAACCGCGGCGAAGTGCGCCTGCAGGCTCAGAGCAAAGATTTCCAGAGTTTTGAAAAAGCGCGTGTCGAACTGGCCAAGCACTTCAGCGTTGAGCAGGGGCAACTGACCCGATCTGGTGAAGTGGTCAATGGCTCGTTCGTACTCAAACGTAAGTGAGGTGACAGATGAAACAATTATTGGCCACCGCACAAGCCTGGTGGCAAAGCATTACGCCGCGCGAGCAGCGTCTGGTCATGATCGGCGGAGCTTTGCTGGTGCTGGCTGTGCTGTACTGGGGGATCTTGTCGCCGTTGCATCAGCGTGCGGCGGAAGCAGAAGCCCGCATTTCGACTGAAAAACAGTTGCTGAGCTGGACTAGGGAAAAAGCCAACCAGATCACCACGCTGCGTGCTAGTGGCGGGGTTACCAGTTCCACTCAGCCGCTCAACCAGATTGTCTCTTCCACAGCCGGACGCTATAACATTGAGCTGATCCGGGTGCAGCCGCGCAGTGAGATGCTCCAGGTGTGGATTCAGCCTGTGGCGTTTGACCAGTTCCTGAACTGGGTGTCTCACCTCAAAAGCGACTTTGGGGTCGAAGTTGAGTTTCTCGATATTGAACGCGCCGACAAGGCTGGTGTGGTAGAGATTAAACGCTTGCAGTTTAAGCGAGGATAGGATGACGAAAAAAATCTGGTTACTGACCGGTGGGTTTGTTCTGGTCAGCGTGATCAGTCTTGTGGCCCATGTGCCGGCCGCATTTGTACTCAGACAAGTGACGCTGCCCGCGCCACTGCAGATCGAAGGCATATCTGGCACGGTGTGGCAGGGTAAAGCGCAGTCCGTCAGTTGGCAGCGTCAATCACTCGGTGAAGTCCGCTGGTCGCTGAGCGGCTGGAAACTGCTGATGGCTCGCTTGGAAGCGACGGTGCGTTTTGGCCGTGGCAGTGATTTGGGGATCAACGGTAAAGGCGTGCTGGGGTATGGCTTTGGTGGTGCGTACGCACGTGACCTGGTGACCTCGATGGCGGCTGAGAATGCATTGCGCTATGCACAAGTGCCGTTGCCAATTGGTGTGTCTGGTCAGCTGGTCTTGACGATTGATGACTGGCGATACCAAGCGCCGTATTGTGCCCGCGGTGAGGGTGAACTGGCCTGGGGACAGGCGGGGGCTCAGACACCGCTTGGTGATCTCGATCTGGGGCCGGTGGTGGCAACGATCCGCTGTGAAAACAGTTCGCTTAGCGTGGCCGGTCAGCAGAGCAGCGCTCAGGTCAGCAGCGAGTTTTCTGCCGAGCTGCAAGCCAATCAAAGTTACACCAGTCAGGCGTGGTTTAAACCCGGCGCAGAGTTTCCGGGTTCACTGCAAAGTCAGTTACGCAACCTGCCGAAGCCGGATGCTCAGGGACGCTATCAGTTCAGTCAGGGTGGCCGACTATAACCTGCCGAGCGAGCAGCAAAAAGACAATAAAAAAGGGCGACTCAGGTCGCCCTTTTTACGTTCAGTCTTTCACTTTGAGGATGTCATCCCACGGCAACTGCTCATCGCCCAACACAATAAAGTTGGGGTTTTCCAGTGTTTCGCGTTCGTTGTAAGACAATGGTTCGAGAACCGTGCTGAGAATGCGCCCTCCGGCTTCTTCGACGATGCACTGGGTGGCAGCGGTGTCCCATTCGCCCGTCGGGCCAAGGCGCAAATAGCAGTCCACGGCTCCTTCCGCGACCAGACACGCTTTGAGGGCAGCCGAGCCGAGCGGGACCAGATCGTAGTTCCAGCGGCTGCTCATGCGGCTGGTGATGCGATTGATGTCCTGGCGGCGGCTGATGGCAATGGCGATCGACTGGTTCAGGCTTTCGTGTTTGTGGGTCGTGATGCGCACGCTTTCGCTCATGTCCGGGATCTTCCAGGCGCCTTTGCCGTGATAGGCGTAGTACGTAACACCAGAGACCGGGCCGTACACCACACCCATCACCGGACGGTGGTTTTCGACCAGTGCAATGATGGTGGCAAAGTCGCCACTGCGGGCGATGAATTCTTGAGTGCCGTCGAGCGGGTCGACCAGCCAGTAGCGATCCCAGTCTGCCCTCTGGGCCAGACTGATGTTGGCCGCTTCTTCAGACAGCACCGGAATGTCCGGCGTCAGTTCGCTGAGACGTTCAGTGATCAGCTTATGCGCCGCAATGTCAGCACTGGTGACCGGCGTTTCATCGCTTTTGGTGTACGCTTCATACTGTTTTTTCTGATAAATATCCAAGATCAGCTGACCCGCAGAACGGGCGATTTCGATCACGCTGGGCAGCAGATGGGACAAGTCTTTCGTTATCGGCATATCGGTTCCTATAACCCTGCTGTTATTATTTTAGATGACGCAGGGCAAGTAGTAGCGCAGTGATGCTGCGTGCTTCACAAAAATCGAGGTGGGTAAGCAACTCTTCGGCCTGCGCCAGAGGCCAGCGCACAATTTCCAGCGGTTCGGGCTCGTCCCCTTCCAGACGCTCAGGATAGAGCTCGCGTGCAACAAACAGCGTCATGCGACTGGAAAAGTACGACGGCGCCAGGACCACCTCTTTGAGGGGCATCAGGCTGCGGCAACCGAATCCGATCTCCTCTTTGAGCTCACGGTCAGCCGCTTGCTGTGGGGTTTCGCCCGGATCAATCAGACCTTTGGGAAACCCCAGTTCGTACCGCTCAGTGCCGGCGGCGTATTCGCGCACCAGCAGCAAATCGCCCTGTTCGGTCAGTGGAACCATCATGACGGCATTTCGGCCGCTGGGCTTCATGCGTTCATAGGTGCGTTCCACTCCATTACTAAAGCGCAGGTCAAGGGATTCTATGGTAAATAAGCGGGACTGAGCGACGGCTTGTTTCGCCAGAATGTCCGGCGTTTTCTTTCCTGTCATTACGCTCGCTCCTTTGCAGGGAAAAGTGTTCTTAATATATGAGAAAAGCCGTGTGCTTGAAAAGAGCAGATTGTGACCAAAGACGAGTTTCTCTCAGATAAAGAAAAGGTTGGCGTATGACGGCCAACCTTTTGCTCACAATCGCGTGCGATCAGTAGTAAGAATGCTCACCGCGATCATGTTCGGTCGCATCGCGCACTGCGGTCAGTTCGCCTTCGAACTGTTGCAGCAGCTCTTTCTCGATGCCTTCTTTGAGTGTGACGTCCACCATAGAGCAGCCGTTACAACCGCCGCCGAACGAAACGATCGCGACACCGTCTTCGGTGATTTCAATCAGATTCACGTGACCGCCGTGGCTGGCCAGTTGTGGGTTCACCTGTGTCTGGATGGCGTACTCAACACGTTCTGTCAGCGGCGCGTCATCAGACACTTTACGCATCTTGGCGTTCGGCGCCTTAAGGGTCAGCTGAGAACCCATTTTGTCGGTGACAAAATCGATTTCGGCATCTTCCAGAAATGGCAGGCTGAGCTCGTCGACGTAAGCCGAGAAGCCGCTGAACGCCAGCTCTGTATCGGTCGCTTCCACCGCTTCTGGCGGGCAGTAAGACACACCACATTCTGCATTCTGAGTGCCCGGGTTGACCACAAACACGCGAATGTTAGTGCCGTCCGGTTGCTGGCTCAGCAGGTTGGCAAAATGGGACTGGGCAGATTTTGTAATAGTAATAGTATTTGACACGACGAATACCTGAGTAAATTTGTAGGCTATTTAACCACCATTCTACTCCTGTGAATTCTGAGATCTAGCCCTTTGCGCATAAATTAGCGTTGTCTGAACTAGTCACCGGGCTCAGGAGTGCGGCACAGGCAGTAAATATCAACAGTTTCTGCGCCGGCATCAAGCAGTAATTTGCACAATTGCTGCACGGTACTGCCGGTGGTTACCACATCGTCCACCAGAGCTATGTGACGTACGCTCGGCGCACGCGACAAAACAAACGCCCGGCGGAGGTTGCGGCTGCGTTCGGCTTTGCTCAGTCCCTGTTGCTGTACGGTGGCCCGACAGCGCTGAAACAGCGGCTGATAACGACTGTGTGGCCATTGCCGGATCAGTTGAACGGCGAGCAATTCACTCTGATTAAATCCGCGCCATGCGTGGCGGCGCCAGTGCAGTGGCACCGAGGTCAGGAGCGGTGCCGGGGTCTCGATCTGAGGCGTGAGCAACTGCGCCAGTGGCGGGCTTAGCCAGAACTGACGGCGGTATTTAAAGCGGTGCACGTATTCCGACAAGGGGGGCTGATAATCGCCGATGCAGTAGAGTCGGTTCCACAAAGGCGGGCTGGCAAGACACTGACCGCATTGCTCGACGGGTATCGGGGTCGGCAGGCCGCAGCGCTGGCAGCGCGGACGGGGAGCAAAATACCGCTGACAGTGACGACACCACAGCCGATTATCGGCGGACAGACGGCACAAGTCGCATTGCGCGCCGCCCAAACAGAGCATGGCGTTTTGCCACCAGTGGGATAACATAAGCGTTTGCCAGAAAGCGGTCAGTGCAGACCATGATGCACTGACCACCGAACACAATGCATGGTTTTAGTCGGAGAGGGTGCGAGCATGGCTGCAGAATTGTTTTGGCAGAGTCAGGGACAGGGCGACGATTTGGTGCTGGTGCACGGCTGGGGAATGAACGGGGCCGTGTGGCATCAGACCGTGGAGGTGCTCAGTCATCACTTTCGGGTGCATGTGGTTGATTTGCCGGGTTACGGTCACAGTGCCCATTTGCATGCGGCCACGTTAGATGAGATGACCACCTTGCTGCTTGAGCGGGCACCAGAACGCGCCATTTGGGTCGGCTGGTCGCTGGGCGGGCTGGTGGCGACGCACATGGCGCTGCATCATCCTCAGCGGGTGCGCAAGCTGGTGACGGTCGCCAGTTCGCCAAAATTTGCCGCAGAGCGACCATGGCGCGGTATTCAGCCCTCGGTACTGACTGCGTTTACCGATCAGTTGATGGAGGATTTTCAAACCACCATCGAACGTTTCATGGCGTTGCAGGCGATGGGCAGTCCGTCGGCCCGGCAGGACGTTCGCCAGTTGAAAGAGGCGGTGTTGTCCCGCCCGGCCCCGAATCCGGACTCCTTGCTGGCCGGCCTGACGATGCTGGCGGACGTCGATTTACGCCAGCATCTGCCGCACATCAGTGCCCCGATGCTGAGGTTGTATGGCCGTCTGGATGGGTTGGTCCCGGTTAAGGTCGCCAGTGATCTGGACAATCTGGTGCCCGACAGCGACTGTTTTGTCTTTACTCAGTCGTCGCATGCGCCGTTTATGACCGAACTGGACAGCTTCTGTCAGCAAATTGTCCAATTCAGTCACAAATAATTGTTAAATATTTGAGCAATCCGGCCGATACCAAGTCTAACCCGGGAGATATGCCTTAGCATGCATTTCGGGTGGGCGATACTGAGGAGGTTTCGGCTATGATCGTGTCACCGACGAACGTGAGTGTGCCACTTATCGCCCCATCGGTGAATGTCCAGACAGAGCAGGCAGCTCGTGACAATAAAGTTCGCGAACCTGTGGTGCCGACCATGGCGCCGGCGAAGTCAAATGCGGAACGTAAGATCAACGCGGACGAGAAACGTCGCAGAAGCACTTCCTGGGATCCGTCGGAGCATCCTGGCTACGAACTGGAACCGGAGCAAGAGGTGGACGCGGACGAACGTGACCCGCCGCGCAGCGCGCTAGAACGGCTGTTTAGCCTGTTGGCGCTGGAAACTTACAGTCAGTATCAGGGCAAAGGGTATGCGATGCGTTTTCGCCTGCCCAAAACCATCATCGATGCGGCGATAACCGAAGGACAGATGGCACGCAGGCGTGTGGTTATTAAATACCACTATGGCCATGCTGTGGCCCCTAACACGCCATCTGAGATTATAGCGGTGCTGTAGACATCAGTGTTTCGATGTTTATCGCGAACAAGAAAATACCCACGCATGCGTGGGTATTTTTTTCGGCCGGGATTATTTTTTCGCTTTAGCGAAAGCGGCGGCAAATGCACCGCCCATGGCGTTGTTTTGCGGCTCATCCCGGCGGCGTTGTTCGCGGTTGTTTTCCTGCCTGCGCGGGCGCGCAGCACTGGAGCGCTGATTGCGGTTATCCTGTCCTGGTTCATCACTGAGGCGCATGGACAAACCGATGCGTTTGCGCTGCACGTCCACCTCCATCACTTTGACTTTGACAATATCCCCGGCCTTGACCACGTCTCGTGGGTCGGATACGAATCGATCCGACAGCGCGGAGACGTGCACCAGTCCGTCCTGATGAACGCCAATGTCGACAAACGCGCCGAAATTGGCCACGTTGGAGACCACGCCTTCGAGAATCATGCCAGGCTCCAGATCGGCGACGGTATTGACGCCGTCGGCAAACGTTGCTGTCTTAAACTCCGGACGCGGGTCACGCCCCGGTTTGTCTAGCTCACGGATAATGTCGGTCACGGTCGGCACACCGAAGTGGTCGTCGGTGTAATCGACCGCATGCAGGCCGCGCAGGAAGTCGGAGTCGCCGATCAGGCTCTGTACCTGCTTGTGGTTTTGCTCAGCGATGGCTTTGACCACCGGGTAGGCTTCCGGGTGCACTGACGAGGCATCAAGCGGGTTCTTTCCGTCCATGATGCGCAGGAAACCGGCACACTGTTCAAACGCTTTTGGCCCCAGACGTGTAACTTTTTTCAGCGTGGTGCGGGACTCAAAGCGGCCGTTTTCGTCGCGGTAGGCAACGATGTTGTCAGCCAACGTGGTCGACAGGCCGGCGACGCGGGTCAACAGTGCCGCTGATGCCGTATTGACGTCCACTCCGACGGCGTTGACACAGTCTTCCACCACCGCATCAAGGCGCTTGGCAAGCAATGTCTGACTGACGTCGTGCTGGTACTGACCGACACCGATGGATTTCGGATCGATTTTCACCAGTTCCGCCAGGGGATCCTGCAGGCGGCGGGCGATTGACACTGCGCCCCGCAGTGACACGTCCATGGCCGGGAACTCTTTTGCCGCCAGTTCGGAGGCCGAGTACACCGATGCTCCAGCCTCACTGACCATGATTTTCTGTACTTTGAGGTTGCCACGTTGGATCACGTCAGCCACAAAGGCATCGGTTTCGCGCGACGCCGTGCCGTTGCCGATCGCAATCAGATCCACATTAAATTTGCGTACCAACTGGTCCACGACCTGCGCGGCGCGGTCGTACTGATTCTGTGGAGGATGTGGGTAAATGGTTTCGGTGGTCAGCACTTTCCCGGTGGCATCCACCACGGCGATTTTCGAGCCGGTACGCAGGCCCGGATCGAGGCCGAGCGTCGCGCGTGGACCCGCGGGTGCTGCCATCAGCAGATCTTTCAGGTTGGTGGCGAACACGTCGATGGCCTCAATTTCCGCGCGCTCTTTCATGGCGCCCATCAACTCTGTTTCCATGTGCATCGACACTTTGATGCGCCATGCCCAGCTGATGACCTGCTTACGCCATGCGTCAGCCGCCGCATTGCTCAGCGTGATGCCGTAGTGATCGGCAATCAAAGTTTCACAATAGGACTGACGCACACCTTCTTCCTGAGCCGGATCGGCATTCAGTGCCAGGGTCAGAAAGCCTTCGTTGCGGCCACGTAACATCGCCAGCGCGCGGTGAGACGGCACTTTGCTGATCGGTTCATTGTGTTCGAAATAGTCTTTGAATTTTTCGCCTTCGCGCTCTTTGCCTGCGACAACCCGGGCCACCAGTTCGGCGTGTCGGGTCAGATGGGCGCGGATCTTCTCCAACAGGTTGGCGTCTTCAGCGATGCGCTCCATGATGATCGCACGTGCACCATCCAGCGCGGCTTTGATGTCTGTGATGCCTTTGTCATCCGCCAGATACTTGGCCGCTTCACTGTCAGGGTCAGTCTGCGGTGTGTGCCACAGCGTGTCCGCCAGCGGCTCCAGGCCGGCTTCGATGGCGATTTGCCCTTTGGTACGGCGCTTCGGTTTGTACGGCAGGTACAGGTCTTCCAGTCGCGTTTTGCTGTCGGCCTGACGGATGTCTTGTTCCAGCTCCGCTGTCAGTTTTCCCTGTTCCTCAATCGATTTGAGGATGGTTTGACGACGTTCGTCCAGCTCACGCAGATAGGACAGGCGGCTGTCCAGCGTCCGCAGTTGGGTATCGTCCAGTCCGCCGGTGACTTCTTTGCGGTAGCGGGCAATAAAGGGGACGGTGTTACCGTCATCAATCAGAGTGACAGCGGCGTTGACCTGCTCAGGGCGTACATTCAGCTCCTGGGCAATCAAGTGACAGATAGCTTGGCTCATCCGTGGGTTCTCTTTTATTCGGGTGTATTGGCAGCCGATGCACGGCGTGGGTATTTCCCACATTGGGGTGCATCGGCGTTTTTCCAACGATTTTACATTTGGTCGCAGGTTTTTGCGCTTAAATTACTTATCTCAGGTGGACATTGGTTATATTTGTGTCAAAACTGTAATCAAATTCAGAACTTATCGGCTATGGGGGAACTCATAGTTACTGTGTTTCACTTATCCGACAGTCATGGATTCTCCTCATGAAGAAAGTTTCTCTAGCCCTTGCCCTGTTCAGCACCGCGTTATTCACCCCGATGTCCTGGTCTGGCGATCTGCAAGCCACCACCCGCGATCCGGTGTACAAAATCGACAACGAGTTGGTGCTGGGGCGAACTGAGAATGTCTATTATAACGACATTCCGCAACTCAAGGGCGTTCCGTTCACGGGCAAAATTGACACCGGCGCCGATACCACCTCAATGCATGCCGAGAATATTCACGTCATCAGTCAGAACCCCAAGTATCAGCATCTGAAAGACGATGCCCTGATGGAAGCTGTGGTTGAGGACATGGACAAACGTCACGGCAAGTGGGAAGACGCCATGTTCAAGCCGTACCGGGTTCAGGTCTCGTTTGAAGTACGCCATCCGTACACTGGCAAAGTCATCAAAATAACCGATGACATTGAGCGGATTGCGATGATCCGCAGCCGTACCAATGACAAACCTATCCTGCGGCCGACCATCAATCTGCCACTGACCATCGCCGGGCACACGGTTAACACTGACGTGAACCTTGCGGATCGTTCCGGTTTCTCTGCTCCGGTGTTGATCGGAAAAACCTTCCTTGAGAACAATGCCTGGGTGTTCGCCGGTTACGATTACCTGCAGGGCCTGCCACAAGCTCAGGTGATTGGCAAACACGAGACCGTTAACGTGGGCGGTTTACCGTACAAAACCAGTTTCTCATTGAAAAACAATTATTCGATTGCCAATGCCAAAGACATTCAGGTGGATAAAAAAGCCCGCCAGGTGTCGTTTACGCTGATCGGCAGCAACGGGCAGCGCAAAGCGATGACGCTGCCGCTGGTGAAAATGCTGCGTGTGAGTGGCACGGCGCGCCCGCTGGTCTACCTGCCGGTTAAGCTCAATGACACCCAAACCGAACACTGGCTGGTGTATCTGCGAGATCGCAGTCACCTCGATACCCAATTGCGTATTGGTCTGAACACCACCAGCCGATATTTTGTTATCGATTCCGGACGGGAGAATCTACTGCGTGGCGGCGAAAAGAGCTACAACAATGCGCTTAAGAGTCATCCGCTGGTGGTGTCACCTGAGGAAGAGATCGAACTGGACGGCGTGACGTTGCGCGCGGAACCGTCGTTTGCGGTCAACACTCCCTTGCTGCGGGTCAGCAGTTTTGAGCTGGTGGAAGGCAAGAAGCCGCAGGTCGAATTCTATCTGCCCGATGGCAAAGGCGGTGAGCAGAAAGTGGTGAAAGAGGTGATCAAAAACATCGTGGTGGGTGAGTCGACCCGGCCGATTGTCGAAGGTGAGTTCACGTTTGGCGGCGAGACACGCACACTGGCATTTGCCGTTGATGTCGTGGAGAAAAAGGGCCAGAAGCCGTATTTCACGTTGGGACAAAAAATGGCCAAAGGCGGAGTGCTGGTCAATACCCGCGCTGAGAACCTGCTGGATGTGCACCCGCTGTTTCGCGCCGGTCACATTGAAGTGGCGCAGGTGGAAGGGCTCAGTTTTCCAGTCAAACTGGATACCGGGGCGGACATCAGTTCAATCAACGCACAGGACATCAAGCAGTTCGACAAAGACGGTAAGAAAATGGTCACTTTCACCTACGAAAACGATCTGGGGATGAAAAAGCAGTTTACGCGCGAAGTGGTCGATGTGATGCGCATTCGTGCCCGGGACGGTGAAAAAGCCAACGTGCGCCCGGTGGTCAAGATGCGGGTCAGCCTGGGGGGAATTGAGAAAGCGATCCGGGTCAATTTGCAAGATCGCAGCCGGTTCCATTACAGCATGATTCTGGGGCGCAATTTTCTTAAGTACGGGGCGGTGGTCAGCAGCGATAAAGATTACATCGTGACGGACAAGCCCGCCTCGGAACAATAACGTCAAGCCCCGCGGTGCGGGGCTTTTTTACTCCTGATAGCGGATGCTATTGACGAACCACTCTTTCTCGCCATCCGGGGTGCGCACAGTGAATTCGTCGTCGACCGCTTTTTTGAGGATCGCCCGTGCCATCGGTGAGTCGATCGAGATGTAGCCTTTGGCGTCGCCATAGATCTCGTCTGGACCGACGATGCGAAACTGCATCCGCTCGCCAGCGTCATTCTCAATTTCGACCCAGGCGCCAAAAAACACCTGGCCTTCCTGCTGCGGAGAGTAGTCGACCACTTTGACCTGTTCGAGGCGCTTTCTCAGATAACGGACACGGCGATCAATTTCTCGCAAGCGCTTCTTGTTATACTGGTATTAGTTCTATCAGAACAAGCGTACTATTTTGATATTACTTCGCACTATTACTAAGGCGATAGCTTGCTTGAGTATCAATTTGAAAATATAGGAACCACTAACTATATACTAAGTATTACTTAGAAATCCTAAGCTGGTTGTTGCTATGAGTTATGTATTAAAACGTCGAGTTTTCTATCGGGCAAGCCCAATATCAAAGCCCATTGAGTTGAATGGTGTCTTCACTGAAAGTGGTTTGCTTATTAGCCATCTTAGATATCTTTACCAACATAGATTTAAGTCCCAGTCGTGGCACGAAAGAAGTACCTTTTCCATAAATTTATTACTCAAGTATATTGCGTGTCAGCAAACAAAATTCTCATCATCAACAGAGCTGTTAAGAGAATTTGTATCGGCTCTGCTAAATGGAACAATCGATTACGATAAAGATGACACTGGTCTATGGTGGAAACCAAGGAGGATAGAAGATACGAACGTAATACTTGGACACATTAATTCATATTGTGACTACCTAGACCAACTTAATGGAACAGAACTACCCAAAATTAACCCTATGCGATTGGCCACAAAAGCTGAAGAACGAATGCTTTGGTGCGCCTACTATCGTAGGAGTAGTAAATGCTTCTTAAATCATCTAATGAATGTGCCAATGAAAAGAGCTTTACATGTTAGAAGTATTCAAACTATGCAGCGACATGTTATATCAACGGAACCCGCACATCGTTTCCCTGAATCACAAATCAATTGTTTATTTTATCAAGGATTCAAAAATGCCGCGGGAAAACTGGACTATGGCTCAATACTTTTGACCTGGTTGATGCATTACGGGGGACTAAGACTATCGGAATGTTTTCACATCTTTATAAATGACATTTCAATTGATAAAAAAACTGGTGCTTCGATAATTTCGGTATTCCACCCTTCTGATGGGAGCTCTCCAAAGCAAGGGTTTAGAAATAGAAAAGACTATCTTCAAAGTGTCTTCCGACTCCTTCCAAGAAATGAATATTTGAGAAGCCAAAAACTACACTCTGGATGGAAAAATCCGCTGCTAACTAGCAAAAACCTTTCTTTTGACATTTTATTCTTTCCGCCATCCAAAGCTATTGAATTCACAAAGCTTTTACAAATTTATTTAGCAACACAACCTCGGGGTTTTCACCCCTTCTTATTTTCAAATACTCAAGGACTACCTGAAACAAAGAAGAACTTTATCCAGAAGTATACAAGAGCTATTTCTAGGATAGGAATGAGCGTTGGAAAATCAGAGGGAACCACACCACATGCACACAGACACGCATATGGATATAGATTAAGGGAGGCAGGGTTTGATCAACTAACTATTCAAAAAGCAATGCACCATAAGAGCCCTGAGAGTTGTCTTGTTTATATAGCCCCATCTGATAATGATGTAAGGCAATGGATGCAACAGTATGAAGACTAAGAGTAAATATCTACATTATATCGAAGCAAGTATAGCTACCCAAAAATTACAAATCACTTCATATAATGACTATCAAAAAAGGTTTCATCGGGACCCCTATTTACCACGCCATCCAGAAAGAGTTTATTCAAAAAACTGGATTGATTGGTCAGGTTTTTTAGGATTCGCCCCCAAGAGGTTCTATCGAACAATCAAAAAAGCCAAGCTCAAGGTCTTAGCTATGGGAATAAATAGTGTGCACCAGTACAGAAAAAGGTATCACGAAAGCCCTTTTTTACCTTCAAACCCCCACAAGTACTACGAGAGTGATTGGATTAGCTGGTCAGATTTTCTTGGTAAAGAAAAAAAACTTCATTACTCAACGCTACAAGAAGCAAAGAAAGCAGTTTTAAAGCTTGGTATTACTACACAAAAAGAATACCAAAAAAGGTACAAAGAAGATCCCTACCTACCCTCCTTACCAAATAACAAATATCAATCTGAGTGGATAAATTGGAATGACCTATTCTCTAAATCTAAAAAGGAATTTTACTCTTCATTGGAGGAGGCAAAAAGAGCATCATTGGCCTTAGGTATAAAGACTGCAACCCAGTACTCAGGCGCCTATAAACAAGACCCAAAACTACCATCAGTTCCAGAAATCAAGTATCAGGCGGAATGGAAAGGATGGGATGCATTTTTTGGACGAGAGCAACGTAAACTATACACAACATATAGCGAAGCGAATGAGGCAGTAAAAGCGCTTGGAATTACTACTTCAGCTGAATATAAAAAGCGTCGAAGAGAAGATCCCAAATTACCCGCCAGTCCAGATACAAAATATCAATCAGAATGGAAAGGATGGCCTGTATTTCTAAATAGGAGACTCTCTAAACCCTACCCTCTTTTGAGCCAAGCCAAAAAGGCAGCAAAGCAACTCAACATTTACTCCCAAAAGCACTACGCCAAAGTATATAAAAAAGATGCTAGGCTACCATCTAATCCTGAAAGGTTTTACTCTCTAGAGTGGATAGATTGGAAAGACTTCCTTAGTTTAGAAACTTGTTATTCAACATTTGAGGAAGCCAAAAAGCAAGCTTCTACACTAAATGCTATATCTATTAAAGATTACAAAAAGAAGTGTTGTAAGAAGCCTTTACTGCCTCAATGCCCAAATAAAGTATACTGCGACGATTGGACATCCTGGATGGACTTCTTACTCCCAAGAAAAATCACAAATCTTCAGACATTTAAGCTAAGTTGCAGCATTCTAAGAATACGCAACTCTCGAATGTATAGAAAAGCCCGAAAACGATGGGCTGTATTACCAGCGAAACCAGAACAGTTAACAGGTTGGATCAGTTGGTACGACTCTTTAGATATTCCACGACCATACGAGTATAAAGATCTCACACTTTTAACTCGTACTCACGACTGTAAAACGATGAGAGATTATCAAAAGATGCGCAGATCTCTCAAAGACCCCCGAATCCCAAGAGCTCCAGAAAAAGTTTATAAAGGCAAAGGATGGACAAACACTTTCGACTTTTTTGGATTAGATCGACCATACCAAGTTAAATATCTCAAAAAAGAATGGGAATTATGGGGAACAAAAATTCAGGAGTTCCTTAGAACCGCAAGAGGTGGAGATACCAAAGCGAAAGATCTATGTGAGTTTGTTCGCGAATACATTGAACCGAATGACTTCGAAGCATGCCCCTTAGAGTTCCTCACGCGTGGCTCGACAAACATTCAACCAATGCTCCATCTATTTGAACAAGTACCGGTGACACGTAGAAAAAAGTGGGTCTTCTCTATCAATGAATTCTTAGATTGGATTATCTCGAACTATCTGATTTTGGAAGACACCGAGACCGGAGAAGTTACTCATATTAAGGGAACCAAAAACCCTTTTAGCCACGTTAGCTTTAGTGGAGAAGTTGCACCGCAAGTCATTAATGAAACAGACAAGATGGCGCTGCCTTATCAATACGTAAAACAAGGGCGTGAGTGGATATTTCCCTCAGATTCAATAGAAAAAAAACTACGCTATCGGGACTTGACCCATTTACATCGTTTTTCATCAGATTGGGTGCAGATAAAAGACGGTTCTCTCCTAGATAAAAATGATCCTGACTGCGTATTCAAAGTTGAAAATGGAAAAACCTTTCTATGGTTTCCAACATACTGGACCTATACGTATTCATTGATGCAACTCCCCGCAAGAGGAATGCAAATCGTCTACTGTGACTCTGGAGAGGCCGACAATGAGCTTGCCGATTTTAAGAACGGTAAAGTCATTTGGAAGAAAAATAGGACTATGTTGGCAGGCTTAACCAACCAACAGGGCATGGTTAATAAGTCCGGCCAAGGAGAGTTCGGTGTCCACTACACTTCGAACAAAACCAAGTTTGATGGTTCGGGCTACACGATTCCCTTCATGCCTATAGAGTTGGCATATTGGTTGGTAAAGCTGAGAAAGTGGCAACAGAAATATAATCCACTTAAGGAACCAACGAAATGGCTTGATTGTGAGCGCACTAATCTAAACGAAGTACAGCGTAAGCACAAAGGGTCGAATTGCTTTTTATTCCGAGACTATCTAGAAAAAGAGCCAGGCACATTTGGTGGCAGACTAACGACACGGCTTGCATCTGCACTATATTTCTCTGGCAAGAATGATATTACAACGGCTACCTACCAAGGACTGAAATACAATCAATCGATCAAAGAGTTGGAAAAGAGTCAAACGATACCGCTTTCACACTTCAAATCCCCCTACACTCCGCACTCAATGCGCGTCAGTTTGATCAACGCGTACGCGTATGAATTCGGTATTCCTTTAGAAGTCATAATGAAGCTAGTTGGTCACTCAAACATCATTATGTCTATCTACTATCTCAAGAGCGATAAAACTGGTGCCAACTTACGAGAGAAAATGGAGTTGGGAGAAAAGGAAGCTTTGAGCAAAGCAACACAAACGCTCAAATCGTTTGTTGAGCAACAGAGAATCGAGGAGGTTAAATCACAGTTGGTAGGCTCATCTGTGGATCTACTAAATTCAGTAGACAATGCTCGGCCGGCTTCCAGTTATCTTTGGAAAGACTTTGGCATATGCCCTGTAGGCGGTGCTTTCTGTTCTGAAGGGGGAAGTCCAGTAGCCACAAAAGCTAATATATATCACCCAGTACCAGCAGGTTATTTGGGTGAGCAGAATTGCTTTCAGTGTCGATTCTTTATTACCGGCCCTGCTTTTATGGTTGGCCTTGCAGCCATGTTCAATGAGATAAGCCTAGCCTTAAATACTCAGTCTATACGTTACACTTCGCTTGGGCAGAAGCTGGATGATATTGCAGAAAAGATAGATATCATTGATCACCAACTTTACAAATTAAAAGTGGATAGCTCAGAGAAGTCAGCTTTGGAGTCAGATAGACGTAAGTTGGTTGGAGAGCGTATGCATTTGAACTCGGAAATTGAAACACGAGCGAAGAAGTTAGATCTATACCTATCGGATATGAACGCGATTCACCGACATATACATAATTGTCAGACTCTTATGCATAACCCTCAAGAAAACACTGAGAGTCACTATCAGCTTATTGTTCCACATGAGTTTACATTAGGTGTTGAGCTTGATGAAGTAAGCAGCTTTCATCAGCTATCAGAGGTATGTTCGAACGCTGAGCTGTACCATAGTTGTAGTGATGATTTGGCAGTTACCAGACGCTCCCAAATGATCGACAAAATGATGGTCGAAAACGGTATTCAGCCACAATTCTTCTTACTGTCAGAAGAAGAACAGCTTGCAGTCGGGAATCAGTTAACAGAGCTAATGCTGACACGGTTGAAAGGCTGGGAGAACGTTAACCGTCTTATGGATGGGAGTTTGACTTTAAAGGACTTTTCGATAGATAGCCAGTTCGATGAAAAGACGATCCGTGAACTGTTTGAGCGGTCGAAATCATTAATGAGGATCGGTTAGCATGTCAGAAATTACTCCAGAGCAAGTACTAAGTCAGCTAAAAATGAAAGCTTCATCTCGGGTACAAAAATCATTAGAGGCCGTGTTCACCATATGCAAGGAACAGCAAGAGCGTGGATTGAACGACTTCAGTTATTCAACGATAGCTCGTCTTGGAAAAGGGCGAGGTGTTCCAGCTGCACAAAGCATCCGAAACAAGACGGGTGAATCATACCGAGCCTTAATTGCTAGCTTCAACTCTGCACAAAAAGACCAACCAGGGCCGGCACGAAACACCTCAAAAGGTAAGATGCACGCTTGGATAGATGAACTAGACGATCCAGTAGTTAAGCTTCAAGCCAACATTCTCTACTCTCAGAAAAAGGAAGCGGAGCGATTACTTAATGAAGTTGTCCCTATCAATCAGGTAATTGAAGTGTTCGATAGCGTTGATGTATCTGTAGCTCCTATCAAGCTCACTGAACTAGAGCGAAGCGCATTGGAGTATCTTATTTCTAGTGAGTTTTTGCGCAGACATCAATTGGAGCTTGGAAAAAATGGCAGTATAGTCTCGAGTGATACTCAAAAGTCTTTTTTCCCTGTAGCGACTTTGGATGCAATTAAAAAGGCACTACAGAACTTATAGATAACTTGGATTGTAGAAGTGAAAACAAAGCTAATCACCAGAGAAGGTTATAACAAACTCAAAGCAGAACACGATCATTTATGGAATGAAAAGCGCCCAGAAATTACCAAAATCGTTACATGGGCAGCCAGCCTTGGCGATCGCTCGGAAAACGCTGACTACACCTTCAACAAACGCTTACTTCGTCAAATAGACCGTCGTGTTCGCTTTCTTCGTAAGTTTCTGCCTGAAGTGACCATTGTTGACTACTCTCCTCAACAAGAAGGAAAGGTTTTCTTCGGAGCTTGGGTTGAGATTGAGAATGAAGCCGGGGATGTTAAGACATTCAGAATTGTTGGCCCTGAAGAAATCTATGGAGATGCAAAAGACTACATCTCTATTGATTCACCAATGGCGAGAGCATTGTTGAAAAAGGAAGTGGATGACGAAGTAACGGTTCGTACACCGGAAGGTGACAAGGAATGGTTTATTAACTCAATTAGCTACAACAAACCCTAGTTTTCCTCATAACTACTCAACTTACGGATAAGCTCCTGCCTCTCCTCTTCACTTAGTTTAGCAATCAAACAAGCTAACTTAGCGGAGCTTTCTTCCTCACAAAAGAAATAGTTCAAAGGGACACCTAGTTCATCTGCAATGAGCTTAAGAGTTTGTACATCTGGGGTGTGCTTTCCCTTCTCATACTGGTTCATCCTAGGACTCGCTGAGCTTTCTTCCATACCGATACTCACCCCCAAGGCTTTTTGGGAGAGTTTTGCTTCTTGACGCGCTTCTTTGAGGCGCAATGGTATTGGGCTTTGGAATGACACTTACGGCTCATATCTTGATTCTCGAATTAACTAAGATTTTCTTAGTTTTACTGATTTCTGTATACTAAGCAATCCTTAGTTTTATATGTAGCATTCAAATGAAAAGTCACAAAAAAATTAACTATCTTATGTATAAACTTTTGATTCAGGAGAATCGTGATGGTTTTGAAGTACTAGAAGCCAGAGATGTATTGATGGATGCATTTGCAGTGTCAACAGATGCAAACGAGGCCCGCAAACAAATTTACCGTCAGTTGAGGTTCTTCGAAAGAAAAGGATGGCTTAAAACTAATGGTAATGGCCGAAGTAAAAAGTACTTCCAAACAAGCAAGTTCAAAGAGATGTCAGTAACCCCTAGATTAAAGGCTCCGCTGTTGTACTTAGATAATGCTCCTACTATCGAAAACAATTATTGCACACTTGAAACAGAGCTAAAGCAGAATCAAAAAGAGCTTGAAATTCTAATCGCAGAAGAAAGTGAATATCTAACGCTTCAAAGCCGTTTCCCTGAACTAAAAATTCGCTTATCAGTATTGGTTCAAGGGTCAAAGAAACGCCACGTGTCGCTTTTAGGGAGAATAAATGCTTTAAAAGGAGTCCTTGAGTCAATATCAAAAGGCTCATACGGAAAGTCCTTGAGCTAGAATTATATGAATATCATCAATAATTTCTAGTTTAAAGCACATATTTTGTTGTTTAACTACAATGATTTAAATGCGAGAATATGCTCATTGGTTAACATGAACATTAAAGTTATATGGACTCTAAAATAGCAATAATCAGTGACTTACACTGCGGTAGAGGTAGTATTGCCAAGGACTTTAGTATTGGCGAAACTGCAAATGCGGTCATTCCTGATTTTTTTGAGGATTTTGAAACTTTTGTCACTCGAGAATCAATAGGCGCAGATTATTTGCTGGTGAGTGGAGATATAACACATGAAGCTGACGAGGAGGAGTTTGAACTTGCAGAAAAAAGGATACTCGAATGTGCTAGAGTACTAGGAGTTCCTCCTGAAAAAGTTCTTGTCATTCCAGGCAATCATGATGGCAACTGGGAGCATGAAAGCAAGGCCATTCAGCAACAGCAAGACGAACTAACGACTCTCAGACGAAAATATAAGAATTTTCGTTCCCTTTCATTAAGCATCAAGCAGCAGGGCAATGCTACATTTGGAAATTTAACTGAGCCACCGTGGTTCTCGATTCACGAATTAGACCCATTTACTGTAGTCGCAATTAATTCTGCTGCACATGACTCTTCGGAATCAGACGTACATCACGGCTCTGTATGCTCCAAAACCATAGAAGCACTTGGTTCTTGGCTGGAGAGTAACAAAGACAGCCTGAAACACAAATGTATCGTATTTCTGTTACACCATCATCCAGTACAATACCCTGACTATCCATACGAAACAGCCGACTTAAGTATCCTTAACAATTCAGCACAATTGATGAACTTAGCGACAAACTACGATATAGGGTTCATAGTGCATGGTCATAAACACATCCCCCAAATAAAACTTCACATTGATGAAGTTATGCATCCTGTCAACATCATCTGTGCTGGTAGTTTCTCTTCCAGATTAGATGACCGATGGTTGCAAGGTCAGGGCAATTTTTTTCATATCATTGATGTATCTTTAGAAGATGTAAAACTTCCTAAAGGCAGGCTCATTAGTTGGGCTAGGTACGCTGGACATGGCTGGATTAACTGGCAGCAAAAAAAGCTATCTGGTGTAAATCATATAGAAAACTTCGGAAACAGCTTAGGCTTTAAAGAGCTAAAGGAAAGCCTGAGCAATATTCTAAAGAACCTCTTTTCTAGAAAAGATCATGTGAAGTGGGACGAAGTAATCCAAGTAGAGCGTAGCTTTGGGTTTTGTCATTCAAGGCTGATTGAAAAAGTGGTTCAGAGTTTAGAAAAAGAACTAGGGTTCGAAACATACCCAATTAACGATTCAACGTCGTTTGTGTTTATCAAGGTAGGAGTCTGAGCATGTCTGAAAGAAGCAGCATCTTTGAACATTCAAATGCACGATACCTGAACTCCACTCAACTAGCTGATGAATTCATTTGGACCTATTCATTTGATCGTTTGTTATCAAACAAAAATAACATCGTTCTCGGTTCCAGAGGTTCTGGTAAGACAGCTCTAGTGAAGATGTTATCTCATGAATACTTATCTAAATACAATGGTGACAAAGCCAGAGATATCATTAAAAATAACTTGTTGATAGGGACATATGTACCATTAAAAATTGAATGGGTCAAAACACTAGATAAAGACAACGATTATTTCATCTGGAGTCTAAACTTATCTTCATGCAGTAGATTAATTTCAACAATAAAGAGCCTTACAAAAGCTAATATTCCAGATGAAATTGAACGAGTGCTTTGTGAGAGAAGTCTATCAAAGAAAATATCTGAAAAGTGGTTCTCAAAGCCTTTAACTCAGCTTACACATATAGAGCAAGAACTAGAAGATATTGAGTTCAAAAAACACTTGGCAATTAATAAGTCCAAACTCGGAATTACTCTTAGCGATGAGGAGTTATCGAATGGAATTGCATTCTCACTACCTTTGTTTGAACCCTTCATTCAAGCAGTTAAGATCATAAATCGAGAATTAAGCATCTCCGATAATTCAAGTTGGGTTTTGTGTATCGATGAGGCTGAATTTTTAACTGAAGCTCAACATATTATTTTGAACTCTCAAATGCGCTCATACAAAGAGCTAGTCTTTAAGATTACAACAATGCCATATAAGCACCACTCTCTAAATACTGATAGCAGTGCTCCATTAGCTATTGGGCACGATTTTGAGTATCTGTATGTTGATAATCTTGGGCTAGAAAGCTTCTCTAGTGAACAAAAAAAACGAGAACTTTTCAGCTTCGCTGAGTCTTTGCTTCAAAGCCGACTTCGAAGCGCTGGTTACTCTAAAGAGATATCATTAAAAGATATATTTGGGGAATCCGACTTACTTGACAACCCCAAAGAAACTATTGGCTACGACAATTTCATAGCTCTTGCAAGAGAGAACTTTGATGACGTTACTAAAAAAAGATTGAACAATTATTTAGAAAAAGGAAATCGGTCTCTTTTGAACTCCTCAATAATAAATAAGACAAGCGGATTATTATTATTAAGAGAAGCACATAAAGTATTTACTGGAAATTCCTCTCCTAGAATATATTCTGGCTCATCTCTTGTAGCAAAATGCTCTGATGGAAACCCAAGAAGGCTACTGAGGCTATATAACTTTCTTTTAGCGGATAAGCTAAAGAGCAAAGCAAGCCAGGAGCAACTTAAAGTATCACCGAATGAACAAGGAAGAAGGCTTAGAGACTACTCATCAATAGAGCTCGAAAATCTAAACATAGAAAAAAATGGGACTCAAGCTTTTGATATCATAAGTTCAATAGGACGGTATATCAAAGAACAAACGCATAATCATAAAATTGCAACGGAAAATATAAGTTCAGTTACATTTGATTATATGGATGATGATGTTTGGGAGCATATAAAAAGTGCTGTTGATTTGGGACTGCTTTATCCAGATCTAACAAAACGAGAGGATGGAAATAAAATGCCTGTAAAATCTGGTGTTTTCTGCTTGGCTTTCTGCCTATCCCCTCACTTTTTCATAATGCCGAGAAAAGGAAAAACTGTTAGTTTATCTAAAATTCTCAAACAGCCAAAATACAAAGGCTTAGTTAACAAGATTGCTCATGCTAAGCAGCTCAATCAGCAAATGAGCTTATTTAGTTCTAATGGTGATGAAAATGAATAACCTCTATGTAGAAGATATTTCAAATGGCGAACTGGCAAGCACAATATATGACATTGCTTTTTTTTCTGCGGGTTATGAAGAGCGATGCTTAGAAGTACCATCAACTGTCCATAACCAACAAGCGAAGCATGTTGTAATACTCGAGTACAACGAACATAAAGAGGACAACACTAGAAAAGATGTGGATCTTTTTTACAGAACATATTGGAGAGAAGCCAAGCGAGTAGAAAAATCTCACTCTGATGCATCTGAAATCTACCACGAGATTCTTCGTGCAATAGCTATCAGACCCAAAGGTGAAGTATTCAGGGTATTAGTAGACTATACATCCATGTCAAGAGTCTGGTACTCATCGATCATTAGCATACTTTTACAGCATTTAGATATAGCTATATGTATAGATTTTACTTACACCAATGGGTACTACCAAGATGTAAACCTCAACGTTGAACTGGGAAGCCTAAAAGTAATTCCTGGATGTGAAGGGTCAGCACTAACAAAAAAAAATACAGCTGCAATTTTTATGCTAGGGTTTGATCGCAATGGTCCGCATAGGCTGTATAACATAATTAATCCAAGCAAGTCTTACGGAGTCTTAGCATCACCAGCAGCATCTCATGAATATGTGGGAAAATGTATCGACGAGAACAGGCTATTTATTGAACATCAACTAGGTGGTGAAAAGAATATACTCCACTTGCCTATCAACAGTTTATCTATCTGCTATGAGCAACTACTTCAGGTAGTGAATCCTCTATTAAATGACTACAATGTAACCATTGTACCTTTTGGTCCAAAACCACATATTTTAGCTTCAGTTCTCTGTGGAATGACCAACAGAAATGTAACATGTATGTACTCCGAATACATTCGTAGAAATACTTCAAGAGTTGAATCTCGCGGAGAAGTCACTATTTCTAGGGTACATAAACTAGCTTGAAATAAGTAACACCACATAGAGCACTGGTTCTATGTGGTTACTTTTTCACCCATTGCCAATCACCACTTTTGACTTCATTCGTTGTTTTAGAGTTTCCAATCCACTTACCTTCCATTTGTTTTCCCGATTTAACAATTAGATGAAAAGAACCTGAATATCCTAGAGAATCGTTAAGGTCATGCCACTCACCGACAAACTGGTCACGATCTAGCTTCCCAAATAACACATATGTATCATCTCCAGAGTGGAACTCACTGTAACAATAGCTCCCTAGTTGTCTCATTCTCGCCGCGCTCTGACGCGAACTATCTGTATCGAATGTTGTACTACTTTTAACGAACCAGCTTTGTTGCCATTCCCCTTTTATTTCTGGAGGATTGGAACGAAACAAAGTTCGAACTGGGAGAAAGTGCAGGAACTTAACTGCATAAATAGCCAACTTGAGGTCCAAAAGAAACTTAAGTAAGAGAGCAAATAAAAAGCCGATAGAAGTATTAAGTATCAAGTTTGGGTCGAATTGAAGGCTCATCAGTACACCAAATAGTATGTATAATTAAATTTAACCACACCATATCAGATATTTAGCCATTAATAGTATTAATTTAATTCAACTAAATACTAGTCCGCGTTCTCACTGCGGTCGCCCAGACTGGCGGCCCAGGTGACTTTTTTGGTGACTTCAGGGCGCTCTTCTCTCCATAGAAAGTCGAGCTCTTTTTTAAGGCGATCAAAGCCTTCTCGGGTAATCAGATTGGTTTTCATATTGTTGATGCTATCAGATTGCAACCTGCGGATACATTAGCTAAAAAAGACATAAACGTTAACAATTCTTTAAGCGACTTTTCGCGAACGGGTGGTACATTGCATACTGCCATCCTGTCTGGGCAATGGGTTTATTTGGTGGAGTCTTTACATGCAAGAAAACTTTAAGATCCTCGTGGTCGATGACGATGCACGTTTGCGTGCGTTGCTGGAACGTTACCTGTCGGAACAAGGTTTCCAGGTACGTAGTGTGGCAAACAGTGAGCAAATGGACCGTCTGTTGACGCGTGAAAACTTCCACCTGATGGTGCTGGATCTGATGTTGCCGGGCGAAGACGGTTTGTCGATCTGCCGCCGGCTGCGCAACGCCAACAACATGTTACCGATCCTGATGCTGACTGCCAAAGGTGATGAAATCGACCGGATTGTCGGTCTGGAAGTCGGCGCGGACGATTATCTGCCTAAGCCGTTTAACCCCCGTGAGTTGCTGGCACGGATCAAAGCGGTATTGCGTCGTCAGGTGATTGAAGCGCCGGGCGCTCCGAGTTCTGAGGAATCGGTGGTGGAATTCGGTGAGTTTCGCCTTAATCTCGGAACCCGAGAAATGTTCCGTGGTGATGAGCCTATGCCACTGACGTCTGGTGAGTTTGCGGTGCTTAAAGCCCTGGTGACCAACGCGCGTGAGCCGATGTCACGCGACAAGCTGATGAATATGGCGCGTGGACGGGAGTACTCCGCCATGGAACGCTCGATCGACGTGCAAATCTCGCGTTTGCGCCGCATGCTGGAAGTCGACCCGAGCAAACCTCGTTACATTCAGACGGTGTGGGGGCTGGGCTACGTCTTTGTCCCCGACGGTAAAGAAGCGTAAGCTTGACCTTCCGGCTCCGGTTGCCCGCGCAACCGGAGCTTTTTGTTTGTCTTCCTGCTCCAATTGGCTCTCAAGGTAATGTTATGCGTATCCGCAGCTCGTTGACTCAATCCATTTTGTTGCTGATCACTTTGCTGATCGCCAGCCAGGTCTATTCCTACTACGCGGTATTTAATTACGCACTGTTGCCGAGTTTGCAGCAATTCAACAAGATTCTCGGCCATGAAATTAACCTGATGCTGGATGATTCTGAGGAGCTCAATGCCGGGCTGGATGCGCCGCAGCGTCGCCGGGTGCTTGAGCAGTTGGGCGTGACGATACATCCGGAAGACAGTCCGATTGCCGAAGAGTACCGCCATGCGGTCAGTATTGATCTGATGAGTGAAGAGATGAGCCAGGAGCTCGGGGTTCCGACCGATGTGCGCATGATGCTCGGACAGGAAAGCTACATTCTGTGGATGAAAACCGATGCTCTGCCGGGCGCGTTAATCCGCATTCCGCTCTCGGAGTTACAGGAAGAAGACTTTGCGCCGCTGTTTCGTAACAGCCTGATCATGGCGCTGCTGATCGTCGCCGGTGGCTGGCTGTTTATCCGGTTGCAGAATCGGCCTTTGGTGGCGCTTGAGCGTGCCGCTAAGGACGTGGGCCGGGGCGAAATCCCACCACCGCTGCCAGAAAAAGGCGCCACGGAGATCCGCTCGGTCACCCGGGCGTTTAACCAGATGTCAAAAGGCATTCAGGCGCTCGAAGAAGACCGCGCGCTGCTGATGGCCGGCATCAGTCACGACTTACGCACGCCGCTGACCCGCATTCGGCTGGCGACGGAAATGATGTCGCCACAGGACAGTTATCTGGCGGAAGGCATCATCGGTGACACCGAAGAGTGCAATGAGATCATCAGTCAGTTTATGGATTACCTCAAACCAGTCAATCAGCAGAGCTTTGAAGCGGTCAGCCTCAATGATTTGGCCCGCGACGTGGCGACGTCGGAAGGGGGGTATGAAATTCAGGTTGAAACGGAGCTGAATCCGCAGATGAAAGATGCCATCGGCAGCCCCATCGCGATCAAGCGCGCGATCAGTAATCTGGTGGTGAACGCCATTCGCTATGGCAACGGTTGGGTAAAAGTCAGCACCGGCATGACGGCCGACAACAAACTGGCGTGGGTGTGTGTGGAAGATAATGGCCCGGGGATTGAAAACAGCCAGATCGGTAAGTTGTTCGAACCTTTTACCCGGGGCGACACCGCGCGGGGCAGTGAAGGGACCGGATTGGGGCTGGCAATCGTGAAGCGGATTGTCAGCCAGCATCGCGGCGCTGTGGTGGTGAATAACCGCTCACAAGGCGGACTCAAAGCTCAGATCAGCTTTCCAACCCGTTAAACTCCCTCAAGCGCGCGGCCGCGGGCCTGAGGGAGTCGGAATGGTTAGGACTCCGTTGCGCGCTCGCGCTCTGCATCGGTCAGTTTTTCCGGCAGCAGCAGATTGAGCACGATTGCGGTGATGCCACCGGCGGCGACGCCGGAGGAGAAGATGCTCTTAATGAACTCGGGCATGAACTGGAGGATTTCCGGTTTCTGCGCAATGCCCAGCCCCATAGAAAACGACAGTGCCATGATCAGAATTGCGCGGCGGTCGAGCTCCACGCGGGAGATAATGCGCACCCCGGCAGCGGCGATGGTGCCGAACATCACTATGGTTGCGCCGCCCAGCACAGGTTCCGGGATAAGCTGGACAAAGCTGGCCACGCCAGGAAACAGACCCAGCAAGACCAGCATGGCGGCGATGAAGTAGCCTACATATCGGCTGGCCACACCGGTCAGCATGATCACCCCATTGTTCTGGCTAAAAGTGGAATTCGGGAAGCTGTTTAGCAGCGCCGCCAGGGCGGAGTTTAACCCGTCAGCCAGTACGCCGCCTTTGATGCGTCGCATGTAGACCGGGCCTTTGACCGGCTCGCCAGACACTTCTGAAGTCGCGGTAATGTCACCAATCGCCTCCAGCGCCGTGATAAGGAAAATCAGTACCAGCGGAATAAACAGCGACCAGTCAAAGCTCAGTCCATACTGCATGGGAACCGGCAAGGCGATCAGCGCGGTGTCACCCAGTTGTGAGCTATCAACCATGCCCATGAAATAAGCCAGCAGGTAACCGACCAGCATGGCAATCACAATCGATGCGACCCGAATGTACGGGTTGCGGGCGCGGTTGAGCAGGACGATCAGCCCCAGTACCGTACCCGCCAGCGCCAGTTTGTCCAGGCTGCCGAACGTGCCATCACCGAGCGCCGCATATCCGCCACCCATTGAAACCAGACCGACCTGGATCAGCGTCAGGCCGATCAGGGTCACCACAATTCCAGACACCAGGGGAGTGATCACCCGGCGTGCGTAATCCAGCACGCGTGACAGCAGAATTTCAGCAAATGAGGCCACCAGAATGGTGCCGAAAATCGCCGCCATCATGGTCGACAGATCCGCGCCGCCCGCTTTCAGTGCCAGCCCGGCGCCGATGATCGGGCCGAGGAAGTTAAAGCTGGTGCCCTGAACGGACAACAGCCCGGAACCGATCGGCCCAAAGGTCCGGATCTGGATAAAAGACGACAGGCCGGACGCGAATAATGACATGCTGATGATGGTGTTGGTTTGCTCGGCCGGCACACCAAGCGACTGGCAGATGATCAGCGACGGGGTAATGATGGCGACAAACATGGCCAGCAGGTGCTGCAGGGCAGCGAAAAGGGTTTGCGGTAGCGGTGGTTTATCGTTGAGCTGATAAACCAGGTCGGTATGTCGCGAAGCGTTGTGGTTAGCCATGGAAGTTTCCTGTCAGAGCACCACTGATATTCGCTGAATGGGGACATCAGTGGGAGCCGGCACGTTATCTGTGATTGCTGTTAATCAGGGCCGGATCAGCGTGGAGCACATGCGGAGTCGGATCCGCGCGAAAAATTGGCCGGAATTATAAAAGGTTTTTTATTAAAAGCAAACGTTTGCCTTGTGAGGGGGAAAGGGGAGCTGTGGCGATATTGGTTGGAAAAATCACGCCTTGGCGTACACGTCGCGCTCACCGAGCCAGCGGTCGATAATGGCGGTGGCGTTGTCTGGATATTGCTGGTGAATGTAGCGGGCGATGCGCTGAACTTCCGGGATCAGGCGCTGATCGCGGACCAGATCGGCAATTTTGAAATCCGCCAGTCCGGTCTGTTTAGTGCCGAGCAGTTCGCCCGGTCCGCGAATTTCCAGATCGCGCTGGGCGATCACGAAACCGTCATTGCTTTCGCGCAGCACCCCCAGACGCTTTTGCGCCGTTTTGGACAGTGGCGCGTGATAGAGCAGCACACAGTGGCTCGCCACCGAGCCCCGGCCGACGCGCCCGCGTAACTGGTGCAACTGAGCCAGGCCAAGTCGCTCCGGGTTTTCAATGATCATCAGGCTGGCATTGGGTACGTCCACCCCAACTTCAATCACGGTGGTGGCGACCAGCAGGTGGAGTTGATTGTCTTTGAACGCTTGCATCACCGCTTGTTTTTCGGCCGGTTTCATTCGGCCGTGGACCAGGCCGATCTTGACGTCCGGCAGTCGGCGTTGCAGCTCTTCGGCGGTGTCAGCGGCGGCCTGCGCCTCCAGAACTTCGGACTCGTCAATCAGGGTACAGACCCAATAAGCTTGTTTGCCTTCGTCAAGACAGGCATGGCGGACACGCTCAATGATGTCGTCACGCTTGGTGGCCGGGATGGCGACCGTCTGGATCGGTGTCCGGCCCGGTGGTAATTCATCGATCACGGAGGTTTCCAGATCCGCGTAGGCGGTCATGGCGAGGGTGCGCGGGATAGGGGTTGCGGTCATGATCAACTGGTGAGGATACGCGCCTTGTCGGGCACCTTTCTCACGTAATTCCAGGCGCTGATGTACCCCGAAACGGTGTTGTTCATCAATGATCACCAGGGCCAGGTGATGGAACGCCACGTGTTCCTGAAACAGAGCATGGGTGCCGACCACCATCTGCGCTTCGCCGCTGGCAATCCGCGCCAGCTCGGCCTCTTTGGCTTTGCCTTTCAGTTTGCCCGCCAACCAGCCGACCTGAATCCCCATGCTTTCAAACCAGTTGGCGAAATTGAGTGCATGTTGCTCTGCCAGCAGTTCGGTGGGCGCCATCAGGGCGACCTGATAACCGTGCTCAATCGCCCGCACGGCCGCCAGCGCGGCCACCAGTGTTTTGCCTGAGCCAACATCGCCCTGCACCAGACGCATCATCGGGTGTGGCTGCGTGAGATCCGCTTCAATTTCTTTCACCACCCGTGACTGGGCTCCGGTCGGCGTAAAGGGCAACTGTGCCAGTAACCGCTGCTTGAGTTGTGAGGCGTCGGGCAGCGGCAATGCCGCATCACGCTGGCCTTGGCTGCGTACCGCCAGCATCGACAGATTCTGTGCCAGCAGCTCTTCCATGATCAGCCGGATTTGTGCCGGATGACGCCCCTGATCGAACTGGTCGAGATCGATGTCAGGCGGTGGCCGGTGAATGGTATGCAGAGCCTGAGCCAGCGTCAGTTGGTGGTCGTAAAGTCCGGTGGGCAGCAGTTCCTGCACCGCCGCTTTGTCCAGCAGTGCCAATGCCTGATCGGTCAGATTGCGTAAGGTGACTTGTCTCAGACCATCGGTGGTGGGGTAGACGGGTGTCAGGCTTTGCTCGACGTCCGGCTGACGTTCTGGCGCGTAAAACTTGTAGTCAGGGTGGATGATTTCCAGCCCCATATTGCCGCGTTTGATTTCACCGTATGCGTGCACCAGTTTGCCTTCGGCAAAGTTGTTTTTCATCGCGGCGGTAAAATTGAAAAAACGCAGCGTGATGGTGCCGTTGCCGTCACTGAGTTTGACCGTCAGCATCTTGCGCCGGCCAAACAGGGTATCAACCGCCATGACTTTTCCCTGCACGGCGGCCCACAAGCCCGCATGCAGCTTGGCTACCGGGTAGACACGGGTACGATCTTCGTAACGCAGCGGCAGATGAAATAACAGGTCCTGAACGGTGTTGAGCCCGACTTTCGCCAGTTTTTCAGCCACTTTGGCGCCGACCCCGGACAGGGATGTTAGCGGAATAGCGGACAGTAACTGGGACATACGGGCTCTCTCGTTTTCGCGGTCAGTGGCGATAGTTAACCATTGGGCTGTGTTTTTGTACAGGAAAATTCACCCCAGTGTAGCCTTAGAGCTGAGGGTTATTTGCGCTGCATCTCCTGCCACCACTGTGGTTCGGCCACGATCTGACCGTCATCATCCAGAGGCGGATAGGCTAAGCCTTTGCGTTTGGCGACTTTGGCCAACACCGGGTGGCCGCGTTCAAACAAGGTACGGTGAATCTCATCGGCCGGCACCTGACTGGCGTCATTGTCGTACATCCCGGCGGCACTGCGTTGTCGCTGGGCTTCATAGAGGATAACCGCACTGGCAACGGACACATTGAGGGATTGCACCATGCCGAGCATCGGAATGATGATGTCCTGATCCGCGAGACGTTTGGCGGTCTCTGAGGCCCCGGCTTTCTCACTGCCGAGTATGATGGCGGTCGGCTTGGTGTAGTCGATGTCACGAAAATCCACCGCGCTGTCGGACAAATGGGTGACCAGCACCTGCATGCCCTGACGTTTCAGCTCGCCGATGGCGCTTTCGATGTCATCGTGGGTGTCGACTTCCACCCAGTTACGCGCCCCGGCAGAGGTGTGGCTCAGCGTACGCATCTTGTCATTCGGCCAGACCGCATGAATGCGGTGCAGTCCGGTGGCGTCAGCGGTGCGGATCACCGCGGAAACGTTGTTGGGTTTGTGGACTTCTTCCAGACACAGGGTCAGATCGGTCTGGCGGGCTTTCAGCACCTGCTGAATGCGTTGGTAACGTTCAGGATTCATAATTGGAGAAGGTTGCTCGCTAGGACAATACCATGCCCCTGACGGGTCAGGGGCATGAGTAACAGCGGTTAGTGTTTGCGGCGACGAACTTTCAGCGTCTGCGGCATGGCCTTAATCTTGCGCATGATGCTCGCCAGATGGACGCGATCTTTGGTCGTCAGCGCCACCGTCACGGTGTACAGGCGACCATCGCGTTCTTCGGTCGACAGGCCATGGATGTTAGAGCCAGTCTGCGAGATGACATTGGTCAGCTCGGCCAGAGCGCCTTGACGGTTTTGCATGTCCACCAGCAGCTCAGTAATGAACTCCTGATCGTAGTCACGTGACCATTCCACCGCCATGTACTTATCCGGCTCGCGCTGGTAGCCGCGTACGTTCGGACAGGTTTCACGGTGGACCACCAGGCCTCGGCCCGGTGAGACGTGGGCGATGATGTGATCGTCCGGAATCGGATGACAACAGTTGGCGAACGTCAGCAGAATGCCTTCCGCACCGCGGATCGGCAGTTTTTTCTTCGGCTGGCCGTCTTTGCCCATCACTTCCGTCAGTTCATCGGCATTTCCCAGTAGACGACGGGCAATCACGATGCTCATCAGTTCACCCAGACCGATGGCTGCCAACAGATCGTCGGTCGAGCCAATTTTAAGGTCGGTCAGAACGTGTTGAATGTTATCGTCACTGATGTCGCTGAGCGATTTTTCGCCCAGTGCATGGTTGAGCAGGCGGCGGCCCAGGGTGATCGACTCTTCCCGGCGCATGGTCTTGAGAACCTGACGGATTTTAGTGCGGGCACGGGAAGTCACCACATAGTTGAGCCAGGCGGCGTTCGGACGAGCGCCCGGGGCGCTGATGATTTCGATTGTCTGGCCGTTTTTCAGCGCTTTGCTGAGTGGGTACGGGTTGCGATCCACACGCGCGCCAACACAGGTGTTACCGACATCGGTGTGCACCGCGTAGGCAAAATCGACCGCGGTCGCGCCGACCGGCAGTTCAACAATGCGGCCTTTAGGCGTGAAGACGTAGATTTCGTCCGGGAACAGATCCGACTTCACGTTTTCGATGAACTCAAACGAGTTACCGGCACTTTGCTGCAGTTCCAGCAGGCTCTGCATCCAGCGCTGCGCTTTGATCTGCGCCGTGGTGCCGGATTTGTCGCCTTTGTCTTTGTACGACCAGTGCGCGGCGACCCCTTTGTCCGCCATTTGATCCATGTCTTCGGTTCGGATCTGAACCTCGACCGGTACCCCGTGCGGGCCGACCATCGAGGTATGCAATGACTGATAGCCGTTGGCTTTCGGGACCGCGATGTAGTCTTTCATGCGTCCCGGACGTGGTTTGTACAGGCTGTGTACCTGACCAAGTACCCGGTAGCAGGTATCGGCATCGTCCACCACCACACGGAATGCGTAGATATCCATAATGGTGTGGAAGCGCTGCTCTTTGCTCTTCATCTTGTTGTAGATGGAGAACAGATTCTTCTCCCGGCCGAAGACCCGCGCTTTAAGGCCGACTTCCTGCAGTCGCCCTTCAATTTCAAGATGGATCCGCTGGATCATCTCTTTACGGTTCCCCCGTGCCGCTTTGACCACTTCTTTCAGAACGCGGTAGCGGTTCGGGTACAAGGCTTCAAAGCCCAGCTCTTCCAGCTCGGTTTTGATATTGTGAATACCCAAACGGTGGGCCAGAGGAGAATAGATTTCCAGGGTTTCGCGCGCGATACGGCGTTTTTTGTCCGGACGAAGAGCACCCAAGGTGCGCATATTGTGGGTCCGGTCGGCCAGCTTGATCAGAATGACGCGGATATCCTGGACCATGGCGAGCACCATCTTACGAAAGTTCTCGGCCTGGGCCTCTTTGCGATCGCGAAATTTAAGCTTATCCAGCTTAGAGACACCGTCTACCAGCTCCGCCACCGTCGCGCCGAACTGGGATTCCAGCTCTTCTTTGGTGACATCACAGTCTTCGATGACATCGTGGAGCAGTGCCGCTTGCAGCGTTTCGATGTCCAGGCGCATTTCCGCCAGGATCCGGGCTACGGCGACAGGGTGGATGATGTATGGTTCACCGCTTGAGCGGGTTTGCCCTTCATGGGCATCTCTCGCTACCACATAAGATTGACGCAGAGCCTCAATCTGAGGCTCTGTTAGGTATTCTTGGGCAACGTCTTTGAGGCTATCGAATAGATACAAATTTCAGGCCCGGAAGGTTAGGTAAATCGAAGCGCGTCTTGCGACAACCGCTTAGCGGCTGTGTGCGATGCTGCTAACCGCAGCCAGTTCAGCGGCTTCTTGTTCTTGCTGTTCCTGACGCTCACGTGCATCAAGAACATCCTTAGTGATCAGACCTTCTTCGATTTCGCGCAGAGCGATAACCGTTGGCTTATCGTTCTCTTCCGGCACTAGTGAATCTTTACCGCCAGTTTGCATTTGACGAGCGCGGCGAGCCGCAATCAGAACAAGGTCGAAACGGTTGCCAATTTTTTCAACAGCGTCTTGTACAGTTACGCGTGCCATGAGGACTCCAATAAGTTACTTAAATTTAGAATGACGAGAAATTATACAACCTAACTTGTTTATATTCTAGCAATTAGGTTGTTTGTATCGTAGGTGGCTTATGTTACTCAGCCAGTAGCGCGTCAAGCATGCCTTTATATTTAGCAGCTTGCTTGTCTTGCTTCAATCTTTCTGCACGGATGATCGCTTTGAAATCCATTAACGCACCATCAAAGTCGTCGTTAACGATCACGTAATCATACTCGTTATAATGTGAAATTTCGGACTTAGCTTCGGCCATGCGCTTGGCGATCACGGCGTCGCTGTCCTGTCCACGGGCGTTGAGGCGGCGTTCCAATTCACCGTTGGACGGTGGCAGAATGAACACACTGCGTGCCTGTGGCATTTGTTGGCGGATCTGACGCGCCCCCTGCCAGTCGATATCGAGGAACACGTCGATGCCTTTTTCCAGATTCTCTTCGATCCAGATGCGTGATGTGCCGTAGTAATTGCCGAACACTTCCGCGTATTCCAGAAACGCGTTCTGCGCAATCAGATCTTCGAAGTGCTCTTTTTGCACGAAATGGTAATGTACGCCATCTTGCTCACCTGGGCGCATACCACGGGTAGTGTGGGAAACAGATACTTTCATCGCGTATGTCGGATTGGTTTCCAGCATCGCGGAAATTAAGCTCGATTTACCAGCACCACTCGGTGCTGAAACGATATATAGAGTACCTTTGCCCATCTGTACGGTTCCACATTGGTTTGGGGTGAGGCCGATATTGTTGCATCGACACGTTAAAGATAGCACTGACCTGCATGCGTTCGCATGGCTGGTGAAATTTAGGTCAGAAAAATGGAGGCGAAGAGTAGCACGATCCTCAGGATCTTCTCAAGACCATTCCCGCGTTCGTCAGCGTGTCGCAAATTGAATAATGGCAGCAAATTCTGATTTTTCTTACCTGGTGAGGAGAATTTTATTGATTACAATGGGGCTGTTATACACTGATAAGGTTCTGTGTTTTAAATTTTTTAATCTTAGTCCCTGTCACAGAACGTAATTAATTTAGGGCTTTGACGATTTTAAGGGGAAGTAAAGTGAGTAGTGACAATGGAGGTCTGCCGCGTCCGGATGGCAAGGTAGACCCGATCGATACCGACTACACGGTCGGTCAGGATAATGTGGTGGTGAATCTCGGGCCGTTTGGTCTTGATATCCATAACCGGGTGTTTGCCATTTCAGGTTTGGCGGTGGTGTTTTTCGTCTTTGCCACGCTGATCTTTCGTGAGCAAGTTGAGCCGCTGTTTGTGCATTTGCGTGACTGGCTGACCTCGAGCATGGACTGGTTTTTCCTGTCGGCCGGTAACTTTTTTGTGGTGGTGTGTCTGGCACTGGTGATTTCGCCATTGGGCCGGGTTCGCATTGGTGGGACCGAAGCGGTGCCGGATTATTCCTATTCAGGCTGGCTGGCGATGCTGTTTGCCGCCGGGATGGGGATTGGTCTGGTGTTCTTTGGTGTGTCCGAACCGATGTCGCATTTCAGCACTGCGCTGAGCGGTCCGGTGATGGAAAACGGTGTGCGTACCGACTGGGCACCGCTCAATGGCGCGGCCGGCGATGTTGACGCAGCGCGTTCACTGGGTATGGCGGCGACCATTTATCACTGGGCACTGCACCCGTGGGCGATCTACGCTTTATTGGCGCTGGGTCTGGCGATTTTCTCATTCAACAAAGGCCTGCCGCTGACCATGCGTTCAGTCTTTTATCCGCTGTTTGGGGAACGCGTCTGGGGCTGGACTGGTCATGTGATTGACATTCTGGCGGTGGTCGCGACTGTGTTTGGTCTGGCAACGTCGCTGGGTTATGGCGCGTCTCAGGCCGCGACTGGTCTGAACTTCCTGTTTGATGTGCCGATGGGCGACACCACCCAGATCGTGTTGATTATCGTGATCACGGCGTTGGCGCTGATTTCGGTACTGGCGGGTCTGGATGGGGGTGTGAAGCGCCTGTCGGAGATCAACATGGGGCTGGCGGCGTTGCTGCTGCTGTTTATCGTGATTGCGGGGCCGACGCTGGCGATCGTAACCGGCTTCTTCGATAACATCGGTTCGTACCTGACCAATCTGCCAGCGCTGTCGATGCCGTTTGAGCGTGAAGATGCCAACTATTCTCAAGGCTGGACGGCGTTTTACTGGTCGTGGTGGATCTCCTGGTCGCCATTCGTCGGCATGTTCATCGCACGTGTTTCCCGTGGCCGCACCGTGCGCGAGTTCATCATTTGTGTTCTGCTGATCCCATCAACCGTGTGTGTGTTCTGGATGACGGCGTTCGGCGGTACGGCGATCAGTCAGTACATCAACAGCGGTTATGAAGCGGTGATGAACGCCGACCTGCCACTCAAATTGTTTGCGATGCTGGATGTGATGCCATTTGCTGAAATCACCTCTTTTGTCGGCATTGTGCTGGTAGTGGTGTTCTTTATTACCTCGTCGGACTCGGGCTCGCTGGTGATCGATACCATCGCCGCTGGCGGTAAAGTCGACGCGCCGACGCCTCAACGCGTGTTCTGGTGTACGTTTGAAGGCTTGGTAGCCATCGCTCTGATGCTGGGGGGCGGTCTAGCTGCTGCTCAGGCAATGGCGGTGACCACGGGTCTGCCGTTTACCATTGTGCTGTTGATTGCGACGGTGTCGCTGATCAAAGGTTTGATGAGCGAACCAAGGCCGAAGGCCAAACTGGCGGCAGACAACAAGTAACGCCGAGCATTAAAAAGCCCTGAACTCAGTTCAGGGCTTTTTTGGATCGGAGTGCGTGGATTACTCGATGTTCTGGATCTGTTCGTAGAGTAATAAATTTTATTATTTAAAAATCAATAGATTGGTGGATTTTTGTTGTCTTATTTAGGGTTTTACTACCCAATATACTACCCAGTTGGGTTACATCACAGCGTTTCTTACATTGACAATAGTTCTGCTATTTGTGTAATGATAACTATTATCATTATCAGTCGCGGTGTTTTTACCAACCGAAACACTAAGCTGTGAGAGGTATATGTGCATACTAAGGTAAATATAGTGTCATGTAATTCTGCCGTGAACAACTGTAGCTTTATTTTAAACGCTGCTTCATCAGGGTACTTAAGCTGTATTCGATAAACGTGAATTTTGATCACCATCCCCACTTCTTGTTTATATATCTAGTTCTAGATCTAGATCGGTACGTCATCAAGACTGTCATATCACGTGTATGGTAAATGCCTTTATACAGCTAAGCGAAGATGTTCAGCCCCATTAAAGTCGGCGTTCCTCCCGCAAATGTTTATTCCAAAACCTTAAAAATTTGCTGCAAAACGGCTGGTGGTATCGGGTCCTTGCTTTTCACGATGAAATTCTTTAGATCAAGCCGTAGATCACTCAAAATTTCCAAAAATTGAAAATAACGCTTTTCAGGGGTGTCTTGCGATTGAGGTTCAGAACTTTTTTGTTGCTTTTTCTCTGACTCTCCCACGGGCTTTTGGGGGACAAAAAATTGTGACGAAAAAGCCTCTGTTACCTGTACAAAAGTGCCAAGACTGAGATTCCCCCGTTTAGTTTCCTCTGTGTACAGCCTAACATAACCGAGTTCTTTGAGGCGTTTTAAAGTATCGGATACACGACGAACACTCATCCCTAAAATGACCGCCATCTTGGTTTTGCTTATCCCTAATCCAAGGGTATTTCGGTCAACATTCTTGGCTAAAAATGAGCAAACCAGAATCAATGCTTCCGCAGCTTCATAGCGAAGGCTTAGCTCGCTTTTCCAAAATGTGTTGATAATTTTGGTTTGATTAATCTCTCTTTCAGAATAGGTTTCTGTCGGTATATGGCTTCTTGAAATGGGAGCGTACGGTAGCAGAATAATCCATTTTTGACATGCTAGAGATGGGTGTTTCTTGAATAGATAGGTCTCACGAAATTGCCCCATGGTTTTAACTCGATGCAACTCATTATAAAAAGTGGTTCTCTTTTGGGCACCAAATGGTAGAGGCATTGCTATGAGTTTTTTCTCCTTTTCGTTGTAGAGATAGTATTTGCTTCTGGCATCGAAATCGTTAATCAAATTGATGATATTCATCTCAGCGTCAGGATTGATAGCTGGCGTTTCCAAAATGGTCGGTACTTCTGAACGATTGGCTTCGTCTTTGTCAGTTAGTGTCATTCATTTACCTTAGTTGCATGTAATAAAAACCGTAATCCGACGTTTTAAGGCTGGTGTGGGAAAGTGGCATCATCACTTTTTATGTGAGTAAACTCCAGAGAAAAAAATGCATGAACCATGATTTTTGATAAAAAATGAAGGTTATCTGGATAGATTTAGCTGATGTGAAGACTCAGTAATCATCGAAAAACAGAGGGTGAGTGAATCGAGGGGGATCGGTAATTAATAATATATACCTCTCCATCTACTCACCTAATCCCACACCTCAACCAACGACCTCATCACTCGATATCTTGGTAGGGGAACCCATCCCCTACCCGAAAAATCACGTCACTCACAGTACCTATGTCAGAAGCAAAACATAGGTCACCATCATGTCTAAAAACCTAACCATCACACACGAATCCACTTTCAACGGAAACAAGATATACATCGACAAGGAGGGGTTGGTCCTCGAATACCTAGAAGGGATAGAGTCAGTCCTTGAGAAAGCTCTAGAGCAATATGCGAGACTTTTTATCGTTCGAGTGGACCTTAACTTACCAACAGACTTTAGAGGGGATGATTCAGCAGTGATGACTCGTTTCTTCCGCTCTCTGAAATCTCAGGTAGCGGCATATCGAAAACGTAGTGCTCGGTTAAATGGCAAACCCTATCGTGAAACCACCATTCGTTATGTGTGGGCTAAAGAATGTGATACCTCATCAAGCAGCCATTACCACGTTGTGCTTATCTTTGACCGGAATATCTTTCGCTCTCTGGGGGATTTTGGAGAGTATCAGCAAAGTTTGGCTAACCGTATTCGTAATGCATGGAAGCGTTCAGTGGAAGCCTCGTACTCAGGCAAAGAGAAACCAGCTATCCATTTCTCCAAACAAGGCCAGTATCACTTGCTACGTAACTCTGAGGAGTTTGAGGAGGTGTTTCAGTCCGTCTTTTACCGACTAAGTTACCTAGCGAAGAGAAGAACCAAGCACTTTGGAAAGCGTATGAATAATTTCGGCCATAGCCATAAGTAGCTTAAAAATTACGGTAGTTACAGTTCCTGTGGGAATCACAACAAACCACAGGAACTAATCATGATTCATCAACTCAACGTAGCTCATCAAAGAGTCCACACCATAACTCATGACAGAACCTTCAATGGGAAACCACTCTACTACTTTGAGGATGGTCTCGTCCTCGAATACCTAGAGGAGATAGACCGAGTGCTGACTGAAGCACTAAACCAATACCCAAGAATCTTTGCTGTTCACATCAACCTAAACCTACCGAGTGACTTCGGTGGAGATTACCTAGCGATGTTTGCTCATTTCTTTCGTATTTTAGAATCAGAGACTAACGAGCTCTGTAAGGACAAATACACCGATAGAACTTATCGATACCAACAAACGGTCATTCGCTATATCTGGGCTAAGGAAAGTAAATCCACCAGCAAGCACCATCATCTTATCTTGCTCTTTGATAGGGATCTCTTTCAAAACTTAGGCACTGGACGAGAGGGATGGGGGCGTTTTCTTTACAAAAAAGTGAGGAAGACATGGGATAGGGTGGTTGAAGCTAGTTACAGCCAACCATGCTCAGGGTTAGCCTATTCTCCTAGTAATGAAGGTTTTGAGCTGTTCTCCGATACAGAAACGTTCCCGTTACAGTTAAATGAGTTCTTCTACCGAATCAGTCGTCTCGCGAGGCCCATTGCCAACCGGAACGATCACTTCAACAAGAGCTTTGGTTGCAGTCACGACTCACCTTAAAAAAATACAACGCGAGTAATGCCTATGTCATTCACACACAAAAGGCATTACTCATGGCGAATAGAACCTACCTCCCAAGCATTACCCTTGATAGAACTTTTGAAGATTACCCGCTGTATTACAGCGACAAGGGGTTATACGAGTCAGCACTGACCTCAATGGTCGATGTCTTTGAGCAGGCACTCAGTCAGTTTGACATCGCTCTCGCCACACGTTTGGACTTGTTTTTGCCAGAAGACCATCAAGATACCGACCTCAGTATCCTCAACGATTACTTTAATCTGCTTAAAGAAAAGCTTGATACGGATTCTCTGTTCTATGTATGGCGTAAGCGGGAAGACAAGGTGCCATCCCACAACTATCGCGTGATGCTGTTTACTGACTATAGCCAGAACTTTGGTCCCGCTATTTGTTGGGACAAGCGCAATGAATTGGTCGGGCACCTTAAAACGGCTTGGCAAGAAGCGATAGAAAAGCACTACAGCGGCGAAGCGCGTTCATTGGTGTTTCTCAATGACCGAGGCAATTATGGGGTGGGGATGCGTTGTCGTAGCAAAGACACCAACATAAAGAACACGCTCTTCCACCGCATGAGCAGTCTTGCTGAAGCGTGGGAAGAAAAGCGTTACTGCTTTGGCTCTAGCTTGGAGTAGACCGACTGCATTTCTTTACAGTGGCGGCTTATCACATGGGTATATACAAAGCAGGAGACGATTCCCAGTGAAAATGAGATTTCTACGACTAAAAGAAGTGATGTCACTAACAGGGCTAGGCCGTTCAACTATCTACAAGTTCATGGCAGATGAAACCGACTTCCCTAAGAGTGTTCCACTTGGTGGACGAGCGGTGGCTTGGGTAGAAAGCGAAATCGAGGAATGGATGGAGCAACGTCTAGCACTGCGAGATAACCAAGAATCTTTTCAGTAACACAAACATCAAATCACATCATCAACGGGGCGCTGGCTAAGCAAAGTCATACGCCCTTTTTACAATTAGAGAGAGATAAACAATGAGCTATTCAATTTACGTAGACGGCGCTGCACCAAACAACCAACACGGATGTACACGAGGTGGCATTGGGCTGGTGGTTATGGATGAAGACAATGAGATTGTTCATGAAGAGAGCTTTACTATCAATCGAAAAACTGACAATGCTGAGCTTGAGCTACTGGCCTTAATTGAAACGTTGGAATACGCAGAGGATGAGGATGTCATCTATTCGGACAGTGATTACTGCGTGAAAGGTTTCAACATCTGGATGGATGATTGGAAAGACCGAGGTTGGCGACGCACGGATAAGAAACCCGTTAAGAACCGTCAACTGTGGCAACAAGTGGATGAGTTGAGTTCTAGGAAGTATGTCGAGGTCTTTAAGGTCAAAGCACACTCTGGTATCGAAGGGAATGAGAGAGCGGATTTGTTAGCGGTTGAAGCCGCTACTGAATAGAAAGTACTGGGTAAAAAGCGGAGTGTTGTCATCAACACTCCGCGCACTCTTATTCTGTTTTTTATCGATAACATATAACTCAATATCGATGAGTTGCGACGAAAGACCGGAGAAGAGAATGAGTAGGCTTGGAGCACTGCAAATTTAATGTGAGTCTTATCACGATAGAAACACACAGTCCAAGAGAGTGGGCTGATGAAAGCACAAATGTTTAATGCGTAATAACTAAGGCTTTAGTAAATGGTTAAGCTTGTTGGTGAGTCTTTACCGTTGATTCCCCTGATCTTGCAGCAATTTAGTCAGTGGGGCGCATGCCAATGCGATGTTATATTTCCTCTCCAAATGTACTGGGAGCGCTCTATATTGAACACCTTGTCTAACTCTGCTGAACAGACTTCAAAAAAACAAGCCCGTATCGGATGGGTAAAAGAAATTCACCCTGAAAACCATCGTGTGAAAGTGGATTTTTATGGGAATGCCTACGGGCAACCCGTCTGGGCTGTTTTAGGTCGAGGTTTCACTCGTTCTGAGATTCATTTGGCCATCGACAATCAGCTTGATTGCCGCATTGAGTTCGTTGGTGAGGATTTGGATGTGCCTATTCTCACGGACATTTACCTTTCGTTAGCGGAACAACAAGAGCTCGTCATCAAAGCCAAGCGTGTGGTTCTGGAAGGCAAAGAAGAAGTCACGATTAGATCTGGCGAGGTCGCAACTAAGTTCAGTGGCAATGATGGTCGCATTACGACGAAGGCGACACACATCTCAAGTCGTGCTGAAAAAGTCCACAAAATCCAAGGTTCAAAAATCACACTGAACTGACCGAGCTTAATAAGGAGTAAATATGTCAGTCACCATCAATGCGAACGGGCTGAGCATCGTTCACAAAGGCTCTGGCGGAGAGGCCAATGCCACGTTACCTGATGTGTGTCTTACAACCGTCGGCAACGCAGTAGTCCCTATCCCTTATGGAAACAATTCCAAGTCAGCGGATTTAGTGGAAGGCACCACGACCGTCACCGCAGATGGCGGCAACAGCATTGCTTTAAAGGGTAGTAAGTTTGCCAAGAGTACTGGCGATGCGGGCGGGGACAAAAAAGGTGTGGCATCGGGCACGATTGAATCCGAAGCCGAATTCATATCAGCGTCACCGAATGTCATCATCGAAGGGAAAGGTGTGGCAAGGCTTTCTGACCAAATGACGATGAACAAGGCCAACACCATGTGCCTCGGAGGGGTTCAAAATCCAGCTGTCACGGTCAATGAAGATGAAGAAGGGACTTACACCGTCTACGTTAAGGCCAGATACCCGGATGGCGTGCTTCTCATGAATGCCGACTTTGACATTACTGATGTCTCCGGGGGCGTTCTATCCCCCGGTCATTTTGATGACTCAGGCAAAAGCAAAGTGTCAGGCCTAAAGCCCGGTCAAGTTAAAATTCTTGCCAAAGAGAGTACCGATGAATTTGTGCCTAAAGTTGTTCGAATGAAAAACCTTCATCACCTTTCCACAGTGAGCGATGAAGATTTTTTTGACCGAGCTGCGCAAGGGCAACAAACTTTTTGGCACCCGACTCGTATCGCTCCGCCCGTTGAGGGCTGGGGTTTTATGGGACCAAGCCTCACTGCTGACCGATACTTTGCCGACATCGTGAAGTTAGAAGTCAAAACCCACTTCAAAAAGCATCATCCAGAATTTCCGCTTGATGACTTTGCAGAATCAATCATTGCAGGCATAGAAAGCATGTCTGACGAGAGTATGGATAGCGTCATTTCATCTGGTTTGCCTATGGTGATTGAATCAGGCGAAATTCTTTCTGTTTTACTCAGATTGCCCAAACATGAAACCGTGGACCGTATGTTGGCTTACATGCGAGCGCGTGGTAAAGGTAACCCGCAAACCTACTTAAAACAATTCGACTGGAACAGTGCACAAAAGGCGCTTGGTAATGAACTGGAAGCGTTGCTCAAGAAAATCAAAGGTCGAGTTGAGTCGCTCAGCGCGGAGGCAAATCGACTGAATTACATCTATCTGTCTTCGGATGTGTATGACACCCACGTCAGTACCATTAACACCTATGCTAAAAAGCTCTCCGATAATCTTTCCAAGGCCTTTAACCGCTTAAAATCAAAATCTGACCGACTATTGAGTGATGTGTCGGGAGTGTCAGTAATTCAGGCACCTGACAACGTTTACTCTGCGGAAGCGGGTAACATAGAAGTAGTGATCAACGCCATCTTAAAAATCGACTTGGAAGAACAAAAATGGGTCAAAGTGCAGCTCTTTTACGATGACCCATGGCAAACCCCTTTCCTTGCCGACAATCTGTGTATCAAAACCAATTCAATCGTCCATGCCGAGGAGGTCAGCCTTAATAAGTCTGCTAATAAAAGTACAGAGTCGGAGACCGCCATTCATGCCATAGAAACCAGTGAGAAGCAGGGCGGAGTCACAGCGTTTGATGACCTGAAGTCAAATACTGACGTGGTGACTGTAGAGATGGTCGGTGAGCCCGGCATAGAACAACAGATTAAAGACTCTCAAGCGCTCATTGAGCGTCGCTTAGACAGCGTCTATGTTCAAGTCAGCAAAGCCATGCAGCCTTTTGCACTCCAGTGGCAAACGCGTGGTGTCGCCAGTTTGGCCGACGGTATTGATGATGGCATTGTCGATTGGGGTAAAGACTTCACGGATATGTTCAGCCAAGACTTCTGGAGTAGCTTTGGCAATACCGTTTGGGATGCGGGCGCGTCCGTGCTAGACACCGGCGCTGTCTACGCTTCTGAAACTATCGACAATATACAGCAATCTCTTGAAGAGCAAGTCAAAGCGGGGGCAGGATGGTACTTGTCGAATACGACGAAGCCTGTTGACGAGCTGTCATTAGGTGATGTAGCTGACTTGTTTAGCAAAGCGATTGAAGACGGCGCGGAATCACTACGAGAGATGATGTTAGACAATGGCGCTCGACTTAAAGAGAAGCTATTGGAGTTTTATGACGATGCTGAAGACGCGGTTGAACGTGCCCGACTGATTGCCAAGTATCATGAAGAGATTATTGCGCTGCCGAGATACATTGCGGAAAATGATGCCAAAGCGCTGCAAACGTTTATTGATACTGCTCTCAAAGAAATTGCCCCAGATTGGGCGAAAGAAATCAACGACACTGGTGCTTTACCTAAAGCAATGGCAGTCATGCGCGACCCGTCTTCAGCGATAACTTACAGCGCTTATGTTGTCCTCCTATTGGATGCTATCCCACCCAATTTCTATACCTACTATGGCGGTAAGTTAGGTATCTATGTCTTACTCGAAGTTATTCTGAATCTCATTTTAGGGTTCTTTACACTTGGCGCTGGTGTTGCCGTTCGCACAACGGCAACGGCCGCTAGGCTCGTAGTTAAAGGTAAGCAAGCGAAGAAGCTGGTTGGAGCTCAAAAAGCACTGGATACCTTTGGTGAGGCTTTGGATGAAATGGGTAAAATCATGGGGGACCTTGAAGGTTTAGCGGATAAATTGGCGAAACGGAAGGGAGGCAAAATTCAAGGACGCCCTAACATGACCCTATCAAAGCAAGTGGAAAGCAAAAAAAGAAAAGGGAAATGTACGGTGTGTAAAAGCAGTGAGCACCGAACACCAAAAGTTTATCGTGGTGAGCTGAAGAGGAAATAACAATGTCAGACACAATGGAATTAGAAGAGCCCATTAAAGGTAACATTACCAAAAAACCTGAGCCCGGCGCGCCTGATTACCGCAAAGCTTGGATTGCGAATGTTAATAAGTACAACGATAAAGTGAAGCCGCACCCTTTTTGTCATGGTATCCAAATGGATACACACCACCTTATATCTGAGAAAGCACTAGAAAAGTGTGATAAGGCATTGCAAGAGAGCTTGGTTGATAAAGGTTACAATATGAATAGTCTAGAGAACTTAGTTGGAATTCCTGCGACATTTAGAGGGGCTTGTCATTTAGGTACTCAAGTTCATAGGAGTGATCATAAGTTTAAGAAAAATCAATTTGATGAGATTTTGAATTATGATTACCATGAAACAATCAAGGACTTAGTTACTGAAAAAAAACAAGACATCAATGAATGTTACGGTACTACAGCTACCGAAGAGAGCGAGCGATACATTCACAAAGAAATTATGGATAAAGTTAGTCAAAAGGCTTTGAGAAGGATTAGTAGCTTTGCTCTGCCACTAACTTCTATACATACAAACTTTCAACGCCCCCAAGACCCCCAAGACCCCCAAGACCCCCAAGACCCATATATTGGGTGCGGTGAAGGTGAAAAAGTTGGTGAGGTCAAAGGTGGTAAAAATTGTTGTGCTAATAAAGGAAATCACAATGGTGAGATTGATACCAGACCAGGCAGCGATTTTACCTTAGATAGTGCTATAAACTTTCCACAAGAATGGGATTTGACGAGAAGAATATGAAAAATTACGAGCAAGAGTACTTTCTTTTAAAAAGAGTCCCTTTCCGTGAAAAATTTCTATCACTACGGGCAACGTTAGATACGGGTAGAAGGAATCACACGTACGAACGATTAGACTATGGCGATGGCCCTATTTTTTTTGAAAATGGTTACAAAGGCGAAATACCTTTTTATCTTACTAATGTTCAAATGGATAGTATATACCCGGTAGTATCGGGTGATATCGCTTCAGTAGTGAACCAATATGAAATACATGGTCTTGAGTTATTTCCAAGCGTCATTATAGGTGATGATGGAAAGTGGCATGAGGAGTTTTATTTTTTTAATTTATACGCCCCTTTAGATTGCGTGGATTTTGAAAATAGTGATGTAGATGAGTATGAGCCTAATGCCAAGTACAATGAAGTTATTACTTATAAGTTGCTTGGCGAAGTGTTGGATGACATACCAGAGGAAAACCGTCTGATTATCAAGCTTGCTCGTGTAGAAGGCGGTGCGATTATCTGCCATCAAAAAATAGTCAAGGCGTTAGCTAAGTTCGATATTGAAGCATTTCAGTTTTTCAAACTCAGTGAATATAGCCTTGGGATGGAATTTAAGAGGGCGACTTAGATGTTAGAGGGTATCTACCTAAAGTAGCTTTAGAGACTATTGGTATAATAGAGTATGGTTACTATGGATAAAAATGGGGAGCGTAACTGCTCCCCATTGTCGTTTTTGCCGTTATTATTGGTATTACTTTTTAGTGATAGCTTCACAGCCTTCAGGAACAGTGATGGTCGATGTATCTTTACCTGCTTGCTGTGCCGCTATGACCTCCATCTTGTACTGAGTGCATTTCCCAACACTGACGTTGACTGCACCTGTGTCTACAGATGGGTTACCTCCTAATGCTCCCCCTCCCTGAGCGAAAACAAAAGGCGTGATTAGGGTTGCGAGTAGAACGAGAATATTCGTTGTAGTGTGACTCATGGTGTTTCCTTGTTGGGTAAAGTTGGATTTGTCGAGAGTTAGAAGGTGTAGACAAAAGTGCCTGCACTGGAGGTGACTTCGATTTCTTTCACGCTGTCTACGGTGCAGTTGTTGCTGTATCCGGTGTAGGTTTCACCGAATTTCAATGAAACGTTTCTCGATAGTTCAGAGCTTGTACCAGCGGGTAGGCGGCAGTTGCCTCGATTGACAATGACATTGCTTATTACTGTGCTGTCAGCGATAGATTGAATATCAAAGGTCAGTGTTCCCCAATGTGGGTTGGTGGATATCGACACTTCAATATCAGCGGTGACGGTTTGCGCTTCTTCCTGTTCGCTGCAAGCGGTGACTCCGAGAATCAGCATGCTCATCATGATGGTTCGAATGAGGGTATTCATAGGTATCTCTCCGTAGTGGTGAGTTAAATTTGGGACGCACGGATTTCAGCGTGTTCACGCATGAACTGCTCTAGATTGAAATCAGCGGGATAGGTAAAAGAAAACGTCGATACACTGGCCTCATCAATCAGAGGTACGGCTAGGGTGCGTATCGTGGGTTGACCGGATAAACGAAAAAGCAGCAAGAGTGCGTCACATTGAACCGAGAGTCCCAATGGCTCGATGAGCGCTTTCTCTTGCTGCAAAACTTGACTCGATATCTTGAGCATTCGGTTGTTGAGTAATGCAGCGTGTACCGCATTCAATATTTGCCGCTGCTCATGACTCCATTCACGAATAGTGGGCAGTGCTACATGGACTTTGGCTAACCATGCTTGCTCTTTTGAATACGCCGAGCCCTTGTAGGGTAAAGGTTTGTCTCTCTCCGAGGAGCGACCTTGCCCATAATTCAGTGCATCAGGAACCAGCGGCAGTAAGTACTTATTAGTCAACTGCCAATAGAGCATCTCCTGCTTGTTGAGCTTCAGTAATTGCTCTGAGGTTTTCCGATAAACATGAGGCATGCTCATCGAATCACACTCCACGTTAAACACGTCCACAATGACTTCATCGAGGTAGCGTTTAATGCTGCGCGTGGTGCGGTGGATATCGAGTAGGGCTAACTGCTGCTGCAACTCCCTAACGGTAATCCAACGATGTTGAGGAATAAGCATCAGCGTGTGCAGCAAAGCGGATAACCCTTCAATGCTGGTTTTATTGCTCATGACTACGCTCTCAATACATCAAAGCTCCAAGACCGGAGGTGGACATTTAATGTCGGGAGAGTAGAGGTGAGTCAGACACATAATGTCCAACGGTGAAAACAGCATCAATCGGCAACACGAAAGCGTGAGCCGATTAACATTAACGAGGCTTATGCTTATCACTAAGCTCGGCAATCGCTGCCAATAATCCAATCAACAGCACTACCAGAAAGCCTAACGTCGTCAGAGTTCCGATAGCGCCAAAGAAAGGAGAGAGGGTAAACAAAGTAATAAGAGCGGTGACAAGCTTAATGGTGTTAAGGAGAAGGGAAGTCATGAGCTATTGTGGGGTGACGGTTATCTCGTTGTAGGAGTTCATATCAACATAGGCAAGAAAGTTACTCTCCCACAATCGATAGAGCTCTTTGGCATCACGGCTACCCTGCATTGGCAGCCAACCACGATAGGCCACAAAGAACTGTCCAACCCGAAAATCAAAATCCAAGTTGCGCTCTAGCTCTGGATAGTAATTCCCCATATAAGCAAAGTCGGTGATGTACTCAATGCTCCATTCTCCTGTTGAGGTTTGGCAAATCGCCATCTCAACCGGATGGAAGCCGCCTTCTTCCGCGCTGTAACTCTTATCGCGAAAGTTAAACACCAGATAGCGGCTGGTGGTCAGTGCTTCATTACTCAGCAAGTGAGCGGTGAGTTGCTCACTTAACAGCTTATGCAGTTTCTTTGATACAGGTAGTAATGATGCTGTGAAGGTTAATTTGGACATAGTGAGTCCTCCTTGTTTCAGGATTCAAATAAGAAATGAGAGATTAGGATTTAGTTGAAAGTGCCGACCATTGTCAGTTGTACGTCATCAAAGACGTTTCTGGAAAGGTGGCGAGCGAAGGCTTTCATCCAGACCGAGAGCAGCTCTTGTACCTCTGGGTGGGATAAATCAGTGCTCCCTACATCGGGTTGATAGCACCAGCGATTAGCAAGGTGAAAGTACAACTCAGGCTCAACGGTTGTGCTGTTGTCATCGGGATAAGAGAAGCTGGCAAAGAACACCACCAGCCAAGGGCTTGAGCCTGACTCGCGTTTAAGCTGTACTTCAATGGGATGCAAACCTTGTCTATGTCGGTAGTAACTCATTTGGCGGCAGTTCAACACGAGTCGTTCAGCGTTCTCTGGGAGAGTGTATCTATTCAGAAGTGCTGCCAGTGACGAATGTAAAGCATCATCAATAGAAAGCTCACCATAATGTTGCTCAATCATAACCAACCTCTTTCAGCAAATGAGGTGCAGGTATCGCCTGTCACGATATGGTCAAGAACGCGAACATCCACTAGAGCTAAAGCGTCTTTGAGTCTTTCGGTTATGCGTCTATCGGCTTGAGACGGTGTTGAGTCTCCAGATGGATGGTTATGGGCAAATATCACCGCTGCGGCATTGACTTCCAGCACCGCTTTCACCACTTCTCGCGGGTAGACGCTGGCCGCATCCACTGTGCCTTGAAACAGCTCTTTAAATTCAATTAGTCGGTTTTGGTTATCCAGCAGCAATAAGGCAAACACTTCACGCTCATAGCAGCCTAGCTTGCAGCGCACATACTCTTTGGTGGCATCTGGGTTGGTTAGGGCATCACCACGCACGTAGCGTGTTGCCAGTATCTCAGCCGCATGCTCTAGGATTTCATTTTCCTGATAGCGTTGCTGCTTTTGGTAATCGGAAGTTTTGGGATTCATTTCAGGCTCCTGTCGGAATCAATGATGGGATTTCACATTGATGACATATGCCTGAAAATTTTTGGATTTAGTTTTGGTATCAAAATCGGCTTAGAACAAGAATGAAAATACTCCTTTTATTTTGTATACTTCAACAGAGTTTTAGTGGAAGTGAAACAAGGTAGTGGGTCATGTCGGCAGTAGAGACATTCTTGGAGCCGGAAATAAAATCCAATGTTATTAATTACTTAATTGAAAACTGGAAGTTGAGCTCCCAAGATTTAATTATCAATGAATTCACTGTTGGAGACTTTTCCCGCAGAGTTGACTTGGCTGTCATCAAGTCAAGTCGTCTATTTGCATTTGAGGTCAAAAGTGATTCTGATTCATTGATTAGGCTCGAAGGTCAGGTGTCTAAATACCAAGAATATTTTGATAAGGTGATTGTTGTTACAGCTCCTCGGCATACTGTAAAAGCTTTAGAGCTCACTCCTTCTAACGTTGGAGTTTGGGAGATATCCCAAGGTGTTATTACGATTAAACGTAAAGGCCGTATTAAAGAAGTAAACTCTCGGAAAGCGTTTATCGAGATGATGACCGCTGTGGAGTTGAAAAAATTGTCTAGAAACCTTCAGATCCCTAGCCCAAATGTTAAAAGAAAAACCTTGGAAAGAGTGTTGGACAATGTTGCAGTGTCGAAGCTTCGAAACGCTGCTATAGACTTCATCAAAGGGCGCTATCAATCAAGAAATGACAGTTTTTTTGAAAATTTGGAAACCGGCATGAGCACCCCTGATGCTCTTGAGCATTTAAAATTACCGAAAAAAGATTTTACATCTACTGATATAGATAGCTTCATTTCAGCTTTAGAAGAGTTAAATCAGACCTTTGGCTCTAAGAACTGCTCAAATAAAATTGTGGCGAACGCTTAAATGGACGCCACACCTTTTTTCAATCTTCCCAATCTTCTTCGGTATCTAACTCACTTATCTCTTCAAAATAATGAATTTGCTGGTAAAGATGAAGGTTAATTCTTACCGCAGTTGCTTTTTGGGCTGAGTTAATACCGTATTTATTACCTTCGGCGGTCTTCTCAATCATTTGTTGCCCCCATGCTTTTAGGTCCTTTATCCAATAATCTGAATTTATCATTTCTTGGGCAGCTTCTTGATAGAGCTCTTCTTTTTCTTCATTTTCATCATCAAATTCTTTTCTGATGAATCTCCAGTCGTTTTTTAGTGCATAGTCAATTCTTGGAGGAGGTAAGCCACCACCCCCACCCATAGCTTCAGCACGAGCACTTGCTCTGTCTGAGTAGACTAACTTAATTCCTTCACAATCTTTAACTATCTTGTTGAAAATAAGGCGCTCAAAAATAGAAACTTCCCCTCGATAAGAACGACCAAAAGAATAAGGGAATGACGTTCCAGAAAAAGCGATTGTTGCTTTAGGAAGCATCTTATGTACGCCCTGAATGAATTGGGTGTATTTGTGGTGTTCAATTAGGTTGATTCGAGTTAGATCACCGTAATCTAGTATTAAGAACAACTGATCTAGTTTATACGAACTTAATGTTTGTATTATCTTATGGAAGTCCGGAATTGTTACAGGTTGAGTGCCTGCCATTTTTAATCTGACGACGATAGTTCTTTCTAATTCCAGTAGTCGGTCTAATTGTTTGTCTAGCTGTTCTAAGTCCTGAAGTCTAACTGTAGGGATGATATGTTCATGCTTTTTGATAAATTCTACCCAGTTCTTATAGCCATCATCCGGCTTGAGTAGTTTCTGAAATTCAAGGAAAACTTCGGCAGCCCCTTCCTCTTGCGCTCTACTCTCAAGTGAGTTGAGGAAATCATCATCAACATCAGCTATCCATGGTCTTTCCCCAAATGCTTTCTCTATGCGATCCATTGATTTGTCAAAGCTTTTACAGGTAGCCCAACGTTTTAGTGAGAAAGCAGGGAGTATCTGATTTTTTTCACAATCATATAGTTCTTCGAGAGCTGCCATTTCTGCTGGCTTGAGAGATATAAAAGGAATGTAAGAAGCTATTTTTATATTCATTGATGCCTCCCTTACTTGACGCCTAATCGATTTTTTAACGCAATTGCTGAGACTGCCATATCTTCCGCTATAGCTTCATACAACAATTCTCCCTTTTTATCTGTTGCATGAAGTTGTTTAAGTCTTAGAACATGTTCCATCGGCATAATGATGTCTGCCGCTAATCTATCTGCTTCTCTCTCTATGGCGGTAGATTGAGACGAACGATATAAAACGTCATCAGTGATGCCATCTTTCAGTAGGTGCCTATGCAAGAGGAAATGTGAAATCTCGTGAGCAAGAGTATAGCGCTGCCTTGTTTTTACATCGTGCCTATTTATTTTTATGTTAACTGTACCATCTTGTTCTTCTTTTATTTGACCTGATATGTTGGCAGTTAAAGTTGTTTTCTTTACCACTAAACCTAGATCTTTAGCTATCTGACCAAGCTTTACGGGTACTTCAGAGTGTTGTTTTTCAATAACTGATTTTTGAAACTGACTTAGCTTTGTCCATTCAGCGGATTTACTCATGCTTGTTCTTCCTCAAGGTCTAACTCAGGGTACTTACTAAAACCATTCGATCCGTTATCTTTTATTTGTCGTCTTACAATTAAGTCGACTGCACTTTCTAAGTGTTCCTTAAGTTCACCGTTATCTAGCAAAAATGCTATTTCCTTTTTTGCCACTTCGTTAATCTTTTGATTAGCTTCATTTCGGGCGACTTCTGAGGCTACAGATGTTGATAGTTCTTGTGCTGATTTAATTGCACTTTCCTTTACGTTTTTAAACCCAAAGAAAGTAACTATAGCTACGATCACACCAAACACAGTTACAATAATGGTAACACATGCCAATAACACGCTAACCCAGACAGAAAAACTCATTCTTCCTTCGGATTTCTCTATCTGCTCTTGTAATTGTTGTTGCTTTTCTTGAAGGTTAGATATAGCTGACTTTTGATTTTCGATAACCTTGAGTAAGGTTAAGTCAAGATTATCAGCTTCTATATTATTTTGAGTAGATGTTGGTAGTTGAGAAGTTTTAGTCTGTGTTTCTTGAGAAGAAGATGCATTTGTTGCAGCTACTAGGGGGGAGTAACTAAGAAAGCACAGCAGAAATGATAGTAACAAAGGCGAGACTTTTTTCATGTATGTTCTAAGAAATGAAAATGGAGCTATCAGTATGCCACCATATATCATTACTATCATTGTGACTTTTGTTACTTACTTAAAAACATTGATAAAATTCTTGTTATTCAATATCTTTGCTGACAAATGGGTCAGTAACGAGGTGCTGGATTAACATTTGGGTAAGTATTAAGGATGTAACTGTGCGCACTGGCCCAAGCAAATCAGATTGTATGGGACGCTACATCTTCATTTTTCTACAGGAACCCCCCTCCTTTATTTTCAACATTAATTTCCTACCAACGTGGCTATAGCACTTTACAATTGATCTTGTTATCGAATGTAGTTTCCAGCTTTAAATGGCAATGCTTTCTTCTACTAGCTTGGTGACTTTTTCTAGGGCTTCTTTGCGCTCTTCCAAGTAGTCATATCGATCATAGATACCTTCAACACCTTTCAGCTTGTGATTTAAACAGCGCTCTGCGATATGGCTAGGAACTTTTACCGAAGCGAGTAGGCTACGGCAGGTGCGGCGTAGATCGTGAACCGCAAAATGTTTGATATCGCCCATTTTATTTGGTGGTTGTACCTTACGACCGGGCTCTCGACCAAATAGCTTTGAAATAGCTCTGTTCAGTGTGTCTTTGCCCATGTGAGGTACTTTGCTTTCCCTTCTGTTTGGGAAGACGTACTCCGAACGACAAGCTCGCATATGCAGTTCTTTAAACCACTCTACGCACAGCTCCGGAAGCGGAATAGTGAAACCTGTCCCTGATTTGCTTCGCTCCGCTGGTAGGTGCCATAAAGCATTATCTAGATCGAACTCAGTCCACTTTGCTTCTGTTAGCTCTGATTTACGAACGCCAAGACAAAGAAGCAGAGCACAAGCTAGGTAGTTGTCTCGATTGAAGCTATAAATGTTTTGGTTGAAGACGGAAAAAACATGTTTAATCTCTTCCAGTTCTAAGACCCGATCTCGGCTCTCTTCAATGCCACCAGCATCATAGTTGGAAAATGCTAGTGCAGGGTTAGACTCAATAACACCAATCTTCATACCGTGTTTAAAAAGCTGCTTACAATACATTAGCGTGTCGTTAGCTGTGGTTGGACGGCCACTGTCAGCGACTATTTGGATGATGTTGCGGATATCTAAAGGTGTAACACGTTTCAACGTGTATTGACCAATTTGTGGAGAGATCTCTTTCTGATAGATACGCTTAGGTATATTGGGGTGCTTGAGCCTTTTGGACAAATCCTTGTACCAGTCTTCGAAGAGGTCATCGATTATTTGTATATCGGCTTGCTTACTCCGTTTTCTTTCTGCAATTGGGTTAATCCCTTCGCTGATTTGCTTTCGAAGCTCAGATGCTTTCAACCTTGCATCTGCAAGAGAAAGTTCATCGACCTTGCCAATAGTCACCTCCTTTCTTTTCTTAAAAAGGGTGTACCTTAGCATCCAGTATGGTCGACCTATTCTAGGAATCATTAGATAGAAACCATCACCATCGGCATGACGACCCGTTTTTTGATCTTTTACTATCGCCTTAACTTGGTTGACAGTGAGATTGCCCATCTCTATCTCCTTGAATTTATAGCTCTAATCGAAGTTATCATTATATCACTCTCCAGAAGTGGGGAGTATGTTGTGATATTTATACTACGATGGGGAGTAAATAGCAAAATGCTACCCACGATACTCCCCGTTTGTTCATGGCTGTTGATGAATTTTATGGATGTGTATGGATGGGGAAAATAACAAAGCCCTTATAAACAAGGGCTTTGTGGAAGTGTATGGAGTGGAGGGGAATCTATTCTATATTTTGGATCTGCTCACGCATCTGCTCGATCAGCACTTTCAGTTCTACGCCGGAGGCGGTGATGTCGGTGCTGATTGATTTCGAGGCCAGTGTGTTCGACTCGCGGTTGAATTCCTGCATCATGAAGTCGAGACGACGACCACAGGCGCCTCCTTTTTTCAAAATGTTGTTGGCTTCTTTCACGTGTGAATCGAGGCGATCCAGCTCTTCCGCTACGTCGGATTTCTGAGCCAGCAGGATCAGCTCTTGTTCGACTCGGGAGGGTTCCAGCTCGACTTTGGCTTCTTCGAATTTATTCACCAGACGCTCACGTTGCCATTCGAGAATCTCCGGCATACGTGCACGTACTTTCACCACCTCTTCACTGATGGTGCTCAGACGCTGCTCGATCAGAGCCTTCATGTTGTCGCCTTCACGGCCACGGGCTTCGATGAAATCACTCAGCGCATCGTCGAAAGCCGACAGCAGGTCTTTATTGATGGCATCCATGTCTTGCTCCGGAGTCTCCATCACACCAGGCCACTGCATGACTTGGAAGGGATTGATGCGGCTCAGCTCGCCGGTCATGTGCATCACCTGATTGGCGGCTTTGATGACCTGATTGGCCAGCGCTTCGTTGATCGACAGTTCGGCACTGGCCGCCGGATTGGCTTCAAAACGCAGACTGCACTCGACTTTACCGCGTGCCAGGCGTTTGCGGAAACGATCACGCAGCAGCGGCTCCAGACCACGGAACTGCTCAGGCAGGCGGAAGTAGGTTTCCAGATAACGTTGGTTGACGCTGCGGATTTCCCACACCGCGCTGCCCCATTCTGCCTTGACTTCTTTGCGCGCGTACGCGGTCATGCTGTAAATCATCGATTTGTCCTTCGCTTAGCAATTCGGAATATCAAACTGTCGGTATAGTAGCATAGAAATGCAGTGCGTGGATGGGGTCAAACTCACCCTAGGCACCTGGCACGGATTCCTATATAATCTTCGCCCAACCCAATTTGTCTCCCCATTAATTACAGGTAACAGCCCATGCGTCCAGACGATCGCAAGGCGGATCAAGTTCGCCCAATCAAAATTACCCGCCATTACACCGCGTATGCGGAAGGCTCTGTACTGGTCGAATTTGGCAACACCAAAGTGCTGTGTAATGCCTCAGTGGAAGAGAATGTACCGCGCTGGCTGAAAGGTCAGGGCAAAGGTTGGGTGACCGCGGAATACGGTATGCTGCCACGTGCAACTCACTCGCGTACTCGTCGCGAAGCGGCGAACGGTAAGCAAGGCGGCCGTACCATGGAAATTCAGCGTCTGATCGCCCGCAGCCTGCGTGCTGTGGTGGATCTGGAAGCGATGGGCGAAATTATGATCACGGTTGACTGTGATGTGATTCAGGCCGACGGCGGGACGCGCACGGCGTCGATCTCCGGAGCAAGTGTGGCGATGGCCGATGCGTTTCAGACACTGATCGACAGTGGCAAATTGAAAAAGAACCCGATGAAAGGTCACGTGGCGGCGGTTTCCGTCGGCATTCTGGGTGAAGACGTGCTGTGCGATCTGGAATACGTGGAAGATTCAGCGGCCGATACCGATATGAATGTGGTGATGACCGAAGAAGGCAAGATGATCGAGATCCAGGGCACCGCCGAAGGCGAACCGTTCAGCCATGAACAGTTGCTGGCGTTGCTGGAGAGTGCCAAGACCGGCATCAGCGAGATCGTCGCCGCGCAGAAGGCGGCCTTAGCCAATTAGTTTTTTAAGTAGCTCCCGAATGGGGGCTATTTTTTTGCCTTGGATCTGGTACTTATGCTGTGCCAGTCGACATCGCGAGTTTTGTTAACCCGTCCGGTCAGACACCGGACACAGGAAAATGAGAGAGTGTAATGAAAGCATATCAGCGTGAGTTTATTGAGTTTGCCTTAGAGAAAGAAGTGCTTAAGTTTGACGAGTTTACTCTGAAATCCGGTCGTAAGAGCCCTTACTTCTTTAACGCTGGTCTGTTTAACACTGGCCGCGATCTGGCGCGTCTGGGCCGTTTCTACGCGGCGGCGCTGGCCGATTCTGGTATCGCTTTTGATGTGCTGTTTGGTCCGGCGTACAAAGGGATCCCGATTGCCACGACCACGGCTGTGGCACTGGCCGATCACCATGATGTGGATACGCCCTATTGCTTTAACCGCAAAGAAGCCAAAGATCATGGTGAAGGGGGCAATCTGGTCGGCAGCGCACTGGAAGGCCGAATTATGCTGGTGGACGATGTGATCACCGCGGGCACCGCCATTCGTGAATCGATGGAAATCATTCAAGCTAACGGCGCGGATTTGGCCGGTGTTCTGGTTGCCATCGACCGTCAGGAAAAAGGCAAAGGCGAGTTGTCGGCGATTCAGGAAGTGGAGCGCGATTTTGGTTGCGCTGTGATTTCGATTGTCAGCCTGAGCGATCTGATCCGCTACCTGGAAGAGCGCGGCGACAGCGACGACCACTTGGCGGCGGTAAAAGCGTATCGCGCTGAATACGGCATTTAAGCTACGCAGTGGTCTGTGACACAAAAAAGCTGAGGTTTCTGCCTCGGCTTTTTGTTCTTTAGCGGTAACGAATGCCTTTCGGCTGGCTTTCGTCCTGCATGGTTTTGTAGCGTTTGTGCAGCCACATCCATTGTTCTGGTGCGCGTAGGATCAGGGCTTCCACGTACTTGTTCATATACGCGGCGGCGGCGACTTCATCTTTTTGTGGATAGTCTTTTTCAATTGAGGTATCGGCGTAGATCTCATAAAAACCCTGCGCGTTGCGAAAACCCGATCCGGTCACAATCGCACTTTTGCTGGTGTAGGCCAGAATACTGGTGCCGGTGGTGGTGCAAGCGTCTTGTACGGCGAAAAACGGCACAAATACCGACTTGTTGCGGCCATAATCGTGGTCTGGCAAATAGAACAGCAACTCACCCTGGCGCAACACGCGAATCATTTGTTTGACGTCTTTACGGTCAATCAGTTTGTTGCCGTTATGAGTGCGGCCCCAGTACTGGATAAAGTTGTACGCTGGGTTGTCGTGCGGACGGAATGCGCCGTAACCCGGTATGCCGAGTACACCGAAGGCCCGGGCGGTGATTTCCAGATTGAGTGCGTGCACGCAGCACAACAGCACCCCTTGGCCATTTTGCTGATGCCCGCGCAGCGCACTGGTGTCTTTGTCGATAATACGGCGTTTAAAGCGCCAGGTTGGCCAGAACCAGGTAATGCCTGTTTCGATCAGCGCCATTCCGGTGTTTTTAAAGTTCTCTTCCACCATGGCGGTAATCTCATCGGCGGGTTTATCCGGAAAAGCCAGTTCCAGATTACGGGTCGCCACATGTACCCGTTTTTTGCCATAGCGCATGCCAATAGCGCCGATTTTTCGGCCAATAAACAGCAGGATACGGTAGGGCAGCAGGTTTACGACCAGTGCCAGAAAGCCAAAACCCAGCCACACGCCCCAGTTGCGAGGGTGAAGCAAGGCGAGAGAAAACTCAGGTTTGCCGTATTTTTCTTTACTCATAGTCTCTACTGAATTTGTGCACTTAGCAGCGCCCAGTACTCTTCAAAATTCGCGGTCGGTTGATATTTGAAGTCTGAACGGACAAAACGGTTCAGACTGCCCTCGACCTGACCAAGCAACTGGGCGGCCAGAATGGATTCGTCTACCGGGAAGGATTTGCCTTCACGAAGTTTACGTTCACGCAAGATCTGACGCAGCGAGGTTTCGATGCGCTCAAACAGTTGGTTGATGCGATCGCGCAGACGCTCATTTTCAAACATTAGAGCATGCCCCGACAAAATGCGTGTCAGGCCCGGGTTACGTTCGGAAAATGCGAGGATCAACTGCAGTACCAGACGGATTCGGGTCAGGGTATCCTTTTCTTCATCCAGAATGCGGTTGATACGTGACATTAAAGACTCTTCGATGAACTCGATCAAGCCTTCAAACATGCGCGCTTTACTGGGAAAGTGACGATACAGCGCCGCTTCCGACACACCAACTTGTTTGGCCAATTTTGCCGTCGTGATGCGCGATCCGCCATCATTTGACTCCAGCATTTGCGCAAGCGCCTGGAGAATTTCTTCACGACGATTTGATTTTCTTGTGCCGGCCATGTTTTGTCCTTTATATACTACTGATAAACAACTACTAATTATTTTTATAAAGCGGTCAGCCGGGCCGGCCGCTTAACCGTTCGAAGCGTTTTTATCTGAAAACAAATCCCTGATTACGCAGGATTGCCTGTCAGTTGGTGAGCGATGCGCAGCAAAATTGCGTGGGCGAGTGCTTGCTTAGACGCCAGTGGCAGTGCTTCTGAGCCCTCTTTCCACAACATGGTGACGGCGTTGTCATTGCTGTTGAAGCCTTGCCCTTCTAACGAGACGTCATTGGCGCAAATCATATCAAGATTCTTTTTCTCTAATTTGCTACGTGCGTACTTTTCCACGTCCTGTGTTTCTGCCGCAAAACCGACGGTGAACGGGCGGAGCTCCGTCATTGCCGCCACTGACGCAACAATGTCCGGATTTTTGACCAGGGTTAGTGTCATCTGGTCGCTGTCGTCGGTCTTTTTGATTTTCTGTTCGGCAACCGTTTGTGCTCGGTAGTCTGCAACCGCTGCGCAGGCGATGAACACCTGGTGTGTCTTGGCATGTGTCATGACCGCCTGATGCATCTGCTCGGCGCTGTTGACGTCAACTCGAGTGACGCCAGCGGGCGTTGGCAGTGAGACCGGGCCACTGATAAGGGTCACTTCAGCACCCATCTGCGCGGCGGCCTGCGCCAGGGCATAGCCCATTTTGCCTGAGCTGTGATTGGTGATATAGCGAACCGGATCCAGCGCTTCACGGGTCGGGCCTGCGGTCAGCAGTACGGATTTGCCTGCCAGTGGCTTTGGACCAAAAAAGTCGTTGCAGTGTTCAACCAACTGCATTGGCTCCAGCATGCGACCCGGGCCAACATCACCACAGGCTTGTTCGCCCGCTGCCGGTCCCCAGATCAGCATTCTCCGCTCGGACAGGGTCGCGAGATTCGCCTGCGTCGCCTGATTGCGGTACATCTGTTGGTTCATCGCCGGAGAGAGCGCAATAGGGGCGTCTGTCGCTAGCACCAGCGTGGTGAGCAAATCGTTGCCCATCCCGGCGGCAATGCGGGCGATCAAATCGGCAGTGGCGGGCGCGAGCAGCACCAAATCAGCCCATTTGGCCAGTTCGATATGGCCCATCGACGCTTCAGCCGCCGGATCGAGCAAGCTGTCGGATACTGGTCGGCCGGAGACCGCTTGCATGGTCAACGGAGTAATAAATTCTTTTGCCGCTTTGGTCATTACGACCTGCACTTGTGCGCCGCGCTCTATCAGTCGTCGGGTTAACTCTGCGCACTTATACGCCGCAATACCGCCACTGATGCCAAGGAGGATTTTCTTTCCTGCGAGTGTTTGCATGTCGCCATCCATACCAATTCGTCAAAACTGGGCCAATCTTATCACAACTCTGACGGAGAGTTAGGTTTCCGCTGACACAGTTGAACTCACAGAATTGGCATCCGGTTCTCCTACGTGGTCAGTGCAACTGAAAAACTTCCGTGTGCTTCACAGACATTCCGAGTTTGCACTGCATGATAGGCGCATAACTCGCTGAAAATAATTGATAATAAGGCAAAATAATGAGAAGTCGGAATAAATTACTGTTACTGACCCTGATCCCTTTGATCGCCATTACGGCCATGGTGACCGCAGTGAATTACTGGAGCGGCATGCGTTCACTGGATGAGGAATTGAGCCGTTACCGAGCTGAGTTGCTGGAGACGCGTAAAGCGGAACTCAAGGCCTATCTGATGATGGGGGTGACGGCGATTAAACCGCTTTATGATGCCGATCAACAGGGGGAAAACCAGGCCCGCGCCAAGACCATTCTGAAAGCGATGCGTTTTGGTGACGATGGCTATTTTTTTGCTTATGACTCGCAGGGCATGAACACTTTACACGCCATTAAACCGCAACTGGAAGGCAAAAACCTGTATGGCCTGAAAGATGAAAATGGTGTGGCCGTGATTGCCGGACTGATTTCGGCGTCCAAGCAGGGCGATGGCTTCCTCAATTTCTCCTGGCACAAACCGACGATCGATGCTCAGGCTCCCAAACTCGGCTACGCCGAATACTTGCCTAAATGGGACTGGGTGCTCGGTACCGGTATTTACATCGACGACATCGATACTCAGGTGGCGGCATTTCGTCACAGTAGTTTGGCGGCATTAAAAGCACAAACGCTGTTTGCGATTGGCCTGTCGGTGGTCGGGTTGCTGCTCACCGGCGTGGTGGTCAGCTTGCTGGTGTCGCGCGGTATTCTCCCTTTGCAGCACATCGCCGCGTCACTGGAAGATGTCGCAGCGGGCGGTGGCGATCTGACTGCGCGCCTGCAGGTTGAGACTCAGGATGAGGTCGGCGATGTCGCCCGGGCGTTTAACCAGTTTATGGATAAGCTGCAACCGCTCATCGCTGATATTCGCACTTCGGCGCAAAGCGTACAAAGCGCGTCACATGATCTCGACGATCAAACCAGCTACGCCAGCCAGCAGATGCAGAATCACTGCCTGGAAACTGACAAAGTGGTCACGGCCGTCACGGAAATGAGCGCGACTGCGCGCGAAGTGGCGGGCAATACTCACGCGACCGCTCAGGCGATTGATTCTGCCAATCAGCAGATAGATGAAGCGCAACGCGAAGTCAGTGATGCGATTGAGGGCATCGGCAAGCTGGTGGATGAGGTCAACCTGACTTCGGATGCGATTCAGGATCTCAGTGCTCAAACCGCCCAGATCACTCAGGTGCTGGACGTGATTGGCGGCATTGCCGAGCAGACCAACCTGCTGGCGTTAAATGCGGCGATTGAAGCCGCGCGAGCGGGGGAGCAGGGACGAGGGTTTGCTGTCGTGGCGGATGAGGTCCGTTCACTGGCGAGTCGCACTCAGAGCAGCACCCATGAGATTGGTGACATGCTCAAACAACTGCAAAGTGGGGTGGCGCGCGCGGTGACCACCATGAATGCCAGTCAGCAACGGGGTGAGCAGACCGCTCAGGAATCGGTTCAGATCAAAGAGTCGTTGGCCGGCATTCAGCAGGCGGTACGCACCATTCATGATATGGGCATTCAGACAGCGTCGGCGGCGGAAGAGCAGAGTGTGGTGGCCGAAGACATCAACCAGAATCTGGTGGCCATTCAGCATATCGTCACCCAGTTAAGTGATAACCTGCAACGTTCAGAAGCGATCAGCGCCAGTCTCTCGGCCTCCGGACAAGAGATGGGACAACTGGTCGGGCATTTTAAACTCTGAGTGACTGCTCAGTTACACTCCCCGTCCGCCCGGCGTTGATAAACCCCAAGGGTCGCTTGCGCCCCTTGGGGTTTGCTGCTCTATATACGGGGTTATTGTGCTTGCTGAGTGAACCCATGAGCTTCAAATCCCTTCCCAATGAATCCATGCCACGTGAAAAATTGCTGCGTCGTGGCCCACAGTCACTGTCTGACGCCGAATTGTTAGCGATTTTTCTGCGGACGGGGACGCCGGGCATGAATGTGTTGGCGTTGGCCGATAAGCTGCTGCAGGATTTTGGCTCTCTGCGTCAGCTGTTCTCGGCTACTCAGAACGAATTTTGTCAGCACAAAGGACTGGGCCAGGCCAAGTATGTCCAGTTGCAGGCTGTACTGGAGATGACCCAGCGTTATCTAGCTGAAACGCTTAAGCGTGGCGGGGCGCTGAGCAGCCCGCAGCAGACCCGGATGTATCTTTCCAGTGTCTTGCGCGACCGCCAGCGTGAGGCCTTCTACGTCTTGTTTCTCGACAACCAACATCGAGTGATCAGCGACGAAGTGATGTTTGAAGGTACGTTGGATGCCGCCAGCGTTTACCCGCGCGAAGTGGTCAAGCGGGTATTGCATCATAACGCTGCTGCGCTGATTGTGGCGCACAACCATCCGTCAGGAGTGGCGGAGCCGAGTCAGGCCGACCGGCGCATTACGCAACGTTTGAGCGATGCGCTGGCTTTGGTCGATGTCAGAATTCTCGATCATTTTGTGATTGGCGATGGTGAAGTGGTGTCGTTTGCCGAGCGTGGTTGGTTGTGAAGCGGTGCGAGCCTCAGACTTGAGGGAGTTAAACCCTCAAATCGGCGCTGTTGCTGTGATATTTTCTGTGTCCGACTGGCGGACAATAGCAAAGCTGTTTTACATACAGAATCGGATTGATTTGGCTTTATAATCAGATTGATATGAGATAATGGCATGCAGTTTAGTCGCCAAAAAAGCGTCAGGTTAATCGTGGTTTTTATTCGGCTGGTGCCGAAAGCTGCCTGTGGTGTGTGGAAAGGCCGAAGTTTTTAGTTGTTCACCTGCGAGTTTCTGCTACAATCCCCCGACATTTTTTGAACTATTATCAGCTCTGCTTAAAAAAAGATCACGAAAACCCGTAAAAAGGATCTGTTCGGGTCTTGAGCAATACTAGTCAAGTTAGTATAATGCGCGACCTTTGATAGCCTTGTATGGATTTTCCATAACGGTTTTTAACCTCTAACTTCTGATTGGAAATAGAGAGGTTCGGCCACCAAGGTTGATATCGAGCTGAAACGATTTGGAGAAGACATTCATGTCCCGAGTATGCCAAGTAACTGGTAAGCGTCCAGTAACGGGTAACAACCGTTCACACGCACGAAATGCTACTAAGCGTCGTTTTCTGCCGAACCTACAAACTCATCGTTTCTGGGTAGAGAGCGAAAAACGTTTTGTTAAACTACGTCTGACTGCTAAAGGCATGCGTATCATCGACAAGAAAGGCATCGATGCTGTTCTTGCTGATATCCGTGCACGTGGCGAAAACGTTTAAGAGGAATTAGGCAATGGCTAAAGGCATTCGTGAGAAAATCCGTCTGGTATCTTCTGCAGGTACTGGTCACTTCTACACAACTGATAAGAACAAACGTAACATGCCAGGCAAATTTGAGATCAAAAAGTTTGATCCAGTAGTTCGCCAGCACGTTATGTACAAAGAAGCGAAAATCAAGTAATTGATTTCGCCTTTGTAACTTCTCTCGTAGAAGTCGCAGTTGAGAAAACCCAGCTTTCGAGCTGGGTTTTTTATTGCCTGCTATTCTGCTTCTTTGGTTCGGAGCACCACAGCGCTGCGCCTTAGCGGCGAAATCATGTATACTTTTTGAGTCTCAAACAACGATAGCGGTGTGCCTGCCTGATGAAACTGACCCGTCGCCAGTGGAACAATGTGCTGATTCTGGCCATTATTGCGTTCATTGCGGTGTTGAATGTGCCGAGCTTGATCCGTACTTATCTGCTGGACCCCCAGTTGGCCCAGCCATCGGCCGCCCCGTTCCTGCTCGACCCTAATCAGGAAGTTGTTGCTATTTATGCCACGCGCTGGTCGCTGGAGAAGAATCAGGGCCGCTGGCGGCTTGATCCGCCTGCGCAAACGGCGCCTGAAGAGTTGGGTCAGCGCTGGCTGGCGCTGCAGGGTACGATTGTGGATGAGGCAACTTATCGCTCATTGAGCGCTGGCTTAAGTTCACCGGTCAGCATCGAGGTGTGGTATCGCAATATCGAAGAGCCACAACGTATTACCTGGTATCAGACGGAGCAATTTTCTTTGTTTCAAAACTGGCAACAGCAGTGGATTGCGATTTCGGTTCAGCCAGCCTATCTGTTACCCTGATGGCGTAAACGCCGTTACCCAGTTGAATATCATAGAAAGAAGTACCCATGCCTGAATTACCAGAAGTTGAAGTCAGCCGGATGGGGATCAGCCCGCATCTTATCGGCCAGACGATCCGTTGTTTTACTTTCCGTACTCCTAAGCTGCGTTGGCCGATCCCGCACGAGCTGAAAGCGCTTGAAGGTCAGGTGGTGCGTCAGATCAGCCGCCGGGCGAAGTATCTGCTGATCGAAACGGATGCCGGTTGCGCCATTGTTCACCTTGGTATGTCCGGATCGTTGCGGGTACTGGATGGTGAGTTTGCACCGAGTAAACACGATCACGTGGATCTGACGCTGACCAATGGCAAAGTACTGCGTTACAACGATCCACGCCGTTTCGGTGCCTGGTTATACAGTGAACCGGGTACTGAGCATCCGGTACTCGGCCACATGGGGCCGGAGCCGCTTAGTGAGGTCTTTACGCCAGAGTATATGCTGGAAAAGGCCGCTAACAAAAAGGTGGCGGTGAAGCAATTCGTTATGGACAACAAAGTGGTGGTCGGCGTCGGCAACATTTACGCCAATGAGTCGTTGTTCAAGGCCGGTATTCATCCGCTGACACCAGCAGGTACACTGACGCTTTCCGACTGGCAGCGCCTGGTACCTTTGATCAGGCAGACGCTGGAGACGGCGATCACGCAGGGCGGAACTACTCTGAAAGACTTTGCTCAGGCGGATGGTAAACCGGGCTATTTTGCTCAGGAGTTGCAGGTCTACGGTAAAAAAGGACAGCCGTGCTTACGATGTACCACCCCGATTGAAGAGCTGAAAATTGGCCAGCGCAATTCGTTTTTTTGTCCCCGATGCCAGCTAAGAGCGGAAACTCCGAACAAAAAAGGTTAGTATACAAACAGTTGCCCATTAAAAGGATTTGACGGATGAAGTTTTTAGTAACAGGCGCTGCTGGATTTATCGGGTCGGCTGTGGTTGAACGTTTGTGCGCTGAAGGCCATGAAGTGATCGGGATCGATAACCTCAATGCTTACTATGATGTGCGTTTGAAAGACGCGCGTTTAGCCCGTGTGGCACACCAGCATTTCACCTTTCTGGAACTGGACGTTGCTGATCGCGAAGCCGTGGCCCGTCTGTTTGTGGACGAAAAATTTGATAAAGTGATTCATCTGGCGGCGCAAGCCGGTGTCCGTTATTCAATTGAGAACCCGATGGCTTACGCGGACAGTAATTTAGTGGGTCACCTGACCATTTTGGAAGGCTGTCGACACCATCAAATTCAGCATCTGGTGTACGCTTCCTCCAGTTCGGTATACGGTCTCAATTGTAAAACACCGTTTAATACTTCAGACAGTGTCGACCACCCCATCTCTTTGTACGCCGCCACCAAAAAGTCCAATGAGTTGATGGCGCACACCTACTCGCATCTGTATGGTATCCCGACCACAGGTCTGCGCTTTTTTACGGTCTATGGTCCCTGGGGGCGTCCGGATATGGCTCCGATCAAATTTACTCGAGCTATTCTCAGCGGTGCAGCGATCGATGTGTACAACAACGGTGATATGCTGCGTGACTTTACCTATATCGACGATATTGTGGAAGGTATCATGCGCATCAAAGATGTGGTGCCGCAGCCTGACTCTGGCTGGAGCGTCGAGACGGGGACACCAGCGACCAGTTCCGCGCCTTACCGGGTTTACAATATTGGGCACGGTAGTCCGGTCAAACTGATGGATTACATCCAGGCGTTAGAGTCTGCGCTCGGGGTGCGAGCGCAGAAAAATATGCTCCCGATGCAGCCGGGCGATGTGTACGTCACCTATGCCGACACCGAGGATTTGTTCAAGGCGACTGGTTATCGTCCCCAGGTTGGGGTAGAGCAAGGAGTAAAAGCATTTGTCGACTGGTACAAACGCTATTATTCCATCGATTAAACAATAGAGGGGAGACCCTCTATTTTTGTATCTTGGTTTTGAGGGCCTCTGCCACGGCGGCCGGAACGAATCCGGCCACTTCTCCGCCGTGAATTGCCACTTCCCGTACGATGGTGGAAGAGATAAAAGCGTATTCTTCTGCTGGGGTAAGAAAGATACTTTCCAGTCCTGGCAGCAGGCGTCGGTACATGTTGGTCAGGCCAAATTCATACTCAAAGTCGACCGTGGTTCTCAGACCGCGCACCAACAAGTTGGCTTTTTCATCACGGGCAAAATCAACCAGTAGTCCACTGAAACCTTTTGCACTGACATTGCCAAATTGCTGCGTGGCCTGTCTGGCCAGCTCAACGCGCTCTTCCAGCGTGAACATGGTGTTTTTGGATGGGCTGGCTGCCACCGCGATCACCACTTCATCAAACATGGCTGCCGCGCGTTGGATGATATCCAGATGTCCGTTGGTGAGCGGGTCAAAGGTGCCCGGGTAAATGACTTTATTGGCCATAAGATGCATCAACCTTCTGATAAATGTCCTGATACAGCAGAGCGGTGTGCTCGATGTAAAAATCTTTGAGTTTGTGTTGAGCGCCAGCGAGCAAACGCTGGCGTAGCGCTTCGTTCTGACTGAGTTGCACGATTGCCTCTGCCAGTGCTGCGGCGTCACCCGGCTCGATCAAGCGGCCCGAAACACCGTCTTCAATGATATCCGGAATGCCGCCGGCATTGGTTGCGATCACGGGCAGGCCGCTGTGCAGACCTTCGAGAATCACTGAGCCGAGGCCTTCAGTATACGAAGGGTGAACCTGCAGATCAGCCGCGCGAAACCAACTGCCCATATTGGATTGTTTGCCCACAAAGCTCAGATTACTCAGCCCGGTTGCCAGGGTTTCCAATGTGGCGCGTTCTTTGCCGTCACCCAACAGCGCGAAATGAATCTCAGGATGGCTTTGTTCCAAGCGGCGAGCTGCTTCAATCGTCACATCAAACCCTTTGTGTGTCAGCATGTTAGCTGCATGAATCACCAAGTGTTTATTTTCAAAGCGTTGACGAATACTGGCCGCCTCAGTCTCATCGACCGGATAGCTGACTGGCGAACTCGGGATCTGATAGGTGGTCAGCACGGGGTATGCTTCACTGATTCGTCGGACTATCTCACGGCTGAGACCGACCACGGCCGTGGCACGACGGTATGCCATATTCGCCAGCCACTTCTTCTTCATTTTGTTGTCGATGCGACGGGTCACGATGTAAGGGACGCCATGGAGTACATTTTGGAGCAGCGCCCAATAAATGGCTCGCCCTTCATGTACATGGATCAGGCTACAGCCGTCGGTGACGGACCTCGCGTGTGCCTGGAAATAGTTTTTGGCCAGCACCAGTTGACAGTCGAGTTGCCGAATGGCATCGGCAAACGGGCTTTTCGGATTGGCAACGACCGTCAGTTGATAACCCATCTCTATCTGTTGTTTGATCAGCTGTAGGGTTTGATTTTCGCCACCGTGGTAACCGGAGGCCAGATTCACATGGCAGATGTTCATTGCTTGTTGCCTTGTTGTTTGACGTACTCACGCAACCACAAATCGGCGTAGCGGGTAAAGGTGGTATTGGCGCTCAGTACCGCCAACAGAAAACCGTGCTTGCCATCAAGAAAACCACGTTTGATTACGTACATTTTCAGGAAGCGGAACAGTCCGTGCATCACCGCCCCCGCGAGAGAAGAACGTTTGCGACCTTCGCGTTGATCGGCCCACGCCTGCATGTATTGCTGAGTTTTGCGCGTGTATTCGTTCAAACGCTCGTAGGTAAAATGCTTGAGGCGGCCGTTAAGCGACGTCACGCTAAAACCATCAGGGATCATCACACTTTCATGCACCAGAGCATCGTTGTAGTGCGTGTCCTGAGTCCGGTACAAACGTACTACCCAGTCCGGAGACCAACCGGAATGGCGAATTTCTTTTCCAAACGCGGTGGTGAGACGGTTGATTCGATAGAGCGTATCGCCGGAGTGTTGGCTTATTGCGGTTTGAATATCCGTTTTGAGTTCGGGAGTGACGCGTTCGTCGGCGTCCAGCCACAGGATAAAATCCGATTCCACATAGGCTTGCGCGCGTTGTCGCTGAGGGCCAAACCCGGGCCAGTCTGCACTGGTGAAAAACTTATCGGTAAACTGACGCGCGATGGTTTCGGTGTTGTCGGTGCTGCCCGAATCGAGGATCACGATTTCATCGACCCATTCACAAACACTCTCCAGGCAGGCCTGAAGATGACGGGCTTCATTTTTGACGATCAACGTGACCGCTAAGGTTGGTTTACTCACTCGTGTGCCTTTTGATTGTGTTCACTGGCGCGATCCGCGCTCAGCTTGGAATGGTCGATGGTAAGTATAGAGAAATCTTGCACGGCTTTGTCCAGCATGGCGATCACTTGGTCGGACGTGATGCGCTGCATTGCGTGTTTGTCTTTGACTCGGGTACGCCAGTCCAACTCGCTGATCGGCTTGTGGTGTTCGGCTTGAATCGCTTCGTCATAGGCGGAGACAACGTATTCGCGATACTGGTATGGACAGGTACGGTCCGGATTATGATGGGCGTAAAGACCAATCACGGGTGTATTCATGGCATTGGCCATATGGGCCGGGCCGGTATCTGGGGCAATCACCAGATCCGCTCTATCCAGCAGGGCCAACATCTGCTTAATGCTACTTTGACCGACCAAGTTCGTTACGGGCTGGCTGAGTCGCCTTTCCACAGCTGTGGCCAGATCCACTTCCACCTTTGCCGGGCTGCCCGCTAAGGTGATGTGAAAGCCCAGAGTCTGGGCGTGATGGATCACATCGGCATAGCCTTCGGCTGTCCAGTTCTTATACGCTTTGCTGGCCGCCGGTACGATGACCAGATTCTTTTGGTCGGGGCTGAGTGCCTGCTGCGCCCACTGTCTGTCACTCCCCGAATAGGGGATATGCCACCTTGGAGTCATGTCTGTGACCCCCAGGTGCGTACCGAAAGCGCGTAAACCATCCAGGACATGCGGTGCCTGAGGAGAGGGCACCTTCACATTGGTAAACAGCATCTGGAAGTCCTGAGCGCGGTTGGCGTCAAAACCAAGCTTATAGCGAGCTTTAATGCCCAATGTGGCGACACTGGCGCGCAAAGCATACTGCATGTGCAGCAGTGCATCGAACTGCTGTCCTTTCAGTTGATTCCACAGATCACGGTAGGCTCGCCAGCCGCGATTTTTGTCAAACACCACCACGTCGATACCGGGCAGATCGTCAATCAACTGGGCTTCCAGTTTCCCGGTTATCCAGATAATGGCCGTGGTCGGCCAGGCGCGCTGAATCGCCTGAACGGCTGCAACGGTATTGCACACGTCGCCAATGGCAGACAGGCGCAAGACACAGATAGACTTTGGAGCGGATGAGAACAGGGTCATTCGATATTTCATAGTAGAAAAAGCTAACAGGAATTATGCAGATAGGGTGAGAAAATGTAAAATCCTCTGTCAATATGACCTCGTCGGCGCTCATTTACCGGCTGCAACTGCATAGGCAACGATGTGAAAACACAGCAAAGAAAGAATCAGATGATTTGGTATGACGAACAGTTGTTGTCTGAAGACCCGCATCACTGTTTTGACCCGCAATTTTGGCAAGCTCAAAACAAAATCCTAGGCAGCGCGCAAGGGCGTGGCACTACATGGTTCGTGCAAACCGAAAAGCTGGCTGCGGCGCTGCGGCACTATCGGCGTGGCGGGTTGTTTGGCAAGTTGGTCAACGACCACTACTGGTTCAGTGGCTGGACGTCCACTCGCAGCTATCTTGAGTTTGATTTATTGCAGCGGCTGCGCCAGGCCGGCGTGAACGTGCCGCGTCCGATTGCCGCGCGAGCAGTGCGAACCGGTTTACTTTACCAGGCCGATTTGCTGAGTGAAAAAATTCCCCATGCTCGTGACTTGGTGTCGGTATTGCAAAGACAGCCGCTGGACGAAGCGTTGTATCTGAGCATCGGGCAGATGATTCGGCGTATGCACGACGCGCGGGTTAATCACACTGATCTTAATATCCACAACATTCTGCTTGATGACCAGCAGCAGGTGTGGCTGATCGACTTTGATAAATGTGCCGCTCAGCGCGGTGAACGCTGGAAAGCCGCTAACCTTGAGCGTCTCAAGCGTTCTTTTATTAAAGAGCAGCAGCGCGCAGGTATCCACTGGCAACCAGCGCAGTGGCAGGCCATCCTTACGGGCTACTCCAGAGACTGAGTCAGTCTCCTCAGCCGTAGCTCTACCATGATGGCTGAGAGGCGAACTTACGCACTCGGCTGGCTGATTCGCGGCTGTGGGTGGTCAAACCGGGTTGGTGGCTGTTTTGTAAAGGTGGGGTAACTCATGTATATTTTTACTCACCTTTTACCGGCCGCAGGCTGCCTTCACCGGGGCAAAATCCTAAATGAAAATTGCATTAATTCATATGCGTCACGCCAAGTCAGGTGGCACAGAGTTATTCCTTAACCACCTTTCCCGTTATCTGGCTGAGCAGGGTGAAGACGTGACTATTATTTGCCGCTCTCATGTTGAACCTTCTCATCCTGCTATTAAATTTGTCGAGCTGCGCCCGTTTGGACTCGGCAAAGCGCACCGGATGTGGCAGTTTGCCAAGGCGGTAGACAAGCATGTCAAGGCATCGGACTATGATTTTGTGTATGGGCTGGGCAAAACCTGGACACACGATATGCTGCGGATCGGTGGCGGCACGCATTTTCATTTCCTCAAAGCTTCCGGACGTCAGAAACTTCGCTGGAAGGACAAGGTATCGCTGAAAATTGAGCAAAAAGCGATGGCACCGGACGCATACAGACATATCGTGGCAAACTCATACAAAAGTGCCGCCGAGATCAGTGAGGCTTATCAGGTGCCTCGTGATAAGATTTCGGTGATCCACAATTTTGTCGATACCAAACGTTTTGATGCTGAGCGCTATCACGGGCAGGTCAGTCAGTTAAAACAACAGTTAGGGTTGGATTTTTCTCTGCCGACGTTTCTGTTTCTGGGGACCGGGTATGAGCGAAAAGGGCTGAAGAGCGCACTGGAAGCTTTGGCTCGCCTGAACTTTCCAGCCAACTTATTGATTGCTGGACGGGAAAACAGTGAAGGGGAGTACAAGCAGTATGCGAAGTCGCTAGGAGTGGAAGCGCAGTGTGCATTTCTCGGAGCGCAGAGCCAGCCTGAACTCTACTTCTCCCTGGCCGATTGCTATCTGTTGCCGGCTCACTATGAACCGTTTGGCTTCACGGTCATTGAGGCGCTGGCCTGTGGGACTCCTGTGATCACAACCGAACAGTGTGGTGCCAAAGAAGTATTGCAGCCGCATGTGTCGACCGTCATATCCGCAGCGACTCAGTTTGATGAACTGGCGGCAGCGATGCAACACTGGGCGAACTATAAAGACGATGAGCATATTCAGCGTCAGTGTCGCGAATTGGCGCTGACACTGGATGTGGATGCCGTGATGGAGAAGAACTACCAGCAGATCCTGTCGGTGTACAACAATAAATGAGTGCTTAATGCAAGATTTTACCCAATGGAAAGTGATTGGCCGGGGGGATGAGCGAGTTTGCTTCCAGAATCCGGACGATCCGACCCGATGTATCAAAGTCAGTCGTAAACACAAAGCAAAGCAGAGCCGGCGTGAGATCCGCTATTTGCAGTACCTGTTGAAACGCGGCGTGGCATTCACTCACATTCCAGCGTTTTATCAGGTCATTGAAACTGATGACTATATCGGTATGGAACAAGAGTTGGTGACCAACCCATCGGGCACACCGCCTCTTGATTTGCGTTACTATCTGGAACAACCGCTCAATACGGACCAGCAAGCCGCCTTTTGGCAGGCAATGCAGTTATTAAAAGACTATCTGTTGGAATACAACGTGATTCCATGTGATCTGGTCATGAGCAACATGTTAGTGGTTGAAGATGACAATCAAATTAAAGTCATGATGATTGACGGTTTTGGTGGAGCGGAGCTGATCCCGCTGGCTAACTATATTCGCTACTTCGGTAAACGGAAAATCGAACGCAAGTGGCGCGAGTTTATGGAACGGACTCTCAAACCTCACTTTAAACGGCAACAAACGTCATAACGCTGTTTTATAAAGAGATGATCTATGAACAAATCGAAATGGAGCGTATTGGGCTGGTTTGTCCTGCTTAACGCTATGTTGGCGTCGTTGATCGCGGCCCGCTTTTTTGCTTTTTTCCCGACCGAATCATTTACCCCGCTATCCGCGCTGTTTGCGGTACTATCAACACTGGGTCAGATGTCCTTGTTGGTGGCGCTATTCGCGTTGGTGTTGTGGCCGTTATTATTTCTGCCTGAACGAGCCCGCCGTGTAAGCATGGCCATTATCGCGGCGCTGGGGATCAGCGTGTTGTTCATCGACACCATTGTGTTTGCCCAATACCGCTTCCACATTAATTCAGTTGTTGTCGGACTCATTCTGGCGGGTGACATTGTGTCATTCCCGTTGGTTACCTGGCTGATGGCCCTCGGGGGCTTTGTTGCCACATTGTTGATTGAATACACCGCGCTAGCCTACCTGGAAAAACGTCAGCAACGCATCCCTGCCAAACTCGGCCGAAAATTGGGCTGGACGTTAGTCAGTGTCTTTGTTCTGGCAAACCTGATTCACGCCTGGGCGGTGGCGAATGCGTATCAGCCGGTCTCGATGGTTAAGCGTTATCTGCCTCTGTATTACCCACTGACTGCCAATTCATTGATGAAAAAGCTTGGCTGGGTCGATTTAGACGCGATTGAGCAGGAGAAGAGTCTCAAATTGTCGAATAAAGGGGATCTGAATTATCCTCTTAATCCTCTGCAAACCATGCCGTTGACGCGCCCGAAAGACATTATGCTCCTGGTGATCGACTCCTGGCGTTACGATACCTTCAGCCAGGCGGTGTCGCCGACTATCTGGCAACTTGCTCAGCAAGGCGTGACATATCAAAACCACATTTCGACGGGTAACGCGACGCGCACCGGTATCTTTGGTTTGTTTTATGGGATGCCGGGGACATACTGGCACGCGTTTCTGGCCAACCAGCGTTCTCCGGTATTGATTGACCGCTTACAACAGCTCAATTATCAGATGGGGATATTTACGTCGGCTCAGTTAATTAAGCCGGAGTTCAATCGCACGGTTTTTCGCAATGTTCCCGATCTGCGTATTCGCTCAGAAGGGGACAGTCCGTCGGTAAAAGATCGTAATCTCACCGATGACTGGAAAAACTGGTATCAGAACGTAGACCATGCTAAACCGGCTTTTTCTTTCCTGTTTTATGATGCGCCACACGGGTATGATTTCCCGGCGACCTATCCGCATAAGTTTGAACCAATGCTGGATGAGTTGAATTATCTGGCGTTGAATAATGAGACCGATCCGACGCCGTTATTTAATCGTTATAAAACCTCGGTACATTATGTTGATAGTCTGGTCAAAGAAGTCGTGGATACCCTTAAAGCTCAGGACAAACTGGACGATACAGTGATTATCATCACGGGAGATCACGGTCAGGAGCTCAACGACAACAAGCTGAACTTCTGGGGGCACAACAGTAACTTTACCGATCCTCAGGTGAAAGTGCCGTTTATCATTGTGGCGCCGGATGTGAAAAAGCTGGCCAATGCTCAGTATTTAAATGCATTGAGTTCCCACGAGGATGTGGTTCCGACGCTGATGGTGAATTATCTTGGTGTGGCGAACCCTTTGACGGACTATTCGACCGGGGAAGACTTATTTGGTCCGTTTAAACAACGTGGTTGGATCATGTCTTCAAAGTACAGCGGATATGGCATTATTACGCCGGACTCTATTCTGGAAGTGAATACCGCTGGGGGGTACGAATCGCTGGATAAACGCAATCGACCGACTGACAGACCTCTTAATTCAGAACAACTGACGGGTGCGCTTGAGCACATCAGTCGCTATTTGAAGTAACAACTTTTGGCCAACCGAACATATGTGGCCTTGTAAGTAATCAAACGGCTCGCGGAGATGTACAGAGTGTTTTTTAAGAAAAAGAGAAGAAAAGAGCTGGCAAAACAGGCGCTTCTAATCAAAGAGTCACTGCTTGTGCACGAGTATCACCATGCGTCATACCAGCTTAAACCGCTCATACAAAGTGATAAAATCGCTGAACAGCCCGTGGTCGTCAGCCTGACTTCATATTCTAAGCGCATTTACGATGTGTACCTGGTGCTGGAATCAATTGCGCAACAAACCGTGAAGCCGAATCGCGTCATTCTCTGGCTGGCAGAGGATGAATTAACGGCTGATGAGCTGCCAGTCACCTTAAAGCAGCGTCTAGACTTTGGCCTGGAAGTGCGCTTTTGTCCGGATACGCGCAGCTATAAAAAGATCGTGCCGACGCTGGAGCTATGTCCGGAAAGCATCGTCATCACACTGGATGACGATATCATTTATCCTCATGACACCATTGAAAACTTATTACGTGAACATCAAAAATACCCTCAGGCGATTTTGGGTAATCGAGCTCACGAGATAACGTTTGAGAAAGGTAAAGTGCAACCTTATAAGCACTGGAATAAAGAAGTCAGCCAACAAAGTGATCATCTTTTCCTTACAGGGTGTGGCGCGATTTTGTATCCACCAGGTTCATTGTCTCAGGCCGTCACGGATCAATCCTTGTTCATGCAGTTATGCCCTCATGCCGATGATATTTGGTTGTATGTTATGGCCAAATTACAAGGGACGGAGATCCGGAAAGCTCAAGGACGTTGTTTTAAGCATTTTATTCAGATTGCTAATAATCAGGATAATGGTTTGAACAAGCTTAATGTTGACCGTGGGCGAAACGATTCTCAGCTCAAAGCGGTACTTAACCATTTTAATTACAGTCTTCGATAAACAATGAATCACCTTTTTTCCCAGTTCATTCAGAGTGCTTTCTTTGAAAACAAGTGTATTGGCTTGAGAAAGCGGTTTGGTTTTTTAAGCCAAGCTTACAATCGAGCCTTTGATATCAACTTACTGCAACAGGGCAATCGCACAGAAAGCCAGGCGATGGCAATTGAAGAGTCGCACGCGGCGTTACGCCAGTTAAAACTGCCAACCAGCGATTCTGACGTATTTCCATCCTCACAAATGCCGAAGGTGATTTGGCTGTATTGGAATACCCCCATTGAGACTGCTCCCGAAGTTGTACAACTGAGTATTCGTTCCTGGCGAGAACTGAATCCAGGCTATGACGTGAACGTGTTGACAGATAGCAATTTATCAGAGGTGTTGGGCTTTGATTTTAATGCTACTTTTCGCTTATCGACTATCAGGTTGAGTATGGCGGCAAAGGCCGACATTCTACGCCTGTATTTGTTGTCTCGTTTTGGCGGAGTCTGGGCGGATTCGACGACATTTTGTCTTGAGCCTCTCGATAACTGGTTGCCAGATGCGATGGCGCGTCATGCGTTTTTCAGTTTTCGACATAATACCAATCCAACTCGTCCGATCGAGGCTTGGTTTCTTGCCGCGCCTAAGCAATCTCCGGTGACTCGTCATACCCTAAAGTTGTTCCTGGACTATGTGTTCAAACCACGAGAGCGAAGTTTATTTACATCGAATAAACGAAAGATGATGGAGAAAATCGGCGTGACGCGCAATTGTCGGAATACGTTGTACGCGGACACTGTGTATAAAGCGGAACAGGTTGGGTTCATGCCATATTTTACAGTGGGGTATTTTTTTAATGAGGCACTGCGTAAGTTCTACTCCCCTGACATGGTACAGGCATTTTATGACTTACCGAATGCGCATGCGATTCATGAGACCGAACACCAGGCATTTCTGAGTTCGGTGGTGTCCAAACAAACTTATAAAGGGACGTATCAGAGTGAGACCCTGTTTTTAGCTAGGCGAGAGCATCTGATGTCTTTGCTGGATAAGGCAAAGACATCAGGTTGACGGGCATTTATTCCCGAGGCTTTACATTATTTTTGAGCTTTGGCAATGAGTACGTAAAAAGACCGGCTAAAACAATATTTTGCGCGTAAAGGCCCAGCATTTTGGTGTTGTAGGACTCAAATGAGTTGATGATGGCCCAAAATATCAGGAATAAAAACAGAAACACTTGCTGTGGGTACGATTGATGCTGAACGACGTTTGAAATGATGGTTCGGTAGAATAACACCACAAAAAGCAAGCCAAATAAACCGTATGCCACCAGCATTTCCAAATAGAAATTGTGTAGATGACCGTAATTTGCTGTACGAGGTTGGGCTTGGAACTTCTCTGATGTCTTGATTACCTGTCTTACCGAACCTTTATCCGTGCCGAACAATGGGCTGTTAATGATCCACTTGCTGGCTTCAAGCCATGAGTTTATACGAATCCCGACACTGGTCATAGGAATGTTGTCCCAGTCTCCCTCAACCACTTTCTCGATGACACCAGATTCAGTTATGACACGCTTATGGATAAAGCTGATGTTAAATAGAGAGCTACCCAAAACAGCGAGTAAAACGTAGATCGCTAGCGTACGTTTATAGTTGAACGAGCGGTAGCAAATCAAAGGTGAAAGCAGTGCAACCACGACGACGGCCAGCCAGACCTGGCGGCTTTGACTGATGATCAATGCAAACAACGCAAATAGGATGACACTACCACTGATTAAATATGCCACTGGTTTGTATCGGTTTTTAGGCAGTTGGGTAACGATATAAGCGGTCAGTGCTGCCACCACCACCGACAGCATAGAGGTAAACTGTGCGTTGTCCATTGCAAAGTCCACTCGCTGACCAGAGAGCCCCTGCGCGAAGCTATTGTGCAGGAAATTGTGATAACACGCGGTGAATATAAAACTGAGTACCAAAGAGGCGTAAAGTAGTAGCACTCTGCTTTTATTGCCATTGACCCAAAATGCAATAAAAACAAATAGAAACAAGGCGGCAAGAAACTTGATTTGCGGGTAAGAGGTAGCTAAGTCAGGGATAACTCGCAGTGAATTCATCCAGCTGGCAATCTGCACTGCAAAAGACAGAAGAAAAACCCAGAAGATCGCGTTGTTATCTTCCCTTCTCAAAACTTTTGTAAACAGTGCTGGCAGACTACCGATGATAATAAGGTTCTTGAACAGTTCGTTCAGTTCGAAGCGAGGGATCGCCGTTAACGTATACAAAATACAGATAGAGAACATGACGATTTCATATCCTCTGGAATTCACAAAATACGTGAGCGACAGCCGAGACAGTTTGGAATCTGACATGGACATTACCGGTTTTCGTTTTGGTGCGAGGAATGTGGCATTCCAGTGAATACGTACTTCAATGTAGTTTCAATCGGGCTAGTGCCTGACTGCCATTCAGTATTTGATGTGTTGTTGCTTAACTTATTAAGTACTGCTTGGCTAAGTTTGTCTTGGTTATTGATAACTGTGACAGTATTGTCCATTTTAAGTTCATCAACGATTGCCTGAAAGTTAAAGTAGCTAGGGCCGGTGATGGTTGGTACGCCCATCGCCAGAGGCTCCAGAATATTGTGGCCACCCACTTTTTCCCCGAGCAAGCTGCCGCCCATAAAACATACATCGGCCGCCCCTAACATGATGAGCAGTTCTCCCATAGTATCTCCAAGGTACACTTGTGTTTGCGAACTGACCGGAGAGTTCTCTGAACGACGGACAACATTGTATGATCTGCTTTTAGCCAGTTCATACACTTTGTCGAACCTTTCCGGGTGTCGGGGAACCAAAATAAGAAGTATATCCGAGTTGTGCTTTATGAGCTGTTGATGGGAGCCCAATACGTACTCGTCTTCTCCTTCATGAGTACTGGCCGCGATCCATATGGGACGCTCACTGCCCAGGGCTTCCCTCAGTTGTTTTGCGCTCTGGCGAACGGCTGGCGAGATTTGGATATCGAATTTGATAGATCCGGTCACTTTGAGCTTGTCTGCGTCAATGCCGAGCTTTTGGAAGCGTACTTTGTCACTGTCATGTTGGCACAGCAGTAACGTCAGATGCTTGCTGATATCGTTAAATAAGGGCTGCACTTTTTGATAGTTACGGAAAGATTTTTCAGAAAGCCGCGCATTCACCACGATCGTGGGAATGTTGTGTTTGGCTACGGTCGCCAGCGTATTGGGCCACAGCTCAGTCTCGATGATCAAAAGCTTTTGCGGCTTGATTCGGTTTATAAAGCTTTTTACCGCAAAACTAAAGTCCAAAGGCATGTAACGGTGTTCAACCAACGTCCCAAGTTTCGCAATTTGTTCCGCCCCGGTAGAGGTTGTCGTGGTCACAACAATGGCTTGTTCTGGATATTGTGCCTTGAGGGCGTTTATGAGCGGAATCGCGGCAATGCTTTCCCCGACAGAGACGGAATGAATCCAGATAGGGCGACCATTGTGCTGGAGTTTAGGCGTTAAGCCAAAGTGCTCTTTCCATCGAGAGCCGAACTTAGGTTTGTTGGGTTTATGCCGATACAGGCCAAACAGCAATATCGGTGAAATGGCAATCAGTGCCAACGTATATAAAAACCGGATCATGAACTTGTTTTATTCGCGGGTAAGTGCTCAATCACACGCTGTGGTGATAAATCTTTCAAACATTTCAAATGGCCGAGCGGACATTCGCGTTTAAAGCAGGGGCGACATTCAATATTGGTACTGACAATATCGACTTTATCCGACAGCGGCGGGGTGTAATCGGGCGACGTTGAGCCATAAACGCCGATCACATGGCACCCGACCGCAGCCGCGACGTGCATCAGACCAGAATCATTACTGATGACCGTATCACAAGCTGCGAGCAGGTCGACCGCTTCAATGAGATTGGTGCTCCCCGCCAAATTATGTACTTGGGAATGGTATTTAACCGGCATGCTCTGCTGGATGGCATCACAGGTCGGTTGATCTTTGGCTGAGCCAAAGAGCCAAATTTGCTGACCGTGTTTCGCTGCGTATGCTGCAACCTGAGCGTAATGTTCCACCGGCCATTGTTTTGCTGGTCCGAATTCGGCACCTGGGCACAAGCCAATAACCGAGGTTAGTTTGTTTAAACCAAATTTATCTAATGTAGCTTGCTGAACCTCAGCATCGATCGCCAGTTGGGGTTTTGGTAGTGTATTTAACCCACCCAGCGAAGTGGAATCTGTCATCTCTTTTTTGGGGTGCGCCAGTGCGACATAGCGCTCGACCATAAATTGAAAGTCTTTTTTATTTGGACGCAGATCGTTGAGCAAACCGTACCTTAGTTCACCTTTCCAGCCGGTGCGTTTTGGGATGCCTGCAAACCAGGGGATCAAGGCAGATTTCGCCGAATTAGGCAGAATGTAGGCGTGATCATAGTGTTGCTTGGCCAGCTGTTTACCCAGCGCACGGCGCGCTTTCCAATTGAACTCACCGTGACCAACTGGCATCTCTATCGCGTGAGTGACTTCGGGCATGCGCTCCAAAATAGGCTTACACCAACCTGGCGCCAGCACGTCAATTTGCATCTCTGGATAGAGCTCTTTAAGGCGCTTGTACAGTGCCTGTGACATCACCATGTCGCCAACCCAGGAGGGGCCGATAATCAGTGTTTTTTCCATTGCTTCCATCGTTCTCGATACGGTTTCTGGTTTAGCCTGCTTGTTTTTGCTTTTGTTTGGCTAATCGATAGTAATTAACGCCATCGGGTTGGGTTTTGAGTAACTTCAAAATCCACATGTATTGTTCTGGATATTGCCCTGCCCGCTGTTCAATAAACGCATTCATCATGCGGGCATCTTCAGCTTCGCTGCTGGTCGGGAACTGCTCAAACGCAGGGTGGATATCAACGATGTATTTGCCACTTTTTGCATCAATCATGGCATACACCGGAATAATCACCGCGCGGCTGACCTTCGCCAGTTTGCCCAACCCTGGTAGTGTTGCCTTAGTTGCAGCAAAGAAATCGACAAAGATACTGTGTTCTGGTCCGTGATCCTGATCGGGAAGATAATAGCCTAAGTAACCATCCCGGACGGACTTGATAAACGGTTTAACACCGCCACTGCGCTCATACACGCGTCCGCCATACTGCACGCGTTGACGGTGCATTAACCAGTCGAGCACGTCATTGCTCTGCTTTTTGGCCATCGCAGACACGGGCATACCTTTTGAGGCGAGCAAAATCGCTGGAATATCAATTGCCCAAGTGTGCGGCACCAGTAGAATGGCGTTCTGACCGTTGTCTATTTGATTCTTGATGTTCTCTAAGCCGCGGATCTCACATTGTTTATTGAGCCACGTTTTTCCTCGTAATGTGAGGCGGCCGAACCCGGTAAGAAAAACGCCAGCGGTGGTGAGAGTTTCCAGTAGAATAGCTTCGCGTTCTTGCTCTGATTTTTCCGGAAAGCACAGCTCCAGATTGACCCAGGCGTTGAGCGTGGTGCCTTTGCGTTTGGATACCAAGAGCTGGGCAACTCGTGCTGACAGCCAGTAACGCAGTTTGTGAGGCAAAAGCGCCAGTGGAATACACGAGATGACGAGTAACCAGGTTCCCCAATATTTCGGTGACAGAAAGTGCCATTCGAAACGCGGGTGGTACGCTAGAGGATCAAAGTCGTTACGTGGAGAAGAAGACATAAAGATCTCGACAGATGGATTAAGGGCGTGAAGAGTAATCTCTGGTTAATTGAGGCTGAGTATAACAGCTTTTTATTTGTGCTTCCTAGCGGACATAAAAACATGCCGACGAGGGCGCCGGCATGTGTAGAGTCTCTGTAGAATGTTAGGCTTAGTCACTACCGAATAAGTCGCGGGTATAGACCTTCTCGGAGACATTACTCAGTTCTTCCGCCATTCGGTTAGAAACGATCACGTCGGCCTCGTGTTTAAACGCTTCCAAGTCGGTGATGACTCGTGAGTTAAAGAAATGGTCTTCTTTCAACACCGGTTCATACACAATCACTTCAACGCCTTTGGCCTTCAGACGCTTCATGATGCCCTGAATGGAAGAGGCGCGGAAGTTGTCGGAACCGGACTTCATAATCAGGCGATAAATACCCACCACTTTTGGGCTGCGTTTTAAGATCGAGTCAGCGACAAAGTCTTTACGGGTACGGTTGGCGTCCACAATTGCGCCAATAATGTTATTCGGCACGTCTTCGTAGTTGGCCAGAAGCTGCTTGGTGTCTTTTGGCAAACAGTAACCGCCGTATCCAAAGGAGGGGTTGTTGTAGTGATCACCAATACGCGGGTCCAGACTGACCCCTTCGATAATCTGGCGAGAGCTTAATCCGTGTGCCTCGGCATAGGAGTCCAGCTCATTAAAGTAAGCAACTCGCATTGCCAGATAAGTGTTGGAGAACAGCTTAACTGCCTCAGCTTCAGTTGAATTGGTAAATAGTACCGGGATATCTAGCTTTTCAGCGCCTTCAACCAACAGCTGAGCAAACGTAGTCGCGCGTTCGCTTTGCTCACCGACAATAATGCGTGAAGGATAAAGGTTGTCGTACAATGCTTTACCTTCACGCAAGAACTCGGGAGAAAATATGATATTGTCGCAACCCATTTCGGCTTTGACTCGCTCGGTGTACCCTACAGGAATAGTCGATTTTATGACCATTACCGCCGTTGGGTTGATACTTATCACTTCCTTAATCACCGCTTCTACTGAAGAGGTATTAAAATAGTTCGTTTGAGGATCATAGTCGGTTGGAGTGGCGATGATGACGTAGTCTGCACCTTGGTAGGCTTCTGCTTTATCTAATGTCGCCGTAAAGTTGAGTGACTTATTCGCCAAAAAATCTTCAATTTCACTATCGACGATAGGTGATTGCTTGTGGTTCAACATGTTCACTTTTTCTTCGATAATGTCGACCGCTACGACTTCGTTATGTTGAGCCAATAGCATGGCGTTAGATAAGCCGACGTATCCCGTTCCCGCAACTGCAATTTTCAAAGTACACTCCAACCAGTAAAATCTTTGTTAGTAAATCATATCGAAAGGTTATGGAATTTATATTTCCATAACCTTATTTTTTGTTAATCAGTAACATATACTCAGCTACACCTTGAGCAACAGTCTTAAACTGGTGATCGCAGCCTGTTGTCCGCAGTTTACTTAGATCTGCCTGAGTATACGCTTGATACGCGCCCTTAAGGTGTTCAGGGAAAGGGATGGTTTCTACCTGACCTTTGCCATGGAAGGCGATTACCGCTTTCGCAACCTCTTCAAAAGACTCTGCGTTTCCCGTGCCTAAATTAAAAATGCCCGACACACCATTTTGCATGAACCAAAGATTGACCGCGGCGACATCTCCGACATAGACAAAATCCCGTTTAAACTGTTGGCTGCCTTCAAACAATTTCGGGTTTTCACCAGCATTCATTTGGTTGTTGAAGTGAAAAGCGACAGAGGCCATCGAGCCTTTGTGCTGTTCGCGCGGGCCGTACACGTTAAAATAACGGAAACCAGTAATTTGAGACAAGGTTTCACCGTGTTCTTGCGCATCTTGCCAGATACGACGGACATAGTTGTCAAATTGCTGTTTAGAGTAGCCATAGACATTCAAGGCGCCTTCATATTCAGGCTCTTCAATAAAGGTATCTGTTTCACCGTAGGTTGCTGCAGACGAAGCATACAAAAATGGAATTTCTCGATCTAGGCAGTAATGCAGCAGCTCTTTGGAATATTCATAGTTGTTGAGCATCATGTACTTACCATCCCACTCAGTCGTCGCTGAGCAGGCACCTTCGTGGAAAACGGCTTCGATCGGGCCGAAATCGTCTCCTGCCATAACTTGAGTCAGAAAGTCATCGCGGTCCATGTAGTCAGCAATGTCGAGATCCACCAGATTTTGGAACTTGCGGCCATTTTTCAGGTTGTCGACAACCAAAATGTCGTTTATGCCTTGCTCATTGAGCGCTTTTACAATGTTGCTGCCGATCATGCCAGCGCCGCCAGTTACGATGATCATCTTTAGTCCTCTAAATGTTCATTATCAAGTTCAGATTTTTATATCAAGAGTATATCACTCTATGATTGCACGCTCTATTGACTTGGTAAAATGGAGGGATCTCCCCTTGATTCCTGTTAGCGTTTTTGCCCTGTTTGATGTAGAATTCAGCGATTTTTTATACAGACGTTGTAGCAACGTGTACCCGATAAACTATGCAATTGAGAGCTTCACTCAAGGGCGGTAGCGTGCCAAAAAAGTATGCTGTGTTTGGTCGGAAGTAGTATATGCAATACCGACGAGTTAGTCGGTACTTTGATCAGAGTCCGACTTTTATGCAAGGCGCATCGTTATGATAACGCCTTTAAACTATATTTGGCTCGCTAGAAGACTTAATCTCACAAGAAGTAAATCATATGACCATTGACAAAAAAATTAGAATTGCTGTTGTCGGCTGCGGCAGAATATCCAAAAACCATTTCGGATCTATCGAACAACTCAGTGACGAATACGAATTAGTGGCTGTTTGCGACAATAATGACGAAGTATTGGATGCTCATAAGGCCCAGTATGGTGTACCAGGATATAGCTCCATTGATGACTTACTGTCTAATGAAGAGTTGGATTTGGTTACATTGTGTACGCCCAGCGGTTTGCACTCTTCGCAAGCAATAAAAGCGGCCAAAGCAAATATCCATGTTATTACCGAAAAGCCAATGGCAACCAAATGGGAAGATGGTTTAGCAATGGTGAAGGCTTGTGATGAAGCCAACGTTCGACTTTTTGTGGTCAAGCAAAATCGTCGAAACTCTACGTTACAGTTGCTAAAGCGTGCTGTTGACGAAAAGCGTTTCGGTCAAATATATATGGCGCATTTAAATGTATTTTGGACCCGCCCACAAGAATACTATGACAGGGCTAAGTGGTCTGGTACTTGGGACATGGATGGCGGAGCTTTCATGAATCAAGCGACTCATTATGTGGATTTAATGCATTGGTTGATAGGGCCTGTAGAAACGATACACGCTATGACATCAACTCATCGTGACATTGAAGTTGAAGATACAGGTGTTGTGAACATCAAGTGGCGAAATGGAGCGCTTGGCTCTATGGCTGTCACTATGTGCACATATCCGAAGAATCTCGAAGGCTCTATTACAATTCTTGGCGAAAAAGGTACTGTTCGTATTGGCGGTGTGGCCGTGAATGAGATTCAAGAATGGACTTTTGAAGATTCAAGAGATTATGACTCAGAAATCGACAGCGCCAACTATCAAACAACTTCTGTATATGGTTTTGGCCATCCACCTTATTTCCAAAATGTGGCAGATGTTCTTCGAGGTAAAGCAGATCCTGAAACTGATGGTCGGGAAGGACTTAAATCTCTCGAATTGCTAATAAGTACGTACCGTTCGGCTCGAGATAATAAAGAAATTGGTTTGCCGTTAAATTTATAACTGTTCGGAAAATAAAATGAAATTGGAAAATCTAAATATTGGTATTATTGGTTTAGGTTATGTTGGATTACCACTTGCTGTTGAATTTGGAAAAAAATATAAGACTATAGGCTTCGATATCAATAATGAACGAGTCGTTGAATTACAACAAGGAGTGGATAGTACTTTAGAGTGCTCTCAGCAAGAATTAGAAAGCGCACCTTTGTTAAGTTATACATGTGAACTTGCAGACATAAAAGATTGTAACTTTTATGTGGTGACTGTACCAACACCAATAACAGAAGACAATACACCAGATCTAACACCATTAAAAAAAGCTTCTGAAGCTATTTCAAAAGTTATCTCTAAGGGAGATGTGGTTGTTTTTGAATCTACGGTTTATCCTGGAGCAACTGAAGAAGTCTGTATCCCTATTATCGAGAAGTTATCAGGCCTTTCATTTAATACGGATTTCTTTGCTGGTTATAGCCCTGAGCGTATTAACCCTGGAGATAAAGTTAATCGTTTAACTACAATAATGAAAATCACTTCGGGGTCAACAGAAGAAACCGCAGACTTTGTTAATTCGGTTTATGACTCAATAGTTGATGCGGGTACACATAAAGCCTCGTCAATTAAAGTAGCAGAAGCTGCAAAGGTAATTGAAAATACTCAACGTGATTTAAATATTGCCATTATCAATGAATTTGCAAAGATATTTAATAAATTAAACATTGATACAGAAGAAGTATTGAAGGCTGCTGGTACTAAATGGAATTTCTTGCCATTTAAACCAGGACTTGTAGGTGGGCACTGTATTAGTGTGGATCCATACTATTTAACACACAAGGCGCAAGAAGTCGGGTATCGACCTGAAGTGATTTTGGCGGGCCGAAGAATTAATGATGGTATGGGAGAATATGTGGCTACACAGCTTGTTAAAAAGTTAGCCAGTAAAAAAATCCATATTGACGAAGCCAAAATATTGATTATGGGATTCACCTTTAAAGGTGATTGTCCTGATGTACGAAATACAAAAATAATCGACATCTACAAAGAGCTAAAAGACTTTAATATGTCGGTTGACGTTTATGATAATTGGGCATCTAAAGAAGAAGTTCTTTCAGAGTACGGTATAGAGTTAACGGAAAATCTTGTTAAAAATACTTATGATGCAATTATACTAGCTGTTGATCATACAGAGACAAAAGAGATGGGAAGTGATTTCTTGAGAAGTCTCGGAAAAAATGAGCATGTCATCTATGATGTTAAGCACGTTTTGCCTAAAGATCAGGCTGATATCCGATTATAATGAATAATATAGAGGAGAATAATACGTTCTCCTCTCTTTCTAGTTATACCTTTTAGCAAAAAACCAGGAATCTTTAAGTATGTCATACTTTAAACATGAAACTGCAATTATTGATGATGGAGCATCCATTGGAGAAAATAGTAGAGTTTGGCATTGGGCTCATATTTGCTCTGGTGCCATTATCGGCGAAGGCGTCTCACTAGGACAGAATGTTTTTGTAGGTAATAAAGCAGTAATTGGCAAGAACTGTAAAATTCAAAATAATGTGTCAGTATATGATAATGTGATTTTGAAAGAAGGCGTCTTCTGTGGCCCTAGTATGGTGTTTACTAATGTATATAATCCTCGTTCTTTAATTGAAAGAAAGAATGAATATAAAGATACTGTCGTTGAAAAAGGTGTCACGCTAGGTGCTAACTGTACTATTGTATGTGGTGTAAATATTGGTGAGTTTGCCTTTGTTGGTGCTGGTTCTGTTGTTAACAAAAGTGTTAACGCATATGCTTTAGTGGTTGGAGTTCCTGCTCGTCAAATTGGGTGGATGAGTGCCTATGGAGAGCAAATCGATCTACCTTTAGAAGGAAATGGTGAATATATTTGCCCCCACACAAAAGATGTCTATAAATTGAACGATGGTAAAATCACCAGAAATAGCAATAGAAGTGAATGAATATGCATTTTATTGATTTAGAGTCACAGTATAAACACTTGAAGAATAAGATAGACCAACGAATTCATAATGTTCTCAATCATGGGAAATATATTATGGGGCCGGAAGTCTTTGAGCTTGAAGATAAGCTGCAAGAGTACGTCGGAGTTAAACATGCAATAACATGTGCTAACGGTACAGATGCGCTCAGTTTAGCTTTAATGGCATTGGATATAGGTGAAGGTGATGCAGTATTTTGTCCAACGTTTACGTTTTTTGCAACTGCTGAAACGATCGCTTATGCCAAGGCAACTCCTGTATTTGTAGACTCTGATTCAGATACATTTAATATTTGCTCTAAAAGTTTGGTTCAGCAAATAGAGAAAGTAAAGTCTGAAGGTGTATTAAATCTCAAGGCTATTATTACAGTGGATCTTTTCGGCCTTCCTGCCGATTATGTGGAAATTAAAAGAATCGCAGAAGAGTATGGCTTAAAAATCATTGAAGATGCCGCGCAAGGTTTCGGTGGAACAATAGAAGGAAAGAAAGCCGGGAGTTTTGGTGATATTGCTACTACAAGCTTTTTTCCAGCGAAGCCTCTAGGTTGTTATGGTGATGGTGGGGCCATTTTTACAGATAGTGATCACCTTGCTGAAAAAGTTCGCTCCTTGAGAATTCACGGAAAAGGCAAAGATAAATATGACAATGTTCAGATTGGGATGAATAGTCGATTGGACACTATACAGGCTGCTATTCTTTTAGAAAAGCTATCTGAGTTTCCCCAGGAACTAGTCAATCGTAATCTCGCAGCAACTGCTTATGATGAAAAACTTTCGTCTAGATTCAAAACGCCTAAGCCACCCCATGGTTTTACGAGTTCATGGGCACAGTATACAATCATTGTCGAAGACCGTGAGAAAGCCAGAAGTGAGTTTGAATCTCAAGGTATTCCGACGATGGTTTATTATGAGAAGTGTCTGCACTTGCAAACCGCTTTTGGTTATCTAGGATATCAAGAAGGTGATTTTCCTGTCGCGGAAAAGCTATCCTCTTCAGTATTGAGCCTACCGATGCACGGTTACATGTAGTAAATTCCAGAGTAGCAATGCTACTCTGGAATTAAGTGGAGTCTTAATGGATAGAGTTCATCATATCAAAGTCTTTTTTCGGTGGTTTATCCAAGAGGTTCTGTTTAAGTTTAAGGGAATATTCTTTCTATTTATAGTTCTTGTATCACTATCGGCGGCTCTGGAAGGACTGACGTTAATTCTTATCAGTGATAGCCACCCTGAACTGATAAATAAGATAAAAACAGTTGTAGGGCTTAATGATTTTAATTTGAGTCTCAACTTTAGTTATTATCTGACAGTGTGTATTACCATATGGTGTATTAGTTCAATACTACATTATCTATCATGTTTTATGACTTTTAGTTTATGGAAGTCTGTACAGGTAAATTGCGCGAATAATATTCTTAACTTAATTCCCAAATCAGACAAAACATCACTTTATTTAGTTCCTTTACTTAACAAACTACAACATTTAGGGGCCTTAGTAAGAATTACCTGTAATTCTTTTGCACCAATATTAAGGTTCGTTGTATTTAGTTTAGTTCTTTTAGGCATATCTACCTCGGTAACACTTACAATATATTTAATTCTATCAGTTGTAGGTGGAATGCTTTTGTTTTTTATGTCTAGAAGTAGCTCTATGGCTTCCAAATATTACTTTAAAACAGCTAAAGACAACAACGATGAGTTGAGGAATGTAATATTAGATGGCAATAAAAGAGTTGGAACTGTATACCAGTATAGAATAGATCTTCTACTAAAAAGATTTAATCGCTCTGAGCAAATTAAGCTAAGTATTCTTATCATAGCTTCATTGATTTTAATTGTTCTAATTAATAACCCTGTCTGGATTGGTCAAGACAACAAGACTTTTATAATATATTTAATTACATTACTTTTTGCCGTAAAGCAGCTGGCCAATATTTCTTCGATATTTACAGCAGTGTCAAGATATTATCCTTCATTTCTAGAATATAATAATACTAGACGTGAGCTAGAGCATGGCAAATTAAGTAATTGTTCAACAGAAAACGAAAAATTTGAGTTTATTGATGATGAGTAAGTCAAAGCGTGTAGGTGTTATTTCCTACAACAGTGTGATCCGAGATGCTAGAATTTTGAAGGAAGCAGACTCTATAGCATCAAATGGTTTTGATGTGCATATATTTGGTCTTGCTGACAATAATACTCCCAGTGATTATGAAAAAGTAAGAAAGTCTGGAGCAAAAATAACATTACTCGAAAAGCCTGAAGGCATACAACGGTATGATAAGCTTGTCAGTAATAGTTTGAAAATAGTAAAAAGAATAATACAAGCTATTACATATTTAGTATACGTATTTTTATCATACTTGATTATTTCAAACGTTGACGCAAAAATTATCATTTTTGGTACAATGATTTCTTTTCCCATTTTATTTAAAAAAAGACGGGCTATCAGAAATATAGTAACAAAATCAGTTAATACTTTAAGCAATAAGATCCACTCATATATCAAAAGTTTAACATTTGGCTATAGAGAGAAAGTGTTAAAAAAATATAGACAGCAAAGTCTGGTAGAAGCTGCATCTAATTTCGAATTTGATATCATACATTGCCATGACATGATGACTTTAGATGTCGGTGTGGAAATTAAAAAAGTAAAGGTTCTCATCTTGTCTGGGATGCTCATGAAATATATGAGGATGTTGCTCAAGCAAGCGATGCTAAGAAACAACAGTATAAAGAGATTCTTCAACAAAACGAAGAGTATGTGGATAGTTTCATCACAATTAATGATAGTATTGCTAATTTTTATAAAGAAAATTATCCAAAATTGCCAAAAGCTAACATAATAAAAAATGCTACTGTTTATACTGGTGACGTGACATATGATGGACGGCTACATGACATGGCTGGGCTTACACGTGACCAAAACATTCTTCTTTATCAAGGTGGTTTTGCTAAGAAACGAGGTTTAGATATCCTAATTGAGTCTGCTCAGTATCTTCCTGATAACTGGACTTTAGTAATGATGGGATGGGGCAACTATGAAGATCATCTTAGAAAACTTGCAGGTGAACATACTCTAAAATCAGATAATCGAGAGAATCCAAGAATAGTCTTCATACCACCTGCTCCTCATGCAGAGTTAAGTTTATGGACAGCTGGAGCTGCTATAGGTGTAATACCCTACGAGTTATTCGGCCTTAATCATTTATATTGTACTCCTAACAAACTATGGGAATACCCTGCATCGGGTGTGCCTATTTTATGTAGTGGAATGTTGGAAATGAAATATTCCGTTGAAAAAGATGATATCGGATGGGTTATTCCACAAGTATTTACAAGTACAGATATTTCTGATGTGGTCAATAACTTGAAGTTGGATACTCTCCATCAAAAAAGATCTAATTGTCTAGAGTATATCAAAAAAGATAATTGGTCCCTTTATGAAAAGAGACTGGTCAATGTTTATAAAGAGATTTGATAAAATATTATATGATTAATGTTATTTGCTATTTTCCTTTTCCATTGTCTAAAGACAAAAGCCGAGGAAGTGCCATTAGACCACTGCGTATGGTAGAGGCATTCAAAAGCATTGGTTGTCACGTGACTGTTATTGATGGATACTCTAAAGATCGGAGTAAAAAAATAGCGCAGCTTGACGTGAAAGATATTCATTTTGTTTATGCAGAATCAAGTACAATGCCTCTTGCTTTGACGGATCCTGATCACTTTCCAAGAAAACCGTGTTTAGAGTATAATTTCTTTAATAAACTGAGTTCTAAAGGAGTACCAGTTTATTACTTTTACAGAGATATATATTGGCGTTTTCCGGAATACAAGCAAAACCTTTCTTTTTTCAAGTGGTTTCCAGCTAAGGTATTCTACTGGCTGGAACTTATCCAAATGAGCAAGGTGGTCAGTAAATTATATCTCCCAAGTCAAGAAATGTCTCGATACCTACCAGTTGAGTTTGAACATATCTCGTCACTTCCACCAGGTTCAATTGAAAAAGATCTAGATTTAAAAAAACATAAAGGTAACGGTATTCTAAAACTTCTGTATGTTGGGGGGGTGAGTAAACCACACTATGATATTTCTCCATTGATAAAATTAGCTCTGAAATTTGAATCTAAACTGGATATTACAATCTGTTGTAGATCTGAGGAGTGGAAAAGTTTCAATATATCGTCCATCCCCAAAAATATAACTATTGTCCACAGTTCTGGAGATGAGCTTGATGAACTTTATTTGTCTACGGATCTATTTGCAAATATCCGAATAACTTCAGAATATCTGAGTTTTGCTATGCCGATAAAGGTCTTTGAATCATTGGGATATGGTGTACCACAAATAACCCAATCAGGGACAGCCCAGGCTAATTTTGTAGAAAGTGAAAATATAGGTATTACCTACTCTAACGAGGAAGAGCTATTTTCTTTAGTAAATGGAATTTTAGAAGATAAAAGTAAGCTTAGTAAGTTAAAAGAAAACTGCCTAGTTGCTAGAAAAAAACATTACTGGAATAGTAGAGCAAATACGATTATCAATGAATACGAGAGTCAAAATGGAAAATATTAAAATTTTAACTGTTTTAGGAGCTAGACCACAATTCATAAAAGCTGGTGCGGTATCTAGAGCATTCGCTACACAGCCTGTGATTACGGAAGTCATCGTTCATACGGGCCAACACTATGATTCTAAAATGAGTGACGTTTTTTTTGAACAAATGTCTATACCTAAACCTAATTATAATCTAGGGATTAATGGTCTTGGTCATGGGGCAATGACTGGGCAGATGTTAGAAAAGATTGAAGAAGTTATAGAAATCGAGAAGCCTGACTATTTATTGGTTTACGGAGACACTAACTCTACCTTGGCCGGGGCATTGGCAGCATCCAAGCTTCACGTACCGGTTATCCATATAGAGGCTGGTTTACGCAGTTTCAACATGCTTATGCCTGAAGAAATTAACCGTACGCTGACTGACCGTGTTAGCACATTGCTATTATGCCCAACGCAAAGTGCAATGGATAATTTGAGTAAGGAAGGGTATGAAACTCTAGAGCACTGTGAGTTTCATTTAGTTGGTGACGTCATGCAAGATGCCGCTCTTTATTACAAAGAATATGCTGTTAAGCCAGAAGAGCTAAAGGGAACTTCTGTAGAAGAGTATATTTTAGCTACATTACATAGAGCGGAAAATACAGATAGTAAAGACAACCTTACTTCAATAGTTAAAGCTTTAAATGACCTAAACAAAGAAAAGCAGGTTATATTACCAATTCATCCTAGGACTAAAGCTTTGATTGAAAAGTATGGGTTAGAGGTTGAATTTACGATGATTGAACCTGTAGGCTACTTAGAAATGATTTGGTTATTAGAGAATTCATCTTTAGTAATGACAGACAGTGGCGGATTGCAGAAAGAGGCATTTTTCTTTTCCAAGCCATGTATAACTATGCGTGATCAAACCGAATGGGTTGAACTAATTAACTGTGGAGCTAACATTTTAACTGGTGCTTGCTATGAAAAAATATTGTCAGCTTACAATATTATGAAAGATAAAAAAGTCGATGATATGAAAAATCTTTATGGTGGTGGAACAGCTTCACGAAAAATAACAAGTATCATCTTATCTATGGATTAATAATATAGGTGTGGTTTTCACACCTTTTTTAATATGAAAAAAATACTTCTCGCAATATCAACAATATTTATCTTTGCCTTTTTAATTTACATCATTAAATATAACGATGGAAATAGTTATAAAACAGCGATAACACTAGAATTTGAAGATTCATTTTTTTCTCAATACTATAATTATAAACTTACTCAACCTTTATTAGTTAAAAGATCAAGAAGTAATCTTGGCATTATGGAAGTATCTTCAAAGAAGTATAATAACAAAGTTACTTTAAACATTAAATGTTCGGTTTATGATTGTAGCGATATTTATTTGTCATATATTAATAATATTGTCTACAAGAATATGAAAAGAAAATGGGAAAAAGAAAAAGATCAGAAGCAGTTAGAGCTAGAAAATAAAGTTGCGAATATAAAGCAAGCTGCTAAAGATAGGTTCATATCCTTAATTCTCGCGGAGAAAATAAATAGTAATAATGATTTCAATATAGAAGAAATCGAAGATGAGTATAAAAAATTAGATATGACTATTTCTAGAATGAGCAGAGATAAAGAAAACTATTTCTTCGATCTATTTAGTGAAAAAGAATTCAGTGAAATAAAAAGTGCTATTATAGAATTAGACAATGAAACGTTTGGCTGGGATATTCCTTATGAGATTAGTCAAAAAAATTTGATAGAACTCAATAATGGATATTATATAAAGATATTTATAATAATTCTTATTTCTTTAAATATCTTCGTTTTTCTTATGGCAAAGTTAAATGGCAGATTTAATAAAATATATAAAAACAAGTAACTTTTTCGACGGTTTTTTAAAGAAGGTAGCCGTTGTAAGTAGTGGTGCTATTATTGCGCAGGCGATAAATTTTATTTTTTTGCCTCTTATTTCAAGATTATATACGCCTGATGACTTTGGTTTTTTTGCTAATGTAAGTTCTATCTCCGGTGTCGTTATATCATTTTTCATGTTGAAGTATGAAAGTGCAATTATAATAAAAAAGAAATACTCATTACTACCTTATTTTATCCTATTTTCTCTTATTTCTATATTTTCGTTTTCTCTGATAATTTTTTCTTTATTCTTTTTTATTCCTAGCGACTATGATTTGAAATTCATATTATCTTTACTTGTGTTTTGTATATTCAATTCTATTTATACGTTGTTAGTGAATATTGTCTTACTTAAAGGGGACTATTTTTTAGTTTCTAGAGCCAATATTGCTAAGGCGATAGTTTTAGTATCTCTTCAAGTCGGACTATTTTATACTCTAGGAAATGGGTTTGGGCTTGTATGGGCAACTTCTTTCTCTTTACTATTATCGAGTGTGTTCATGTATTTAAAGTTGAAAGGCTTTATATCTTTCAATATGTTAAGAAGTGGAATATCGTCGTTAGAATCCTGTAGAAAAACGTTTATACAAACTATAGAGTTTCCAAAGAACTTGGCAATAGCATCGTTAATTAATTCTTTATCTTTGAATGCAATACCAATACTACTCGTTTACTTTTTTGGTAGTGCGTTAGTCGGAAGCTACTTTTTGTTATATAAAGTTATTGGTCTTCCGATGGGAATATTAGGCCGATCTTTATCTCAAGTGTATATTGCTGAAACAAATAGTGATTTTTCTTCGGTAAAGAAAAACTTCCTTTCTACTTTTAAAAAATTGTTGATTATTTCTTTAATCGTTATAGTTCCGATTATATTGATAATATATAACTTTTCTTTACTAATATTTGGTGAACAATGGACTATTATACCTTTGTTATCTATCATATTAACGCCATTTTTCTTACTCCAGTTGGCTGTTTCTCCGTTAACTCAAACTCTCAACTTATTGAACCTTCACTCGTTGCAGCTTAAGTGGGACTTTATTCGTTCATTATTCATTATCACTTCAACGTTGTTTGTGGCTTATACATTTAATGATTATGTGCTGAGTATGATCGTTTACTCATTTGTAATGAGTCTATTTTATATCATATATATTCTTTTAGTTTATGCAGTGTTAAATAAAAAATGATCTATCTAGTAATTACTTTTTTATCATACTTAATATCCGCGTTATCTATTAAGAATATTATAGGTGCTTCTCAAAATAACATTAACATTCACTCGATTAATTTTTATACTCATTTCTTACTACAAGGAGCGCTGGGTGCTATACTTGTGGTAAATAATTTAGATCATCATTATCTAATTTCAAGCGTTACAAATCAGCAAACTCGGTTCATAGGATGGCTGCTGATCACAGCTTTGCCTTTGTCTTATACAATAGGGATTGTTATTTCTAATGTTTTAATTACTAATAAAATATCTATAAAATCTGAATATTCTTGCTACCTGAATAATAAGGTAGTGATAGGGAAAGATCATATTTTATTATTGTCTCTTCTACCTATTTTTTGTTTAGTGTGTTTTTATGTATTCTCAATGTCAGACGTGTTTTCTTACAAATATTTAGTTGGGAATCATGATTTGGCCAAGATAAGGATAATGGCCGATGACACATATCATGGGAATATATACGTAAAAAATATACTTTTCAAAACCTTAATACCAATATTTGCAATTTTTTCTTTTGTAGTTTATCTGAATAATAGGAAGCATATTACACTTTTATTATGTTTAGTGTATATGTTGATGGCTATATATTCTTTAACGTATAGCTTGGCAAAGTCACCATTAGCTTTTTTCCTAATTAGCCTTTTCTTTTCTTATTTCTATTCTAGAGGTAGCATGGAAATAAGAAAATTATTTTATTTTTCTCTATTAGTCATAACTGTCATCCTTCTGTCTTATTATTTTTTTATGGGCGGTGAATTACTCAGTAATAGTTATAATAAAGGCCCGATAGGAAGAGTCATACTCAGTCAGCAAGCTGGTATATATCTTTCTATTGATATGTTTCCTAACCATATTGACTTTATCGGATTTGAAAGCTTCTCAAAAAATGTATCTTCGTTCTTTGGTATAGCACATATAGATAGAAGTGCAGAATACTTGATGCAGTTTTTCAATAAGAATGCTGTAGACAAAGGGACCGCTGGAGTATTGAACAGTTTGTTCATTGCAGAATCTTGGGCTAACTGGGGAATTTATGGGGCAGTTATTTTTCCGATTTGGGTTGGATTTATAACCAATATATTGATTTTATTTATTATTTCTACGCCAAAAAGTGCTTTTTTAGTCTCAATTTTGTCCTACTACTCCTTTGGTGGTGCTGTTATAGGTGGAGCAAATGACTATCTATATAATCCAAAATCAATAATCGTTGCAATTTTGCTGACTTTGTATCTTGTTCTTATGTATTGTATGAGTAAATATGTTAAAAAAAATATCAATGTTTCTTGAGTCCATTTTATTTACGAGCTTTTTCTTTTTTAAAAATTTTTTTTCTAACACGAAGCTTGGTAATGGTTCCATTCCTGTTGTTGTATCGTTAACTACCTATTCCGCCAGAATTGGTACCGTTTATTTAACTATCGAATCTATATTGGCTCAGAAAGAGAGCCCACAGAGAATCGTGCTTTGGCTTTCTAGTGAAGAGAATATAGTTATTCCCACTTCTTTGAAGAGATTACAACGCAGAGGCTTGGAGATTAAGTTCGTCAAAGGAAATCTCCGGTCTTATAAAAAGCTTTCTCATGCAGGGGATCTGTTTGCCAATACTTTACTCGTATCGGCGGATGATGACATTATCTACCCTAGCCATTGGCTCGGATCTCTATATCGTGAACATCTTAAGTTTCCCAAGAGTGTAATTTGTTTTAGAGGGCACGAGATTTCTGTAAAAGATGGCAAAGTGCAACCATATTCTAGTTTTATGTCTCGATCAGATTATCCTAACACTCCTTCTAAACATCTTATTCCTACTGGATGTTCCGGGGTTTTGTATCCCATAGGTTCATTGACAATTGAAGCTTCAGATAGATATGCGGATGATTTTATGTCAATTGCTCCAGATGCGGATGATTTTTGGTATAAATGCGTCACATTGAAAAATGGTTATAATGCAAAACGTGTTCTTGCTGCTAATGTGCATTTTCCACCTATATTAATATCATTAGGGGAAGGTCTCTTCCACAAAAATGTAAGAAATAATGAGAACGATAGTAAATTGGCTAAGTGTCTGTCACACTTTAACTTACATCATCTTCTAAAGAAAAATTAATTATGAAAGTTTCTATTATTCTGTCTACTACACTATTTACCACTTTCGCGTTAGCTAATGATGATTATTTTTGCCCTAACGTTATTAGTGCTCCTTGCCAAAAGATTAAACCATTTGTACCTACACCTGAACAGCTGAAAAACACAGCAAATGTTTATGACACAGGTCAGCAGAATTTCGATTTTTCTATGTATGGGAACGATCAAAAAACTATTCTTAAAGATAATGTCCCTTATGCTAATTATTGGCAGTTGAAGGATCCTAATAAGTACGTATTTCATCCTATGGTTTTTGGTCGGTATGTATTTAATAATGTTGGAAATCCTGAATTTAGGAATAAGTTATACAATATAACTAATTATGCTGGTGTTGATTTACCTAATGGTGGAACTGGGTTTTACTACCCTAACCATTATCCGCTTAATAGAATGAAAGGCCCTGATATCATCTATAGTTCTATTAGTCAAAGTGAAATTCTAGCTGGATATTTGAAGAATTACTTGATCGAACAATCACCAAAGTCTAAAGATTTGTTATTAAAAGTTAAAAAGGCTTTGTTTCTTCATCATAGCGAAGGTGGTGTAGATTTAGGTATTGCTCAATTAGAGTTACCATTGTTCCACTCTAATCCTGAAATAATTTTGAATGGATGGTTGCATGCTATACTTCATTTAAATGATTATGCTCTAGTTATGAATGACAAGGAAATCTCGGATTATATACATAAAAATTTAAATTTTTTTGTTAAATATCATGATGTTTGGTATGACAGTAAAAGAAATATTACTCGCTATTCAGATACCAGTCCCCATAGAGTTCAATTATATAAGACATATAAAGATCAAGAATTCGATGTAATATTCGAATCTAAAATAAAAGAGCTTAGTAATTATCATGTCAAACCAATATATGATATCGCTAGAAAATATGGTGCATACGATACGACCATGACTTCTGTTAAAGATAATGTAAACACCATGATGTTAAACTGCTCTGGCTTCTACAATACATATGTGACTTCTTCCCAACCTTTTTCTATGAAAGTTAAGGAGGGTGGATACTCTCCAGTTAGGGCAACTCCTGATGGAACTGGTTTTTGGAAGACAATAGAGTCCTATAAAAAAAATGAAATTTTTATCGCAAAGCTAGATATTGATGATGGCGAGCTTATTTGCGGGTATCCTACTAATTTTAGTAAAGCCAATAAGAAAAACTTTTATCATATGCAACATATCGTGGCTTTACTGTACATAGCTTCTTATTCATCTTATCATGATGCTAAACTAGATAAAGAATTGATTAGAATAGCACTTGAATGGTTAGATAATAACAAAAAGTTTGACGAGAAAAATATGGAGTTTGAAGATCCTCAAAAAGTTTTAGATAGCATAAATAGAGGAAAGGTTCTATTACCATTTACAAACTTTGAACAACTAAAAAAAATTGGTGAGAAAAAGTTAAACGATTAATTTTACGTAAATTAAAGTTTATTAAGAACTATATATGAAAGAATTAGTATCTATCATTACCCCATGTTTTAAGCCTGATGATCGTATTCTAGAAACAATACGAAGTGTGCAAGCTCAGACGTATCAAAATTACGAGCATATTATTATCGACGATGCTACACCAGGATCTCTTCCTCAAGAAATGGTGGACGTCATTGCTCTTGATCCTCGTATAAAGCTCATTCGTCGAAGCTGGAATGCAGGTCCTGCTGTTAGCAGAAATAGAGGTATAGACGCGGCTTCTGGTCGGTTTATTGCTTTCTTAGATGCGGATGATTTATGGCATCCAGATAAGCTATCAACACAAATAGAGTTTATGTTAAAACATCAGGTCGCTTTGTCATATACAGCTTACGAAGTGATTGATCAAAAAGGCCGTGTATTAGGTACGCGTTTTCCATCTTCCAGTCTAACTTATGAGGATGTTCTTAAAAGTAATCAAATAGGGTGTTTGACCGCAATATATGATACTCATCTAATTAGTAAAAGGTATATGCCTAATATTGCTAAAAGACAAGATATGGGATTGTGGTTGAGCATACTTAAGGAAGGACACATCGCTCGGAGAGTTGGCGAGAGATCTTTGGCACGTTATCGAGTCGGAAGCACTTCAGTATCATCAAATAAATTTAATGTATTGAAATATCAATGGCGGATATATCGTGAAGTAGAAAAATTGTCTTTGCTAAAATCGATAAACTACTTTCGTCATTACGCTTATCGAGGTTTGTCTAGAAAAATATAGTAGATATGAAATGGGGCTTATTTAGCCCCAAATCCAGTTATCATTGTTCTGATCGTTTTTAACACAATATTCATATCAAGCCAAAAAGAGAGATGTTTTATATAATACAAATCATGGGCAAGTTTTTCTCTGGTAGACTCCGTGTCATCAGCATAGCCTTGCACCGTCTGAGCCCAACCAGTAATACCGGGTTTCACCATGTGTCTGTAACCATAAAATGGAATCTCTTGTTCAAACTGTTCCACGAAACTTTCTTGTTCTGGTCTTGGTCCTATAAGAGACATATCACCTTTCAATACATTGAAAAATTGCGGTAATTCATCAATTCTAACTTTTCTTATAACTCTTCCAACTTTGGTGACTCGAGCCTGCTCATCTGTCGCAAATTTCGACTCTGAGTCCTTTGGTCTAACGGTCATGCTTCTAAATTTATAGATTTTAAATACCTTTCCACCTTGTCCTACACGTTCTTGAATGAACATAGCTGGTCCTGGATTTTCTATTTTAATCAGTAATGCTGTGAGTAACATTACCGGTAACGTTACAGGTAAGGAAACTAATATTAAAGCTGATTCCCAACATCTTTTAAATGCTGAATAAATTGGATTAGGTTTCAAAGTACCAATTGCATTTTCGGATAAATGACATGTTTGTACTTTCCCTTCTAACATTTCCCGAATACTTTCTGAGTGAAATACAGAGATGTTATTTATGCTACAGTCGGCAACAAATTTAGCTTCAGCCGGTTTCAGTTCTTTATGTAAATTAACAACTAGTCCGGAATGAATGTCACTGATTTGTTGAGAGATATTAATGGGCTCTATTTGTATGTTTCTATGTTTGTTTAGAGCTACGTAATCGAAATTTGGTATTGCAGATAGTTTAAGTATTTTATGGCGTTTTCTTGCCAGGCTAACGAAGTACAACCAAGCAAAGCTCGATAAAAAACCATTTATGAGTACAGCTCTGGAATAGTCCACACGCATCATCACTATTATCCCGATAACCAGTGCATATAATGAAACTAGTACGGGTAAAATATAATATTTTCTTTCAACTAATAAGTACTTGCTTAAGTGGGGGAGGGTTACTGCGGCACCTAAGTAACAACCAATCACCATTAGGATGCTGTTGGTAACGGTGTTGGGTAGTTGCAGGTAGTGTTGAGGCGCATTCAGAACTAAGAAGCTTGTTAGAGTTAAGATGCCCAGCCCATGGCATACATATGAATTTGATAATAGTTTTTTCACAGTATTCACATACTAGAGTGTGGAAGGAAGATTGTTCGGGGAATGATATCACATGCCATGTAACAATTCAGTAGGTCTCCCCGGTACCAGATTGAAATGACTCATTGATCCAAGATGACGATTAACTGTTTTAGTTCATCTAAAAAATTTCGTATCGGTTTCCATCCGAGCTCTCGGACTTTAGATGAGTCAATCGCGTAGCGCTGGTCGTGGCCTTCGCGGTCTGCGACGAAACGGATAAGCGCAGCATGTGGCGCATTGTGGGGCACGATTCTATCCAGGTTCTCGCAGATTAAGGTAACCACTTCCAGATTGGTTTTCTCGCAATTACCACCGATACAGTAAGTTTCGCCAACTTTTCCTTTTTGCATCACCAAGTGAAGCGCTCGGACATGATCATCTACGTGTAGCCAGTCCCTGACTTGTTTACCTGTACCGTAAATAGGCAGCGCATTGCCCGCTAACGCATTGGTGATCATCTTAGGAATGAGTTTTTCCCTGTGCTGAAACGGACCATAGTTGTTAGAGCAATTTGTGATCAAAATGGGTAAACCATAGGTTCGGTGCCAGGCTCTGACTAAGTGGTCGCTTGATGCTTTCGACGCAGAGTACGGGCTACTGGGTTTATAGGGCGAGTCTTCATTAAAGCTCTGGTGAGTTCCGAGTTCTAGATCGCCGTAGACTTCATCGGTTGAGATATGCAAAAAGCGAAAAGTGTACTTCTTTTTTGGAGTCAGCGTGTGCCAATACCCAAGGGCGGTTTCCAGTAACCGATAGGTGCCAATCACGTTGGTTTCTATAAAATCCGCTGATGCATAGATGGATTTGTCGACGTGACTTTCAGCGGCCAGGTGAAAGACCCAGCTTGGTTGATGCGCTTCAAATATTTGCTCTAGCAAACAACCGTCACCAATATCCCCTTGAATAAAGGTATAGTTTGGGTGCTGCTGATACGCCTCCAGTGCTTTTGGATCTGCCGCGTAAGTCAGTTTGTCTAAGTTAACGATTTGGTGAGGTGTGTTATCCAGGAAGTGTCTTACCAGTGCCGAACCAATGAAGCCACTTCCTCCTGTAATTAGAATTTTCAAATGTCATGCCCTTTGCTGTGCATTTGAGTTTAACGGACACTCAGACGCTTATCTACTTATGTGTTGGCTTTGAGAACGCGAGTTAGGCCGCATTGCGTGGTTTTTAGAGTAGTAAGAACACTGAATTACTATTTAGTCTTACCAAAAACGACTCAGAGATTTCTTATGCGCACACTCCATCATGGCGGTAAACACACAGTAACGGGCTCTTGTCATGAGGTACAGTTTGAACATGGCAGCCTGTTGATCGACTGTGGTCAGTTTCAGGGGAAAGATGTCCGACCTATGGACGTCGAGTTCTCGATTGAACAGGTTCGTGCTTTGGTGCTGACGCATGCTCACATTGATCATGTCGGCCGCTTACCCTGGTTGCTCGCCGCGGGTTTTAGCGGGCCGATCTATTGTACGCCCGCGACCGCAGAGCTAGTCCCTCTGATGCTGGACGATGGTCTGAAACTGCAATTAGGTATGGATAAGCCGCAGCGACAGCGTGTACTCGAGGCGTTGAACAAACGTTTTGTGCCGATAGAATATGGAGTGTGGCAGGGCGTTGTGCTGTCTCCTCCTGACTCACAAGGAGGCGATGCCCTCTCATGTTGCTGCGAAACGGTCGAGATACGTTTTAATCCGGCTGGTCATATTCTGGGCTCTGCGTACGTTGAAATTCGGCAAGAAAACGGTGAGGTGATTGTGTTTTCCGGCGATCTTGGGCCTTCTGATACGCCATTGCTACCGGATCCTGTGGCACCTCCTCGAGCCGATGTGCTGTACATCGAATCGACCTATGGCAACAAACAGCATGACAGTGTGGCACACAGGGCAGAGCGGTTAGAAGCCATCATCAATCGTTCGCTGCAAGATGGTGGCGTGATTATCATTCCTGCCTTCAGCGTGGGCAGAACACAGGAACTGCTATTTGATATTGAACAGTTGATTCACCAGCGGGGAATTACCGATCGTATCCCGATCATACTCGATTCACCGATGGCCAGTGAAGTGACGCGTTCGTATCGTCGTTACCGGGAGTTATGGAGCAAAGAAGCCAAACAACGTTTGGAATATCATCGGCATCCTCTGGCGTTTGACCAGTGTGTGGTGCTCGAGCATTACCGGGAGCATTTGGCACTGGTTAATCGTCTGGCGAAAACGGGTGAGCCTGCTATTGTCGTCGCGGCGTCCGGAATGTGTGAAGGTGGGCGAGTGATGGGGTATCTCAAAGCGCTGCTCACTGATGTTCGCACGGATGTGTTGTTTGCGGGCTATCAGGCTCAGGGGACGCTGGGGTGTGCATTGCAGTCCGGTGCCAAACGCGTTGAAATTGCGGATGAGTGGATTAATGTGCGGGCACAGATCCATACCATGTCGGGATACAGCGCGCATGCAGACCAAACAGACTTGTTGCGTTTTATTCAAGGAATCGACGTGCCACCGAAAGAAATTCACCTGATTCATGGCGAAGCGGAGGCAAAAACAGCGTTTAAGGACTGCTTACAAAAATTGGGATATCATGTGATTGAGTGAGTACATGAGTATCATCAGCGGACGTCCGTTGTCCACTAAGTCACATTCTTCACTGAGTCATCAGAGGCTAGAGAATTTGTTTTAGTACCCGATCGGCACGTACGCGGGTGATTTTTCGGATCAGCTTCTGTACTTCTTCCGGATAATTCTCGACTTTATCCAGCTGCTTGTAGGTACAAATTAACTGGGTGTGTTCAAGGATATTCTCGACTTCTTTGTCAAACTGTGCCGTCAACAAATGGTAGTGATCCTGAATGAACAGTGCGTTTTCCAGATCCAGTTTCCAGGCGCGTGGGTTGAGATTGTTTCCGGTGATCAGCATATAGCGTTTATCGACCCAGATGCCCTTAAGGTGGAAACTGTTGTTGTCGTGTTTCCATAAACGCAGTGACAGTTTGCGACTGGCAATGTTGGCTTCGTTGGCTTTGGCAAACAGGCGCAGATTACGCTCGTACAGATACGGCAGGCCACCAATGGTTTTGAATTCCTGCTCTGGTGAAATGTAGAAGTCATTGGCGGTCTTGTCGCCTACCACAATCGTGACTTTCACGCCACGTCTGAGGGCTTTTTTGACTTCTTTAGCCACGCTGCGCGGGAAGTTAAAGTAGGGTGTGCAGATAAACAACTCATCTTTGGCCAGACGAATTAACTGGTTGATGCCTTGATTGAGGCGATTGCGTTTTTTCCCGACACCCACGATGGGGGTCACTGCCACCTGATCGGTGGATACGGTCTCACTGTCAAACTGATAGGCAGATTTGGCCAGTGACGCGCGTAGTTGACGGATGTCGTTTTTGATCTCTTTGGTATTGGGTTTCGCCGGGCAGGCAAGATTGTTCACCGCCGGGTGCTCAATCATTTGTTCGCGGATAAACTGGACCATCGTATTGGCCAGTGTATGACTACTCAGTACATGATAGCGGTCAAAGCGGTAGCGGTCGTTGTATCCCAGATAGACATTGTTCAGGCTGGCGCCACTGTAAATAACCTGATCATCGATAACAAACCCTTTCAGATGCAAGACACCAAATACTTCTCGCCCACGGACCGGCACACCATACACTGGAATGTCATGCTCGTATTGGTCTGCAAACGCTTTGTACATCGCCGCATTGGTTTCGCCTGGCGCCGCGCCAATCAAACCACGCTGAGCGCGGTGCCAGTCTACGCAGACGTTGATATCCAGTCCGGGATTACGCTGCTTGGCCTGATAAAGTTCAGTCAGGATCTCTCTGCCTGCCTCATCATCTTCCAAATAAAGAGCAACAAGATAAATTCGCTTGCTCGCTTCCCGTATCGCCTGGATCAGACGATCTCTGAACGCCTGTGCTGAGTACAGTGTTTCAAACTGCTCAGGATTCAGCGCCAGCGTCGGAAGGGTGTCGAATGGGTTCTTATTGGTCATCATCTAGATGCGTTACCTTATCCGTGTGCAAAATTGCAAGCCATGGATAGTATCAAACATCTCAGTCATTTGACTAGGAATGACATCAATTATTGGGCATTGCCGCTCAGTCGTCGAAGCTGAACAATCAGGTTGGCTGCGCGGTCTTAACTGCCGCCTGGTTTAAGCCTTGTCGGATGTTTAAAGTGCATGGCCACCAGTTGCTTCCCACTGCGGCAGTAGCGCTCAAACAACCCTTTTAGTGGCGGAGGTAACTGCTCTGTGGACACGGAAACAAAACCGTGCTGAGCGTAAAAAGGCGCCAGGTGCGTGTAGGCAAAGCAGTAGTCCTGATGACCCAGGATGTGTTGTTGGCAATAGTGCATGAGTTGATGGGCGACGCCCTGGCCGCGATATTCCGGGAGCACCAGCATGCCAGTCAGTAGGCGAAAGGTGTCCAACGGGCGAAAGCGTACTACCCCGCACAACGCGTCATATTGGTAACAGACGATGGTGGTTTCATTTTTTTTGGCTTTGGCCGAAGGGTAGTGGGCCTTGTACAGTCGGGTGACCAGCGGCAGCTTAATCGGGTCCAGCAGTTCGATACGGAGTGGAGGCATTCTCACTTTGCTTGAAAAGAGGGTAGAATGAGGGCAGTGTAATTGACCTGATATTATTTGTGCAAACCAAGCTTATGCAATCTCAAACTCACGCAGATCTGCGCCCCTACCATACTTTTGGCATCTCCCAGACTTGTGCTCACCTGGTTCACGTTCATTCTGTGACCGACATTATTGATGTCTACCACCATTCTGAGTGGCAGTCGTTGCCAAAACTGATGCTGGGGAAAGGCAGTAATATGCTGTTCACTGAACCGTTTAACGGTGTGGTGATGATCAATGGTCTGTTGGGGAAGCGGGTCTCTCAGACCGAGGAACACTGGTTGCTGCATATTGAAGCCGGTGAAGACTGGCCAGAGTTGGTTGCCTGGGCTGTCGAACAGGGTTATGCCGGGATTGAAAACCTTGCCATGATTCCCGGTTGTGCCGGTTCTGCGCCAATTCAGAACATTGGCGCTTATGGGGTGGAATTCAAAGATGTCTGTGAATACGTCGATATCCTGTGCCTTGACAGTTTTACTGTTCGCCGCCTGAGCAACGCAGAGTGCCAGTTTGGCTACCGGGACTCAGTGTTCAAGCACGCGCTGTATCAAAAGGCCATTGTGGTGGCAGTCGGCCTGAAACTGTCGAAGGCCTGGCAGGCCAATATCGCCTATGGGGCGCTGAAAGTGTTGGGGGCAGAGGCCAGCGCGGCAGAGGTTTTTGCGCAGGTGTGTCAGATCCGCACTGATAAGTTGCCCGATCCGGCCCAAATCGGTAACGCGGGGAGCTTTTTCAAAAATCCGATGATCAGCGCAGCGCAGTATCAGTCGCTGCTGGCGCAATACCCTGATGTGGTGGCGTATCCGGTCGACGATGGTGTAAAAATCGCGGCAGGTTGGCTGATCGATCAGTGTGGGCTGAAAGGCTATCGTATTGGCGGGGCACAAGTGCACCCCAAACAGGCGTTAGTGATCGTCAATCAGGGCAATGCAAGCGCACAAGATGTGATTCGTCTAGCGGCGCATGTGTGCCGCAGTGTGCAGGAAAAATATGCGATTGCACTGGAGCATGAGGTGCGTTTTATGGGCGCCCGCGCCGAAACTCGTCTCAATGAGATTTTGGAGGCTCAGCAATGAAAAAAGATCACAGTGTAAAACTGACATTGCTGAAGCAACTTTCTCAAGGCGGCTTTCATTCCGGGGAAGAACTGGGCGACACCCTGGGGATTTCCCGTGCAGCGATCAGTAAGCACATCAAAGGGATTCAGGAGTGGGGCGTGGACATTTTCCGTGTCCAGGGTAAAGGTTATCAACTGGCAAAGCCAATGCAACTGCTGGATGAACAGGTTTTGCAGGCCGCGACTGAGAAGCCACTAGAGCTGGTTCCGATCATTGGTTCAACCAATCAACATTTACTCGATAAAGCTGCTCAGTTGGAATCGGGCTCGGTGTGTATCGCGGAATATCAGTCACAAGGGCGTGGCCGCCGTGGACGGGAATGGATTTCACCCTTCGGTGCCAATCTGTATTTGTCGATGTACTGGCGACTTGATGCCGGCATGGCGGCAGCGATGGGACTGAGCCTGGTTGTCGGCGTGGCGGTGGTAGAAGCGCTGGAGTCTTTGGGGATTGATGGCGTTAAACTCAAGTGGCCCAACGATCTCTACTTTCGCGATCGCAAGTTAGCCGGGATTCTGGTTGAGATGTCGGGACAGGCAGGGGCAGCTGCAAATCTCGTGATCGGCATGGGGATGAACCTGAGTATGGATGACGATACTCCGGGAATTACTCAGCCCTGGGCCAGTTTGTCTCAGGCGTTGCAAGGGCGTGAGATAGACCGTAATCAACTGGCGATCACCTTGGTGAAGACTCTGCACAAAGCGCTGGAAGACTATGAGTTTCAGGGAATGGCTGGGTTCGTCGAACGTTGGAATCGACTGGACAATTTCATCCACCGCCCAGTCAGGCTGCTCATGGGACCAAGAGAAATCACTGGTATTGAACGTGGTATCAATGAGCAGGGTGGTGTGTTACTTGAAACTGAGGCAGGCCTTGAAGCCTACATCGGAGGCGAAATTTCCCTGCGCGGTAATGGTTTGTGATACGAAGATGACCGCACCTCAGCGCCAGTCTTGCTCTTTGGGCCTGAAAGGGACTACGTCGGCGCTGGTCGGGGCGATATCCAGTTCACCATTCAGAGCGTCGCGGAACTTGGCAAACTGTTTAAATAACTCACTTTGCAATGTCACATTGACGTGCGTCGGGTTGCTGCAGTGACTGATCAACAAGTCGATGTGTGATTGCTGAGCGCGCAGGCGATCTTGCATAAAATCGGAGGCTGACGCGATCATCTCATCACACAATTGATGTTTGAAGCGGTCAAACGCTTCAGGATCACGTTCTGCCAGTTTGACCAGTTCATCAAATGGCGGCAACCGTTGTTGGGTAGGCATACTGCTCATGATTGTTCCCTCAACTGCAGTGCTGATTAAACTATCAACACCTTTACAGTTTACGCAACAATTCAGCGAACGGTTTATCGGCCTGTGGCTGGTCTTAAATATGAGACGATTGGTCTAGCGAATGTGGTAGGTACAGCGGCGCTCACCGTTGATGATGTGTTCCGTCCGCTTGACCTGATATTGTTCGCCAAGCAACTTCTGAAAAATGTTGAGTTCGGATTTGCACAAGCTGGGGCAGCGCTTAGCGGCTTTGCAGATTGGGCAGTGGTTTTCAATCAGCAGGTAGCCATCGTCGCATGACTCCAGCTCGGCCATGTACCCTTCCTGCTCACGCAGCTCAACCAACATCGACAGTTTCTCTTCAAGGGAATGACAAGGTTGCAGCGCAGTCTGATAATGCTCAAGCGTTTGTTGCTCTCGCTGCAGGGTGACTTTTTCCAGCCCTGCGCTACCAAAGACACTTTCCACCGCATCGATCACCTGAATAGTCAGTTCGCCGTGACGATCGGCAAACTGGGCATGGCCTTTTTTGGTCAATGACCAATGGCGGGTCGGGCGGCCGACTTTGACTCGCACATCGTGAAACGCCAGGATGCCATCGTCTTCCAGGCCTTGCAGGTGCTGGCGGGCGCCCATGGTGGTCATGCCCAGCTCTTCAGCCAGTTGTTTGGCGGTGACCGCACCATCGCGCTTAATGGTTTGTAAGATCCTGTCGATTGTTTTCATGTACACTCCTTTCTTCCGGCTATTATGTCGGATCGAGTTAATAAAGCAAAGGATTGACAATCTTGCTGTAAAGGTTTCTAGAATGGCCCAGTGAGTTCAATTTTTACTTTTAGTATTGGCTCCATTGTTATCGTGTTCATTTCGTTAGCCGCCTCACAAAAAAATCCGTCCCCCCCCTTGGGATTGCCGCAATTGCCCCACATATAGTTACGACAAGGCTTTGCCGCTTGTTTAAGGCAATTATCAAATCAAACATGGAAACTTTCAGGAGAGACGACCAATGAATATTCGTCCATTACATGACCGAGTTATCGTAGAGCGCCAAGAAGTTGAGTCTAAATCTGCTGGTGGCATCGTTCTGACGGGTTCAGCTGCAGAAAAATCAACTCGTGGTGTGGTTCTGGCTGTTGGCAAAGGCCGCATCCTGGAGAACGGCTCTGTTCAGCCACTGGACGTTAAAGTTGGCGATACTGTGATTTTCGCAGAAGGCTACGGCACGAAGACAGAGAAAATCGATGGTAAAGAAGTACTGATCATGTCTGAAAACGACATCATGGCAATCGTTGAGTAATAAACTCTGAATCACAACGAAAACGTAAAACGTATTTGGAAAAGGATATAAAAGATGGCTGCTAAAGACGTAAAATTTGGTAATGACGCACGCGTAAAAATGCTGGAAGGTGTCAACATTCTGGCCGATGCAGTGAAAGTGACGCTGGGCCCGAAAGGCCGTAACGTGGTACTGGACAAATCGTTCGGTGCGCCCACTATCACTAAAGATGGTGTGTCTGTTGCACGTGAAATCGAACTGGAAGACAAATTCCAGAATATGGGCGCACAGATGGTTAAACAAGTTGCGTCGCAAGCGAATGACGTAGCAGGTGACGGTACGACTACTGCGACTGTACTGGCTCAGTCGATTGTTAATGAAGGCCTGAAAGCCGTTGCTGCGGGTATGAACCCGATGGATCTGAAACGCGGTATCGACAAAGCGGTTGCGGCCGCGGTTGAAGAGCTGAAAGTGCTGTCGAAAGACTGTTCAACATCAACCGAAATCGAACAGGTGGGTACCATCTCTGCGAACTCAGATTCCAGCGTGGGTAAAATCATTGCCGAAGCGATGGAAAAAGTGGGCCGTGATGGTGTGATCACGGTGGAAGAAGGTCAGGCCCTGCACGACGAACTGGACGTGGTTGAAGGTATGCAGTTTGACCGCGGTTACCTGTCGCCTTACTTCATCAACAACCAGGAAGCGGGCAGTGTGGATCTGGAAAGCCCATTCATTCTGCTGGTCGACAAGAAGATTTCTAACATTCGTGAACTGCTGCCGACACTGGAAGCGGTGGCGAAAGCCTCTCGTCCGCTGCTGATCATTGCAGAAGACGTAGAAGGTGAGGCACTGGCTACGCTGGTAGTCAACAACATGCGCGGTATCGTGAAAGTGGCGGCAGTCAAAGCCCCTGGTTTTGGTGACCGTCGTAAAGCGATGCTGCAAGACATCGCCGTGCTGACTGGCGGTACAGTGATTTCTGAAGAAGTGGGTCTGGAGCTGGAAAAAGCCGCTCTGGAAGACCTGGGTCAAGCGAAACGTGTGACGATCACCAAAGAAAACACCACCATCATTGATGGCGTTGGCGAAGAAGCTGCTATCCATGGTCGTGTGGCTCAGATCCGTCAGCAAATCGAAGACGCAACGTCAGATTACGACAAAGAGAAACTGCAAGAGCGCGTAGCCAAACTTGCTGGCGGTGTTGCTGTGATCAAAGTCGGTGCGGCGACTGAAGTGGAAATGAAAGAGAAGAAAGACCGTGTGGAAGACGCTCTGCATGCGACTCGCGCAGCGGTTGAAGAAGGCGTAGTTGCCGGTGGTGGTGTGGCGCTGATCCGTGTCGCGTCTAAGATTGTTGACCTGCAAGGTGACAACGAAGAGCAAAATGTGGGTATTCGCGTTGCGCTACGCGCAATGGAAGCGCCAATCCGTCAAATCACCACCAACGCGGGTGATGAAGAGTCTGTGGTTGCCAACAACGTGAGAGCGGGTGAAGGCAGCTACGGCTACAACGCTGCGACAGGTGAGTATGGCGACATGCTGGAAATGGGTATTCTGGATCCAACCAAAGTGACCCGTAGTGCGCTGCAGTTTGCCGCTTCAGTTGCTGGTCTGATGATCACGACAGAAGCCATGGTGACAGATATGCCACAAAAAGATGCACCTGCAATGCCTGATATGGGCGGCATGGGCGGTATGGGTGGCATGGGCGGTATGATGTAATCATCGCGCTCACCTAACTGCGAAAAACGGAGGCTTCGGCCTCCGTTTTTGTTTTTTAGGCGGCTGGTATTCCGTGGGTACTTCCTGCACTATGGTGAAAAAAACAACAAGCACAACAAGGACAGTACATGCAATTTGACCACCTTCGTTACCGCAATCCGGCAACGTCTCTTTCCATTTCGAACTGGCACTTGGCCAAAGGTCAGCATTGGGCCGTATTTGCGGCACACAGCCACTGTGTGTCAGCGCTGGTGCAGCTATTAAGCGGTGACGCCGAGCCAGATAGCGGCACGATTGAGGCGCGACCGGCGCGCATTGCCTGCGTGTCACTGGCGTTGCAACAGCAACTGCTCGAACAGGAAATCGCGCAGGACGAAACAGACTTTCAGGATCATATAGACTACGGTTCGACCGTAGAGCAGCTGTTGGCTGGTTTCGATCTCTGTGAGACAGAACGCGACGCGTTGCTGCAACAAACCGATTTGCTCCACTTACGTCAACGCCATTTTCGCCAGTTGTCGACCGGCGAAACTCGCCGGGTCATGTTAGCGCGGGCACTGGCTGCGCGGCCGGAGATGTTGGTGCTCGATGAGCCGTATTCGGGCCTCGACAGCGCGCACCGTCAAGCGTTAACCGGATTACTCAATTCGTGTGCTGAGGAGATGCAACTGGTGATCATTACCTCACGTGAGGACGAGTTGCCCGAGTGCATCAGCCACGTGGCTCTGTTTGACCAAGAGACATTGACTGAGACGATGACCCGTGAGCAATGGCATGACCATCCTTTGATGCGTCAGTTGCAGGCGCTGTCTGAGCAGAAAAGTTCGGCGATGTTTGCCTTGATGGAGCTGCAATCCGCGCCGCACGACTACCCGGATCCTCTGGTTGCGATGAAAGACGTCAAAGTGGAGTACGTGGACGGGCTGATCTTTTCGCAGTTAAACTGGCAAATCCGCCGAGGGGAGCACTGGCAGATTCGAGGGCCCAATGGTTGTGGTAAGAGTACGTTGCTCGGGCTCATTATGGGCGATCACCCGCAGTGTTACAGCAATGATGTCATCGTGCTGGGTATGAAGCGGGGCAGTGGCGAGAGTATCTGGGATGTGAAACGTCACATCGGGATCGTCTCATCCGCGCTGCATCTGCAATACCGGGTCGGATGCAGCGCGCTGGAGGTGCTACTGTCCGGCTTTTTTGACTCGATTGGCCTGTACGAACAGCCGTCTAAAAATCAGATTCTGCTGGCGCAGCAGTGGCTGGAGGTACTGGCGATGAGCGAGCTGGCCAAAGTCAGCTTTAAAGCGCTGGATTATGGTCAGCAACGATTACTCCTGATAGGCCGCGCGCTGATTAAGCAACCGGCGCTGCTGATCTTGGACGAACCGTATCAGGGGCTGGACTATCTCAACCGCAAACTGGTGTGGTTTGCGCTGAATCGGATCGCCTCTGCCGGGCTGAGCCAGCTGCTGTACGTCACGCACCATGAAGATGATGCGTTAGAAGCGGTTGACCATTACGTCGATTTTCTGCCAGCAGACACGGGCTACCGGGTACACATTCATCGCCGCTGACGCAAAACCGCCCGTTGCAGAGAACGGGCGGTTTTGTTTAGAGAATTATGGCTCTGACTTCTGGATCTTTACGTTCCAGGTAGTGGGTGGATTTGATGCGGCGGATGGTGCGACAGCGGCCACGTATCAGTAAGGTTTCGGTGGTCGCGATGTTACCCTGACGGGTAATGCCTTCGAGCAGGTCGCCTTTGGTGATGCCGGTTGCGGAGAAAATCACGTTGTCGCTGCGCGCCATGTCATCCATGCGCAGCACTTTTCGCGCTTCCACCCCCATTTCCTGACAGCGCTTCAGCTCGGCCGCACCGTGGATGCGGTTGTCTTCGTTTTCGCCTTTAACTTCATGGCGCGGCAGCAAACGCCCGTTCATGTCGCCATCGAGCGCGCGGATCACCGCCGCAGACACCACGCCTTCTGGAGCGCCGCCGATGCAATACATCATGTCCACTTCACTGTCAGGCATACAGGTCAGAATTGATGCCGCCACGTCGCCATCTGGTACAGCGAATACCCGTACGCCCAGTGCCTGCATTTGAGCAATGATAGGGTCGTGGCGTGGCTTGGCAAGCGTGATCACCACTAAGGTGTCGAGCGATTTGTTGAGCGCTTTCGCCACGTTGTGCAGGTTGTCTTCGAGTGACTTGTTGAGATCGATACAGCCTTTAGCGCCAGGCCCGACAACCAGCTTTTCCATATACATATCCGGCGCTTTGAGAAAGCTGCCTTTTTCGCCGGCCGCCAGTACCGCCAGTGCGTTGGACTGCCCCATGGCAGTCATGCGTGTGCCTTCAATCGGATCGACAGCAATGTCGACGGCATCGCCACCCAATCCGACGCTTTCACCGATGTAGAGCATCGGTGCGTCGTCGATTTCGCCCTCACCAATGACGATTTCGCCACTGATGTCCGTTTGATTGAGCAGGGTGCGCATCACTTCCACTGCGGCACCGTCGGCTGCATTTTTGTCACCACGGCCAAGCCATTTGTAACCTGCCAGTGCGGCACCTTCCGTAACCCGGGAAAAGGCCATTGCTAAATCGCGTTTCATGAGGACTCCAATGTCAAACAGGATGAGGAAAGTTACGGCGGCGATTTTAGCATATCAAAAAGTAAACGTTTGCTTTTTTGCGTCCGTATCACTTGTACTGGATCAAGAATGAATGCAAAAATGACCAAAGAGCGAGTCAGCATCAGGGCTGGCGTGGGCTTAAGTTAACTGTTTGTCAATATGCGCCGTTTTTTTAACCGAATAGCGCAAAATATCGAATATAGAGAGTGTTTCTCGCCGCTGTGCTGAGTAGAATGAAGGCATTAGGTGGAGAGTCACTTCACGTCAACCGAATAAACAAAAGGGTAGGCTAAGATGTCTTTTGAAGTATTAGAGCAACTAGAAGCAAAAATTCAAACCGCAGTAGACACGATCGCACTTCTGCAAATGGAAGTGGAAGAATTGAAAGAAGAGAAGCAGAAACTGGTGAGTGAAGCCAATGAACTGCGTGACAGCCGTGTTGAGCTGGAGCAGAAAGCACAGCAGATGCAACAAGATCACGCCCAGTGGCAAGAGCGCATTCGCAGCCTGCTGGGTAAAATGGACGAAGTTGAATAAGTTCGCCATGACCCGATGCTAAAACCCCTGCCATTGAGCAGGGGTTTTTCTTTTGGGAGTGGCTGTGCAGATTAACGCGGTCGTACGCCCAGTGTGTGGCACAAGGCGTAGGTCATCTCTGCCCGGTTCAGGGTATAGAAGTGGAAGTCTTTTACTCCTTCACGGCTTAACACGCGTACCATGTCGATCGCCTGGCTGGCGCCGACCAACTGGCGTGTGGTTGGGTCGTCGTCGAGGCCGTCAAACTGACGCGCCATCCAGCCCGGGACTTTGACATGGTTCTGCGCTGCAAAGCGCGATGCCTGTTTAAAGTTCGATACCGGCAAAATCCCCGGCACGATCTCGACGTCAATGCCTGCTGCCACGCAGCGGTCGCGAAAACGCAGGTAGCATTCCACATCGAAAAAGAACTGCGTGATGGCGCGGTTTGCACCGGCATCGACTTTACGTTTCAGGTTGAGCAGATCCGCCTGTGCGCTTTTGGCTTCTGGGTGTACTTCCGGAAACGCCGCCACGGAAATGTCAAAGTCGTGGCGTGATTTCAGCAATTGCACCAAATCAGAGGCATACATCTCCGGGCGGCCGCCTCCCGCTGGGATATCGCCACGCAGTGCCACAATGTTTTCAATACCATTGGCCCAGTAGTCGTCCGCGATTTGGATCAGCTCTTCGCGGCTGGCATCAATACACGTCAGGTGGGGTGCGGCCACCAGCCCCGTTTCTGCTTTGATCTCTTTGATAATCGAGTGGGTGCGATCACGTTCACCAGAGTTCGCGCCGTAGGTAACGGAAACGAACTTAGGTTGCAGGGTCTTGAGACGGTGAACAGAGTTCCACAGGGTTTCTTCCATTTTCTCGCTGCTGGGTGGAAAAAATTCGAATGACACATTGATGTTGTCAGAAAGCTCAGCGATATTCTGATTCAGTGCGTCGATATGACCTGCGTGCGTGTATCCCATCTTACTCTCCCTGTGGTGGCGTTAACCACAAATCTCAACTGTTCAAATCGACGTTTAGACGTCTATATGTCCACAGAATGAAATGAATTCGTTTTTATGTCAACAGTGTCAGTATGAATTTTTCTCATGATAATAATGAGCACTTTTCAACATCAATGTAGACGATAAATGACCAGTTGGTGGGATGTTCTGAGCGAAAGATAACGCATGTTGGATACGTGTGGAACAGAGTGTGATAAACAGTATTTTCTACTATCAGAAGCGGAGTTCACCCTATGGTGTGCAGAGGAGCAAACGGAGCCCGCCTTGTGTTCAAGACGGGCAAAAAGATCACAGTAAGCCAGCCAGTCGGTTGAGATCAGACTGAATCGCTCCGGCGGTGACTTCACGTCCGGCACCGGGCCCGCGGATGACCAACGGGTTGTCTTTGTACCAGCGACTTTCGATGGCAAAAATGTTGTCACACGGCAGCAGGTTGGCCAGCGCATGCTCGCGGCTCAGTGCCTCAACGCCAACAGTGGCTTTGCCGTTTTTCTCCAGTCGTGCGACGTAGCGCAGCACCTTGTCTTCGCGCTGAGCTTTCGCCAGTCGCTCGGCCAGTTGCTCACTGAGAAGCTGACCTCGGTCGAGGAAATCATCCAGTGATATTGCGCTCAGTTCATCCGGCACCAACGACTCGATTTTTACCTGCTCTGGCTCAATATGCAGGCCGGACTCGCGCGCCAGGATCACCAGTTTGCGCATCACGTCAGAACCATCCAAATCGTTGCGCGGATCGGGTTCAGTCAGCCCTTGCTGCCAGGCGAGATCGACCAGTTCAGCAAAGGGGACACTGCCGTCGTATTGTTGAAACAACCAGGAAAGCGTGCCGGAAAAAATGCCCGACAGCGCGACGATATCATCGCCACTTTCGCGCAAATCACGCACGGTATGATTGATCGGCAGGCCAGCCCCGACCGTGGCGTTATACAGCCAGTGACGGTTAATTTTGGCAAACGCATCCTGCACCTGATGATACTGTTCACTGGATGCTGAGCCGGCCACCTTGTTGGCCGAAATCAGGTGCATGCCTTGTTCGGCTATCTCCAGATAACGTTCGGCCAGCTCCGCACTGGCAGTGACATCCAGCACGATGGCATCATCGTAACTGCGTAGCGCGCCGATTTGTTTGATCCAAGCGCAGTCCTGATAAGGAATCGCCTCATCGTCAAAACGGGCGTCTATCTGAGTCGGATCCAGTCCATGTTCATCGAACCAATAGGTCTGACTGTCAATCACCGCGACCAGCTCAAAGCTCATGCCGTGGCGTTTTTCCAGCTCTGCTTTTTGTTCGGTGAACAGGGCAACCCAGCTGGCGCCGATGTTGCCTTTCCCACACAGAGCGATCGCCACCCTTTTTTGCGCCTGAAACAGCTGAGTGTGAATGCCTTTGACTAACGGTTCGGTGTCGACTTTACGCACGACGGCGACCAGGCTTAAGCCGGACAAAGATTCGGAAATAAATTCAACCGGTGCGTGTTTCAGTTGCTGGTAGAAACCAAAGCAGTGGTTGGGATTGGTGATCACGCCTGCGCCGACGGCAGCCACCAATGAGTAGCCCTCACGCAGTTTGATTTCTGCATCGATGGCGGCGTCTTGCAGGTAGTGCAGTGCCCCGCCGACGATCTCTGCGGTATAGGCCAGCCGCAGACACAATTGATCCGGTTGAGATTCAAATGCCAGAGGCTCAAGCTGGACTCGCTTTAAGTGGGCCAGCACCTGATTCTGTAAACGCTGGAAGTCGTGGCCATGACCGAAACTCAGTTCGATCAGCAGCACTTCGTTGAGCGACGTGATGATTTTGGCGCCGCGACCGGAAGCCAGCACCCGCTCGATACGGGTGGAGCCGGATTCCGGTGCGTGGCTACAACGTAGATGCAGATCCATTGCGCTTTGCGCTACGGGCTGTAGGGTACGGCTGTGCAGGACGGGCGCGGCCAGACGTGCCAGTTCACTGGCTTCATCCAGGCGCAGCAGTGGCAACAGGCAGGCATCACCGACCAGACGGGGGTCGGCGCTGTAAACGCCGGCCACATCACTCCAGATGGTCACCTGTTCAACCTCGGCCAGCGCCCCGATGATGGTCGCCGAGTAATCGGAGCCATTGCGACCAAGCAAAACCGTATGGCCTTGAGTGTCTTGCGCCATAAAGCCGGTGATCACCACACGGTGATGGGCATGCTGAGCCAGCACATCTTTGACCAGAGGATAGGAGCTGCCGCGATCGATTTCCGGCTGAGTACCGGCCTCCGCACGCAGAAACGCGCGCGCGTCCTGAGCCACAGCCTGCATATCACTGGCGTTCAACAGGGCCGCCAGAAGGCGGGATGACCATACTTCTCCGTGACCCAGCACAGCGGCGCGGCTGGACTCTGTTAGCGGCGCAGTCAGTTCACCGAGTGAGCTGAATTCATCATGCAGTTGGGTCAGACACTGCTTGCGGCTGTCGCCGTCCAGCAAGTCCTCAATCAGTTCCGACTGATATTGACGCAGGGACTGCAGGACCTCGTGTGCCAGACGACCGTCTTTGTTGAGCGCATCGGTGAACTCAATTAAACGGTTGGTGGTTTTGCCGGCGGCAGACACGATCACCAGATCGTCGTTGCCTGAATATTCTCTGAGAATGGTCACTACGCGGCGATAGCACTCCGGATCGGCCAGGCTGCTGCCGCCGAATTTGTGCAGTTGACGGAAGGGCGTCATTTACAGTGCCTCCTTTGCTTGCGTAAAGGCGTGATCCAGATCGGCAATCAGGTCGCTGACGTCTTCCAGCCCGACCGATAGTCGCAGCAGTTGCTGTGATACGCCGGCTTCCGCCAGTGCCGCTTCTCCCATGGCTCGGTGTGTCATCGAGGCTGGGTGGCAGATCAGGCTTTCGACACCGCCGAGCGACTCCGCCAGCGAAAACAGACTTAACTGGCCGACGAAATATTTCAGTTGTTCAAACGAGCCTGCAAATTCGAAGCTGAGCATTGAGCCGAATCCGCTTTGCTGCTTTTTGGCGATCTCATGGCCGGGATGTTCTGGCAGACTCGGGTGGTAGATTTTGCGGACCAGAGGCTGAGCTTGCAGATAACGCAGAATTTCGCGTGAGCTTTCCTCATGCACGCGCATCCGGGCGCCAAGTGTGCGGATCCCGCGTAAGGTCATGTAGCTGTCAAACGGAGTGCCCGTCGCGCCGATGCAGTTGCCCCACCAGGCCAGATCTTCGGCGTGTTGCACTGATTTGGTGATCACCACGCCGCCAATCACATCAGAGTGACCGTTGATGAACTTAGTGGTGGAGTGGATCACAAAGTCAGCGCCGAGCTCAAGTGGCTTTTGGAACACCGGAGTCAAAAAGGTGTTGTCGACCCCGACCAGGGTGCCGGATTGTTTGGCTTTCTCGCATACTTTGGCGATGTCCACTACGCGCACTAGCGGGTTGGATGGGGTTTCCAGCAGAATGAGTTTGGGACGTTTGGCCAGTGCGGCCTCCAGTGCCGCGTCGTCGGATTGATCGACAAACGCAACCTGGAAATCACCTTTTTGTGCCCGGGTATTGAATAAACGGTATGTGCCGCCGTAGCAATCGTGCGGTGCCACGATCAGATCGTCCGGACCAAGGAAAGCGGATACCCACAAATTGAGGGCTGAGGTCCCGCAGTTGGTCACGACTGCACCCTGACCCGACTCAAGCTCATACAGCGCTTTTTCCAGCAGGCCACGATTGGGGTTGCCTGAACGGGTATAGTCGTATTGGGGGACTTCACCAAAGGCCGGGAAGCCATAATTGGTCGACAAATAGATCGGGGGAACGACTGCGTGATGCTGGGTGTCGGATTCGATACCAGTACGTACCGCGATTGTGGCTGGCTTGCGGGTGCTCATGAGGCTTTCCTTTCGAAACAGGTGATGACTTGTCTGTTGGATTACGCTATACCTAAATCGTGACATCAGGGCGTTTTCCATCTCCATTGCCACCACTTTACTTTTCAAAAATTAAGACGTCAATACTTCTAGACGTCTATATGTCTTTGCTTATAGCCTTAAATCCCGCTAAAATTCAGCTTTCCTAATTTTTCTTTATACAGATGACAATAACGAAGGTGCGCAATGGCAGACTGGAATGGTGAATACATTAGCCCATACGCGGAACATGGCAAGAAAAGTGAGCAAGTCAAGAAGATCACCGTATCTATTCCGCTGAAAGTATTGAAGGTGTTAACAGACGAACGTACTCGCCGCCAGATCAATAACCTGCGCCATGCGACGAACAGTGAATTGCTGTGTGAAGCGTTTCTGCACGCGTACACCGGTCAGCCGTTACCGACTGATGAAGATTTGCGCAAAGACCGTCCGGACGAAATCCCGACTGAAGCCAAAGCGATCATGACCGCGATGGGCATCGAATTTGAGGCATTTGACGACGAGTAAGCGTCACCTCATCATCACCGGAAAGAAAAAAGGTTGGCCATCGCCAACCTCTTTTGTGTGTCGCTATGGGGCGACTTACCCTGCCATGTAATTGTCTGGCATCGCGATGCGCGCCACACCTGAATCCACCGCGGCCTGAGCAACCGCTTTGGCTACGCGTGGTAGCAGGCGAGAGTCCATCGGTTTTGGAATGATGTAATCTGGACCAAACTCGAGTTTCTCCACTCCGGCCGCGGTCAGAACTTCTGCTGGCACCGACTCTTTGGCCAGTTCACGGATAGCGTCAACCGCAGCCAGTTTCATCTCGTCATTGATTTCGCTGGCACGAACATCCAGCGCACCACGGAAAATGAATGGGAAACACAGCACGTTGTTGACCTGGTTCGGGTAGTCACTGCGACCGGTACCCATGATCAGATCCTGACGCACCGCGCGCGCCAGCTCTGGTTTGATTTCCGGATCCGGGTTGGAACAGGCGAAGACCACTGGCTTGTCAGCCATCAGTTCGAGCGCTTCCGGTGACAGCAGGTTCGGACCTGACACGCCGAGGAACAGATCGGCACCTTCGATCACGTCTTCCAGGGTGCGTTTGTCGGTGTTGTTGGCGAACAGTTGTTTGTATTCGTTGAGATCATCACGACGGGTATGAATCACACCTTTACGGTCCAGCATGTAGATCTTCTCACGCATGGCGCCACATTTGATCAGCAGCTCCATACACGCCACGGCCGCCGCGCCAGCACCGAGACACACAATCACCGCGTCTTCCAGTTTTTTGCCCTGCAGTTCGATCGCGTTGAGCATACCCGCCGCGGTGACGATGGCGGTGCCGTGTTGGTCGTCGTGAAAAACCGGAACATCACAGCGTTCGATCAGACGTTTTTCAATCTCAAAACAGTCCGGCGCTTTGATGTCTTCCAGGTTGATGCCGCCAAACGTGTCGGCAATATTAGCTACGGTGTCGACAAATTCGTCGATCGTGCGGTGTTTTACTTCAATATCAATCGAATCAAGGCCAGCAAAGCGTTTAAACAGCAGGGCTTTACCTTCCATAACAGGTTTCGATGCAAGTGGTCCCAGATTACCCAGGCCAAGAATTGCTGTTCCGTTGGAGATCACAGCGACCATGTTGCCTTTGGCGGTGTACTTGTACACGTTATCGGCATTCTGGGCGATTTCACGCACCGGTTCCGCAACGCCCGGGCTGTATGCCAGCGCCAGATCTTTTGCCGTTTCGGCTGGAGTGGTGAGAGCAACGGAAATTTTTCCCGGCGCAGGAAACGCATGATAATCAAGCGCTTGTTGACGCAGCTGTTCTTCGGGGGTCAATTCTTGGCGATTGTCGTCGGACATAGGTGTAGGTACTCACTTTAATAATTGTTAGAAATTCAATCGGGGAAATAGTCCATTCCACCTCGAAAGCGTTTCGTCGGCGACAAAAAACAGCATATTGCGCTGGGAAGCAACAGGTGGTTTGGGTCTTCATTCTAATGGATGTGATTAGAACTTCCTAGGCAGGATTGCGAGTCATGTCATTAAAACCCTGCAAATTGCCGCTGATAAGACCAGCTCAAAGAGTAATCACTCGCGCTGTTGCGGTGGCGATGGATTAATCTCCGGTAATGGACGGGTATTTCGGAATATCGTTGCTGGAGGAGAAAAACAAAAGAAGAAGCGGCTGATCAAAAAAGGACGCCGTAGCGTCCTTTTTCATATTCGGCATGAAGAAGTGATTACTTCTTGCTTGATAGAGCACCGAAACGCTTGTTAAAGCGATCAACACGGCCGCCAGTATCAACGATACGTTGCTTACCAGTGTAGAATGGGTGACATTTGTCACATACGTCCAAGTGGATTGACTCTTTAGCCAGAGTTGAGTTGAACTCAAAAGAGTTACCGCAAGAACAAGTCGCTTTAATTGCTTTGTATTCTGGGTGGATACCAGCTTTCATGGGAGAACCTCAATATTGGGCCGTGTCGCTATCCGAATCGGAGCCGGACACCACACGTAGTTAAAAAAACACAGTTCGGATACCGCTGTCGTATGACAAGCCATATCCTAAGGCGCGATATAGTAATGAATCACTCGGGACGGATCAACTGATTTTGTGCGAAATCTGCCACTTTTTTATACGATTCTGTGGTCCTGGCGGGCAGGGAGCCGGAGGGATCACGGCTAGCCTTCCCCGGTTGATTCTTTTAGACTGTCCCTCTTCCCTCATTTGTCGTTAAAGCTGAAATTTATGCGTCCATCCATTGCTCGAGTTGCGCTTCCTGTTCCGTTGGATAAGCAGTTCGACTATTTGATCCCCAGCCATCTGTTTCCTGTGGTCGGCGGGCGTGTCTCGGTGCCGTTTGGCCGTCAGACGCTGGTGGGGATTGTGACGGCGATGGTCAATGAATCCAGTTTCCCACGCGAACAACTCAAACCGCTCAAAGCCGTGCTGGATTTGCAGCCAGTGTGGCCGTCTAACCTTTATGCGCTGCTTAACTGGTGTAGCCAGTTCTATCAGTACCCACTTGGCGAAACGCTGAGTAATGCCCTGCCGGGGGCATTGCGAAAAGGCAAAGCGGCGGATTTTGCATCACTGGTGGAGTGGCGCATGACGGAAGCCGGCAAAAATCAGTTACTCACCGGTTTTGGCCGGGCGGTGAAACAGGCCCGGGCGATGCAGATGCTGGAACAAGGGGCGGTCTCTCATCAGCATTTTATAGATGAGGAGATCGCTACCAGTGTATTACGTACACTGGAAGAGAAGGGCTGGATTGAGTCGCATGAACACAAGCCCCAGGCTCAGCCCTGGCCGGCAGAAGTGGAAGCCGATGTCGATAAGCCGAAGCTGAACGCCGAGCAGGCGGTGGCGATTGCAACCGTCAACAGCACCCCCGGCTTTGGGTGTTATCTGCTGGAGGGGGTAACCGGGTCCGGCAAGACTGAGGTTTATCTCAATCTGATCAAGCCTGTACTGGCGCAGGGGCGTCAGGCGTTGGTACTGGTACCGGAAATTGGTTTGACACCGCAAACCATTAACCGTTTTCGCAAGCGCTTTAATGTGCCGGTTGCGGTGATGCACTCTGGCCTGAATGACACTGAGCGCCTCAATGCCTGGCTGGCCGCGCGTGACAAGATGGCCGGGATTGTGATTGGTACCCGCTCGGCGCTGCTGACGCCGTTCGCCAACCTCGGGATTATCATTGTTGATGAAGAGCACGACGTCTCCTACAAACAACAGGACAGCTTGCGCTACCACGCCCGCGATGTGGCGGTGATGCGAGCGGCCAAAGAGCAGATCCCGATCATTTTAGGCTCTGCGACTCCGGCACTGGAAACGCTGCACAATGCGCTGAGCGGCAAATACCACCACCTGACACTGACCCAGCGTGCCGGCGTGGCAACCGCGACCACGAACAAGGTATTGGACGTCAAGGGGTTGTATCTGGACAGTGGCCTCTCGGCACCGCTGATGGCAGAGATGCGCCGTCATTTAAGCGCAGGGAATCAGGTGATGCTGTTTCTTAACCGGCGCGGCTTCTCGCCTGCGCTAATGTGTCATGAATGTGGCTGGATTGCGGAATGCCAACGCTGTGACGCCTATTACACCTTCCACCAGTACAGCAGTGAAATCCGTTGCCACCATTGTGGTTCACAACGACCAGTGATCCATCAGTGCCAGGGCTGCGGTTCCACACATCTGGTGACCGTCGGAGTTGGCACCGAGCAATTGGAGGCCAAACTGGCGGAACTGTTTCCGGAGTACCGGGCGATCCGGATTGACCGTGACAGTACTCGGCGAAAAGGCAGCCTGGAGAGTGCGCTGGAGGCTATCCGCAAAGGGGAGTATCAGATCTTGATCGGGACGCAGATGCTGGCCAAGGGACATCACTTTCCGGACGTGACCTTAGTAGGTTTGCTGGATGTGGACGGTTCGCTGTACAGCAGTGACTTCCGTGCTTCCGAACGTCTGGCGCAGCTGTTTATTCAGGTCGCCGGGCGGGCGGGGCGGGCGAGTAAACCCGGTGAGGTGGTGCTGCAGACTCACCATCCGGAGCACAGCCTGTTGCAGGCGCTGGTGCATAAAAGCTACGCGGATTTTGCTCAGACAGCGTTACAAGAGCGCAAAACCGCGCAACTGCCGCCTTATACTTTCCTGACGCTGCTGCGTGCTGAAGCCAACCAGGCTGAACTGGTTGAGGACTTTTTACGCCAGGTACGTCATACCCTGGAGGCCCATCCTCTGTTTGATGACTTGTGTCTGGTGCTGGGGCCGACGCCAGCGCCGCTGGCCCGCCGTGCGGGTAAGTCACGTTGGCAACTGTTATTGCAAACTCAAACCCGCTCCCAGATGCAGAAATTGCTCGCCAGCGCCCGGCCGGCGATTGAGCTGCTCCCGGCCGCGAAGAAAGTGCGCTGGTCACTGGATATTGATCCACAAGATTTAAGCTGATGTCACTGCGGCGCTGGAAATCGTCAAAGCGACCGAAATGAGGTAAACGTTTGCTTTATAGCGGCACGGCGTGCGTTTCTTGTTATCGGTTTGTGATTGAGGTCACGAACGTGATGAAATAATTGTTAATCTGCCCGTAACTTTATGAGCAGAAATGAATAAACTAGGGTGTGTTCATGTGGAAACGTTACGCAGGTCAAAAATTATAACGCGTGACTTCCGTATGCGAAAAACCGATTGCAGCACACAGTCACCGAGCAGGTACAAACCTGCCGCTCAGTTACATTAACAACGTAGGTGTGGTCAGTCCGCACGCAAAGGAATTGAAGAGGGTTAATTTTTATGGCGACAATGAAGGATGTTGCCCAGCTCGCAGGAGTGTCGACAGCAACCGTTTCAAGGGCGCTGATGAATCCGGAAAAAGTGTCTTCATCCACAAGGAAGCGGGTTGAAGAAGCGGTACTGGAAGCTGGCTATTCACCTAACTCTTTGGCGCGAAATCTTCGTCGAAACGAATCCAAAACCATCGTCGCGATTGTGCCTGATATTTGCGATCCGTATTACACCGAAATTATCCGCGGTATCGAAGATGCTGCAATGGAGCACGGATACCTGGTCCTGCTCGGAGACAGCGGGCAACAGAAAAAACGTGAGTCCTCGTTTGTGAATCTGGTGTTCACCAAACAAGCGGACGGCATGCTGCTGCTGGGGACCGATCTGCCGTTTGACGTCAGTAAGCCCGAGCAGAAGAACCTGCCGCCGATGGTGATGGCGTGTGAGTTTGCGCCTGAGCTGGAACTGCCCACAGTGCACATCGATAACCTGACTTCGGCGTTTGAAGCCGTGAACTATCTGACTCAGATGGGACACAAGCGCATTGCACAAATCTCCGGGCCGGAACATGCGTTTTTGTGCCAGTTCCGTCATCAGGGCTACCAACAAGCACTGCGTCGTGCTGGCATTGCGATGAATCCGAGTTACACCATCAGTGGGGATTTCTCGTTTGAAGCCGGCGCCAAAGCGGTGCGCACTTTGCTGGCTTTGCCGGAGCCACCGACCGCGATTTTCTGTCACAACGACACCATGGCGATCGGTGCTATTCAGGAAGCCAAGAAACTGGGGACCCGAGTACCTCAGGATCTGTCGGTGGTGGGTTTTGATGACATCACCTTTGCCCAGTATTGCGATCCGCCGCTGACGACCATTTCTCAGCCAAGGTATGAGATCGGCCGCCAGGCGATGCTGATGATGCTGGAGCTGTTACGTGGCCATGATGTGCACGCCGGCTCTCGCTTACTGGAGACCAGCCTTGTGATCCGCGACAGCGTCGCACCGCCCATGTTGCGCTGAATGATTCTCCGGTAAAATCCTGTGATATTCGCTGTGGTTTTACCGGATGTCATTCCACTCTGTTATCTGCCGACAATCTGAATTACCATGTGGGCAGATTTGTTAACCTTGATGTATAACAGTGGCAAATAGAGATTATGTAAAACGTGGCCGTGGCACCAACAACAAAAAAGCTCCGGCCCGCAAAAAACAACCTTCCCGTGGTAAACCATGGCGCAGCGGCTTACTGGCTATCGTGCTGGTGAGCGGTTTTGGCTATGGGTTGTACACTTTGAGCAACGATCCGGAGCCGCCGGAACCAACGGTTACGCAAACCGCCACAACGGTGAGCAAACCGAAGTCGTCGGAAAAAGTCCTGCCTCCACCACCGGAAGAGCGCTGGGACTATGTCGATTCTCTGCCGAAACGTGAAATTGAAGTTGAAGCCAAAGAGCTGCAGGTGTCCAAAATTCCTTATGTGATGCAATGCGGCGCGTACAAGCAGCAAGGTCAAGCGGAAGAGCGTAAGGTCAACATTGCTTTTCAGGGGCTCAACAGTAAAGTGGTCAAACGACCGAACAGTAGCTGGTACCGTGTGGTGCTCGGACCTTACACCACCAAACGCGAAGCGGTGCGCGATCAGCACAAGTTGCAGCGTGCGAAAATTGAGCCGTGCATGATATTCCGCGAAAGCGAATACTGAATCTCTTCTCTCTGTCCCCGGCCTTGTCCGGGGACAGACGTTTTCGGCACCAGGCCAACCTCGCCCCTTGATTTCCTCTATGCTTAACCTCATATAAAACGTAACTCCCAGTGAAATAAATATGAGGCCCTACACGTGACTACTATCGTTTCTGTACGTCGTAATAATAAAGTGGTTATCGCGGGTGACGGACAAGTCTCTCTTGGTAATACCGTAATGAAGGGTAATGCACGCAAGGTGCGTCGTCTGTACAACAACAAAGTGTTGGCGGGCTTTGCCGGCGGTACCGCCGACGCGTTTACGCTGTTCGAGCGCTTTGAAAGTAAGCTGCAGATGCACCAGGGCCATCTGACCAAAGCGGCGGTGGAACTGGCCAAAGACTGGCGCAGTGACCGGGCGCTGCGTCGTCTGGAAGCGATCCTGGCGGTGGCGGATGAAACTGCGTCGCTGATCATCACCGGTAACGGGGATGTGGTCGAGCCGGAGCACGATTTGATCGCCATTGGCTCTGGTGGCAATTTTGCCCAGGCTGCGGCTGTCGCCTTGCTGGAAAACACCGATCTGGGTGCGCGCGAGATCGCCGAAAAAGCCCTTAAGATTGCTGGCGATATCTGTGTGTTCACTAACCATAATCAGACTATCGAAGAGCTCGATATCCCGGCGGATCACGCGGCGGAATAACCTAGATAGTGTTGCGATAAAGAATTGAAGGAATTCCCTATGTCTGAAATGACTCCACGCGAAATTGTCCATGAACTGAACCGTCACATTATCGGTCAGGAAAATGCCAAGCGCTCAGTAGCGATTGCGCTACGAAACCGCTGGCGCCGGATGCAACTGGAAGAAAGCCTGCGTGTTGAAGTGACGCCGAAAAATATCCTGATGATTGGCCCGACCGGGGTGGGTAAAACGGAGATTGCCCGTCGTCTGGCGAAGCTGGCGAATGCGCCGTTCATCAAGGTCGAAGCGACCAAATTCACCGAAGTCGGTTACGTGGGTAAAGAGGTGGAAACCATTATCCGGGATCTGACGGATGTGGCGGTGAAAATGACCCACCAACAAGCGATGGAAAAAGTGAAATTCCGCGCGGAAGAGCATGCGGAAGAGCGAATTCTGGATGCTTTGTTGCCTCCGGCGCGGGATGCCTGGGGACAAAATGAGCAAAGTGAAGATCAGTCTCACACGCGTCAGGTGTTCCGCAAGAAATTGCGTGAGAACAAGCTCGACGATAAAGAGATCGAAATTGATGTCGCGGCGCCGCAGATGGGGGTGGAGATCATGGCTCCTCCGGGTATGGAAGAGATGACCAACCAGCTGCAAGGCATGTTTGCCAACCTCGCCGGTGACACCACCAAAAAGCGTAAGATGAAAATCAAAGACGCGCTGAAAGCCCTGACTGAAGAAGAAGCGGCCAAGATGGTCAATCAGGAAGAGCTGAAAGAGCAGGCGATCTACAACGTAGAAAACCACGGTATCGTGTTTATCGATGAGATCGATAAGATTTGTAAGCGTGGGGAAAGCTCTGGGCCGGATGTGTCTCGTGAAGGGGTACAGCGTGACCTGCTGCCGCTGATCGAAGGCAGTACTGTGTCAACCAAGCATGGTATGGTTAAAACCGACCACATTCTGTTTATTGCATCAGGGGCATTCCAGGTCGCTCGTCCGTCGGATCTGATCCCGGAACTGCAGGGGCGTCTGCCTATCCGAGTTGAATTGGAAGCGCTGTCGAGCGATGACTTTAAGCGTATCCTGACAGAGCCGAAAGCCTCGTTGACGGAACAGTACATCGCGCTGATGAAAACTGAAGATGTGAACGTTGAGTTTACCGATGATGGCATCAAGCAAATTGCTGAGGCGGCCTGGCAAGTGAACGAAACCACCGAAAACATCGGTGCTCGTCGTCTGCACACGGTGATGGAGCGTCTGATGGATGAAATCTCGTTTGATGCGACTGATAAACCGGGCAGTAAGGTGACCATTGATGCCAGCTATGTTCAGGCGCGTCTGGGTGAGTTTGTGGAAGACGAAGATTTGAGCCGTTTCATTTTGTAAGCGAGTGCGAACGATGCAAAAAAGCCGACCAGAAGGTCGGCTTTTTTATGTCGGTCAGGCGTTAAATCATAAAGATAAACACCACCGCCAGCGCCGAAATAATGCCGGCAAAGGCGTAGCAAGCGATCTTACCGACTACGCCGGTGTGAAATTGCAGGTCATGCATACCGTGGTGAACTCGGTGCATGGCATGCCACATCGGCAGCGCTAAGGTGGCGATGATAAACAGCGCACCGATAATGCTGGTGGCAAAACTGCTGACCCGCTCGTAGCTCAGCGCATCGGCCTCAATGACCCCAAGTGGGGCCAGAATCCCCAATACCAGAATGGTCACCGGCGTGATCATGGCAAACCAGGTGCCGCCCGCACCAAACAGGCTCCACCAGACCGGTTCGTCAGAACGTTTGGGTGAACGGTTGACGTGATAACTTGTGTTCATATGCAACGCTCCTTACACGATGATGAGTACGATCAGGGAAATGAAGGCCACTGCCGCCCACTGAGCCAGAACGATGAGTTTCTTATCCACCGGTTTGCCACCAAGACGGATGGGCATCACCTGTGGCATCATGCTGAAAAACGTCTGGGCATGGAACAGGCTACCGGCCAGCGCGACGATGTTGATCGCGACCACCACTGGATTGGCCATAAATGCCAGCCAGCTTTGCCAGGCTTCCGGTCCTTTCACCAAGGTTCCAAGACCGACGGTCAGGAACAGCGTAAACAGGATCAGCGGCAGTACGGTGGCTTCACGCAGCATATAGAAGCGGTAAAACGGATGGTCTTTCCACCAAGTGCGTTTCATTTCACGTACGTACGGTTTACGGTTACTCATCCTTATGCCTCCTCTTTGGCGGGTGTGCCGTCTGGTTTGAGCATCGCGATCACAAAGTCCATGGACGAGGCCACTTTGCCTTGGTTAACCGCCGCGGCCGGGTCGACATGTTTAGGGCACACCTCAGAGCAGTAACCGACAAACGTACAGCCCCAGGCCCCGTTTTCTCCATTGATCAGCTTCATTCGTTCCGCCTGGCCATTATCACGGCTGTCGAGGTTGTAACGATGAGCCAGAGTCAAGGCCGCCGGGCCGATAAATTCCGGATTGAGACCGAACTGAGGACATGCTGCATAGCACAGACCACAGTTGATACAACCCGCGAACTGTTTGTATTTAGCCATCTGCTCTGGAGTTTGCAGGTTGGTCCCGTCTTCCGGTTTGCGATCGTTACCGATGATGTAAGGTTTGATCGCTTCCAGGCGTTCGATGAACGGGGTCATGTCGACGATCAGATCTTTTTCAATCGGGAAGTTGGCCAGCGGCTCAATTTTGACCCCGTTCGGGTAGTCACGCAGAAAGCTCTTACACGCCAGTTTAGGCACGCCGTTGACCATGATGCCGCAAGAGCCGCAGATGGCCATCCGGCAAGACCAGCGATAGGAGAGATCTTTGTCGAGATGATCTTTGATATAGCCAATTGCGTCGAGGACCGACATGGTTTCATCAAACGGTACTTCAAAGCTTTGCAGATGCGGCTCTGCGTCTTTTTCCGGGTCGTAGCGCAGAATGTCGACTTTCTGAATTCTGTTTGCGGACATTAGGCCTGCTCCTCTGAGTTCGTTGCTTGAGCCTGCTTAGCGGCTTCCTCGGCCGCAGCTTTCTCTGCCGCTTCGCCGTACAAACGGGCTTTAGGCTGAGATTTCGTGATGGTTACCTTGCTGTAATCAATGCTTGGCGCTGTGCCATCATTGAAAAATGCCAGCGAGTGTTTGAGGAATTGGTCATCGTCACGTTCAGTGCAGCCTTCATCGAGGCGCTGGTGAGCGCCGCGTGACTCGGTACGCAAAATCGCTGAGTGGACCATGGCTTCGGCGACTTCGAGGCCATAACCGACTTCTATCGCGTACAGCAGGTCGGTGTTAAACACTTTTCCTTTGTCTTTGATGCTGATGTGCTTGTAACGCTCTTTCAGCTCGGCCAGTTTCTCAATCGTTGCCTGCATCAGATCTTCCTGACGATAGATGCCGCAACCCGCTTCCATGGTGTGACCCATTTCAGTGCGGATATCCGCCCAGTTTTCGTCACCTTCCTGATTCATCAGTGCCTGAATGCGTTCTTCCACCGCTTTGACCTGAGCGTGGATAGCGTCGTCATTCCAGCCGTTAAACTGCGCGGCGCGTTTGACGGCATTTTCACCCGCCACGCGACCAAAGACGACAAACTCGGCCAGAGAGTTCGAACCCAGACGGTTGGCACCATGCAGGCCGACAGAGGCACATTCACCCACGGCAAACAGACCTTTGATACGTGTTTCACACTCTTTGTCGGTTTCAATGCCCCCCATGGTGTAGTGCACGGTCGGGCGAATCGGGATTGGTTCTTTGGCGGGGTCGACGTTGACGTACGCTTTGGCCAGCTCACAGATGAACGGCAGACGCTCTTGTAAGTACTCTTCACCGAGGTGGCGTAAGTCGAGGTGGACGACATCCCCCAGCGGGTGTTTGATGGTGTTGCCTTTTTGCTGTTCATGCCAGAACGCCTGAGAGACTTTGTCGCGTGGCCCCAGCTCCATGTATTTGTTTTTCGGCTGACCAACCGGGGTCTCCGGGCCCATGCCGTAATCTTGGAGATAGCGGTAGCCGTTCTTATTGACGATGATACCACCTTCACCCCGGCAACCTTCGGTCATCAGGATCCCGGTACCTGGCAGACCGGTGGGGTGGTACTGGACAAATTCCATGTCACGCAGTGGTACGCCATGACGGTACGCCATCGCCATGCCGTCCCCAGTCACGATGCCACCGTTGGTGTTACAGTGGTAAACGCGGCCCGCGCCGCCGGTCGCCAGGACCACGGATTTGGCTTTGATGGTCACCAGTTCGCCTTCCGCCATATGGATGGCGATCAGACCCTGAACTTCGCCCTCATCAACAAGCAGATCCACCACAAAGTATTCGTCAAAACGTTTGATGTTGCTGTACTTCATGGATGTCTGGAATAGGGTGTGCAGCATGTGGAAACCGGTTTTGTCGGCCGCGAACCAGGTGCGTTCAACTTTCATGCCGCCAAAACGGCGCACGTTGACTTCACCGTTTTCTTTGCGGCTCCACGGGCAACCCCACTGTTCCATTTGGATCATTTCGCGGGTCGCGTTTTCGACAAAGTATTCAACAACATCCTGTTCACACAGCCAGTCGCCACCGCCAACGGTATCGTTGAAGTGGTTGTCCAGGCTGTCTTCATCCTTGATAACTGCTGCGGAGCCACCCTCGGCAGCGACCGTATGGGAACGCATAGGGTAAACTTTAGAAATCAATGCGATCTCTAAGTCCGGGTTTGCTTCAGCCGCTGCAATAGCAGTACGAAGACCGGCGCCGCCTGCGCCGATGACTGCGATATCTGTGGTGATAGTTTGCACAGTTATCCTCCAGTGTATGAATGCGGAAAATCCGCTTGTTATTGTGAGTGGGGATTTCCCCAAAAGTGGTAGGGTTAGTGTAGGAGAGGATGGTGTCAGAAAAATTGATGTATTTAGGTTTTTCCTCCGGAAATGCATACAAGGGCATAAAATTTACAGGTTATGTGATAGCTATCACGGCAGGGAGGTATCTGTTCGTAAGTTACCGTTATTCCTAGTGTTAATCATTTGTTGCCAGTGAAAATCGATGTCAATAAGTGGCAGGGAAATCGTATTGATATTTGTTTGTAGTACGTAAAATGGTTGCCTCATGGTAGAGAAAAAGCCACTTGCATTGGCGGACAAAACTGCTAATTTGCCCGCCAGCGATGCATTATTGAGGACACAGTAAAATGCAACCCAATTGGCAACCGACCGCCACTGTTGAGCAGTTAAAACAACGTGCGCATTTGCTTAGAGACATCCGCCAATTTTTTCAGCAGCGCGACGTGCTGGAAGTGGACACCCCGGCCATGAGTCACGCCACGGTGACAGACATTCATCTGCATACATTTCAGACTGAGTTTGTTGGCCCGGGGTATGCGAATGGCCGCAAGCTGTATTTTATGACCAGCCCTGAATTTCACATGAAGCGTCTGCTGGCGGCTGGCAGTGGTTGTATTTACCAGATTGCGAAAGCGTTTCGTAACGAGGAAAGTGGTCGTTACCACAATCCGGAATTTACCATGCTGGAGTGGTACCGGGTGGGCTTAGATCATCATCAGTTGATGGACGAAATGGATCAACTGCTGCAATTGACGATAAAGTGCCACGCTGCCCAGCGCATGACCTATCAGCAGGCGTTTTTGCAGGTGCTCAAGGTGTGTCCGCTGGAAGGCAGCATGGCGGATCTCAAAGCCGTAGCGACCACGCTGGGGTTAAATGATATCGCTGAGCCAGAGCAGGATCGGGATACTCTGTTGCAACTGCTGTTCAGTATCGGGATTGAGCCAAAAATAGGCCAGCAGGCACCGGTGTTTGTGTACGACTTTCCTGCCTCGCAGGCCGCGCTGGCCAGAGTCAGCCCGGCAGATCGCCGCGTCGCGGAGCGGTTTGAAGTCTATTTCAAAGGGATTGAGCTGGCGAATGGCTTCCATGAGCTGGATAACCCTCAGGAGCAATTGCGCCGCTTTGAACAGGATAACGCCAAGCGTATCGAGTTGGGACTGTTGCCTCAGCCGATTGACCACCATCTGATCGCGGCACTGGAAGCCGGCTTACCGCCATGTGCGGGTGTGGCATTGGGGATCGATCGCTTGATTATGCTGGCTCTTAACTGTGACCATATTGATCAGGTCACCGCGTTTCCTTTCCCGCGCGCGTAAACGCGTAAAAGAGATTGGTACCTCAATGCTGTGATTCTAAGCTATAAACAGTGGATGATGAGTGTCGTATGTTTAGTACTCAGAGTCCGTAGTTACACAGATGAGTATAATTAACCTATCTCGGATTCCGGTACCTTAGCTCTCGCCTCGGCGGGCTATCCTCGTTATACTTCGTGACTGAATTCAACGTGGGCTGAACATGTCAGCCCTTTACATGCAAGAGCACAGAATATGCAAGAGTACTTCGAGTTTTTTCAACAAAATATGATTCTTTCGCTGGCATGGGCGGGCTTAGTGATTGCCCTTATCATGAATATTATGAAGTCAGTGAGTGCCGCTTATAAAGAGGTCTCGGCCTCACAGGTTACGGAACTAATGAATCGCCACAATGGTGTGGTGGTGGATATCCGTACTAAGGACGAGTTCAAAAAAGGTCATATTACCGATGCGCTTCACATTTTGCCGTCGGACATCAAAGCGGGTAACTTAGGTAGCCTTGAAAATCATAAATCTGACCCAATCATTGTGGTATGCAAAACCGGCCAAACTGCGCAAGAAAGTGCAAACTTGCTGGCCAAAGCGGGCTTTGAACACGTCAATCTGCTTAAGAACGGTCTGATTGCATGGAATGAAGCGAACCTGCCGTTGGTTCGTGGCAAAAAGTAATTCCGGCTCGGCTCCCGCCTTGCATGCATTGATATGAGAGACGCTGTCTAAAAAGGCAGCGTTTGCCTGCCAGAGATGTGATGCTTTCCACGTAATGGTTGCTTCATCTGGTCATGGTAACGTCTCTCCGTTAGTCTGATTCCAGACTCGATATTACAGAATTTTTAAGGATTAAAACCATGGCTGAAGCAGCACCACAACAAGACGCACAGAACTTCGCAATTCAACGTATTTTCCTGAAAGATGTGTCGTTTGAAGCGCCGAATTCACCAATCATGTTCCAGAAAGAGTGGAACCCGGATGTGAAACTGGATCTCGACACACAAAGCCGTGAGTTGGGCGAAGGTGTGTACGAAGTTGTGCTTCGCTTGACGGTAACAGTGAAAAACGAAGAAGAAACGGCGTTTCTGTGTGAAGTTCAGCAAGGTGGTATCTTCACAGCGGAAAAAATGGAAGCCGGTCAACTGGCGCACTGCTTAGGCGCGTTTTGTCCAAACATCCTGTTCCCATACGCACGTGAGACTATCTCCAGTCTGGTCGTAAAAGGCACATTCCCGCAACTGAACCTGGCGCCAGTCAACTTCGATGCGCTGTTCATGAACTACCTGCAGCAGCAAGCGCAGCAAGAAGGTCAGGCGGAAGCCTAATCACGCGATACAGACGCTGAGTTAAGCTAGCTTGGCGCCGCAGTAAGCAGATTAAAATGCACAAAGTATCGGTTTAAAGCGATGCGTTGTGCATTTTTTGTTTATTATTCAATAAAGACTTGAGTGGATAAATCGATGACAGAGTCACAAGCGAATAATGTGTACGGAAAAGAGATCGCCATGACCGTGCTGGGAGCGGGCTCCTATGGTACCTCCCTGGCCATTTCTCTGGCCAGAAATGGTGCCAATGTGGTGTTGTGGGGGCATGATCCCGAGCATATGGCGCGTCTGGAAGCTGAGCGCGCTAACCATGCCTTTCTGCCTGATGTGGCCTTCCCACCGTCACTGATAATCGAAGCGGATCTGCGTAACGCGGTGCAGGCCAGTCGTGATCTGCTGATCGTGGTGCCCAGTCATGTGTTTGGGATTGTACTGGGTAACATCAAGCCGCATTTGCGCTCAGACACACGCTTGTGCTGGGCAACCAAAGGGCTGGAGCCGGAAACGGGGCGTCTGCTGAAAGAAGTGGTGCACGATGTACTGGGTGAAGGTTATTCGCTAGCAGTATTGTCCGGTCCGACGTTTGCTAAAGAGCTGGCGATGGGATTACCCACGGCCATTTCGGTAGCATCACCGGATACCGAGTTTGTGCGTGACCTGCAAGAAAAAATCCACTGCAGTAAGACCTTCCGTGTGTATGCCAACGATGATTTTATCGGCATGCAGCTGGGCGGAGCAGTGAAAAACGTCATTGCGATTGGCGCAGGCATGTCCGATGGGATTGGTTTTGGGGCGAATGCCCGTACGGCACTGATCACCCGAGGTTTGGCGGAAATGTCACGCCTGGGCGCGGCACTGGGGGCCAAACCTGAAACCTTCATGGGCATGGCAGGATTGGGTGATCTGGTGCTGACTTGTACAGACAACCAATCGCGGAACCGCCGCTTTGGCCTCGCGCTAGGGCAGGGAAAAGACGTCGATACGGCGCAACAAGAGATTGGCCAGGTAGTCGAAGGTTACCGCAATACCAAAGAAGTCTGGTTGTTGGCCAGCCGGATGGGTGTTGAGATGCCGATAGTTGACCAGATTTATCAAGTATTGTATCAAGGTAAAGATGCCCGCTTAGCCGCACAGGATTTGCTGGCGCGCGATAAAAAAGCGGAAGGGAAATAGACACACGTAAAACGCCCGCTGTGGGGACGATGACGGCATATCGTCACGCAGGCTGGGTGGTCGGGAACGAGTATGAAACATTGCGAAAAACAGAGGGTGTGGAAAGCGATCGTGCAGGAAGCGCGCGAGCAGTCTGAGCAGGAGCCCATGCTGGCCAGCTTTTACCATGCCACCATCATTAAGCACGAGAGTTTGGCCGCCGCATTGAGTTACATCCTGGCGAACAAACTGAATACCGCCTCCATGCCTGCCATGGCGGTACGCGAGGTTGTTGAAGAAGCGTTTAACAGCGACTCGTGTATCACCGAAGCGGCCGCTTGTGATATCTGCGCAACGGTGAACCGTGACCCGGCAGTGTCGATGTATTCCATGCCATTGCTGTATCTCAAGGGATACCATGCTCTGCAGGGCTATCGGGTGGCCAACTGGTTATGGAAGCAAGGCCGGATTGCACTGGCGACGTATTTTCAGAATCAGATCTCGGTGGCGTGTCAGGTGGACATCCATCCGGCAGCTCGCATCGGCCGTGGGATCATGCTCGATCACGCGACAGGAATCGTCATCGGTGAAACGGCCGTGGTGGAAGATGATGTGTCCATTTTGCAGGACGTAACGCTCGGTGGTACGGGGAAAGAGTGTGGCGATCGACATCCTAAGATCCGTGAAGGGGTGATGATTGGGGCTGGGGCGAAAATTCTTGGCAATATTGAGGTCGGAGAAGGGGCGAAAATTGGTTCTTGTTCGGTGGTGCTCCAGCCAGTGCCGCCACATACGACAGTCGCCGGTGTACCCGCTAAGATTGTTGGAAGGCCCAAAACGGATAAACCGTCATTGGATATGGACCAGCAGTTCAATGGTCGCTCGCAAAGTTTTATTGGCGGCGACGGGATTTAAGCCGTAGACAAGATAACCAGGCGCACCACTGAGTGCGCCTTTTTGTTGTGGCTGAGCCACAACAAAAAGGGAAGGCCGAGCCTTCCCTTAAACCGTTAGCCGGATGTCAGCTTAACGCGTCCAGCTCCGCCAGCACTTCATCAGCCCAGCTGATCCACGCTTTGCGCACCAGCAGGTTGCGACGCAGTGTTAAGCGTTCCAGACGCTGATGCTTGTCCAGGGTAGACGGTGTGGAGTAGTAAGCCGCTTCGATTTCCTGATAATGGGCAACCAGTTTACGTGATTCTTCGACCAATTCCGCCAGTTGAGCTCGGAATGGGTCAGCCGCTTGCACAGAACAGGCCATCAGTTTGGCAGAAAATTCATCGCGTACGGTCGGATGAGCGGTCGGTTGATCGAACCATTCACCCAGCGCACTTCGGCCGGCATCTGTAATAGAATAAACCTTACGATCTGGCTTGCCTTCCTGGGGCTCTAATATACAGGTCACCAGACCATTTTGAGCCATTTTGTTCAGCTCGCGGTATACTTGTTGGTGGCTGGCTTTCCAGAAATAGCCGATGCTGGCGGAAAACTCTTTAGTGATATCGTATCCGGTGGCATCTCGTGTGCTCAGAACAGTAAGGATAACGTGTGGTAATGACATGTCTTCAATCCAAATGGTCAATAAACTCAAAAAACAACTGTTCGAGTTACCGTTGTGCTTCTAAAGGCACTTCATCATCAGTTCACTCAAACAACGCCAACATCAATGTTGGTCATGTCACCTTATAAGCCGTTTATCACCTAGATCGATATGTAAATCGAAGACTGCGGATATATGGGTATGATTGTGTTCCCGCAGAGGGAAACTAGTATATCTAAATAATAAGCATAAAGTAGAATAGATGGACAAAATTGCCCAAAAAACTGACAAAACACTCAATATTAATTTGTAAGTAGTTTTAAATTCTTAAATGTTGGTCTTAATTGACCTTTTTGTGAATTTTTATGCTCTCATAAATGAGTGTGTAAGCAGAATAAACAAAAGGCCAACGTGATACGTTGGCCTCGAATTTATACTTGTGGCGGATGAATTCGCCAGTTTAACCGGTGTTACGCATACCAGCGGCAATCCCGGCAATGGTGACCATCAGCGCATCTTCCAGCTCTGGTGACGCGGTTTCTGTCTGTCTTGTCCGGTACAGCAGCTCTGCCTGGAGCATGTTGAGTGGCTCAACGTAGATATTTCTCAGACGAATGGATTCCAGACCCCAAGGATCGCTTTGCATCAGGTTTTCGTTGTTCTCAACATTGAGCACGGCTTTGATGTCTTTTTGCAATTGCGCGCGCAATCGGTCTCCGAGTGGCAGCAGCGCCGGATCGGCCAGTCGTTGGTCGTAGTAACGGGAGATCTCGGCGTTACACTTCGAGTAGACCATTTCCAGCATACCTAAACGGGTTGAGAAGAACGGCCACTCACGACACATTTCTTCCAGCAGTGCCTGGTGGCCCTGGTCGATTGAATACTGAATCGCTTCGCCGGCACCGAGCCACGCAGGCAGAACCAGACGGTTCTGGCTCCAGGAGAAAATCCAGGGAATCGCACGCAGGCTTTCCACTCCACCCTTCGGGTTGCGCTTCGCAGGGCGTGAACCCAGCGGCAGTTTGCCCAACTCCAGTTCTGGAGTCGCCTGGCGGAAGTAGGGGACAAAGTCCGCTTCGCCACGTACCACACCGCGATAGGCTTCACAGCTGACTTGCGACAACACTTCCATCAGATCGCGCCACTCTTGCTTTGGCTCTGGCGGTGGCAGCAGGTTGGCTTCCAGTATGGCGCTCGCGTACAGATTAAAACTGTTGACCGCGACATCCGGCAGACCCAGTTTAAAGCGAATCATCTCGCCCTGCTCGGTAACGCGCAGGCCGCCTTTGAGGCTTTTCGGAGGCTGAGACAGCAGGGCCGCATGCGCTGGTGCGCCGCCACGGCCGACTGTTCCTCCCCGGCCGTGGAACAGCGTCAGTTCCACGCCTTCGGCCTCGGCCACTTTGACCAGGGATTCCATCGCGTGGTACTGAGCCCAGCCTGCCGCCATCACACCGGCGTCTTTGGCTGAATCGGAGTAACCGATCATCACCATTTGGTGGTTTTGAATAAAGCCGCGATACAGATCGATGCCCATCAACTGTTGAATCACCGCTTCAGCGTTGTTCAGATCGTCCAGCGTCTCAAACAGTGGGCAGACATCCATGCGGTATGGGCAGCCAGCTTCTTGCAGCAGCAGGTGTACGGCCAGAACATCAGACGCCGTGCGCGCCATGGAAATTACATAGGCGCCAAAGGCTTCTCGGGGCTGAACGGCGATGATTTTACAGGTATCGAGCACTTCCTTTACCGGTTCAGATGGCTGCCAGTCGAGTGGAAGCAACGGGCGCTTCGAGGCCAATTCATTGGTCAGGAAGGCAATTTTATCTTGCTCGCTCCATTGATCGTAGTCGCCGATACCAAGGTAACGGGTCAGCTCTGACAGTACCTCAGAATGACGGGTGCTTTCCTGGCGGATATCAAGGCGAACCAGATGGACGCCAAACGCTTTCACCCGGCGCAGCGTGTCCAGTAGTGAGCCATCGGCAATCACGCCCATCCCGCATTCGTGCAGAGACTGGTAACAGGCGTAAAGTGGTTCCCACAGCTGATCCACTTTTTGCAGCGGGGCTTTCACCGCCAGTTTTTGGCCATGGATTTTGGCGTCGAGGATCTCTTTGGTTTCGTTCAGCAGGCTACGCAGCTGTTTCAAAATGGCACGGTAAGGCTCGTGCTCGTCGTCACCCGCCAGCGCGCGTACGGCGTCGTTGCTCTTGGTCATCGACAGTTCGCTGATCAGCTCATTGATGTCAGCCAGGTAGAGATCGGCGGCTTTCCAGCGCGACAGCAGCAGCACTTCGCGGGTAATGGTGTGGGTGACAAACGGGTTACCGTCACGGTCGCCGCCCATCCAGGATGAGAAATGCACCGGACGTGCATCAATCGGCAGTCCTTCACCGATGTAGTGGCTCAGGCGTTCATCCAGCTCGCGCAAAAAGTCCGGCACGGCGTCCCACAGCGAGTTTTCGACCACCGCAAAGCCCCATTTGGCTTCGTCCAGTGGGGTTGGGCGCTGTTTACGGATCTCATCCGAGTGCCAGCTTTGGGCAATCAATTGATCAAGGCGACGCTCTGTTTTATGCCGCTCTTTCGGAGCAAGGTCGCTCAGCTCAAGCTTGGAGAGGCATTCGTTAATCTTGACCAGCTTATTGATCATGGTCCGACGGGTAATTTCGGTTGGGTGCGCGGTCAGGACCAGCTCGATGTTCAAATCCCGAATGGCCTGCGCAGTGTCCAGCTTACTGATGTCATTTTGGGTCAGTTTGTTGAACAGGGCATTGATGGCGTCCGGTTCACACACGTGTTCTTCACAATGACGTGAAATGGTGTGGTATTGCTCGGCGATGTTGGTCAGATTCAGAAATTGGTTAAAGGCGCGTGCAACCGGTGTTAGCTGCTCATTCGGCAGACTTTTTATCTCTTCGATCAGGCGCTCTCGGTCTTCCTGACTGCCTGAGCGGGCAGACTTGGAAAGTTTACGAATCGTTTCTACTTTCTCTAAAATAACGTCGCCTTCAGCGTCGCGAATGGTGTTACCAAGCAGATGGCCCAGCATACTTACGTTACTTTTGAGCGCAGCGTATTTTTCGTTCATTGTCTTCCTGCCTTGAAAAAAAATTACATCCAATGTTCCTTATTAGACACCCAATCTAGCTAAAAATATTGCTCGGAGTCAAATAAAGCCGCTTAAGTTTGCAATTATTACGCGTATCCGTCGCGATGTATTCAATTCGTCATTTTGTCGGAATATGTTGAAAGTTAATTACAAAAAAGTCTGCCAGACGACAACCGCACATACTGATCTGAGGTGCGTGTTGTCTGGCCGATCAGAAGCAGTATTGGTACATCGCCTTCGACAGAATATTGATCGTCGGATCGATAAATTCGAACGCGAGAAACTCATCTGGCTGATGGGCCTGATCAATTGAGCCCGGACCGAGGACCAGTGTCGGACACAACTGCTGCAGGAAGGGGGCTTCGGTACAGTAGTTGACCGTTTGTGAAGCGGTATTGCAAATGCCTTCCATGCTGCTGATAAACGGATGGTCGTGCTCGCATTCGTAGCCGGGAATAGGCTCGTGCAGTGGTGTAATAGCAATCCGGCCCGGCCATTTAGTTTCAATCTCTTTCAGCGCGTCACGCAACATATTGTTCAGGCCGTCCAGGCTGATGCCCGGCAAGGGGCGCACGTCGTAGTGCAGTTCACAGCAACCACAGATACGGTTAGCGCTGTCACCGCCGTGAATATGACCGAGATTGAGGGTCGGGCTTGGAATCGCAAATCCCGGATGGTGGTACTCTTTGATCAGACGATCGCGCAGTTGCATCATGGCAAACAGCACTTCATGCATGATCTCAATCGCGTTGACGCCCAGCGCCGGATCGGAGGAGTGGCCGGATTTCCCGGTGACTCGGATCGCATTGGCAACGTGACCTTTGTGACCCCGGATCGGCACCAGACTGGTGGGTTCACCGATGATGCAATAGTCCGGCTTGACTGGCGCATCGGCGGTAAAGTGGCGTGCGCCCAGCATCGTGGTCTCTTCATCGCAGGTGGCGAGGATATAGAGGGGCTTGCTTTGCTTACTCCAGTCGACCTTTTTGACGGCCTCTACAATAAATGCAAAAAAGCCTTTCATGTCGGCTGTCCCGAGCCCGTAAAACCGGTTGTTGTCTTCGGTCAGTGCGTGTGGATCGTAGTTCCAGCGCCCCTGATCGAAGGGGACGGTGTCAGAGTGACCAGCCAGCAGCAATCCGCCTTCCCCCTGACCCTTTTTCGCCAACAGGTTCATTTTACCCGGTTCCACTTCGGTCACCTGCACCTCAAAGCCGAGATCTTTTAACCAGGTGGCAAGCTTTTCAATCACTTTGCTGTTGCCTTCGTCCCAACTCGGGTCGGTAGAACTGATGGAAGAGGTCGAAATCAGGCCACGGTAGACCTCAATAAAACTCGGTAATTGCATATTATCTTCGCTTCTACGGTTGACAGAAATACATTAAATCGGTAAAACACATATTAAATCATATCGAGTGAATAAAAAATCACTATAAGCTCTTTTTTTTAGATTAATAATCACTTTTAAAGTGTGCTTTTTACCTTAAATCGGGATGTCTGAGATGCTTAAAACCACAATCATTGGCGCCAGCGGTTACACCGGGGCCGAGTTGGCCCTCATGGTGGAAAAACACCCTCAACTCACGCTAGCAGGTTTATACGTGTCTGCAAATAGCCTGGATGCCGGAAAGTGTATTTCTCAGTTGCACGGCAAACTCTCCGGTGTGGTGCAGCAGGTGGTGCAGCCTCTGGTGGACGTGGCACAGGTCGCCAAAGAGGCGGATGTGGTGTTTTTGGCAACGGCGCATGAGGTCAGCCATGACATCGCCCCAATACTGCTGGATCACGGTTGCCAAGTGTTTGATTTATCCGGTGCCTTCCGGGTGAAAAATGATGCGTTTTACACCGATTTTTATGGCTTTACACATCAGCACGCCGAGTGGCTGGATAACGCGGCATATGGTCTGGCGGAATGGAATGGCGAGGCTATTAAACAGGCACAGTTGATTGCCGTGGCAGGATGCTACCCGACCGCTTCTCAACTAGCGATCAAGCCTTTGATTTGCGCCGGTTTGCTGGATGTCGGCCAATGGCCTGTGATCAACGCCACCAGTGGTGTCTCTGGTGCCGGGCGTAAAGCCTCGATGACCAACAGCTTCTGTGAAGTGAGCTTGCAGCCATACGGCGTGTTTACGCACCGTCATCAGCCGGAAATTGCCCATCATCTGGGGTGCGACGTAATATTCACGCCTCATCTGGGCAACTTTAAGCGCGGTATTCTGGCGACGATTACCATGAAGTTGCAACCGGGTGTGACCGCAGACGCAATCGAACAGGCTTTTCATCAGGCCTATCAGGATAAGCCGGCGGTTCGAATCAAAACCACCATCCCCCGGATTCAGGACGTTGAATTTACCCCTTTCTGCGATATCAGCTGGAAGGTTCAGGGCGAGCACATCATTGTCATCGCGGCGATCGATAACTTGCTCAAAGGCGCATCGAGTCAAGCGATGCAGTGTTTAAACATTCACTACGGTTTTTCTGAGTTAACTGCGCTGCTGTAAGCAGGCTGAAGGAAACGTTATGACGGATAACAACATGACACCATTGGTGATCAAATTAGGCGGTGCGGCATTGTCTTGCACTGAAACGCTCAGCCAGGTTTTTGGCGCGATTGCTGACTACCAGAATCAGGCTCAGCGACGAATTGTGATCGTCCACGGTGGGGGTTATCTGGTGGACGATCTGATGAGCAAACTTCAGCTCAAAACCGAGAAAAAACACGGTTTGCGGGTGACCCCGTACGATCAGATTCCATTGATTGCCGGCGCTTTGGCGGGCACGGCGAACAAGATGCTACAAGGTCAGGCGATCAAAGATGGCTTGAATGCGGTGGGTCTGAGTCTGGCGGATGGCGGTTTGTGCGTGGTGGAAGAGCTGGACGCGGAGCTTGGCGCGGTTGGCAAAGCGTTGCCCGGCAACTCAGCGGTGTTGCAAGCGATCCTTGCGACCGGTGCACTGCCGATCATCAGTTCCATTGGCCTGACGACGGACGGTCAGATGATGAACGTCAATGCTGACCAGGCGGCCGTCGCTGTTGCGGGGGCGATGGATGCGGAGCTGGTGTTGCTGTCGGACGTCAGCGGTGTGCTGGATGGCAAAGGCCATTTGATTAAGCGACTGGATGAAGTTCAGGCCAATAAGCTGATCGAGGGGCAGGTCATCACCGACGGCATGATCGTCAAAGTCCAAGCGGCGTTACAGGCGGCAGCGGACCTGGGTCGGCCGATAGAAGTGGCCACCTGGCGTTACCCTGAAAAACTGACGCAGCTGTTTGGCGGCACAAGTATTGGGACTCAGTTTTTGCCGCAGTAACCGCGCAAAAACACCCAGACAATTGAAAGAGCAAAGAATGGAAGTATTCCTGAGCACTGACCGCCAGGCGCAGGCTGGGGAAATTAGGAGAGAGAAAATGAGCAAAGTTGAAGTGAATAAAGTTGTTGTCGCATATTCTGGCGGTCTGGATACCTCAGTGATCATCCCGTGGCTGAAAGAGAATTACGATTGTGAAGTGGTCGCGTTTGTGGCTGATGTTGGTCAGGGTGAAGACGAGCTGGTCGGGATTGAAGAGAAAGCCAAGGCATCGGGTGCGTCCGAATGCTACGTGGTTGACCTGAAAGAAGAAATGGTGGCTGAGTACATCTATCCGACGCTGAAAACCGGTGCTTATTATGAAGGGAAATATCTGCTTGGCACGTCAATGGCACGGCCGATCATCGCCAAAGCACAGGTAGAGATTGCACGTCAGGTAGGGGCCGATGCACTGTGTCACGGCTGTACCGGTAAAGGTAATGACCAGGTACGTTTTGAAGGTGCATTTGCGGCACTGGCGCCGGATCTGCATGTGATCGCTCCATGGCGTGAATGGGATCTGGTCAGCCGTGAAGAGTGTCTGGATTACCTGGCTGAGCGTAACATTCCGTGCAGCGCATCACTAACCAAGATTTACTCACGTGACGCAAACGCTTGGCACATCTCAACCGAAGGCGGTGTACTGGAAGATACCTGGAATGCACCGAACGAAGACTGTTGGGTCTGGACCGTGGATCCGGAGCAGGCGCCAAACGAAGCAGAGTATGTCACGCTGAAAGTCGCTAAGGGCGAAGTGGTCTGTGTCGATGGTGAACAGATGACGCCGTACAACGCACTGGTATACCTGAATGAAAAAGGTGCCAAACATGGCGTCGGCCGTATCGACATCGTTGAGAACCGTTTGGTCGGTATGAAATCCCGTGGCTGCTACGAAACTCCGGGAGGCGCCATCATGATGGAAGCGCTGCGCGCTGTAGAGCAACTGGTGCTGGATAAAAGTGCGTTTGAGTTTCGTGAAGAGCTGGGTCTGAAAGCGTCGCATCTGGTGTATGATGGTCGCTGGTTCACACCACTGTGCAAATCTATTCTGGCCGCGTCTGAAGAACTGGCACAGGACGTCAACGGTGAAGTTGTCGTGAAACTGTACAAAGGTCAGGCAACGGTCACGCAGAAGCGCTCCGACAACAGTTTGTATTCCGAAGAGTTCGCCACCTTTGGTGATGACGACGTGTACGATCACAGCCATGCTGGCGGCTTCATCCGCCTGTACTCGCTGTCGAGCCGCATCCGGGCGCTCAATGAAGCCAAAAAGCGTCAGTAACGGTTGTCGTATCGTCAGGCGATAAAATAAATACTCATCTGATGGTGGAACAACAAAGCCCGCTTGTTTATGCAAGCGGGCTTTATTTTTACAGAGATAGGCTCGTTGTAGTGATAAGTTTACCTTGTGAATAAGTATGTTTTAAAAATGAATTTTTACTTTATTTTTTGTTCAACATACCGTAACGTTGACGAACACAAAAAATAACCTGATTGCGAGTCAGGTACCATCGTAGCACAGCAGTGAATAGTGAGCATTAGGAGAGACGCAATGGCATTATGGGGCGGAAGATTTACCCAAGCGGCAGACACACGGTTCAAAGAATTCAACGATTCACTTCGCTTTGACTACCGATTGGCTGAGCAGGACATTGTCGGCTCGATTGCCTGGTCAAAAGCACTGCTGTCAGTCGAGGTACTGACGGATGAAGAGCAGCAGAAGCTAGAGTTGGCGCTGAATGAGCTTAAGCTCGAGGTGATGGAAGACCCACACCAGATCCTGCGTTCCGATGCCGAAGACATTCACTCATGGGTGGAGCAACAGTTGATTGGCAAAGTCGGTGATCTGGGCAAAAAGCTGCATACCGGCCGGTCACGGAACGATCAGGTGGCGACCGATCTGAAACTCTGGTGTCGTCAACAAGGGCACCAACTGCTGATGGCGCTCGATCGGCTTCAGGTCAAAATGGTTGAGGTTGCCAGTCAGCATCAGAACACCGTGTTGCCGGGTTATACTCATTTACAACGGGCACAGCCGGTGACCTTTGCTCACTGGTGTCTGGCCTACGTGGAGATGTTTGAGCGGGACTATTCACGCCTTGCTGACGCGCTCAAGCGGCTCGACACGTGCCCGCTCGGTTCGGGTGCGCTGGCCGGAACCGCTTATGCGATTGATCGGGAAAAACTGGCGCACAATCTGGGTTTTCAGCGTGCTACCCGTAACTCACTCGATTCGGTATCGGATCGCGATCACGTCATGGAACTGATGTCGGTGGCGTCGGTGTCGATGCTCCACCTGTCGCGTCTGGCGGAAGATATGATCTTCTATAATTCGGGGGAGTCCGGTTTTATTGAACTGGCGGATACCGTGACATCAGGCTCGTCGTTGATGCCGCAGAAAAAGAACCCGGATGCTCTGGAGTTGATTCGGGGGAAAACCGGTCGGGTTTACGGCGCTCTGGCGGCCATGATGATGACCGTTAAAGCCTTGCCGTTGGCGTACAACAAAGACATGCAGGAAGACAAAGAAGGCCTGTTTGATGCGCTTGACACCTGGAACGATTGCATGGAAATGGCGGCGTTGTGCTTTGATGGCATTAAAGTGAATGCTGAGCGGACGCTGGAGGCGGCGAAACAGGGGTACGCCAATGCCACTGAACTGGCCGACTATTTAGTGGCCAAGGGGATTCCGTTCCGGGAAGCGCACCACATCGTTGGTGTGGCGGTGGTCGGAGCGATAGAGAAAGGCTGCGCACTGGAAGAGTTGTCACTGCCAGAGCTGAAAGCGTTCTCGGAGGTGATTGAAGCGGATGTGTATGCGATTCTGACCATCGAATCCTGCCTGGAGAAGCGTTGCGCGCTCGGTGGTGTGTCACCCAAGCAGGTCGCTTATGCGGTGAATGAGGCGGAGAAGCGTCTGGATAAACGCGATGCCTCTGCGGTCAAAGTGCGCTCGGCGAGGCTGACGGATATTGAAGCGCTCGAAGGTATGGTGGCTTACTGGGCGAACCTTGGCGAGAACCTGCCGCGCTCGCGCAGTGAGTTGGTGCGCGACATCGGCTCATTTGCTGTCGCCGAACATCACGGGGAAGTCACCGGGTGTGCTTCGCTGTACGTTTATGATTCAGGACTGGCCGAAATCCGTTCACTCGGGATTGAAGCTGGTTGGCAAGGCCAGGGACAGGGCACGGCGATTGTGCAGCACTTGGTGGAGAAAGCGCGTCAGATGGCGATCAAAAAAGTGTTTGTCCTGACCCGTACGCCGGAGTTTTTTATGAAGCAGGCCTTTTTACCGACCTCGAAATCCTTGCTGCCGGAAAAAGTCCTCAAAGACTGTGACCAGTGCCCGCGTCAGCATGCCTGTGATGAAGTGGCGTTGGAGATCAATCTCGTTGAACAAGTTATTACTCGCGTGAATGTTGCTTAACTGATTGATTGTTATCGATGTTTAAGTTTTCTCAGAAAAAAGATCAAAAAAGATCGAATTTTTGGGAACCAATAAGAAAAGGCAGAGTCTATTAAAGTACCACTGCTTTTTCTTAGAAGAATCTAAGAGGGCCCCGAGACTACAGTTTGGTTTTGGGGCTTTTTTGTATCTGGCAGATGGCTCTGACTATTCGGCTGACTGGCGAGTAATGTGCGCTATTTTCTTTGCCGTTTGCGCCAGGGCAGGATCACAAAGCGCATCCACAGATGCAAAAATAGCAACCCGTTAAACGCAAAGCCGGCAATGATCAAACTGATCGACTCAATACTGGCCGGATCGTGACGAAATCCCAGCCACCAGATAATCCAGCACAACACAGATAAGACCGTCAGCTGATCCATGCAGCGCTGACAACGGCCTATTTTCTTCCAGAACCAGTTTTCCTGGCAGTCATGACATCCCATGCCTTCCTCCGCACTCTACCTTGACAGTATATCGCGAAGTCATGAGGTGATCGTCTGGCTTTTTTTAGGGTTGTATTGTCGGGCAAAACAGAGAAACGCCTCTTCGTGCCACAGCAGTGAAGAGGCGTTGGGGGGTGTCCAGGAGTGCGCGATGCGTCAGCCGAATAAGGTTCAGCCCAGGTAGCTTTCCAGCTCTTCGCTGCCACCGATGTGTTTTCCGCCGATAAAGACTTGGGGTACAGTTGAGCGGCCGGAGATGGCACGCAGGCTGACGGTTGTGGCATCTTTGCCCAAGATCACTTCTTCGTATTGCAAACCGTGGTCAATCAGGTTTTGTTTGGCCTTGACGCAGAATGGACAGCCTGGTTTGCTGAATACGGTGATCGACTCCTGCACTTTGTACTCGGGCGCCACATAAGCCAGCATAGTATCTGCGTCAGACACTTTGAACGGGTCGCCCGGTTCATTCGGTTCGATAAACATTTTGGCCACAATGCCGTTTTTGACCAGCATGCTGTAGCGCCAAGAGCGCGGACCAAATCCGAGCTCATTTTTGTTCACCAGCATGCCCATCCCCTGAGTAAACTCACCGTTACCGTCAGGAATGAACGTAATGTTGTCCGCTTCCTGATCGTTTTTCCATGCGTTCATCACAAAAGCATCGTTCACCGATACACATAAGATGGCGTCGACCCCATGTTCTTTAAACACCGGAAACAGCTCGTTGTATCGTGGCAAATGGCTGGATGAGCAGGTCGGCGTGAAGGCACCCGGCAGACTGAAAACGATCACGGTTCGGTTGTTAAACAGCTCGTCGCTGGTGACATTGACCCAGCTATCGCCCTGACGGGTAGGGAAAGTCACTTGTGGTACAGCCTGGCCTTCTTTCGATGCAAACATACGGTTTCCTTCTGATTCTTAGAGTTCGGTCAATGCGACGCGGTAAGTGGTGCGCTGCATGCAATAACGTTATTATCGAAAAAACCTTTTGATAGCTCTAATCGTTTGATGCTATGGTTTTGATAGTTCCTTTCTATTAAATGGGGAGATCAAAACAGCGATGAACATTCGTGATTTTGAATATTTGGTTGCCTTGGCAGAACATAAGCATTTCCGCAAAGCGGCCGAGGCCTGTTTCGTCAGTCAGCCGACACTGAGCGGGCAAATTCGCAAGCTGGAAGATGAGCTAGGTACGGTGCTGCTCGAGCGCAGTAGCCGCCGGGTACTGTTCACCGAGTCGGGCTTGCAACTGGTGGAGCAGGCCAAGCGGGTACTGAACGAAGTCAAAAACTTTCGTGACATGGCCAGCGGTCAAAGTGGCGCCATGAGCGGACCGATGCACATTGGCTTCATTCCCACCGTGGGGCCGTACATATTGCCGCGTATTGTCCCGTTCCTTAAAGACCAGTTCCCTGAGCTGGAGCTTTACCTGCATGAAGCCCAGACCCAGCAACTGGTGCGCGAACTGGAAGATGGCAAGCTCGATTGCCTGGTGCTGGCGTCAGTTGCGGAGACGTCAGCGTTTAAAGAGATTGAAGTGTATAACGAACCTCTGAGTGTTGCGGTGCCGTGCGATCATGAATGGGCCAAGCTGGATGAGGTGGACATGCATGAGCTGAGTGGTAAAACCGTACTGGCGCTGGGGGACGGCCACTGTCTGCGCGATCAGGCACTCGGTTTCTGTTTTGCGGCCGGCGCCAAAGACGATGAGCGTTTTAAGGCCACCAGCCTGGAAACGCTGCGCAATATGGTCGCGGCTGGCGCGGGTATTACTCTCTTGCCAGAGCTGTCACTGCCAGGCGAAAAGCAAAAAGATGGGGTGTGTTACCTCAAAGCGGTCAACCCGGAACCGTCTCGCAGTATTGTACTGGTTTATCGCCCGGGCTCGCCGTTAAGACAGCGTTTTGAACAGCTGGCTGCAGCCATCAAAGCACGTCTGGCCGAGCACCATGCTTCGCAAGCGGCCTGAACTGAATCGGTCATCGGTATAAAAAAGGCTGAAGGTTTCCCTTCAGCCTTTTGCGTTTTAGCCCGGATCAGAACAGGCCTTCGTCGTCTTCACTGTTGCTGTAGATGCTATCGCTGAAGCTGTCGCTGATGTACTCTTTCGGCTCGGTGCCGTTTTCGAAATACTCAAACATTGAACTGCCATCAGTCTTATTGGTCAGCATACCGCTGTCGCGATCAATGCGTACCCGAACGATATTGGCCGGGATCGCTTTGTCTTGCTGTGGCACGCCGTTAAGCGCGGTGCGCATGAACTCAATCCAGGCTGGCTGGGCGGTTTTCGCCCCGGCTTCGGCGCCGGAAATTTGTCCTTTGCCTAAGTTGCGGTTCGGTGTGGTGCGTCCCAGGTTGCGGTTGTGATCGTCAAAGCCGACCCAGGCAATGGCAACGATCCCCGGCGCGTAACCGTTGTACCAGGCGTCTTTGGAATCGTTGGTGGTACCGGTTTTACCGCCGATATCGCGACGTTCCAGTTTCTGAGCCCGCCAGCCGGTGCCATTCCAACCCGTGCCGTCGCGCCAGCTGCCACCACCCCAAATGTTGCTGTACATCATTTCTCGTACCAGGAAGGCCGTCTGAGAGGAGATCACCTGAGGTGCATATGATGGAGTCTCGCTGCTTTCGGTGGTCTCAGTGATGTCGTGCTCAGCAAACTCATTGGCTGCGGTCGGTTGTGGCTCTTGAGGACAGTCCTGACGACAGATGGTTTTCGGCGTAGCCTTGAACAGCTCATCACCAAACGGCCCTTCGGCACGCTTGATGACAAAAGGTTCGATATAGTAACCGCCATTGGCGAAGACTGAGTAACCCTGCGCCAGTTTCATTGGTGTTAGGCTGCCAGCCCCCAGAGCGATGGTCTCAGAGTGCGGCACCTGGTTGATGTCAAAGCCAAAGCGGGGCAGGTAATTCCGGGTTTCATCCAGTCCGACGGCGCGCAGTACACGCACAGCCATGACGTTTTTCGACTGAGCCAGACCAACGCGAAGGCGGGTAGGGCCGACGTAGGTTGGTGGTGAGTTCTTCGGACGCCACGCGGTGCCCTGACTCTTGTCCCATTTGTTGATTGGCGCATCATTGATCAGCGTCGCGAGGGTCATGCCATGGTCGAGCGCGGCGGAGTAAATGAACGGCTTGATACCGGATCCCACCTGACGCACTGACATGGTCACACGGTTAAACTTATTGTGTACGTAGTTAAATCCGCCCACCATTGCCAGCACAGCGCCGTTGTCCGGATTAACGGCGACAAATGCAGTTTGAGCACTTGGTACCTGGCTTAAACGCCATACCTGACGAGCGGGATCCCCCTCTTTTTCTGCCGCCTGACTGACCTGGCGTACCCAGATCTGTTCGCCGACGTTCAGTATATCGCTGGCATTATTCGGGGCTGAGCCCTGACGATTGTCATTGATGAACTTTCTTGCCCAGTCGATCTCATCCCATTGCAGAGTCTGCGCTCCGCGGTTTTTGACTTCGACGGTGGCACTCTTACCGTCAACGTTAGTCACCACTGCCGGGATCAGTTGGCCATACGTCGGTACGTTGTCCAGCTCGGCGTCGATCTGTTTGACCGTCCAGGCTGCTTCGCCATCTTTCCAAAGCACTTTTTCAGCGCCGCGGTAACCATGACGTTCATCGTACCCCAGCAGGTTGTCGATCGCGGCACGGTTGGCCGCTTCCTGCAGCTTAGAATCGATGGTCGTAAAGATCTTCATGCCCGAGGTGTAGGCGTCTTCGCCGTACTGTGCAATCGCCCAGGCCCGGGCCATCTCTGCGGCATACGGTGCATGCAATTGAATCTGTGCGCCATGGTAGCTGGCCACAACGGGCTCAGAATGCGCCTGATCGTATTCCTGTTGCGTGATGTATTTTTCATCCAGCATACGCATCAGTACGACATTGCGGCGCGAGGTCGCCCGCTCAATCGAATACAGCGGGTTCATGGTCGACGGCGCTTTCGGCATACCGGCCAGAACGGCAATTTCGTTCAGGCTCAGATCTTTGAGGTCTTTCCCAAAGTAGACCCGCGCTGCGGCACCGAATCCGTAAGAGCGGTAACCGAGGAAAATCTTATTGACGTACAGCTCCATGATTTCCTGCTTGCTCAGCAACTGTTCAATGTGCACGGCGATAAAGATCTCTTTGACTTTACGCATGATGCTTTTTTCGTTGGTGAGGAAGAAGTTACGAGCCAATTGTTGGGTGATGGTACTCGCCCCTTGTTTAGCATGGCCGGACAGGGCGACCACGAACGCGGCACGGGCAATACCAATCGGATCCACACCCGGGTGCTCATAGAAACGGCTGTCTTCGGTCGCAATCAGCGCTTCGATCAGATGCTGCGGAATTTCGTCGTAGGTGACCGGAATTCGACGTTTTTCACCAAACTGTGAAATCAGCTTCCCGTCTTCGCTGAAGACTTGCATCGGAGTCTCGAGTTTGACGTCTTTGAGCGTCGCGATGTCTGGCAATTCTGGTTTTACGTACAGGTAAAAACCAAAAATTGTACCGACTCCAAGAATCGTGCAAATCAATATAAAAATGAACAATCGCTTTATGAACTTCACCGGATAATCCCTGATTAGTTTAGGCTGCGTATATGCAAACCCTTGTACTCTAAGCTAAAAACTTAGCTCAAAAATTTCGTCGTGTTGTTAAACCACCAACTAAAGCGTTCTGAGCTAAGCATAGTCACTGGAGCTAAGCTGTATGGGTAAATCACTAGTTACTGGCATTGATATCGGTCATCACAGTCTTAAAGCTGTGGTGATCAAACCTGTGTGCGAAGCACACGTATTGGTTGGTTATCATGAGGTGGCAGTAACGAACGCCATATTCTCTGATAACCACAAGTTAAATTATCAGGAAATTGTAAAGAAACTCAAAGAACTAAGGAAGGGATTGCCTTGGTTTAATGGCAAAGTCGCGATATCTGTCCCCGACAATGTGGTAATAACCAAAACTTTACAACTAGATAGCGCCCCTGCTGCGGACGAGGAAGCCTTGGCGGTCAGTGAGGCATTTGTCCGCCAATCGGCGTTTCCGGCGCAAGCGCTGAGTCTGGATTTTGTGCCCGTTTCGTCTGTTGAGCTGCGTTATCAGGTGTATGCCACCAAACGTGAGCTGGTCGAACAGTGGACACGGGTGCTCAAACGGGCCGGTTTGCGTCCGTTGTACATGACGACGGATACACAGGCTCTGTTGCAACTCTGGCAGCAGACTCCTGCGCTGAGCGAGCGCAACGCGTTGCTGGTGGATGTTGGTTTAACGCGTACGTTGATAGGGCGTAATTTTGTCACCCAGCCGGCATTTTACAAGACGCTGGAGCATCGCCCGGCCGGAGACACTCCGCGGTTGGACCCGGAGCAACTGATCAGTCAGCTTCGGCGTGATATTCAGATGTGCCGCTCGGTTTACGGTGAGGAGAGTGTGCAGTGCCTTGTGCTGACTGGCGGGGGCGCGCAGAGTATGGCGCCGCGTTTGTCTGCCGCGTTGGCACTGCCTTGTCAGCTTGAGGTGCCCTGGCCGTTACTGGAACAAATTCCACAAGGTGGCGCTTCTTTTGCGGGCGCGCTTGGTATTGCGCTGCGCGCATTACACTGGCAGGAGTCGCGCTATGGTGCATGACATCAATCTGTTCCCCTGGCGAGAGTTCGAGCAGGCCCGCTACCGGCGCCGCTTTTATCTCATGGCGCTAGTGATGGCGCTGTTAAGCGGCATTGCCTTACGTTTGGGGGGCGCTTACCTCGAGACTCAACAGCAGCATCAGCAACGTCGGATGACCCTGTTGCATCAGCAGCAGGAAGTGCTGGCCCGTCACCACCATCAATGGCTTGAAAGCCGTGAGAGATTCAACGCGCTGGCGCAGCGTCAGGCGATCCTGACAGCCATACAGACGAAGCGTAACCGGACCACAAATCTGCTCAATGCGTTACCCGGGTGGATCCCGGACGGCGTGTATCTGGATACGTTGACGCTCAATGGCCAGCGGGTGCGCCTGAGCGGGGTCGGTGATAACACCGCGACGTTGACTCGTCTGCTGGCCAATCTTGAGCAAGCCAGGCAAGTGAGTGGCATCAATATGCACTCAGTGATCCAGGGAGTCGCACGTTTTGAACGGCCTTTCGCGCAATTTGAGTTGTCTTTTTCTTTGCTCGAAGAGGCGCCTTTGGTGAATGAGAATGACTGAGTGGCGAGCACTGGAACTGACGGATATGGCGGAGTGGCCGCGTATCGCGCAGGGCGGGGCGTTGGTCGCCGGGCTCTTGTTGATGCAACTGCTTGGTTATCAATTTTACTTATCTCCCAAGCTAACGACGCTGCATCAACTGCGTCAGCAGGAGAGCGAGCTCAGTGAGTACCTTGAACGGACGGCGTTGCAGGTGGCGCAGCTTCCGGCTCAGCAACGGCAATTGCGTCAAGCCCAGCAAGCGTTTGACGCGCAGTTGCGCGCGTTACCTGCCGAGCAGGAGCTGGCCAGTTTGCTGGCGGCGGTGAATCAGGCGGGTGTGCAGCACCAACTGACGATCAGCCGCATCGATTGGGGCGCGCGTCAGCGACAGGGCGATCTGTATCGCCTGCCGCTGAATCTGGAATGGAAGGGTGAGTATCACGATATCGGCCGCTTTGTGGCCGCCATTGCGGCGTTGCCAAGATTGATCCATTTCGATGAATTGCGCTGGCAAAGGGTCACGCAAGACAGTGAGCAACTGCAGGTGCGGGCGCGCGCCGTTACTTATCAGTATCAACCTGAGGGAAAGCCGAATGATTAACGTCATGCGTGTGCTGCTGTGGGTCACATTGCTGTGTGGGTGCCGTGCGAATCAGCAGGCGTTGCCGAACTGGACAGTGCCCGCAGACCCTGCTGCCTCCACCGCACCCGACGTGGTGGATAGTGGCGTTCCAACGGCGGTCTATCGCCAATCAGCAGCGCGCTCGCCGTTCGCTCTGCCGCAGGATGTGGTGGTGCCAACAACCGACAAGCCTGCAGCCCGTTGTGGTGTGGCGCCGCCTGCGAGCAGTGTGCCTGTGCGACTGGCTGGTGTGGCCCTCGCATCGCTGCGCTTAACCGGCACCATGGGCAAAGGGAGAGCCATCCGGGCGTTGGTTGCAACGCCACAAGGCCGGGTTGAATCTGTATCGCCGGGAGAGTGGCTGGGCACTGCGGCCGGTCAGGTACTGGAGGTGTCTGATCACCAACTGGTGGTAGAAGAGATTCTCCCCGACGGAGACGGATGCTGGACCCGCCACCCAGTCACGCTGACGATGCAATAAACGACGACGGAAAGGAATTATGAAACACGGATTGTTACGTCCCCACGGCTCACCGACCTTCTATTCATGGTGTGCTCTGCTGCACGCGCTGCTCAGTTTGTCAGTGATGGCCGCCCCTATGAATCAACTGCTGAGCGTCGATTTTGGCCTTGGAGAGTCGCAGCAAGCCAACATTGTGGCGGTGCTGTCGTCTGAAACGGTGGTGCTGGATGTCCGGCGGGTTGAAAGCGGGCTGCTGGTGGAGCTCTTGCACACTCAGGTTGATGATGCGCAACTGGCGATTCTGGATGTGACCGATTTCGCGACACCTGTCTCACGCATAAAGATAAGCCGAACTGCCGATGGGGCGATGTTGCAACTGGCGATTGATGGGGCGTTTGAATACGACTATCGACTCGATGGCGCGCGTTTGGTGATGACGGTTGCTGCGCGTCACACGTCGCCTCAGGAAGCGCGTTTTGCTGCACGTGGCCAGCCTATGTCGATCAACTTCCAGGACATCCCGGTACGCAGTGTGTTGCAGCTGATTGCCGACTACAACCAATTCAATCTGGTGGTCGCTGATTCGGTCAGCGGGAATTTGACTCTGCGTCTGGACGGGGTTCCCTGGCAGCAGATTTTAGACACCATCTTACAGGTCAAAGGCTTGGGGAAGCAGGTTGAGGGCAATGTGGTGTTGGTAGCGCCACTGGCGGAACTGGAGTCGCGGGCTCAGCATCAGCGTCAGGCGCAAAGGGGTGGGGAGCTGCAGTCGGCCATCATACCGGTTCGTTTTGCCAACGCCGCCGATGTGGCAAAGATGTTAGGGGGTGATGGTGCCTTCAGTATGTTGTCGGAGCAAGGCGCGATCTCGGTGGACCAACGGACTAATGCGTTGCTGATCCGTGAATCACCCCTGTTGTTGAGGGAGATCCGGCAGATGGTGGCGGCACTGGATGTGCCGGTCAAACAGGTGCAGATTGAAGCGCGTATTGTCAGTATCAGTGAAGGTAATCTCGATGAACTGGGGGTTCGCTGGGGCTTCAGTACCACACATGGTGACACCAGTGTCGGTGCCAGTATCGAGAGCAATTGGTTCCAGGCGGGTCTGGCAGATGTCGAGCAGTTACCGGTGGATGATTTTCTTAACGTCAATCTCGCCGCCAGTTCTCCGGGAGCGTCGTCGATCGCATTTCAGGTTGCCAAGCTCGGTTCGGATCTGCTGCTCGATCTGGAACTGTCGGCGCTGCAGCGCGAGTCCAAAGCGGAAATTATTTCCAGTCCGAGGCTGATCACCACCAACAAACAGGCGGCGTACATCGAACAGGGCACTGAGATCCCCTATCTGGAATCCACCTCCAGCGGGGCGACGTCGGTGGCGTTTAAAAAAGCGGTACTGAGTCTTAAAGTGACGCCGCAAATCACACCGGATAACCGTTTAATACTGGATTTGAATGTCACGCAGGACCGCCCCGGGGAAGTGGTCAAAACCGGGACAGGGGAAGCCGTGGCGATCAACACTCAGAGGATTGGCACTCAGGTATTGGTCAACAACGGCGAAACCGTGGTGCTGGGCGGTATTTTCCAGCACAACATCATCAACACTACTGACAAGGTGCCACTGCTGGGTGATCTGCCACTGCTCGGGGTGCTGTTCCGCCGCAGTTATGAGCAGTTAGGTAAAAGTGAGCTGCTGATTTTTGTCACTCCGCGTGTGGTGCCGGATCGGCCCAACAGCGATGAGAGAAAAATAAATTTGCATTAGGGGCACCTTATCTAGATAATTTCGGGTCTTATCACGAATTATCGGTGAGGAATAGGTGCCACAAGCATTCCTATCGCAGGCGACTGCCTGATGTCTCTTGTGGCGATGTCATTGAATTAACGTTGTAAATTACTGCTAAACATGGCTGAGAAACGCAATATTTTCCTTGTTGGCCCAATGGGCGCCGGCAAAAGCACAATAGGTAGACACCTAGCTCAACAACTGCATATGGAGTTTGTTGATTCAGATACTGTGATTGAAGAACGTACAGGTGCCGATATCGCATGGGTATTTGACGTTGAAGGTGAAGAAGGCTTCCGTAAACGTGAGGAAGCGGTGATCAATGATCTGACCGAAGAACAAGGTATTGTTCTGGCTACCGGTGGTGGCTCAATCAAGAGCAAAGAGAACCGTAACCGTCTGTCTGCCCGTGGCATCGTTGTTTATTTGGAAACAACAATCGAGAAGCAGCTTGCACGCACCAACCGCGACAAGAAGCGACCTCTGCTGCAAACTGACAACCCGCGTGAAGTACTGGAGTCTCTGGCTGAAGAGCGTAACCCTCTGTACGAAGAAATCGCAGATTACACGGTCCGTACGGACGATCAAAGTGCAAAAGTGGTAGCCAACCAGATCGTAAAAATGCTAGAAGAACGTTAAGTCGTTTTATTTAGCCTTGGAGTGATTACCATGGAACGGATTACGGTCAGTTTAGATGAGCGTAGCTACCCAATCTCAATTGGTGCCGGATTATTCAATGATCCGGCCCACCTTTCTCTCTTATCAGCGCAGCAAAAAGTCGTCGTCATCAGCAATGAAACGGTCGCCCCTTTGTACGCTGACACTATTCTGAATTTGCTCGAACAACGCGGTTGTGACGCCACGCTGCTGACGCTGCCCGATGGTGAGCAATACAAAACTCTGGATACTTTTAACCAGGTGATGAGCTTTTTGCTCGAAGGCAATGTCAGTCGTGATGTCGTCATCGTGGCCCTGGGGGGCGGCGTGATCGGCGATCTGGTCGGATTCGCTGCTGCCTGCTATCAACGCGGTGTGGATTTTATTCAGATCCCGACCACCTTACTGTCCCAGGTGGATTCGTCCGTGGGCGGCAAAACGGCCGTGAATCATCCGCTCGGTAAGAACATGATCGGCGCGTTTTATCAGCCGAAAGCCGTCATCATTGACACCGACTGCCTCAAAACCTTGCCAGCGAGAGAGTTTGCTGCCGGTATGGCCGAAGTGATCAAATACGGCATCATCTACGATGCGGATTTCTTTACCTGGCTGGAAACTAACCTGGATAAGCTGTATGCACTGGACGAGCAAGCCCTGACCTACTCTATTGCCCGTTGCTGCCAAATTAAAGCCGAAGTGGTGGCACAAGATGAAAAAGAATCGGGCATTCGCGCGCTGCTGAATCTCGGTCACACGTTTGGCCACGCCATCGAAGCGGAGCTGGGTTACGGCAACTGGCTGCACGGTGAAGCGGTGTCCTCAGGCATGGCCATGGCTGCCAAAACTGCGCAACTGCAGGGAATGATTGATGACGTCGATTTGGAGCGAATCGTGGCGTTGCTGCGTCGTGCCAACCTGCCGGTGCACACACCACCAAGCATGACATTCACGGATTTCCTCCAACACATGATGCGCGACAAGAAAGTACTCTCTGGTGAGTTGCGCCTGATTTTGCCGACCAGTATCGGCACCGCCGACGTGGTCAAAGGGGTACCGGAAGCTGTGATCGAACAAGCGATCGACTCCTGTCGCGATTTGGTATAGCCTGAATACTTATCTTTCTAAAATCAACGGTATAGCAGATAGCTGAACGGGTAGGACGGCCGCAATGAGTTTGTCTCATGAATTACGTGTACTGGAATTGGACTCACAAACGCAAGTGCTTGAGCGGCTGCGGTTGCTGACCGAGTTTGGTTCCAATCTGGTGAATGTCTCCGGCGTCGCCGGGACAGGTAAATCCTGGCTGGCGCAACGTTATCTGGAAGCTTGGGTCAGCGACAAAGATCAGTCATTGTTGCTGTGTCACCCGAATCAGGATGACCATCAGCGTCGTTCTACCTTGCTGTCTCAAGTCGTGTCCGGTGGTACGTTCAATCCTCAGGACAGCCTGAGTGACAGCCTCACGCGCATACTGGATGGCGAAAGTTGCGATCTGGTCATCGTGGTCGATGACGCCCATCTATTGAGTGAAAGTCTGATTTCTGAGCTGTGGCGATTGGTGCAACGCGCTCAGCAACAACCGGCCTGGAACATCAGCGTGGTGCTGTTCAGTCAGAGCGGCAGTCTCGATAGGTTGCTGGAACGACTCAGTGACGGGCAGGATATTCGGCCGATCGACATTGAAATTGAGTCATTCTCGCAAAATGAGGCTGATCGGTTTTTTGAACAGCTGGTGATGCGCTATGTTGAAGATGACATGGAACGCCAGGTGCGCCATGCGTATCGTAAAGTGACGCTCACGCCGGGGGAGATTATGGCACTCAGTGAACAGAAGGCTGAAAAACGCATCATTATTCGTTCCATCGTCGGGTCTCCAGTACGAATTGCGCTGCTGGTGCTGATCTTGTTGCTTCTGCTTGGCGGCGGCTACTGGTGGATGATGACTCAGCCGGGGCCGGGTGAGCGCATTGAGCAGTTGACCGCCGGCGGCGAACAGACTGTGATACCGACACTGCCGCAGGATGGTACAGCCACTTCTGGCGATGTGAGTGAACTGCCCGCCTCCGGTGCGGACGACGATTCAGCGGCGCTGCCGCCGGATGTGATTGATACCACAGCTTCGGTCGGTGAAGCCGACAGCAAGCAGCAACGGGTGGTGATCACATCGGATGTGGTGGACGCGCTGCTAGAAGGCAAAACCAGCTCAAAGGCCACGAATAAGACGCCAGCGGTGGCCCAAGACACGGCCGAAGACGACAAAGTGCAAGATAAACCCTCAGCTGACACGCCAGTCCGCCAGACTCCGGATCCAGGCACCACAGCACAACCGCCTGCGCCGGCTGCATCTCCAGCCGCAGTGCAGTTCTCATTTGCCCGTGAAGAACTGATGGCGTTTTCACCGCGCAGTTACACTTTGCAACTGGCGGCGGTCACCAGTCTGCAAGAGGTACAGCAGTTTATCGATCAGTATCAGCTGGCCGGAAAAGTGCGAGTCTACCCGACGGTACGTAGCGGTCAGGACTGGTATATTGTTACCTACCAGAACTATCCGACTATCCAACTGGCCCGTGATGCGGTGGCGACATTGCCGGACACATTGCAACAGCTTGAGCCCTGGGCAAAATCCATTCGTCAGGTACAGCGCGAGATCGAACGTGCAAAATAGCCTGAGATTCACCTGAAAATATGTTACATTCCGCAGCCTTATTTTTGCGGTTGATAGATAGAGCAGTAGATGAAGAAGCAGCGAGCCTTCCTGAAATGGGCAGGTGGAAAATATGGTCTAGTCGAAGATATTCAGCGCCACCTCCCGGATGCTCGTAAACTGGTTGAACCGTTTGTGGGAGCGGGCTCGGTGTTTCTTAATACTAACTACGATCACTATTTGCTGGCGGACATCAATCCGGATCTGATCAATCTCTATAATTTGCTCAAAGAGCGTCCTCAGGAATACATTTCGGAAGCGCAGCGCTGGTTTACGCCTGACAACAACCGCAAAGAGGCGTACTTGTCGATCCGGGCTGAGTTCAATCAATCCGATGACGTGATGTTCCGTTCACTGGCGTTCTTGTATATGAACCGCTTTGGTTTTAACGGCTTGTGCCGTTACAACAAAAAAGGCGGCTTCAATGTCCCGTTCGGCTCGTATAAAAAACCTTACTTCCCTCAACAAGAGCTGGAGTTTTTTGCCGACAAAGCCCGCAAGGCGACGTTTGTCTGCGAAAGCTATACCGATACCTTTAAGCGCGCACGCAAAGGCAGTGTCGTGTACTGCGATCCGCCGTATGCGCCGCTGTCGACGACCGCCAATTTCACCTCTTACGCTGGCAACGGCTTTACGCTGGATGATCAGGCCGCTTTGGCGGATGTGGCAGAAAAGGCCGCCACAGAGCGTGGCATTCCAGTATTGATCTCCAATCACGATACTACGCTGACGCGCCGTTTATACCATGGCGCGCAACTGAACGTGGTCAAAGTCAAACGCACCATCAGCCGCAATGGCGCCGGGCGCAATAAGGTCGATGAGTTACTCGCCTTGTTCAAACCCGCCGACGATAACCAGGAATAATTCACTCCGCTTCTAGGATCTCTGTGCCCGGTTGGGTAGAATTGCAGCCATCGATTGCATTCTTCCCAATTGCCCAGAGGTCAGGTATGAAAGATTTTCTTATTGCTCCATCGATTCTGTCAGCGGATTTTGCCCGTCTTGGTGAAGACGTAGAGAAGGTGTTGGCGGCTGGCGCCGACGTGGTGCACTTTGATGTTATGGATAACCATTACGTACCGAACCTGACTTTTGGTGCACCAGTGTGTAAAGCGCTGCGCGACTATGGCATTACGGCACCGATCGATGTGCATCTGATGGTGAAACCGGTTGATCGCATCATCCCGGATTTTGCCAAAGCCGGCGCGTCGATGATTACCTTTCACGTTGAAGCTTCGGAACACGTCGACCGCACGCTGCAGTTGATCAAAGAGCACGGTTGTCAGGCTGGCGTGGTACTCAACCCAGCGACACCCTTGTCGCAACTGGAGTTCATCATGGACAAAGTCGACATGATCCTGTTGATGTCGGTCAACCCTGGCTTTGGTGGTCAGTCGTTCATTCCCCATACGCTGGATAAACTGCGCGCGGTACGACAACTGATCGATCAGTCCGGACGCGATATCCGCCTGGAAATCGACGGGGGAGTGAAAGTCGACAACATTCGCGAAATTGCTCAGGCTGGTGCAGACATGTTTGTTGCCGGCTCGGCGATTTTTGGCCAGCCGGATTATCAGCAAGTGATTGATCAAATGCGCGCTGAACTGGCCGAAGTACAATAACCCTGAAAAAGTACAATAACCCTGAAACAGGATACGGTTTTGAATTTGAATGACATTAAGCTGATTGCGTTTGATTTGGATGGCACCTTGCTCGATAGCGTGCCGGATCTGGCCGTGGCCGCTGATCAGGCGGTACGTCAACTTGGTTATCCCGCCGTCAGCGAAACGCAGGTGCGTGACTACGTTGGCAACGGTGCGGACGTATTGATTGGCCGTGCGCTGAGTCAGAGTATGACGGTGGATCCGGCGTTGTCGCCGTCTTTGCTGGCAGAGGCTCGGACACTGTTTGATGCGTTTTATGCCCAGACGCATCACAAGCTGAGTCACCTGTACCCGAATGTCAAAGCAACACTGCAAGAGTTGCGTGATGCCGGGTTTGTGCTGGCGCTGGTGACCAACAAACCGTCCCAGTTTGTACCGGAGATCCTGACGCAACACGGTATCGATTCCTTCTTTGTGGACGTGCTCGGCGGAGATGCGTTTGCTGAGAAAAAACCCAACCCGATTGCCCTGCAATGGCTGATCGACAAACATCAGATCCGCGCCGAGCAGATGCTGATGGTGGGGGATTCGAAAAACGACATTCTGGCGGCAAAAAACGCCGGCTGTCATTCGTTTGGACTGACCTATGGGTATAACCATGGTGAGCCTATCGCCAATGCCGGTCCAGACTACGTCGCCGACAACATTGCCCAGTTACTCGATGTTGTTCTCGTTTCGGCCGAATTGGCGGAAAAGATCTAGCAAAATACTCATCAATGAGTACACTGCTTAAATCGTGCAGCGACAGCGGGCACGGTTTTTCATTTTTTGAACCCTGGTATTAAGAAGTCAAAGGAACTATTCCATGAGCAAACCCATTGTATTGAGTGGTGTTCAACCGTCAGGTGAACTAAGTATCGGTAACTACCTGGGTGCTCTACGTCAATGGCAACAGATGCAGGACGATTACGACTGTCAGTACTGCGTGGTGGATCTGCATGCGATTACGGTCCGTCAGGATCCGAAAGCGCTGCACGAAGCGACGCTGGACGCACTGGCGATCTGTCTGGCGGTTGGTGTTGACCCTAAGAAGAGCACGCTTTTTGTTCAGTCACACGTACCTGAGCATGCTCAACTGGGTTGGCTTCTTAACTGTTACACCCAGATGGGTGAACTGAACCGCATGACGCAGTTCAAAGACAAGTCTCAACGTTACGCCAACGATGTCAACGTTGGCCTGTACGATTACCCGGTACTGATGGCGGCAGACATTCTGTTGTACGGTGCCAACCAGGTGCCGGTCGGCAGTGACCAGAAGCAACATCTGGAACTGGCGCGTGATATCGCGACCCGATTCAACAATATCTACAGCCCTGAGCAGCCTATCTTCACCATTCCGGAGCCGTACATCCCGCAAGTGAATGCGCGCGTCATGAGCCTGCAGGATGCGACGAAGAAGATGTCCAAGTCGGATGATAACCGCAAGAACGTCATCACCTTGCTGGAAGAGCCGAAGTCGATCATCAAGAAGATCAACAAGGCTCAGACAGACACGGAAACCCCACCGCGTATTGCGCATGACGTGGACAACAAGGCGGGCATTTCTAACCTGATGGGTCTGTACTCTGCGGCGACTGGCAAAACGTTTGCTGAAATTGAAGCTCAGTACCAGGGTGTGGAAATGTATGGGCCGTTTAAGAAAGACGTCGGTGAAGCGTTGGTGGCCATGCTGGAACCCGTGCAGTCCGAGTATCACCGTATTCGTGAAGACCGTGACTTCCTCAACAGCGTGATGCGTGACGGGGCAGAAAAAGCCTCAGCGCGCGCAGCGCAAACCCTGAAACAGGCGTACGAAGTGGTGGGTTTTGTTCCTCGCCCTTAACCGTCTGTGATTCCGGTTTGGACAAGCCTCGCCATTCGGCGGGGCTTTTTTATGGCCGCGATATTTTCTCCATGAAATGTTGATTGTTTTGTTAGTAAATCCAATCTGTTAGAAAAACAGCAACGTCTGATGTTGAAAATATGACTGTGATCCAAATATTCACACTATTTATGAGATAAACCTCTCGCTGTAACTGAATGTTACTTTTAGTTTCATAAAAATCATCAACACTGCTCATGGTTTTTACGTAATTACTCAATTTCATAGTGACTTAACACACAGTTTCTCATTCTTCAGGAACATGGAAACCATTTGAGGTGCAGATTAATGAAACGAAACATCGCGTTATCGCTGGTCGCCACGGCGGTAAGCAGCACGCTGGCCATGCCGGCAGCAGCGGATATCCTTCTCTCACAATACGTTGAAGGTGGCAGTTACAACAAGGCGATTGAAATTGCCAACACCGGCGATGAGGCCGTCAGTCTGGATGGGTACCGTCTGGCAAAATCGCGTAACGGCGGTGGGAGCTGGGATGACATCATGTCGCTGCAAGGCAAAGTGCTACAGGCCCACAGTGTACTGGTGATCGCCAATTCTCAGGCCAGCAGTGACATTCTGGCACTGAGCGATGACACCAATGATGCGGTTGTCAGTTTCAACGGTGACGATCCGGTGGCCCTGCTGAATCAAGATGGCAGTGTGCATGATGTGCTGGGTGACATGGGCGACGTTGACTGGGGCAAAGATGTGACGCTGGTGCGTAACACTGACAGCATGACCCCGTCTGCGACTTTCCAGCCAGCTCAATGGACCAGTCTGGCCAAAGACAGCCTGGAAGGGCTTGGCAGTCTGGATGGCAGCGAGCCACCAGCGGCATTTGCCTGTGTGATGGACGATGGCTCTGAGCCTCAGTTTACCGCGATTCAAACCATTCAGGGTGAAGGCGATACCTCTCCGTTCATCAGTGGCTACCCGTACATCACCGACGAAGATTTCTATGTCAAAGGTGTGGTCAGTGCCGTGACCACCGGGCTGACGAAAGGCTTCTATCTGCAGTCTCTGGAAGACGATTACAATCCGCAGACCTCCGAAGGCCTGTTTGTCCACACGAATCAAACCAGCTCCAGCCTGAAGGCGGGCGATGTGGTGTGCGTGAAAGGGAAAGTCCAAGAATACTACAACCTGACGCAGCTCAAAGCGGAAAATAACCAGTGGGTGAAGCAGGATGAACAGCCGGCGCCAACGGCGCATGAGATTGTGATTCTGCCGTCGGATGCCAATTTTGACCAGACCCTGGAACGTTACGAAGGCATGTTGGTGAAGACATCGGCGGATCTCGACATGCGCGTGACCCGTACGTTTGGTTATGACTATGACGCACGTCGCAACAATATGGTGCTGGCACAGGGTCGCATCAATATGCAGCCAAACCAAATGTTTGCCGCCGGCTCCGAGCAGGCGCAGCAACAGAGTCTGGAAAACGCACAGCGCCGTCTGTTTGTGGAATCTGATCAGAAAGCCAAAGACGGCGAAGTGCCTTACTACCCGGACTTTGGTCGTACCGATGTGGATCAGAATGGGTCAACCGAGGATTACATCCGCATCGACGATACCTTAGTTGGTCTGGAAGGCGTACTGAGCTACAGCTATGGTGAGTACCGCCTGATCGCGACTCAGCCATTAAGTCAGGACAATTTTGTACGCAACGATCCACGCACAGAGAAGCCAGACATGTACGAAGGCGATCTGCGCATCGCGACGTTCAATGTACTCAACTACTTCAATTCGCCGTTTGGTGGTGACGCCAACCCGCACGGTGGTAACCGTGGTGCGAACAACTACGAAGAGTTTGAACTGCAACAGGCGAAAATCGTCAACGCCATTTTGCGTCTGGATGCTGACATTATTGGCCTGATGGAAATCGAAAACAACGGTTTTGGTGAAGGCGGAGCCATTCGTCAGTTGGTGGATCAGCTCAATCAGCGCATCGACGACAAGCACCGCCGCTATGCCGTCGCAGCGCTGGATACTAACGGTGACGGCAAAGCCGATCAGAACGATACCATCGGAACTGACGTCATCACCACGGGTGTGATCTACCGACCAAAAGTGGTCAAGCTGAAACAAACCCGCGTGATCCCAATGCCAAGCCAGCAGGCACCGGAAGTGCTGGATGAAGACGGTAAGGTGATCGAAGACGGTAAGAACTATCAGCGTGATACTCTGGCGCCGACGTTTAAAGTCAAAGGCACCAACGAGACCATCACGGTAGCGATCAACCACCTGAAATCCAAAGGCTCGAAATGTTGGGAAGACGCCGCACCGATTGAGCAGGGGGGCCAGGGCGGACTGGATGCCGACAAACAGGGATCTTGTGAGAATTTCCGTGTTGCCGCGGCAGTGGCGCTGGGAGAAGCACTCGAGCAGATCGACGGTCACAAAGTCATTCTGGGTGACATGAACTCATACGGCATGGAAGATCCGATGCTGGTACTGACGGATTACAGCCCGGAGAAATACGGCAAATCGATCAAAGCTGCGCGCAACACCTTCATCAATGGTCAACCTCAGTTTGGTGACCAGGGGGCGTTGATCACCAAGAGCTACGGCTACATCAATGCCGTGGCAATGCAGCATCCTGACAGTTGGAGCTACTCGTTTAACGACGAAGTCGGGGCGTTGGATCACCTGTTAATCAGCCCGAGTCTGCAGGGCAAGTTTGTCGATGCCACAGACTGGCACATCAACGGCGGGGAATCGACGCTGTTTGATTACAACAACGAGTACAAAGGCGATCTGCCGAAGTATCAGGATCACTTCCGTGCCTCGGATCATGATCCGGCAGTCCTGGAGCTGAACATGGGGGGCTCATTTGGCCTTGGCATGCTGATGTCGTTGTTCGGATTGGCCGCGTGGCGCCGTCGCCGTTAAGACTCTCGCTCTGATTCACGCCCCGTCAAACGACGGGGCGTTTTTGATTCAGGCGCGAATGGCATCAATCAAATAGTCGATAAACAGGCGTACTCGCGGCGTCAGGTGACGACGGCTGGGATACAGAATGTTCATGGTGGCATCCGGGAGGTGATAGTCCTCAAACAGTCGCACCAGACTGGGATCCTTGATCTCATCAGCGAGGAAGTTGGCAATCAAGCCTACGCCCATGCCTTGCTGGACCATTGACATCGCGCCCAGTGGGGCATTGCAGATGTGTTTCGGCCGAGTTTGGATTTCACAGCGCTGGCCTTGCGGGTTGGTCAGTGTCAGTCGATCCTGCGGCAGATTCAGCCGGGTTAGCGTGACCCAGGGGTGCTGCTCCAGATCTTTTAACTGTGTCAACGGCGGGGCGTCAGCCAGGTATGTCTGACTGGCGTACACGCCCATTTCAAACGGTGCCAGCTCGCGCCCGACCATGGAGCTGGACGTCAGTTCGCCCATACGAATGATCACATCCAACTGGGCGGCAACCGGATCCTGCAACCCGTCATCGAGCTGAATGTCGAATACCACATTCGGGTACTGCGCTGAAAAGCTGGAAATTAACGGGCTCAGCACATAACTGCCCACATCGATGGTGGTGCCAATCCGAATCACGCCAGCGACATCGCTGGACAAATGCTGGATGGCGGTCACGGCCTGCTCGGCCAGAGGCAACAGGCCATTACTGTGCTGATAAAAGGCGTGTCCTTCGGTGGTCAGGCTGATTTTACGTGTCGAGCGGTGCAGCAGGCGCACATTGAGGCGGCTTTCCAGGGAGCGGACCTGCTCGCTGACTTTAGATTTGGCCATGCCCAGTGACGCGCCGGCGGAAGTAAACGAGCCGCATTCGACCACTTTATTGAAGATGGCGATACGCTTTAACTCATTCAACATGTGATTGTTCCCTTCTTGGTAACCTTCGGTTCTTATTTTGTTATCTAGCCAACACCTGATATTCACCAAATAATGACAGCGCTATTTAGAGGGAAATAAACCATTTTGGTTTCCATGAATAGTCATCAAATAATAAATCGCCACCTCAATATGGTGGTATTGGGATATTTATTCCTAAAACCTACTGGAATTAATTATCAACTTAGCAATGTCAATCTTCTGAATATCAATATTGTGCAAATATTCTCGTTGTTTTTTGACCTTATCGCTCGGAAATAATGAGTACGGTGTTCTTTTATTTTTATAACGATGTGTAAAAGGAACGGGTGATGAATTATCAGGTGACCCAACTCAGTCCGTTTGGCGTCAAAATTGAGGCGGCCCAGGCAGGCCTACCCGTCAGCGTGGTGCCAATTTCGCTGTTGCGTGAACTGTTTATTGAGCATCAGCTGGTATTGCTGCGCGGTTTTAAAGCATTCGATCAAGCCGAGCAGTTTGCCGATTATTGTGAGCTGTGGGGCGAGATCAGCCTCTGGCCGTTTGGCAAGGTGCTGGATCTCGTCCAGCAAGCGCAGCCGGCTGATCACATTTTTGACAGCAGTTACATGCCGCTGCACTGGGACGGAATGTTCCGGCCTCAGGTACCGGAGTACCAGATTTTTCAATGTGTGCAGGCTCCACTCGCTGGTCAGGGCGGACGGACGACTTTCACCCATACCGCCAAAGTGCTGCAGCATGCGACCGAGCAGGAACGTGCGTTGTGGCAACGGGTAACCGGGCATTATCAACGTGAAATGGAATTTTACTCCAGTCATGCCGTGTCTGCGGTGATAGCCCGGCATCCTTACCGGGCGTATGAGGTGATCCGATACGCAGAGCCGCATTTTGCTGAGCGTGGCGAACTGATCAACCCGCCGGATGTGCGTTTTAGCGGCATTGAAGAGCAGCAACTGGCTGAGTTTCATTACAGCCTGCGTCAGGCTCTGTACGATCCGCGTCATTTCTATGCCCATGAGTGGTGTGGTGATGACGTGGTGATCACCGACAATTTTACCTTACTGCATGGCCGCGAGCGCTTTTTGTCCCACTCGCCGCGTCATATCCGCCGCGTTCAGGTGCTGAGCGATCCGCCGTTTGATAACCCGAATCTGGAGTCTTACCGATGAGCGACTATCACAGCGACATTCTGATCATTGGCGCCGGCCCGGTCGGACAGATGTGTCATTATCTGGCCCAGCGCTGTGGCTTGCGGTCAACCATCATCGATAAATCCGATGGTCCGCTGCAGGTCGGGCGTGCAGACGCCCTCAATGCCCGTACATTGCAACTGCTTGATATGGTGGATTTGTTTGCACCACTCTATCCGAAAGGCAAACCGTGCAACACCAGTTCAGTGTGGGCCGACGGGCAGTTTGTTTCGCGCCAATCACACTGGTGGACGGCGCTGCAGGGCTGTTTTTATCCCCATTTTCTGATGTTGGGACAAGCACATCTGGAGCAGTTGCTTGATGGCCTGGCGTTGGAACAGCACGCGGCGGTGTTGCGTGGTGTCTGTGTGCAGGATATTAAGCTTGACGAACAGGGCTGTGAGACTCAACTGAGTAACGGCGAACGTCTGCGCTCTCGTTACGTGATTGGCGCGGATGGGGGACGTTCGTTTGTACGACAGCATTTTGCGATTCCGTTTCAAATTGAACGGCCGCAAATTGTCTGGGCCGTGATCGATGGTGAGATTGAAACTGACTTTCCTAAGGTGCCGGAAATTATCGTGTTTCAGGCTGAAACCTCGGATGTGGCGTGGATTCCGCGCGAAGGAAAACTGGATCGTTTCTACATTCGCATGGATACCGAAGTCTTCACTCAACAAGAGGTGATCGTCCGCATCAATCGCGCCATGCACCCTCATTCGCTACGTTTTACACAGGTCGAATGGTTTTCGCAGTTCTCCGTCAAGGAGTCGGTGGCGGACCGCTACGATCATCAGCGACGCGTTTTTCTGGCGGGCGATGCCTGTCACATCCATTCGGTCAACGGGGGACAAGGGCTCAATACCGGTCTGGCGGACGCGTTTAACCTGATCTGGAAGCTGAATATGGTATTGCGTGGTCAGGCGGCTCCGGAGTTACTCGACAGTTATCAGGCCGAACGTCAGCCGGTGGCGCGCAGTGTGATTGACAGTTCCGGTGCGTTGGTGCGTGCGACCAAATATTCGGCTGGCGGTACTCACGCAGAAGATTATGTGCGCATCGTGGAGCAGCGTGCCGGCAACATCACCGGGATGGGCATCCGCTATGGTGACGAAGGTCTGAAAGGCACACGGGTGTATGACTTTGAGTTGCATTGCCCGCAGCACTCCTGCCGGCTTTATCAGTGGCTGGATTACCGCTCATTCACCTTGTTGCTGAGCGGTGACGCCGAACTGCCTTCTGAGTTGCCGCCACAGGTTCGCTGTTTGCGTGTTTACCCGCAGGCGATCGCTGATCATTACTGGAGCGACAGTCCCTATTATGCAGGGCTGGCTGTTTTGATCCGGCCCGATGGTTACATTGCTGCATCGGCACCTCTGACCCAGGCCGCCAAACTTCTGTCTGGTTTACCTGCTCTTTAATCGATGGCGAAGGGCACGGTGCAAACTGCCTTCGCTTTCTACAAGGAAACACTATGCTTGATCATCAACAGCAACAATGTGTGGATAACATTGCGTTTATTTTATTGGATCAGTTATTGGCACAAACCGACGCGACATTTCACGGCTATCAAACACTGAAAATGCAGATTAGCGATTGTGTCACGCAGCGTAAGCCCATTACGTTATTGTTACCTGCTTTTCCGTGTAAAACGAATAATTTGGATAAAGTATTGGGCCATCTGCCTGACCTGGGTGAATACCGGGTGTTACGCAAATTTATTCAAGCTATTCGCGATATTCAGTCGGTATATTCTCCTGGCGTCATGCTTTATATTTTTTCCGACTATCATACGTTTTCCGATTATATTCATGTCGATCTGGAGCATCATTATCGTTATTCCGATGGTTTACGTAATATGGTGGAAAATATGAACGCGAGTGACTGTGTGAAAATTATTAATTTTGAACACTTCCCCGCGTTCGATGACCTGAATGAATATCAGTATTTCAGTGGCTTAAAACAGCGTTTCGGTGATCCGGCTTACGAACAGGATTTTGCCCGCCTCAAGCAGCACGACCATGCCATGCACTGCACCTATCTGGGGCTGAAAAAGTTCATGCATCAGGATCAGAAACACGTATTGGTGACGCTGAGCCACAAAGCGCGCCGTGAGCGTCTGTCTGAGATGGCCAAGGGGATGATGGTGCAAGGGCGGGCGCTGGATAACTTCCTTAATGCGTATTTCAGCCACGCCATCCGGCTCAGCATTCATGAACATCCGATGCAGGGGCACAAATATTCGTTGTTTCTGTTCGAAGAGCGGGCGTTTAAAACGCCTTGGCACACGTGCGTACTGTTTGACGCCCGGCGTGGAGAGTTTGTGATCGATACCCAGCAGCAACATCGTCAGCAGGAAGGGGTCATTGTGCCTGTCACGTATCAGGGGACACTTTGGTGCCTGCTACGTTTGTACGTCAGTGATGCTGCTGACGCGCAGCTACTTGGATCGCTTCGTGCGACCTTGCAGGCAGAGCAATTCGGCCTGACACTGGAATGGCCTGATGAGATCGCACTGGCGTGCTTGCCACAGGCTCAGCTTCGCCAGTTGGCCCGTGCGTTTTCCGTGGTGCGTCTGCGCGGGGCTCGCCCGTTGTCCACGCCTGACCAGCTCGAACAGTGGTTGACGCCTAACGGAGAGTGCTTACCTGAGAAGGATGTTGCTTCGGCGCTGCAGGCGCAGTCTGCCTGGTTTGGTCTCAGTCTGCCATCGGACCATGCAGCGCGTGACTATTCGTACAGCGACACGACGCCGGATGAATGGGCGTTTTGTTGCACCGAGACGAGGGCGGAAGTGGCGTTGTGGGATGCCTCGCTGGCGGCGCTGCGCCTCAATGGTGCGCAGCGTGCGAGTTTGCAAACGACACTGGTCACCTACGCCGAGGCGCGGACATACCCGCTGGTGATGCGCGTTCCTCGCTATGGCTGGAGCCTGCGCTGGAGCCCGGCGTTGGTCACAGCGGTATCGTTCTCCGGTCAGAATCTGGATAGGGAATCGGTCACGGCGAGTCTGGCTCCGGCACTCGATCGCTCGGCGGCGCATCACGTGATGACGTTGCAAAGCGGGGACGTACTACTGGTGAACAATCACACCACTTTGATCGCAAGTGCTGTCGGGACCTGCGAAGGCGTGGTGGTCCGTCAGCCGATATCGGTCAATTCCCCCTGGCAAGCGCACAATCAGCCCACGGAAAGCCGGCTGCGGCAAACCAGCCCTGTCTGACTGGATTGAAAGCAACCAAAAAAACGAGCACTGGGTGCTCGTTGTTTCTCGGTGTGAGTGATCAAAACTCGTCGATACAGCGCTGCTGATCAAAGTAATCGACACGTCCGCGCTGGCCTTCAAATACCATTTTCACTACCATGCCACGGTCGACAAAGAAACGCAGGTCATCGCACGCAACCTGACGGCTGATTTTCTTGATTTCCACCGGTGCCCAGACGTAATCCATTGGCAGCGTGCGCGTAAACGTGATCAAGCCAGAGTCGTCCACGTTGATAAAATCGTCGTATTTTTCCAGTGCTTGTTGGGCCTGGGTGATCACAGCCTGATCCGCTGTGATGGCTGGGACGTGGCCCATGGTGGATTGACAGCCAGCCAGGATCAGACCGGCTGTGGCGCATAGAATGGCTTTTTTCATTAGATTACCCGACGTTGGTGGCAGACAATTAGTTAGCAAATCATCTGGTTATAATTAGGAAGCAAGGTATCATTTTTGGCATGAATGTTCAGGTGGTTACTGATTTTTTTGTGAAATGACGGCGGTTGCCGTGTATCGCGGCCAGCAGAATTGCACTGGCACACGCCAGTTTGGGCTTGCCTTTCCGTCTCGCTGTAGCACAATACCGCACCTGGCTGGCTCAGATAATGGATATCACTTTCACTATGCTGCTGATTATCGACAACTACGACTCGTTCACGTACAACCTCTACCAGTATTTCTGTGAGTTGGGGGCAGAGGTGAACGTCGTACGTAACGATGAGATTGATATTGCCGGGATCGCCGCCTTAAACCCAACCCATCTGGTGATTTCACCCGGCCCCTGCACGCCGAATGAAGCTGGCATCTCGCTGGCGGCGATTGAACACTTCGCTGGCCGTCTGCCCATACTGGGGGTTTGTCTGGGTCATCAGGCCATTGCTCAGGTGTTTGGAGGTAAGGTAGTGCGGGCACGTCAGGTCATGCATGGAAAAACCTCGCCGATTTGTCATACCGGTCGCAGCGTATTTCGCGGGCTCAATAATCCACTGACCGTGACCCGTTATCACTCGCTGGTGGTTGAACGGCACAGTTTTCCGGACTGTTTTGAACTGACCGCCTGGACGGAACATGACGATGGCCGTGTCGATGAAATCATGGGCTACCAGCATGTGTCGTTGCCAATTGACGCGGTCCAGTTTCATCCTGAATCGATCAAAACCGAGCAAGGCCATCAGCTTCTGGCCAATTTTCTGGCACGCTGAGGCAGGTGTCTTTCTGACCGCGATCACTTTTCTTAACATTTCTTTCATCAAAATTGCATCTGAATAAACACTGCAAATCTATTCGCCGCACATAGTGCGTCCCCACCTGAACGCCTGCTATCACTGAGTTGGCTGGTCTGCTGAGCCAGGGCGACGGAAAAAAAGCTTCATAAAAGCGGTGAGTTGATGCATAAATAATCATGAATAGTGACTGATAACGGGCGAAAGCGGCGTGAAAAAGAACAAATCACTATTGAAATGGTTAATTAAATGTAAATACAATGCTTCCGCAGCTTAAATGCAACACAAAATATGCTTTCAAGAAATTGATGGATAACACGCTGATCTGCTTGGCATGCGGTATCAAGAGGGAATGTGTAATGACTTTGGAAAATAAAGTAGAACGCGGTTTGTTTAATGAGGTAATGGTACCTTGTTATAACCCAATGGAGATGATTCCGGTTAAAGGTGAAGGTTCACGCATCTGGGATCAGGATGGTAACGAATACATCGATTTCGCTGGCGGTATTGCTGTGAGCTGTCTGGGGCATTGTCACCCGGCGATGGTGAAGGCATTGACGGAACAGGGCAATAAACTGTGGCACCTGAGCAATGTCATGACCAACGAGCCGGCGCTGCGTCTGGCGAAAAAGCTGACTGAAGTCAGCTTTGCGGAAAAGGTCTTCTTTGCCAACTCCGGGGCTGAAGCCAACGAAGCGGCGCTGAAACTGGCCCGCCGATACGCGGCGGATGTGTTTGGCCCGGAAAAATCAGAAATCATCGCCTTCAAACAAGGTTTCCACGGTCGTACCTTTTTCACGGTTACCGTCGGCGGTCAGGAAGCGTACTCAGACGGTTTCGGTCCGAAGCCAGGCGACGTAACGCACCTACCATACAATGACGTGGCGGCGCTTCAGGCCCACATCTCGGATCGTACTTGTGCCGTGATGATGGAGCCATTACAAGGTGAAGGCGGTATCGTGCCTCCGACGCCGGAGTTTGTTCAGGCAGTACGTGAACTGTGTGACAAGCACAACGCGCTGTTGATCTTTGATGAAGTGCAAACCGGTAATGGTCGTACTGGCCAGTTCTATGCTTACCAAGGGCTGGGGGTGACTCCGGATATTCTCAGCACCGCAAAATCACTTGGTGGCGGTTTCCCTATCGGTGCAATGCTGACGACCAGCAAACTGGCAGAGCACCTCAAAGTGGGCACTCACGGTTCAACTTACGGCGGCAACCCACTGGCGTGTGCGGTTGCGGAAGCGGTGGTTGATATCGTCAGTCAGCCTGACACCCTGGCGGGCGTCAAAGAGCGTGAAGCGCTTTTCCGCGACGGTTTAGCTAAAATTAATGATAAATACTCGCTGTTTAAAGAGGTTCGTGGTCAGGGCTTGCTTCTGGGCGCGGCACTCAACGATGAATGGCAAGGCCGTGCGCGTGACGTCTTGGTCGCGGCGGGCAAACAAGGATTGATGGTGTTGGTGGCTGGCGCGAATGTCGTGCGCTTTACACCATCACTCGTGATTACAAAACAAGAAATTGAAGAAGGCTTGGCACGACTGGAGAAAGCGATCGCTTCACTGGTTTAAGCCGGCTGATCGCCACATCGCTCTCATAGGATGAGGGGGTGTGGCGAATGCCTGGGGCCTAATGATTAGGCCCTGTTTGCATCTGGAGGGAATATTGATGCTAGTTGTTCGCCCTATTGCAATGTCAGACTACGATGCGCTGCACACCTGCGCGGTAGAGTCGGGTCATGGATTCACATCACTGCCGGTTAACGAAGAGCTGTTAACCAACCGCATTCAGCACTCAGAATACAGTTTCGCCAAACCGGACGTGTCCGGACCGGGGGATGAAGGCTACCTGATGGTTGGCTTTGACACCGACAGCGGCGAAGTGGCCGGGACGACTGGGATCGAAGCGTCGATCGGCTGGGATGTACCTTTCTACTCTTACCACATCAGTACCATTGTGCATTCGTCCCCGAAACTCGGGGTCAATAACGTAGTGAAACTGCTGACGTTTGGTAATAACTACACAGGTTGTTCGGAAATCTGCACCCTGTTTCTGCGTCCGCAATTCCGTCAGGGCTTGAATGGCCGTCTGATGTCTAAGTGTCGTTTTCTGATGATGGCGGAACATCCGCATCGTTTCTCGAAGACCATTTTCGCTGAAATGCGTGGCGTGTCCGACGCCGAAGGCAACTCGCCATTCTGGCAATGGTTGCAGGAACACTTCTTCTCCATCGATTTCACGATGGCGGATTATCTGACGGGCATTGGTAAAAAAGGCTTTATTGCCGACCTGATGCCGAAGCTGCCGATTTACGTCAATCTGCTGAGCAAAGAAGCGCAGCAAGTCATTGGTCAGGTTCACGAAAACACCCGCCCGGCCCTGCGTTTGCTGGAAAAAGAAGGCTTCACCTGTCGCAACTATGTCGACATTTTTGATGCCGGTCCAACGGTTGAGTGTGACCTGCGCAATATCGAATCGGTGCGTCACTCGATTCGCGCCAAAGTAACGATTGCGGAGCACGCCAGTTCACAGGACTTTCTGATCGCCAATACGTCATTTGAAAACTTCCGTGCCACGGCGGCAAAAGCGGCGTATGACAAAGAAAGCGAAAGCGTGATTCTGGCCCCGGATGTGGCCGAAGCGCTGCACTTGGCACCGGGCGATTATGTGCGCATGCTGGTGCAATAAAAGAGAAGGATAAACAAGATGACTCAATGGATTGCTGGAGAGTGGGTCGCCGGACAAGGCGAGCCGATGCATTCTCAAAGCCCATACAATAATGAAGTGATCTGGCAGGGCGACAGTGCGACGCCTGCGCAGGTAGACGCCGCGATCAAAGCGGCGCGTCAGGCTTTCCTGAGCTGGAAAAAACTCAGCTTTGAGCAGCGTGAAGCGATTGTGCTGGCGTTTGCCGAGCAAGTGAAGCAACACAGCGAAGAGATTGCCGAGATCATTGCCAAAGAAACCGGCAAGCCGTTGTGGGAAACGCGCACTGAAGCGGCGGCCATGGCCGGTAAAATCGCGATCTCGATCCGCGCTTATCATGATCGCACCGGTGAAGCGGCTCGCGAAGCGAACGGTAACCAGATTGTGCTGCGTCACCGTCCATTGGGTGTGATGGCGGTCTTTGGGCCGTACAACTTCCCGGGTCACCTGCCAAATGGTCACATCGTGCCGGCATTGCTGGCGGGGAATACGGTGGTATTTAAACCGTCAGAGCAAACGCCGCTGACCGGTGAGTTTGCCGTCAAGCTGTGGGAAAAAGCCGGCTTGCCTGCGGGCGTCATTAACCTGGTGCAGGGCGCGAAAGAAACCGGCATTGCGCTGGCGGATGCCAAAGGCATCGATGGCCTGCTGTTTACCGGCAGTGCCAATACTGGTCACTTGCTGCATCGTCAGTTTGCAGGCCAGCCTGGTAAGATGTTAGCGCTGGAGATGGGGGGCAACAACCCAATGGTGATTTCCGAGCACTACGGCGATCTGGACGCGACGGTGTACACCATCATTCAATCGGCGTTCATCAGTGCCGGTCAGCGTTGTACCTGTGCTCGTCGCCTCTATGTCCCGGTGGGAGAGAAAGGCGATGCGCTGATTGCCCGTTTGGTTGACGCAACCAAGAACATTCGTATCGATCAGCCGTTTGCCGAACCGGCACCGTTCATGGGGCCGCAGATTTCTCAGGCTGCGGCGAAAGTGATCCTGGACGCGCAGGCGAACTTACAATCGCTGGGCGGAGAAAGCCTGCTGGAAGCCATGCCGGGTGAAGCAGCGTTCGTCTCGCCAGGCATCATTGACGTCACTCACATCGCTGAGCTGCCGGATGAAGAGTACTTTGGCCCACTGCTGCAGGTGGTGCGCTACGCCACGCTGGAAAGCGCGGTTGAGATGGCCAACGATACCCGTTTCGGTTTATCGGCTGGCCTGGTGTCGACCGATGACGGCGAATGGGACTACTTTGTGGAGCACATCCGCGCCGGTATCGTGAACCGCAACCGTCAACTGACGGGCGCCAGCGGTGACGCGCCGTTTGGTGGTCCGGGCGCTTCAGGCAACTTACGTCCAAGCGCTTACTACGCCGCCGATTACTGCGCATACCCAATGGCATCAATGGAAGGTGGGGAAACGATCCTGCCGGCCACTCTGAGCCCGGGTTTAGAACTATAACGACAGTATTACACTCAGTTTCGTCACAGGTTGAAGGCTATCTGCGCGGCATTCTGGATATGCCGTCAGATAGCCTCCTTTCTATCTTGCCGGGCGATTAAATGGGCCGGTGAAGAGAGAGCACAATTCGATAACACGTTAACAACCCCGACAAGGAGGCGTTATGACGCCAGCTGTTTTATTTCAATCGCTGTGGAATGACTACATTCACCGTCTGTGTCCGTCCGCGGACAAAGTTCATCAACTGCTGCAGGAAGACGAGCCGTTGATCAATGATCACATAGCTCTGCGCACCTTTAATGTCGCACCACTTGGTATCGACACTCTGGCCAAACCGTTTCTGGCGCTGGGTTACACCCCGTGTGGCGACTATATGTTTGAGAGCAAGAAGCTGGTGGCCAAGCACTATGAACACCCGGATCCGCTGCAGCCAAAAGTGTTCATCAGCGAGCTGAAAGTGGAAGAGTGCTCGCCGGCGCTACAGGCCATCGTCGCCAATCTGGTTGCGCAGGTCGATGCTTCGGCGCTGGAAGGGGAAGCGTTTTTGTACGGTGGTCGCTTGTGGCAACTGAGTTATGCGGATTACCAAACGCTGGCGAAAGAGAGCGAGTATGCCTCCTGGCTGGCTGCGCATGGCTACGGTGCGAACCACTTTACCGTCAGTGTGAATCAGCTCAAGGCGTTCGATGAAGTGCAGCAGGTCAATGATCACCTGCGACAGGCAGGCTTTACCATCAATACCTCAGGTGGCGAAGTGAAAGGCTCACCGGATGTACTGCTGGAACAATCTTCGACCATGGCAGATAAAGTCGCGGTTCAGTTTAGTGAAGGCAGTGAGATCATCCCGGGTGGCTTTTATGAGTTTGCCAAGCGTTACCCGATGGCGGATGGTCAGTTGTATCCGGGTTTTGTGGCGGCTTCGGCGGATAAGATTTTCGAGAGCACCGACAGTCAGTCGTAACACGTTCGGCATGATAACAAAAAGCCACCTGACGGTGGCTTTTTTCAATTTGAACGTTGTTTTCTGGCGGGAAATTAACGCGTGCCGTATACCACGATGGTTTTACCGTGGGCAGAAATCAGATTCTGCTCTTCCAGCATTTTCAGGATACGACCAACCGTTTCACGTGAACAGCCGACAATCTGACCGATCTCCTGGCGAGTGATCTTGATTTGCATGCCGTCTGGGTGGGTCATCGCATCTGGTTGTTTGGCTAGGTTCAGCAGAGTCTGAGCAATACGACCGGTAACGTCTAGGAACGCCAGGTCACCCACTTTCTGACTGGTGACTTGCAGACGACGAGCCATCTGGGCTGACAGGCGCATCAGGATATCCGGATTGACCTGAATCAGCTGACGGAATTTCTTGAATGAAATTTCCGCGACTTCACAAGGAGATTTCGCGCGAACCCAAGCTGTGCGCTCCTGGTCTTCTTCGAACAAACCAAGTTCACCGATAAAGTCACCTTGGTTCAGGTAAGACAGGATCATCTCCTTACCTTCTTCGTCTTTAATAAGTACAGCAACAGACCCTTTGACGATGTAGTACAAAGTCTCTGCTTTCTCGCCCGCGTGGATCAGCGTGCTTTTTGAAGGGTACTTATGAATATGACAATGTGAAAGAAACCACTCTAGTGTTGGGTCGGTTTGAGGTTTACCTAGAACCATAATATCTCACTTCCTCTGCAGGGTACGCTTGCCGCTATCCATATTTTAGCCAAGCCTGAATTTGACTTACTAGAATAAGAGCACTTTACCAATGCTGCAAGCTATCTTGTGTTTCGGTTAAGAATAGTATCCTTTTTCGAAAACGATTTCTTGATTTTAATCGTGTCCGGGTTGTGATTATTTACGCAAAAATGTGCACATGATCACGGTATGAAAAGTAATCTTGCGCGCCGTGCGTTTCTAACCGATTTTTCCGGTTTCAATCAGCTGTTGCAGGATAGGCCGGACAATCAGTTCCATAGCAAAACTCATTTTTCCTCCCGGAACCACAATGGTGTTGTGGCGCGACATGAACGAGCCGTCAATCATGGCCAGCAGGTAGGGAAAGTCGACATTCTTGATGCCGCGCAGGCGGATCACCACAAAACTCTCATCCAGGCTCGGGATGCCTTTGGCATTGAGCGGGTTGGAGGTGTCGACGGTGGGGACGCGCTGGAAATTGATGTGCGTTCGTGAAAATTGCGGCGTAATGTAATTGAGGTAGTCGTCCATTGAGCGCACGATGGAATCCATCACCGCCTCGCGCGAGTGACCACGGTCGCGGGTGTCGCGCACGAATTTCTGAATCCATTCGAGGTTGACGATTGGCACCATGCCGATCAGCAGATCCACATGTTGCGCGACGTTGGTGTCGCCGTCGACCACGCCGCCGTGCAGCCCCTCATAAAACAGCACATCGGAGTTTTCCGGCAGTTCCTGCCACGGGGTAAAGGTGCCGGGCATCTGGTTGTAGGGCACGGCTTCATCAAATGTGTGCAAGTAGCGGCGCACTTTACCGACACCCTCATCGCCGTATTTATGGAAAAACTCTTCCAGTGCCGGGAAATCGTTGGCCTGAGGGCCGAAATAGCTGATGTGACGTCCTTGTTCACGCGCTTTACGGATTTCCACATCCATTTCCGGACGGGTAAAGCGGTGGAAACTGTCGCCCTCCACCCAGGCCGGGCGGATGTTCATCATGTTGAACATCTTGCGGAAAGCTTCCGAAGTGGTGGTCGTTCCGGCACCGGAGGAACCGGTCACCGCAATGATCGGGTGTTTTGCTGACATGACATTCCTTGTCTGTTTTGATTATGAAACCACTATATCATGGAAACGTGACAATTGTGGTGTGGCAGTTAAAGATGGCGGCGCAGCTGGATGTCCACCGTTTCGTGCAGTTCAGAGAAGACGATCACTGCTTCTCCGGACTCAAGCTGCGCTTTGACCTGGTCGACTTTGTGTTGCAGGGACGTTTCCACTTCACCGTAATCGGTGCCTTCGCGCAGTACGAATTCGCGGATCAGGTTGTCGAGTGTGTGCGCGTCAATCTGTTGCCATGGAACTATCATAAATACCTCTCTCTTTTATGATGCCGGCCTATTATGCCGTATCGCGGACACTTTCATAGTAGGCCGGTAAGGCTTCTTCCAACCAGAAATGAGGTTTCAGTGCGCTACCGCTGAGAAAGCCGACATGGCCGCCATGGTCAAACAGCCGGTAGTCAATGTTATCCGGCAGGACGAATTTCGGGATTACCGCCTCGGTCATGAAAGGGTCGTCTTTGGCGTGGATTATTTGAGTGGGAATCCGGATCTGTTTGAGACAATGGATACCTGAGCACTGCTGGTAGTAGTCGCGGGCGTCTTTAAAGCCATGCAACGGCGCTGTGATCAGATCATCGGACTCGTACAGTCGAGTGACCCGTTTGATGTGCTCATACGAGACATCCAGTTCGCCTTTCAACAGGTGGTGTTTACGCAGCGCATTGCGCTTGAGCGACGACAACAGGTACTTTTTGTAGACTTGGGAAAACCCTTGCTCGATCCGCTCTGAACAAGCGGCCAAGTCGAGTGGTGCTGAAACAATGGTCGCTGCTGAGAGGATCGGGTCGTCGTTGTAGCGCGCCAGGTAATTGGCCAGCATATTGCCGCCAAGAGAGATGCCGACGGCCACTTTCGGCTGATGCGGGAAGAGACACTGCAAGTGCTCGAGAAACAAACGCGCGTCTTCCACTTCACCGGAGTGGTAGGCGCGGGCGAGGTTATTGGGTTTGCCACTGCAGCCGCGAAAGTGCATCATCACCGCCAGCCAGCCGTCCTGAGTAAAGGCGTGCATCAGGCCATTGGCGTAAGGGCTGTAAAAGCACCCTTCCAGGCCATGAAACAGAATGAACAAGGGCTTTGTCTGCGCGGCGTCGCTCTGCCACGCCTCGCTCCAGGCCAAATCGAGAAAGTCTCCGTCTGGTGTGTCCAGCGTCTGCCAGAAGGGGTCAAACAGGGCTTTTTTGCGGATAAAGCGCGGTGCCAGTGTTTGCAGGTGTGGGTTTTTCAGTCCGGTAGCAGCGATAAATTGGGTCATAGCGTCATCAGTCCAGATTGTAGAGCGACGGTGCAGGCGCTGAAAACGCCTGAAACAAATGTTCTCCACCCAGCTGACGACAGTAACGTAAAGTAAGCGGCTCTCCGAGATTGTTTTCCAGTTGCAACGCGTTAATGCAATCGACCAGATCGGACTGCTGTTGTTTTTCGAGTTGCAGTTCAAACTGGAGCGATTCGCGATACAAGGTGTCCGGGAGATTCAGTTTCATCCGACGGCGCAGGTCGCGGAAGCTGTGCAGCAGTGTCTCGGATCGGCCGAGACACTCCTCGACCTTGTGCCAGTCTTCTTCCTGAAAGGTGACGCGCTGCTCATCAAGCCATTTGAGCAGCAGGAGCAGGTTGACGTTACCGCCAAAGTTGTTTTGCAGAGCCAGGCACGCTTCTTTCACCTCACGGGTGCCGTAATATTGCAGACTGAATTGCCACAATCGTTCTAGCGTCAGTGAAATGCGTACGTGCTCTTGGGTCATTGGCTATTGAACTCCTGCTCCATCTGTTCAAGGGACTCCTGCTGCGCCATCCACTCCATTTCAACGTCTTCCAGCTCGGATTTGCTGTTTGCCTGGAGTGCCAGTACTTCGGTAAGTTTAGCTTTATTTTCCGCATCATACAGTGAGGAGTCTGATAATTGCTCTTCCGCCTGCTCCAATGCAGCGCTTAACTTATCCATTTTTTGCTCCAGATTTGTCAGCGTTTTGCGAATAGGTGCGGTCTGTTTGCGAAACTCAGCTTCACGTCGCTTCTGCTCCTTTTTCGCCGCGGCGCTGTTGGTGCCCGCCTTTTCAGGCTGAGCGGCCTGCGCTTCCTTACGCTGCGCTTTTTGTTGTTCTGTCAGCCACTTGTAGTAGTCGTTGAGGTCACCATCAAATGGGGCAACCTGACGATCATTGACCAGATACAGATCATCGGTGGTCGCACGCAGCAGATACCGATCGTGCGAGACAATCACCATAGCGCCTTCGTAGGTTTGCAGTGCCAGGGTCAGGGCCTGGCGCATGTCAAGATCCAAGTGGTTGGTGGGTTCATCGAGCAGCAGCAGGTTGGGCTTTTGCCACACGATCAACGCCAACACCAGGCGAGCTTTTTCACCTCCGGAGAACGGCGCGACGGGTTCCAGCGCCTTATCGCCGTGGAAGCCAAAACTGCCAAGGTAGTTGCGCAGCTCCAGCTCGTTTTTATCCGGTGCAATCTGCATCATGTGCTGCAACGGGGTTTCTTCCGGATGCAGGGTTTCGAGTTGGTGCTGGGCAAAGTACCCGATCTTCACGCCCTGTGAATAGGTCAGATCGCCACCTTGGGCAGCCAGTTCCCCCGATAACAATTTGATCAGGGTGGATTTACCGGCACCGTTACGGCCAAGCAGACCAATGCGGCTGCCCGGTACCAGATTGAGGCGGATTTTATCCAGGATCAGGTGATCACCGTAACCGGCCGAAACCTCGTCCATCATCAGGATCGGGTTGGGCAACGCGGCAGGTTGGCGAAATTCAAAACTGAACGGGTTATCAAATTGCGCAGGCAGCACTTTTTCCAGCTTCTCCAGCGCTTTAATCCGGCTCTGAGCCTGGCGTGCTTTCGAGGCTTTGTAGCGGAAGCGGTCAATGTAGCTCTGCATGTGCGCCATCTGCTTCTGCTGTTTCTCAAACATCGCCTGCTGTTGCATCAGTTTTTGCGCGCGCTGATTTTCGAACGATGAATAGTTGCCGGTGTATTCGTTGAGCTGCTGATTTTCGATGTGAACGATACGACCAACAATCGGGTCGAGAAAGTCGCGATCGTGCGAGATCAGGATCAGGGTGCCCGGGTAGTTTTGTAGCCAGCGTTCCAGCCACATGACCGCATCCAGATCTAAGTGGTTGGTGGGCTCATCAAGCAACAGCAGGTCAGAGCGGCACAACAGCGCCTGCGCCAGGTTGAGGCGCATCCGCCATCCCCCGGAAAACTGGGTCAGGTTCCAGCTCATTTGATCTTGGCTAAAGCCCAGACCGTCCAGCAGCTCCGATGCCCGGGCACGGATGCTGTAGCCGCCGATGGTTTCGATTTTGCCGTGCAGTTCGGCCACCAATGTGCCGTTGTCGGCTTGCTCAGCCGCCGCCAATTGCTGTTCCAGATCCCGGTATTCACGGTCACCATCAATGACGTACTCCAGGGCACTGCGTTCCAGCGCCGGGGTTTCCTGCGCCACCCAGGCCAGCTCCCAATGGCTCGGCATGCTGAACGAGCCAGCGTCGATCGACAGTTCGTCTTTTAACAGAGCGAACAGGGTGGACTTGCCACAACCGTTTTTGCCGACCAGGCCGACTTTATCGCCCGGATGAATCGTGGCCGAAGCCTGCTCAAGCAGCGGTTTACCGCCGCGGAGTAACTGCATGTCAGAGAAGGTAATCATAGAAACTTTTTACACCGATGGTTGAACCCCGGAATAGTAGGGGCAACGACAGCAAATGTCGATGGCAGCGCGGCCAAAGGCGATGAAATCAGAGTGTTTTGCCATTTGCGTTATGGCGGGCAAGAACGTATAACAAACTGATAACTAAACTATCCAGTGCAGTTCAGGGAATGATGGATATTACGCGCAACAAGCCGCCGCCCCGCGTGTTGGTGATCTACGCCCACCCGGAGCCAGACAACTCCATTGCCAATCAGGTGATGATCAAAAAGATCACGTCGCTGGCGCACGTACGTGTGCACGATCTCTACGCCGCTTACCCCGATTTTTTTATCGATGTGCACGCCGAGCATCAATTATTGCTGGAATACGATGTGATTGTTTTCCAGCACCCGCTGTACATGTATTCCTGCCCGGCGTTACTCAAAGAGTGGATTGACCGGGTACTGGGCAAAGGCTTTGCCTTCGGCGACGGCAGTGCACTGGCGGGGAAATACTGGCGCAGTGTGATCACAACCGGAGGCAGCGAGGAGGCGTTCAGCGAACAGGGGTACAACCGCTATCCGCTTGACCAGATCCTGCAACCGTTTGAATTGACGGCGGCCTTATGCCGCATGCACTGGATCACACCCTTGGTGCTGTATTGGTCGCGCAATGTCGGTGATCTTGAACGCTATCAGCATGCTGAGCAATACCGTCAGTGGCTGAATAATCCGCTTGGTGCCCAGGGAGGTGGCGATGGCGCTGGAGAGTGATTTTCTGCAAAGCAGCGTGGTGTTTTTGGCGGCTGCGGTGGTGGCGGTGCCGATTGCCCAGCGCATGGGGCTGGGTTCGGTACTCGGCTACCTGCTCGCAGGGGTGGCCATCGGGCCTTGGGGGCTTGGGCTGATCAGCGATGTCGAAGCCATTTTGCATTTTGCGGAACTTGGCGTGGTGTTGCTGCTGTTTCTGATTGGTCTTGAGCTGAATCCGCGCAAGCTGTGGCAGATGCGCGGGCCGATCCTCGGCATGGGCGGTGCGCAGGTGGTAGTGACCACGGCGGTGCTGAGTGCGATCGTGCATTTGCTGGGGCTTAGCTGGCAAACCAGCCTGGTGATTGGCATGGGCTTGGCACTGTCGTCAACGGCGATCGCGTTGCGGGTGATCGAAGAGCAAGGACTGGACGGTACAGAAACCGGTCAGTCGGGTTTCGCCGTATTGCTGTTTCAGGACATTGCAGTCATTCCGATGCTGGCGATCCTGCCGGTACTGGCAGGTAACACGGCCGGTGACTGGCTCGACGCGTTATGGATGCTGGGCGGAGTGCTGGCGCTGCTGGTCGGCGGCCATTTTTTGCTGCGCCCGCTGTTTCGCTATGTGGTGCTGAGTGGGGTGCGCGAGCTGTTTACCATCGCGGCACTGCTGCTGGTGATTGGGATCGCTCTGGCGATGAAACAGCTTGGCCTGTCGATGGCCCTCGGGACGTTTCTGGCTGGCGTGCTGCTGGCAGAAAGTGAGTATCGCCACGAGCTGGAAATTGCCATTGAGCCGTTCAAAGGGCTGCTGTTAGGCCTATTCTTTATTGCGGTGGGTATGGCGGTCAACCTTGGTTTGTTGATTGCGGAGCCGCTGAGCATCCTGTTGGCGGTGGTGGCGCTGGTGGTGATCAAAGGTCTGTTGCTGTACTTCCTTGCCCGCGCGGCCGGGATCCGCGCTAAAGCGCGCAGCCGGATGGCAGCGATCCTCAGTCAGGGCGGCGAGTTCGCCTTCGTGATTTTTACCGCCGCTGCGACACAAGGGTTGCTCAGCCGGGAACACACCGGGTTCCTGTTGGTGGTGGTGAGCTTGTCGATGGTGACGACGCCGCTGCTGCTGATTGCTCAGCAACACTGGTTTGCCCGTACCCTTAATCCGGCCGAAGATAGCCGGGTTCGTTCGGACGTGGTTGACAAGCAGCCGCGGGTGATCATTGCTGGTTTTGGGCGTTTTGGTCAGATTGTTGGGCGGTTGATGTACGCCAACAAAATCAAGGTAACGATTCTGGAGAGTGACGCCAGCCAAATCCACTTACTGCGTAAATACGGTTATAAAGTTTTTTATGGTGACGCGACTCAGGTAGACTTACTGCGCGCGGCTGGCGCCGAGAGTGCCGAAGCGATGATCATCTGTACCGACTCACCGGATGAAATCATGAGCATTATCGCTTTGTGTCAGCAACATTTTCCGCACTTGAAACTGCTCGCGCGCGCGCGCAGCCGGGTTGAGGCGTATCAGTTGCTCAGTCATGGTGTTGACCGCTACTCGCGAGAAACGTTCCTGGGTGCCCTGGATCTCGGCCGGCAGGCGCTGGTTGAACTCGGCATGCATCCGTATCAGGCCAAGCGTGCGGAAGCGTACTTTCGCAAGCTGGATAATGCCATGCTTAAAGAGCTGTTGCCGCAGCACAATGAAGACAAGCAATTGGCCCAGAGAGCCAAAGAAGCCCGCAAGGAACTGGAAGAGATTTTTGGCCGCGAGATGGACAACGATCGCCAGTCCCGTCATTTCTGGGAACAGGAGTAAAATAACATGAAGCCCAAAAAAAGATTCATTGCCGGAGCGAGTTGCCCGCAATGCCAGAGCCAGGACACATTACGCTGGTGGATTGAGAACAATATCGAGCTGGTTGAGTGTGTTGAGTGTGATTATCACGACCAGCGCAAACCGCAGACCGTGGAAAAAAACCAGCACGCCGCTCAAGAGATGATCGGGATTTTTAAGCCGGATTGATTGTGTTTCTATAAATCATCCCCATAATACGGGGGTAATCAGATTTACCTTTTGGGCACAGCCCAATCCAACGCTCTGGAGCACTTATGAAGATTGAAAAGAACGTAGTGGTTAGCCTGGCTTACCAGGTCAAACTGGAAGATGGCGTAGTTGTTGATCAGTCAACAACCGAGGCTCCACTGGATTACCTGCACGGTCACAACAACCTGATCACTGGTCTGGAACGTGAACTGGAAGGCAAAGCGGCAGGCGATAAGTTCTCAGTAACTGTGTCTCCAGACGACGCGTACGGCGATCACAACGATGCACTGGTACAGCGCGTACCGGCCGAAGTCTTCCAGGGTGTGGATCAAATCGAAGTTGGCATGCGTTTCCTGGCAGACACCGATCAGGGACCAATCCCGGTTGAAGTCACTGAAGTGGATGGCGACGAAGTGGTGGTTGATGGCAACCACATGCTGGCTGGTCAAACTCTGACGTTCGACGTAGAAGTCGTGGCGACGCGCGCAGCAACAGAAGATGAAATCGAGCACGGTCATATCCACCAGGAAGGCGGTTGTTGTGGTGGTCACGACCATGACCACGATCATGATCACGACCACGGTGAAGGCGGTTGTTGCGGTGGCGGTAGCTGCGGTTCACACTAAGTCTTAGCCAGTCGGCGGCATGCCGCCAGACCAGTTACATGAGCGCAAAGCGATGCAGATCGGTTTGCGCTTTTTGTTGGCCGGGAGTAACTTGGGAGCAACCCTATGAGTACACGCTGGTCATGTTTCGCCCGCGATGATAAGGAATGAACATGAGCCAACCTTTTGCGATCGCCATTCATGGCGGTGCCGGAACCATACTGCCTCAGCAGATGAGTGAAACGCTGAAAGCGCAGATCCTGACGGATTTGGAGCGAGCTGTGCGGGCAGGTCATACGCTATTGGCTCAGGGGAGTGATGCGCTCGATGCGGTGGTGGCGGCGGTCCGGGTGTTGGAAGATTCGCCCCACTTTAATGCGGGAAAAGGCTCAGTTCTGACCCACAAAGAGATGGTAGAGATGGACGCATCGGTGATGCACGGTCGCCAGCGAGACGCCGGCGCTGTAGCTGGCGTGCGGCATATCCGCAATCCGATTGAGTTAGCGAAAGATGTGATGCAGCGGAGCGAACACGTGTTGCTGATCGGTGAGGGGGCGGAAGAGTTTGCGTTTGAGGTCGGCCACGCGTTTACCGAGCAGGATTATTTTTACACCGACCGGCGCTACGAACAGTTGCAATCGATGAAAGAGAAAGGTCTGTTTGCACTGTCGGAATCACGCTATCCCGACGATCGCAAGCACGGTACCGTGGGCGCGGTGGCCTTGGATCAGCACGGGAACCTTGCCGCAGCCACCAGTACCGGTGGCATTACCAATAAGCAATATGGCCGGGTTGGCGATTCGGCGCTGATTGGCGCGGGGACCTTTGCTGAAAACGGCAATGTCGCGGTATCCACCACGGGGATGGGTGAGTACTTTATTCGCCAGACCGTAGCGGGGGATGTGGCAGCGCGCATGCGTTACCTGAAGGAAGATCTCCATACCGCTTGCGAACACGTTATTCAGGGCGAGCTGAAGCAGATAGGTGGCGAAGGCGGGTTGATCGCTATTGACGCACAAGGAGAACTCCATTTTGCGATGAACAGTTCCGGCATGTACCGGGCTGGGATCGATCGCGATGGCCAGCTCAGCGTCAAAATCTATGCGCACGAGTAGCCAGGTGGCCACTGTCTAACTTAGTGCTATCCATCAATGAGTTATCTGGCGCTCTCCCCGGCGTGACCAAAAAATGACTGCATACGTACGGATTCAGTGCTAGAATCCATTTTTAACTAGCAATCAGACTTGGAAAGATGGGAAATAACGTAGTCGTTCTAGGCACCCAATGGGGTGACGAAGGTAAAGGTAAAATCGTAGACCTTTTAACTGAAGATGCAAAATACGTGGTTCGCTACCAAGGCGGTCACAACGCAGGTCACACTTTGGTCATTGACGGTGAAAAAACCGTTCTTCACTTAATTCCGTCAGGTATCCTTCGCGATAACGTCAAATGTATTATCGGTAACGGTGTCGTTCTGTCACCTGAAGCCCTTCTTAAAGAAATGAAGCCTCTTGAAGAGCGCGGCATCCCGGTCCGTGAGCGTCTTTTCATTTCTGAAGCTTGTCCTCTTATTCTGCCTTACCACATCGCGCTAGACCAAGCTCGCGAAATCGCTCGTGGTAAGAAAGCGATCGGCACGACTGGTCGTGGTATCGGTCCGGCCTACGAAGATAAAGTTGCCCGTCGCGGTCTGCGCGTTGGTGACTTGTTCGATATGGACGCGTTCGCAGAAAAACTCAAAGAAGTGATGGAATTCCATAACTTCCAGCTGGTGAACTTCTACAAAGCCGAAGCGGTGAGCTACGAAGATGTGCTGGAGCAGGCGAAAGGCTTTGCTGAGTTGTTGACCTCTATGGTGATTGACGTGACTGACGAGCTGGATGCAGCACGTAAACGCGGCGACAAGATCATGTTTGAAGGGGCTCAGGGTACGCTGCTGGATATCGACCACGGTACTTACCCATATGTGACCTCGTCGAACACCACTGCGGGTGGGGTTGCGGCTGGCTCAGGTTTTGGTCCTCGTCACATCGGTTATATCCTGGGTATCGCGAAAGCGTACTGTACTCGCGTAGGTGCGGGGCCATTCCCGACTGAACTGTACGATGGCCAGGATAAGCAAGATCCTATCGGTAAACACCTGGGTACTGTGGGTCACGAATTCGGGGCCACCACGGGGCGTCTGCGTCGTACGGGTTGGTTCGATGCCGTAGCGATGCGCCGTGCAATCCAAATCAACTCAGTGACGGGTTTCTGTCTGACCAAACTGGACGTTCTGGATGGTCTGGAAGAGCTGAAGATCTGTACCGGTTACAAGATGGAAGACGGTTCGGTGATGGAAGTGTCGCCAATGGCGGCGGAAGCTTTCGAGAAGGCGACGCCAATCTACGAAACCATGCCGGGTTGGTCTGAAAACACCTTTGGTGCTAAGTCTCTGGACGCGCTACCACAAGCTGCGCTGAACTACATCAAACGTATCGAAGAGCTGACGGGTGTGCCTGTTGACATTATTTCAACCGGCCCGGATCGCAACGAAACCATCATTAAGGTTCACCCATTCGAATCTTAATCGGCTTGCGCCACAGCTTCACAAAACCGGCCCTTCGGCCGGTTTTTTTCTGCCCGTCGACTGCTCATCTTTTATACTGACATGGCAAGCTTTTGCCTGTCGTGGCAAATTTTGTCTAAAGTCTGCCGGCGGCTTGCCGATAGGATTAACAAGTCCTCGCCGAATGGGTGAGAAAACTGAGTTTGCTGGTGTGGCCGTGAGCGGTGCATCAACGTGTGGATAGAGTGCGAGTATGAAGCTGCGACAAGTGGCTGCATCACTGGTGCTGGTATTGACCACTTCGCTGGCCAAAGCGGCCCCGAGTGTAGCGGATGTGGGCGAACCGGTGCCGATTTACAGTGAAGCAGAGCTGATAAAATTGGTTGAGCAGAATCAACATCTGGAGCGGATCAAAGCCGACAACTGCCAGCTGGTGGAAGACATTGTCGCGCGTGCTACCCGGATTAATCTGCCGTCCTACGAATTCCTGTATGGTGACATGCTGGCGTGGGGCGTGTGCGTCGATCAGGATGTTGAACTTGGCCTCTATTACATGGAAAGTGCCGCGCATCAAGGGTTGCCAGCGGCACTGGAGCAACTGGGCCGTTACTACTCGCGCGGTACACTGGTGCAGCAGGATAAAGAGCGCGCGATTCCATATTTGCGTGAAGCGGCCGCGATGGGTAATCTCAACGCCCGCATTCTGCTGGCCGAACTGCTGCTGCGGGATTACGGCAGCCCACTCGATTATGAAGACGCTTATCGCTGGCTGTACAACTCAGTGTCAGCGGACAAGCGTACCCACCGTCGCATCGCTATGCTGCGTCAGGGGCTGGAACTGCGTATGCCGGACAACATCATTGCCCGGGCGAAACGCCGCGAAACCTTCTGGTAACGCACTCTGGCCTGCCACTGATAAAACGTCCGTGTTTTGATACGGGCGTTTTTTTATTCTTTTTATATGCTTAACTGTAGGTTAACGAGCGAGTCAGATATACTAGCTCATATCCTTCCTTGCTTAATTAGGCGTGCCGATGTCAGACAATACCCATAACGATCCTTTTGCTGAGCGTGAATCGCAAAACTACGATAACCCGATCCCCAGCCGGGAGTTCATTCTCGACTTCCTCAAAAGCGCCGGTGTGCCGATGAACCGCAACGATCTGTTCGAGGCGCTGCATTTGAGCGGTGAAGAGCAGTATGAAGGGTTGCGTCGCCGTTTGCGTGCAATGGAACGTGATGGGCAGTTGGTGTTTACCCGCCGCCAGTGTTACGCCTTGCCGGAAAAACTCGAAATGATCAAAGGGTATGTGATCGGTCATAAAGACGGTCACGGCTGGGTGCGTCCGGAAGGCAGCCTGAATAAAGACGATGACATCCTGTTGCCGCATCATCAGATGCGTACGCTGATCCACGGTGATTACGTGCTGGTGCAGCCGACAGACAGCAGTAAGCGAGGCCGCAGGGAAGGGCGTCTGGTGCGTGTCTTGGAAGAACGCACCACGCAAATTGTCGGACGCTTTTTCCTCGAATATGGCTACTCGTACGTGGTGCCGGATGATTCGCGCATCAGCCAGGACATTCTGATCCCGAATGAACACAAAGCCGGCGCACGCATGGGGAATGTCGTCGTGGTTGAAATCACCGATCGCGGGGCGCGCAGTCGTGGTATGACAGGCAAAGTGGTGGAAGTGCTGGGCGAGAACATGGCGCCGGGAATGGAAACGCAAATTGCCATTCGCACCCACCAGATCCCGCACGAGTGGCCACAAGAGGTCGAAAAGCAGATCGCCGGCCTGGGCGAAGAGGTGCCGGAAGAGGCGAAAGCCGGTCGGGTTGATCTGCGAGAATTGCCACTGGTCACCATCGACGGCGAAGACGCACGAGATTTCGATGACGCGGTCTATTGTGAAGCAAAAAAAAGCGGAGGCTGGCGTTTGTGGGTGGCGATTGCGGATGTGAGTTACTACGTCCGTCCGGATTCGGCTCTGGACAAAGAAGCCATCAATCGCGGCAATTCGGTGTATTTCCCGTCACAAGTGGTGCCAATGCTGCCGGAAGTGCTGTCTAACGGACTGTGCTCGCTTAACCCACAAGTTGATCGCCTGTGTATGGTGTGTGAAATGACCATTTCAGACAGTGGTAAGCTGTCGGGTTATCGTCATTACGAAGCCGTGATGAATTCGCACGCACGCCTGACCTACACCAAAGTCGGTGCGATTTTGGATGGCGATGAAGAGCTGCGGGAGCGTTATCAGCCTCTGGTGCCGCACTTAGAAGAGTTGCACAAAATGTATAAGGTGCTTAAACACGCCCGCGATCAGCGCGGGGCGATTGAGTTTGAGACCGTCGAAACCAAATTTATCTTCAATGCGGAGCGCAAGATTGACCGGATTGAACCTGTGATTCGCAATGATGCGCACAAGATCATTGAAGAGTGCATGATCATGGCTAACATCGCATCGGCGTCGCTGGTGGAAAAAGCCAAAGAGCCGGCGCTGTACCGGATTCACGAAACGCCAGGGGAAGAGCGTTTACAGGGCTTCCGGGATTTTCTCGGCGAGTTGGGGCTGAATCTGGCGGGCGGGCTTGAACCGTCACCGACCGATTACGCCAACCTGGTCAAACAGATCGGTGAACGTCAGGACAAAGAGCTGATCCAGACCATGCTGCTGCGATCGATGAAGCAAGCGGTCTACAACGCCGACAATGCTGGTCACTTTGGTTTGGCGCTGAAGCGTTATGCCCACTTCACTTCACCGATCCGTCGCTATCCGGACTTGTTGCTGCATCGCGCGATCAAATATTTGATTGCCAAACACGAAGGCCGCAATCAGGATCGCTGGACGCCAACCGGCGGTTTCCATTACTCGTTTGACGATATGGATTTCTACGGTGAGCAGTGTTCGATGACCGAGCGCCGTGCCGATGACGCGACCCGCGAAGTCTCAGACTGGCTGAAATGTGAATACATGCAAGACCATGTCGGTGAAGAGCTGGATGGGGTGATTGCCAATGTGACCGGTTTTGGCTTCTTTGTCCGTCTGACCGAGCTGCACATTGATGGACTGGTGCACATATCCACTCTGGCCAACGATTACTACCAGTTTGATCCGATTGGCCAGCGTCTGATTGGTGAAAGTTTTGGTGCTATCTATCGCCTTGGTGATGCGGTCAAAGTGAAAGTATTGTCGGTCAATCTGAATGATCGCCAAATTGACTTTGAATTAGTCGAAACAAGTCGTAAGCTACGCGGCAAAGGCAAAACCGCCAAAAAACGAGTGGCGGAAGCGCAGAAAAAAGCCAAGAGCAAAAAGCGCGCATCGGTCAAAGCCCATGCGCCAGGGCAGAAAGCCAAGCCCCTGGTAGAGCCGACCGTTCGTCCGGACGGTGAGCGTGTCGAGAGTGATAAGCCGAAAAAGGCCAAAAAGGACAAAGCGCGCCATAAAAAGTCGCGGAGCAAGGGCAAAAAAGCCCAGGCGAAAAAGTAACAATTAGGTTAACTGATGAGTAATGAATTTATTTACGGTATCCATGCGGTCAAAGCCGTACTGGAACGTGAGCCGGAACGTTTCATTGAAGCGTTCGTACTGAAAGGGCGTCAGGACGACCGTCTGCTGCCCATTCTGAATCAACTGCAACACATCGGTGTGTCGATTCAGATCATGGGACGCAAAGCGCTGGATGATAAAGCGCATGGTGCCAATCATCAGGGCGTGATCGCCCGGGTGAAACCGGCCAAGCAGCTGAACGAACACGATCTGGAAACCATCGTGGCGCAACACGACGCGCCTTTGTTGTTGGTTCTTGATGGCGTGACTGATCCGCACAACCTCGGCGCTTGTCTGCGTAACGCAGATGCAGCCGGAGTGGCCGCAGTGATCGTGCCGAAAGACAAATCGGCGGCGATGAATGCCACGGTCAGCAAAGTGGCGTGCGGCGCAGCCGAAACCGTGCCTCTCGTGCGGGTCACCAACCTGGCGCGCACCATGCGTGCATTGCAGGAGCAGGGCGTGTGGTTTGTCGGCACGGCGGGCGAAGCCACTCACGACATTTACCAGGCTAAGTTGACGGGTCCTCTGGCGATTGTGATGGGCGCGGAAGGGGATGGCATGCGTCGTTTGACCCGCGAAACCTGTGATGACCTGATCAAAATCCCGATGGCAGGCAGTGTCTCAAGCCTTAACGTGTCAGTGGCATCCGGCATCTGTTTGTTTGAAGCGGTGCGTCAACGCCTCAGCATATGATGAGCGAGTGATAGCCCCCAAAGCGCAGCGGTAAACACCGCTGCGTTTTTGTTTCTGCGGCTTTGCTGTAGACCGCATTCGGGGGGCAATTTATGCGTTTATTTTTCCAGCAGCGCTTGCATGTCAAACTGTGATCTGTATAATGCAGCGCACTGGTTAAGCCAGTTGTGAACCAATGAGCAGCGAGGAGCTGACTGATCACTATGATTTGTCAGGTAATGTATACTCAGCTTATGTTCGCGGTTAATACAATTAGCTCCTCTACTTCGGTAGACACAGTTAATCGAAAATTAACTGACAATGCTTCCTAATTTTGGAGGCTACGGTTTCACATAAATCAATCGGCATTCTCTCGTCTTGACGAGTTTGAGTGGCGATATTGTTTGTGTAATTTATAACTATTGGAGCTCTGTCTCATGCAGAACCAACGTATTCGTATCCGCCTGAAAGCTTTCGATTACAAACTGATCGACGCTTCTACTGCGGAAATCGTTGAAACAGCTAAGCGCACCGGCGCACAGGTTCGTGGTCCAATCCCACTGCCTACTCGTAAAGAGCGTTTCACAGTTCTTATCTCTCCACACGTTAACAAAGATGCTCGTGATCAGTACGAAATCCGTACTCACAAACGTCTAATCGACATCGTTGAGCCAACAGACAAAACTGTTGATGCTCTGATGCGTCTAGACCTTGCTGCGGGCGTTGACGTACAAATTAGCCTAGGTTAAGGGAGATTAGAAGAATGATTGGTCTAATCGGTCGTAAAGTGGGCATGACCCGCGTATTTACTGAAGAAGGCGTTTCTATCCCAGTAACAGTTGTTGAAGTTGAAGCGAACCGCGTTACTCAAGTTAAATCTCTTGAGTCTGACGGCTACGCAGCAATTCAGGTTACTGCTGGCGCTAAGAAAGCTAACCGTGTTACTAAACCAGAAGCTGGTCACTTTGCAAAAGCAGGTGTTGAAGCTGGTCGCGGTCTTTGGGAATTCCGTTTGGAAAACGGTGAAGAGTTTGAAGTTGGTGCTGAACTGACTGTTGAACTGTTCAACGAAACTAAGAAAGTAGACGTTACTGGTACATCTAAGGGTAAAGGTTTCCAAGGCGCTGTTAAGCGTTGGAACTTCCGCACTCAAGATATGACTCACGGTAACTCATTGTCTCACCGTGCTCCTGGTTCTATCGGTCAATGTCAGACTCCAGGTCGCGTATTTAAAGGCAAGAAAATGGCAGGTCACATGGGTGCTGAGCGTGTAACGACTCAAAACCTGGAGATCGTACGTGTTGACGCTGAGCGCAACCTGCTTCTTATCAAAGGTGCAGTCCCTGGCTCAACTGGCGGTAACGTGATCGTCAAACCAGCTGTTAAAGCATAACGTCTAGGAGTAAGTAATGGAATTGATGGTTAAAGGTGCTGATGCACTAACTGTTTCCGAAACTACTTTCGGACGTGAGTTCAACGAAGCTCTTGTACACCAAGTAGTTGTTGCGTACGCATCAGGTGCTCGTCAAGGTACTCGTGCTCAAAAAACACGTTCAGAAGTTTCTGGCGGTGGCGCTAAGCCATGGCGTCAAAAAGGTACTGGCCGTGCACGTGCTGGTACAATCCGTAGCCCAATCTGGCGTACAGGTGGTGTTACTTTTGCTGCGAAACCACAAGATCACAGCGTTAAAGTAAACAAGAAAATGTACCGTGGTGCTATGAAGAGCATTCTTTCTGAGCTGGTTCGTCAAGAGCGTCTGATCGTTGTTGATAACTTCTCAGTTGAAGCGCCAAAAACTAAAGAGCTGGTAGCTAAGCTGAAAGAGCTTGAGCTAACGGACGCTCTAATCGTGACTAGCGAAGTAGATGAGAATCTATTCCTAGCTGCTCGTAACCTATACAAAGTTGACGCACGTGACGTTGCTGGTATCGACCCAGTTTCACTGATCGCGTTCGACAAAGTTGTAATGACTGCTGAAGCAGTTAAGCAAGTTGAGGAGATGCTAGCATGATTTCTGAAGAGCGTATCCTAAAAGTTCTACGTGCACCGCACATCTCTGAAAAAGCAACTATGGCTGCTGAGAAAGCGAACACTATCGTTTTCAAAGTAGCAAAAGATGCAACTAAAAAAGAGATCAAAGCAGCTGTAGAAAAGCTATTTGAAGTTGAAGTTAAGTCTGTAAATACTCTTATCACTAAGGGTAAGACCAAACGTCAAGGTCTACGCCAAGGTCGTCGTTCAGACGTGAAAAAAGCGTACGTTACTTTGAAAGAAGGTCAAGATCTTGACTTCGTTGGCGGCGCGGAATAACAGGAGTAGTTGAGAAATGGCTATTGTTAAATGTAAGCCGACTTCGGCTGGTCGTCGTCACGTTGTTAAAGTTGTTAACGCTGACCTGCACAAAGGTAAGCCTTACGCACCTCTTCTAGAGAAAAACTCTAAGAACGGCGGTCGTAACAACAACGGTCGTATCACAGTACGTCACATCGGCGGTGGTCACAAACACCACTACCGTGTAATTGACTTTAAACGTACTAAAGACGGTATCCCAGCGAAAGTTGAGCGTCTAGAATACGATCCAAACCGTAGCGCAAACATTGCTCTGGTTCTTTACAAAGACGGTGAGCGTCGTTACATCATTGCACCTAAAGGCATCCAAGCTGGTGATATGATCCAGTCTGGTGTTGATGCGCCTATCAAAGCAGGTAACACTCTGCCAATGCGCAACATCCCAGTAGGTTCAACTGTACACTGTGTTGAACTGAAGCCTGGTAAAGGTGCACAGCTAGCTCGTTCGGCTGGTGCTTACGCTCAAATCGTTGCTCGCGACGGTGCGTACGTAACTATCCGTCTACGTTCTGGCGAAATGCGCAAAGTTCTTGCTGAAGGCCGTGCAACAATCGGTGAAGTAGGTAACTCTGAGCACATGCTACGTGAACTGGGTAAAGCGGGTGCAAACCGCTGGCGCGGTGTTCGTCCAACCGTTCGCGGTGTGGTAATGAACCCGGTTGACCACCCACACGGTGGTGGTGAAGGCCGTACTTCTGGTGGTCGTCACCCAGTATCTCCTTGGGGTATGCCAACTAAAGGCTTCAAGACCCGTAAGAACAAACGCACTGACAAGTACATCGTACGTCGTCGTAACAAGTAATCTATATAAGAGGATAAGCCATGCCACGTTCTCTCAAGAAAGGTCCATTTATTGACCTACACTTGCTGAAGAAGGTAGAGAAAGCGGTGGAAAGCGGAGACAAAAAGCCTATTAAGACTTGGTCCCGTCGCTCAATGATCATTCCAACAATGATCGGTTTGACCATCGCTGTCCATAATGGTCGTCAGCACGTTCCAGTATTCGTAACTGAAGAAATGATCGGTCACAAACTGGGCGAATTCGCACCAACTCGTACTTACCGCGGTCACGCTGCGGATAAGAAAGCTAAGAAGCGTTAAGGAGTAGATGATGGAAGCAGTAGCTAAACATAACTTTGCTCGCATTTCGCCTCAGAAAGCTCGCTTAGTTGCAGATCAAATTCGTGGTAAATCAGTTGACCAAGCTCTGGAAATTCTGACGTTCAGCAACAAAAAAGCTGCTGAACTGATCAAGAAAGTTCTTGAGTCAGCTATCGCGAACGCGGAGCACAACGAAGGTGCAGATATCGACGATCTATCAGTCGCTAAAATCTTCGTAGATGAAGGCCCAACCATGAAGCGTATTATGCCTCGTGCAAAAGGTCGTGCGGATCGTATCTTGAAGCGTTCAAGCCACATCACTGTAGTTGTTGCAGATCGCTAAGAGACTAGGAGAGTAAGCAATGGGTCAAAAAGTACATCCAAATGGTATTCGTCTAGGCATCGTTAAGCCTTGGAATGCTACATGGTTTGCTAACACCAAAGATTTCGCTGACAACCTAGACGGCGACTTCAAGGTACGTCAGTTCCTAACTAAGGAACTACAAAAAGCGTCTCTGTCACGCATCGTTATCGAACGTCCTGCTAAGAGCATCCGTGTGACTATTCACACTGCTCGTCCAGGCGTTGTTATCGGTAAGAAAGGCGAAGACGTTGAGAAACTACGCGCAGCTGTAGCAAAAATCGCAGGTGTACCAGCGCAAATTAACATCGCTGAAGTACGTAAACCTGAGCTAGATGCACAGCTTGTTGGCGACAGCATCGCGTCTCAGCTAGAGCGTCGTGTTATGTTCCGTCGTGCGATGAAGCGCGCGGTACAAAACGCTATGCGTCTAGGTGCTAAAGGCATCAAAGTGGAAGTAAGCGGTCGTCTAGGCGGCGCTGAAATCGCACGTTCTGAGTGGTACCGTGAAGGCCGTGTGCCTCTACACACTCTACGTGCTGACATTGATTACGCAACTTCTTCGGCTCACACTCAATACGGTGTGATCGGCATTAAAGTTTGGATCTTCAAAGGTGAGATCCTAGGCGGTATGCCAGCAGCTAACGCTGTAGAGCCTAAAGGCGATAAGCCTAAGAAGCAGCGCAAAGGCCGTAAGTAAGGAGTCGACAGATGCTACAACCTAAACGCACTAAGTTCCGTAAGGTTCATACTGGTCGTAACCGTGGTCTGGCTAAAGGTACTGACGTAAGCTTTGGTACATTCGGCTTGAAAGCGGTAGGCCGTGGTCGTCTAACTGCTCGTCAAATCGAAGCAGCACGTCGTGCAATGACGCGTCACGTTAAGCGTCAAGGTAAAATCTGGATTCGTGTATTCCCAGACAAACCAATCACAGAAAAACCACTAGAAGTTCGTCAAGGCAAGGGTAAAGGTAACGTTGAGTACTGGGTAGCCCAAATCCAACCTGGTAAGGTTATGTACGAAATGGACGGTGTACCTGAAGAATTGGCACGTGAAGCGTTCCGCCTAGCGGCACGTAAACTGCCTTTCAAGACTACATTTGTAACTAAGCAGGTGATGTGATGAAAGCACAAGATCTACGCGAAAAGAACGTTGAAGAGCTTAACGCTGAGCTATTGAATTTGCTACGTGAACAGTTCAACCTGCGTATGCAGGCTGCGACTGGTCAACTGCAGCAGACTCATACTCTGAAAGCTGTACGCCGTGATATCGCACGTGTGAAAACTGTTTTGACTGAGAAGGCAGGCGCATAATGAGCGACAAAATTCGTACTCAACAAGGTCGTGTAGTTAGCGACAAGATGGACAAGTCTATCGTTGTTGCTATCGAGCGTTTCGTAAAGCACCCAATCTACGGTAAATACGTAAAGCGCACGACTAAAGTTCACGCACACGATGAAAGCAACGAGTGTGGCCTAGGCGACACTGTTGAAATTCGTGAGTGTCGTCCACTGTCTAAGACTAAGTCTTGGACTCTGGTACGCGTAGTAGAAAAGGCGAAGATTTAATCTCTTTTCTTCTATGAACTTAAGCGGCTCCAAAGAATTTTTGGGGCCGTTTATTTTTTGACTACCCAATCATAAAAAAGGGTGGTACAATTCGCGTCCCTTTTAAAGAGGCAGCCCGACCCGAGATGGGTCTAGTTTTAATATTTAGCGGAGCACTAACATGATCCAAATGCAAAGTATGCTGGATGCTGCTGATAACTCAGGCGCTCGCAGCGTAATGTGTATTAAGGTTCTGGGTGGCTCTCACCGTCGTTATGCACACATCGGTGACATCATCAAAGTTACTGTTAAGGAAGCAATTCCACGCGGTAAAGTTAAAAAAGGTGATGTACTGAAGGCGGTGGTAGTTCGCACCCGTAAAGGCGTACGTCGTCCAGACGGTTCTGTCATTCGCTTCGACCGTAATGCTTGTGTATTGTTGAACAACACTACTGAGCAACCAGTCGGTACACGTATCTTTGGTCCAGTGACTCGTGAACTTCGTAATGCGAAATTCATGAAGATTGTCTCACTGGCTCCAGAAGTTCTGTAAGGAGCACGCAAAGATGGCAGCTAAAATCCGTCGTAACGACGAAGTGATCGTTCTTGCCGGTAAAGATAAAGGCAAGAAAGGTAAAGTAACTAAGGTTCTAGCAACTGGTAAAGTTATCGTTGAAGGTATCAACCTTGTTAAGAAACACCAGAAACCTGTTCCTGCTCTAGGTATCCAAGGCGGTATCGTTGAGCAAGAAGCAGCAATCGATGTTTCTAACATTGCGATTTTCAACGCAGCAACCGGTAAAGCGGACCGTATCGGTTTCCGTTTTGAAGACGGCAAAAAAGTTCGTTTCTTCAAGTCTAACGGTGAAACCGTTTCTAACTAATTAGAAGTAATTTGGAGTTCTACTATGGCGAAACTGCATGATTACTACAAGTCGTCTGTAGTCGCTGAACTGACCAAACAGTTCGGTTACTCAAGCGTCATGCAAGTCCCTAGAATCGAAAAGATCACCCTGAACATGGGTGTGGGTGAAGCAATCAACGATAAGAAACTGCTGGAAAACGCAGCTGCTGATATGGCAACGATCTCTGGTCAAAAGCCACTTATCACTAAAGCGCGTAAATCTGTTGCAGGTTTCAAAATCCGTGAAGGCTACCCAATCGGTTGTAAAGTAACCTTGCGTGGCGAACGCATGTGGGATTTTTTGGAGCGTCTGATCTCAATCGCTCTTCCACGTGTACGTGACTTCCGTGGTGTTAGCGCTAAGTCTTTTGACGGTCGCGGTAACTACAGCATGGGCGTTCGCGAGCAAATCATCTTCCCGGAAATCGACTTTGATAAAGTTGATCGTGTCCGCGGTCTTGATATTACTATCACGACGTCTGCTGGTTCCGATGAGGAAGGCCGTGCTCTGCTGGCTGCCTTTAACTTCCCATTCCGTAAGTAAGGTGAAGGGTTACTGTTATGGCTAAACAATCAATGAAAGCACGTGAAGCTAAACGTGCGAAGCTTGTAGCTAAGTTCGCTGAAAAGCGTGCTGCTCTTAAAGCTATCATCAGCGATGTAAATGCATCTGAAGAAGATCGTTGGAATGCGGTTCTGACACTGCAATCTCTTCCACGTGATTCAAGTGCGTCACGTCAGCGCAACCGTTGTAACCAAACTGGTCGTCCACACGGTTACCTACGTAAATTCGGTCTGAGCCGTATCAAAGTTCGCGAAGCTTGCATGAAAGGCGAGATTCCTGGACTTCGTAAGGCTAGCTGGTAATTGCCACTTAATCATTTGGAGTAAATCATATGAGCATGCAAGATCCGATTTCGGATATGCTGACCCGTGTTCGTAACGGTCAGGCAGCAAACAAAGTTGCTGTAAAAATGCCTTCTTCAAAGCTTAAAGTTGCAATTGCTGCACTGCTAAAAGCTGAAGGTTACATCACTGATTTCGCTGTTGAAGGCGACGTAAAACCTGAGCTAGAAGTTACTCTTAAGTACTTCCAAGCGAAACCAGTAATCGAGCAACTAAAGCGTGTTTCACGCCCAGGTCTGCGCGTCTATAAGAAAAAAGACGAGCTGCCATCTGTAATGGGTGGTCTAGGTGTTGCTATCGTTTCAACTTCCAAGGGTCTGATGTCAGACCGTGCTGCACGTAAAGCAGGTCTTGGTGGTGAAATCATCTGCTACGTAGCGTAATAGGAGTAGAATATGTCTCGTGTTGCTAAAGCACCTGTCGCTATTCCAGCTGGCGTAGAGGTGAAACTAAACGGCCAAGAAATCACTGTTAAAGGTGCCAAAGGCGAACTGACTCGCGTTGTTAACGATGCAGTTGTGATCGCTCAGGAAGAAAACAACCTTACTTTCGGTCCACGCGAAGGTGTTGCTAACGCTTGGGCACAGGCAGGTACTGCTCGTGCACTAGTGAACAACATGGTTATTGGTGTTACTGAAGGCTTTACTAAGAAGCTAGTACTGAAAGGTGTTGGTTACCGTGCTGCTATCAAAGGCAACGCTGTAGGTCTGACACTGGGCTTCTCTCACCCTGTTGAGCACGAGTTGCCAGCGGGTGTTAAAGCTGAATGTCCAAGCCAAACTGAAATCGTACTGACTGGTGCTGACAAGCAGCTAGTTGGTCAGGTTGCGGCTGACATTCGTTCTTACCGTGAGCCTGAGCCTTACAAAGGTAAAGGTGTTCGTTACGCAGATGAAAATGTGCGTACTAAAGAAGCTAAGAAGAAGTAAGGTAACACTATGGATAAGAAAGCATCTCGCATCCGTCGTGCTACACGCGCACGTCGTAAGATTGCAGAACTGGGTGCAACTCGCCTAGTAGTACACCGTACTCCTCGTCACGTGTACGCTCAGGTTATCGCATCAAACGGCTCTGAGGTTATCGCAGCAGCTTCTACTGTAGAAAAAGCGATCCGTGAGCAAGTTAAGAACACTGGTAACGTTGATGCAGCTAAAGCGGTAGGTAAAGCTATTGCTGAGCGCGCTCTTGAAAAAGGCGTGGAAACAGTTGCATTTGATCGTTCTGGTTTCCAATACCACGGTCGAGTAGCGGCGCTGGCAGAATCTGCTCGCGAAGCTGGTCTGAAATTCTAAGGTAGGGTTGGAAGATGGCTAAAGAACAACAAGTTCAAGCGAATGATTTGCAAGAAAAGCTAATCGCTGTTAACCGTGTATCTAAGACGGTTAAAGGTGGTCGAATCATGAGCTTTACTGCACTGACTGTAGTTGGTGACGGTAACGGTCGTGTAGGTTTCGGTTACGGCAAAGCTCGTGAAGTACCTGCAGCGATCCAAAAAGCAATGGAAAAAGCGCGTCGTAACATGACTACGATCGCTCTGAACGAAGGCACTCTTCACCACCCAGTGAAAGGTCGCCACTCGGGCTCTAAAGTTTACATGCAGCCTGCTGCAGAAGGTACTGGTGTTATCGCAGGTGGTGCGATGCGTGCAGTACTAGAAGTTGCTGGTGTACATAACGTACTGTCTAAAGCGTACGGTTCTACTAACCCAATCAACATCGTTCGTGCAACGATCGATGCTCTGGGTAGCATGAAGTCACCAGAAATGGTTGCTGCTAAACGTGGTCTAACTGTTGAAGCTATTTCGGAGTAAGAACCATGGCAACTATTAAAGTAACTCAAACTAAAAGCTCAATTGGTCGCCTGCCTAAGCACAAAGCTACTTTGCGCGGTCTAGGCCTTCGTAAAATCAACCACACAGTAGAACTTGAAGATACTCCGTGCGTGCGCGGCATGATCAACAAGGTTTACTACATGGTTAAAGTTGAGGAGTAATCAGAATGCGTTTGAATACTCTATCACCTGCTGCTGGATCTAAACCTTCTAAGAAGCGTCTAGGTCGCGGTATTGGTTCTGGCCTTGGTAAAACTGGTGGCCGCGGCCACAAAGGTCAAAAGTCACGTTCTGGCGGTAAAGTTCGTCCAGGTTTTGAAGGCGGTCAAATGCCTCTGAAACAACGTCTGCCTAAGTTCGGCTTCACTTCTCGTAAGAGCCTAGTGTCTGCTGAAGTTCGTCTAGCTGAGCTGGCGAAAGTTACAGGTGACGTGGTTGATCTGAACAGCCTGAAAGCTGCTAACATCGTTACTAAGAACATCGAATTCGTTAAAGTTGTTCTTTCTGGCGAAATCAACAAAGCAGTGACTGTTAAAGGTCTACGCGTGACTAAAGGCGCTAAAGCTGCAATCGAAGCTGCAGGCGGTAAAATCGAGGAATAATCTCGAGGAACGAGGTACAGATGGCTAAGAAACCAGGACAAGATTTTCGTAGTGCTAAGAGCGGCTTGAGTGAGCTGAAGTCGCGCTTACTATTCGTAATAGGTGCACTTTTAGTATTCCGAGCGGGCTCTTTCGTGCCGATTCCTGGTATTGACGCAGCTGTACTTGCCGATTTGTTCGAACAGCAAAAAGGCACCATCGTTGAAATGTTTAACATGTTCTCCGGTGGTGCTCTTGAGCGTGCATCTATCTTGGCACTGGGCATCATGCCGTATATTTCGGCGTCGATTGTTGTCCAGTTGCTGACTGTAGTTCATCCAGCGTTAGCGGAACTCAAGAAAGAGGGTGAAGCAGGCCGTCGTAAGATCAGCCAATATACACGCTACGGCACGCTTGTACTTGCAACATTCCAGGCAATAGGTATCGCAACTGGCCTACCAAACATGGTCGACAATCTGGTTGTTATCAACCAAACCATGTTTACGCTAATTGCAACCGTAAGTTTAGTAACCGGCACCATGTTCCTGATGTGGTTAGGTGAACAAATTACAGAGCGTGGAATTGGTAACGGTATTTCGTTACTGATCTTTGCAGGTATTGTTGCTGGATTGCCAAAAGCAATCGGTCAAACAATTGAGCAAGCGCGTCAAGGTGAATTGCATGTACTTCTTCTGCTGTTGATTGCTGTACTGGCTTTTGCGGTTATTTACTTTGTTGTTTTCATGGAACGTGGTCAGCGTCGTATCGTCGTGAACTACGCGAAGCGTCAACAAGGTCGCAAAGTATTTGCTGCACAAAGCACTCACTTGCCACTGAAAATTAACATGGCAGGTGTCATTCCAGCGATTTTTGCATCAAGCATTATCCTGTTCCCAGGAACACTGGCTCAGTGGTTCGGTCAGAACGGTGAGAGCAGCACATTCGGTTGGTTAACTGATGTGTCTTTGGCTCTAAGCCCGGGTCAACCTCTGTATGTCATGCTTTATGCAACAGCGATTATTTTCTTCTGTTTCTTCTACACGGCGTTGGTTTTCAACCCGCGTGAAACAGCAGATAACCTGAAGAAGTCCGGTGCATTCGTACCCGGTATCCGCCCAGGTGAACAGACAGCGAAATACATTGATAAAGTAATGACACGTCTTACCCTAGTTGGTGCACTGTACATTACCTTTATCTGTCTGATTCCAGAGTTTATGATGGTCGCGTGGAACGTACGTTTCTACTTCGGCGGTACTTCACTACTTATCGTAGTGGTAGTAATCATGGACTTTATGGCACAGGTACAGACTCATCTGATGTCACAACAGTATGATTCTGTGTTGAAGAAGGCAAATCTGAAAGGCTACGGCCGTTAATTCAGATTTCATTTACGGAGTTTAGCAATGAAAGTTCGTGCTTCCGTTAAAAAAATCTGCCGTAACTGTAAAGTAATCAAGCGTAACGGTGTTGTTCGCGTAATTTGCAGTGAGCCAAAGCACAAGCAGCGCCAAGGCTAATTGAGCAGAAATTTTTACTTGAAATATAAGGTAGTGTCGAGTATATTCCTCGGCCTACCTTTTGCGTGCAAAAGAAGTAGTATCCCGCAGCGTATCCTCTACGGGCTTTGCTGCGGCTAATTCTTTTATAGAAACACTTAGGAGTGAATAATGGCCCGTATTGCAGGCATTAACATTCCTGATCAGAAACATGCTGTTATCGCATTAACTGCGATCTACGGCATCGGTAAAACTCGCTCTCAAGCTATCCTAGCTGAAGTGGGTATTGCTGAAAATGTTAAGATCAGTGAACTAACTGAAGAGCAGATCGATCAACTGCGTGATGGTGTAGCTAAGTACACTGTAGAAGGTGATCTACGTCGTGAAGTATCTATGAACATCAAGCGTCTTATGGACCTTGGCTGTTACCGTGGTCTTCGTCATCGTCGCAGTCTACCACTACGTGGACAGCGTACTAAAACCAACGCTCGCACCCGTAAGGGTCCGCGTAAGCCGATCAAGAAATAATCGGGAAGGTAGAGTACAATGGCTAAACAACCAACTCGCGCTCGTAAGCGCGTACGCAAGCAAGTTGCAGATGGCGTTGCGCACATCCATGCTTCTTTCAACAACACAATCGTAACTATCACTGACCGTCAAGGTAACGCTCTTGCATGGGCGACTGCAGGTGGTTCAGGTTTCCGTGGTTCTCGTAAATCTACTCCATTCGCTGCACAGGTTGCTGCTGAGCGTTGTGCTGAAATGGCTAAAGAGTACGGTCTAAAGAACTTGGAAGTTATGGTTAAGGGTCCAGGTCCAGGTCGTGAATCTACTGTTCGCGCACTGAACGCTGCTGGTTTCCGCATCACAAACATCGTTGATGCTACACCAATCCCTCATAACGGTTGTCGTCCACCTAAGAAACGTCGCGTATAACGTTTCTGGGAAGATTGGAGAAAGATCATGGCAAGATATTTGGGTCCTAAGCTGAAGCTTAGCCGTCGCGAAGGCACTGACTTGTTCCTTAAGTCAGGTGTACGCGCGATCGATACCAAGTGTAAAATTGATAACGCACCAGGTGTACACGGCGCTCGTCGCGGTCGTCTATCTGAGTATGGCGTTCAGCTTCGTGAGAAGCAAAAAGTACGTCGCATGTACGGCGTTCTAGAAAAACAATTCCGTAACTACTACAAAGAAGCTGCTCGTCTGAAGGGCAACACAGGTGAAAACCTGCTTCAGCTTCTTGAAGGTCGTCTTGATAACGTAGTTTACCGCATGGGCTTTGGCGCAACTCGCGCAGAAGCACGTCAGCTGGTTAGCCACAAAGCTATCCTGGTTAACGGTAAAGTTGTAAACGTTCCTTCTTTCAAAGTTGCGGCAAACGACGTTGTTTCTATCCGCGAGAAAGCGAAAAAGCAAGCTCGTGTTAAAGCGGCTCTGGAAGTTGCAGAACAACGCGAAAAACCAACTTGGATTGAAGTAGATGCTGGTAATATGGAAGGTACTTTCAAGCGTATGCCTGAACGTTCTGACCTGTCTGCTGACATCAACGAACAATTGATCGTCGAGCTTTACTCTAAGTAAGGTTTAAACTAAAGAGAGGACACAATGCAGGGTTCTGTAACAGAATTTCTTAAGCCACGTCTTGTTGACATCGAACAGATCAGCACGACTCACGCAAAAGTAACTCTTGAGCCGTTAGAGCGTGGTTTTGGCCATACTCTGGGTAATGCACTTCGCCGTATTCTTCTGTCTTCTATGCCGGGTTGTGCGGTAACAGAAGTAGAGATTGAAGGCGTACTACACGAGTACAGCACTAAAGAAGGCGTTCAGGAAGATATCTTAGAGATACTTCTTAACCTGAAAGGTCTGGCTGTTCGCGTTGCCGAAGGCAAAGATGAAGTGTTCATTACACTAAACAAATCAGGCTCGGGCCCTGTGGTTGCAGGTGACATCACCCATGATGGTGATGTAGAGATCGCAAACCCTGAACACGTTATTTGTCACCTAACGGATGACAACGCTGAAATCGCTATGCGCATTAAAGTGGAACGTGGTCGTGGTTATGTTCCGGCTTCTGCTCGTATCCATACTGAAGAAGATGAGCGTCCTATCGGTCGTTTGCTTGTTGATGCTACTTACAGCCCAGTAGACAAAATTGCCTACTCTGTTGAAGCAGCACGTGTTGAGCAGCGCACTGACCTGGACAAGCTTGTTATCGATATGGAAACGAACGGTACTCTTGAACCTGAGGAAGCAATCCGTCGTGCAGCAACAATCCTTGCTGAACAACTGGATGCATTCGTAGATCTGCGTGATGTACGAGTTCCTGAGGAGAAAGAAGAGAAGCCAGAGTTCGATCCGATCCTACTGCGTCCTGTAGACGATCTTGAACTAACAGTTCGCTCTGCTAACTGTCTGAAAGCAGAAGCGATTCACTACATCGGTGATCTTGTACAGCGTACTGAGGTTGAGCTACTTAAAACGCCTAACCTGGGTAAAAAATCTCTTACTGAGATTAAAGACGTACTTGCATCACGTGGTCTGTCACTGGGCATGCGCCTAGAAAACTGGCCACCAGCATCTATCGCTGAAGATTAATCGATACTAGTTAGAAGGATTAGGTCATGCGCCATCGTAAGAGTGGTCGTCAACTCAACCGCAACAGCTCACATCGTAAAGCGATGTTTAGCAACATGGCTAGCTCTCTAGTACGTCATGAAGTTATCAAGACTACTTTGCCAAAAGCAAAAGAGCTACGTCGCGTAGTTGAGCCTTTGATTACACTAGCTAAGACTGACAGCGTTGCTAACCGTCGTCTGGCATTTGCACGTACTCGTGACAACGAAGTAGTTGCGAAACTATTTAACGAACTAGGTCCACGTTTTGCTGCTCGTCAGGGCGGTTACACTCGTATCCTAAAAGCTGGCTTCCGTGCTGGCGACAAAGCTCCAATGGCTTACATTGAGCTTGTAGATCGCCCAGAAGTTGCAGAAGCAGCTGCTGAGTAATCAGAGTTCGTAAGAACACAAAGCCGGGCAATCGCCCGGCTTTTTGTTTATTTGGCCTTTGGCTCCGCTCAGAATTGCCAGATTTTCTCAAGCTGAGTCAGCAGCGTTGCCGATGCCCCTTTGTGCTGTAAGTACTCCAGTATCAAAGGCGCGAAGACCTCCGCCATGGCACTGTCCAACCCCTCATTGACAAAGACCTCTGCGACCTTTAACCGATAGGTGTCGCGAGCGTAATACGCTTCTTCTAAATCCAGGCTGGGTAACAAGTGATTCAATTCATCAAGCTGCTTCAGATCCAGTTGCTGGCTGGCCTGTAATAGCAGTGCAATACTGCCCATTGCGGCCTGACGATTGGTCAGGGGGAGATGTGAGCGCAGTTCGGTCAATAACCCATGCTCTTCGCGGTTTTGCAGATTGCGGGCGATGAGTTCATCCAGTTCATCCGCAGCGGGCGTACTCATCGGGCCGAGCAGACTGAGGGCGGACAGGATGATGAGGTAGGTTTTTTTCACAGACACTTCCCTTCACACAATAAAAAACGGCGCCGTGGCGCCGTTTCATCATAATTGAAGTAATGAGATTACAGGATGTCCAGTAGCTCAACTTCAAAGACAAGTGCTGCAAACGGTGGGATTGCTGCACCAGCACCACGTTCACCGTAAGCCAGATCCTGAGGAATGTACAGTTTCCACTTCGAGCCAACAGGCATCAGTTGCAGTGCTTCTACCCAACCTTTGATCACGCCAGTTACTGGGAATTCAGCTGGTTGGCCACGTGATACCGAGCTGTCGAAAACAGTACCGTCGGTCAGTTCACCGTGGTAGTGCACGCGAACTTGCTTGTCTGCTGTTGGGATTTCACCGTTACCTTCAGTCAGGACTTCATATTGCAGACCTGATTCCAGTACCGTCACTTCTGAACGCAGAGCGTTGTCCTTCAGGAACGCTTCACCGTCTGCCGCCGCTGCTTTCGCCGCTTCCTGACGAGCTGCTTCGGCGCGTGTGTGCATTTCTTGCAGTGCCTGGTTGATATCATCGATTTCAATCGCTGGCATCTCGCCAACCAGAGCTGTCGCAATACCGGCGGCGATTGCATCAACGTTCAGGCCTTCCAGACCGCTGCCAGCCAGTTGCTGACCCATTTGTAGACCGATGCCGTAGCTTGCTTTTTGCTCGACAGTTTCAAATTTAACTTCAGACATGAATGTCGCTCTTTTTTCGCTTGAGAATGAACCTGACAGGATACCAGCATTAGATCGAGGATCAAATCCCGCAGTGGTCAAAGGGGCAGCAATCGGAAACAGTGTGATGATTCTCTTACTCCGGTAGAAAACTGGTAAGATTTTGCGAAGGTATGACGTAGGAATCTCAATATGCCTATACTAGTCGGCTGACTTTTTTTACACTGTGCACATAGGATTTAGGAGGCGGATAAGCAATGAATCGTCGCAAGAGAAAGCAACCGAAAACGGACTATGTCGCGCTGGCGAAAGAAAAATGGTCTCAGATTGACTGGCACGCTTATCTGCAAAAAATCAATCTGAAACAGATCGATTGGCAACAATGGAATCGACAGCGGCTGAGCGCCTGCTGGCAGCGTTTGCCTAAGTTACATCAACGGGCGCTGATGGTATTGGTGCCTGTGGTGCTGATCTTAATGCTGGTGCCGGTTCCCGAGCCTAAGCCGCAAACTGAACCGGAAAGTCAGCGTATCGAACTGAATATCAATACCACCGGTTTGAGTGAGCAGAGCGGACAGACGGCATCTGATGCGGCGCGTCAGGACGCCGCCAAGCGTACAAGCGGTGAAATCTGGAAAGAGTACACGGTCAAAAAGGGCGACACTCTGGCACAGGTCTTTCGCAATATTGGTTTGCCGATGGCTGACTTGAATGCACTGGTGCAGGTTGAAGGCAGCGATAAGCCGCTCAGTCAGATCAAAGTGGGTCAGTTGATCCGCTTTAAACTCGAAGCCGATGGCCAGTTGGACATGCTGCAACTGGAAAAATCATCCGGTGCGGTGATGTTTTTCCGTCTGTCTAGCGGTGGGTTTGGCCGCAGTAAATAACCTTGGCCGGCGAATGCCATTGCGCAGCAGGCGCAGTGGCATCAATGGCAACACAATCAAAGCAATTCCCAGTAGTGTGATCCCATCCAGCCGTTCCGCAAACCACACCCAGCCGATGACGGCGACAAAAATCAATCCAGAATATTCGGCCAGCGCAATGTGATTCGCTGGTGCACGCTGATACGCCATCACGGCCAGGCCATTGTACGTCAGTACAAAAGCGGCACTGGCGGCCACCAAGATCAAGGCGTCAACTGAAAGTGGTTGCCACTGCACCCAGGCCAGCAGCGCGGCACTGGGCAGCGACAGCAGGCTGGTCCAGAACAAGGTGGTGATGACGGGTTGATCGGCGGGGAGCTTTCGTACCAGTACGTTGAACAGCGCCAAGGTCGTGGCGGTGCCAAGCGCAAACAGCGCCGCCCAGTGAAATTGCGATGGACGCAGGACCACCAGTACGCCGATAAAGCCGAACACGGTTGCCAGCACTTTACCCAGCCCGGGACGTTCGTTGAGGAGCCAGATTGATAATGGCAGCATCAGCAGCGGCGCTGCGTAAAAGACCGCGTTGGCGGTCGCCAGGGTCATGTGGGTAATCGCCACCATCATGCAACCGCTGCCAATCAAGATCAAATGGGCGCGGATCAGCGTGACGCCCACTTGCTGTAACCGTCGCTGTGCACGTGGCTGACGCCACCACAATGGGGCGATGAGCAGCACGGCGAACAACTGGCGGACGAACATATACTGCAGTGGTGAGATACTGCCTTCGAGCAGTTTGACCATCACATCGGACAACGATGCAGCCAGATTACCGAAGATAAGCAGCCCCAGAGCCAGGGCGGTCGGTGTACGCCCCAAGATCTTAACCTGCTCGCTTCATGTCAATATGGGGAATGCCGTCTTCCAGATAGGTCTCGGAGGTGCGGGCAAACCCGTATTGCTGATAGAAGCTTTGTAAATGCTCTTGGGCACCTATTTCAATCGCTTCGCCCGGCCACAATTGTGCGCAGTGTGTGAGGGCTTGTTGCAGCAGTTGATGGCCCAGTCCGTGGCCACGTGCATTGGCGGCAGTGGCAACCCGGCCAATACTGATGCTCGGATAACTGATGCCAGCGGGCAGTAGCCGTGCGCAGGCAACGAGTTGATCGTCAAAGTAGCCGAGCAGGTGGTGAACTCCTGGCTGGCGGTCTTTACCATCCAGTTCGGGATAGGGGCAGGTTTGCTCGACGACAAATACGTCGACGCGCAGTTGCAGCAGCTGATAGAGCTGCTCAGTCGTGAGTTGGGAAAACGTCAGGCAGTGCCAGGTGATCATGGCGGGTACTCAATTATTCATCATGCGTCGACTGTAGCAAGTGGTGCCTGCGTCGGCATTAACAATTGTTAACTACCGGCGCGTTTTTTTATCCGGCTCAGGCTGATAGGAGTAATGCCCAGATACGCGGCGATTTGGTAGTCGTTCAAGCGGGCGAGCAGGTTCGGGTAATGGACGCAAAACAGGCGATACCGCTCTTCCGGAGTGTACAACAGCATAAAGCGTTCTTTATTTTCTTTGTACATCAGCTGAGTTTCCAGCAGTTTGAGATAGATGGAGTGTTTCTCTGCGCGCCAGCGAAGCAGCGTGGCCAACGGCAGACACATCAGCTCGCTGGGCGTCAGCGTTTCCAGCAAGTAAGGTGACGGAGCATCCTGGATCAGGCTTTCAAAGCCGATCAGCCAGTCGTTCTCCCAATAGAATTCTTTGCTGTACTGACGGCCATTTTCAGTCAGGTAACTGGCATGACACACGCCACTCAGCAGAAAGTAAATCTCGTTGGCGCGTTCGCCCTGATTGACCAGAATATGGCGGGTGGGCAGTTCAAGCAATGAAGCGCTGAGTTGCAACTGGTCAATTTCCTCAGCGGTGAAGTGATGCTGTTGCAACTGGTGGCGAAACGCGTGAGTCATGATGGATTCTCCGATAACAAAACAGCCACAGAGTGTGCTCTGTGGCTGTTTAATCTACCCAACTTGGCGCTATTTTTGTAGATCCAACTGATAAACCGCAAAGCCGTTGTCGTCCTTGCCAATACGCCTCATCGGAGACTGGCCTTTTGCTTGAATAAACTGTGCCGCTTTGTCGCTGGGTGAAGTTTCAAAGCGAATATCGAGTTTCTGCGTACTGTGGATCGGAGCAAATGACCAGTTGTTATCGGCATTGGGTGTCACTTCGCCCTGTTCTTTGCTGACCCGGGAGATGTAGTCTGCCACGACACTGCGGTTCTCATCCGGCGCATCGAACGCCACGTACTGGCTGCCGGTGCCCGGAAGCTTATTGCTGTACGCGCGGTAGTTATTGGTCGCGATCAGGAAGGTCTGCTGAGGATCCAATGCTTTGCCCTGGTAGCTCAGACCGACAATACGCTGCGAGTCGGGGTGGATCAGCTGGCAGTCTCCGTCGTAACGAGCGGGCTGGGTGACGTCAATCTGATACGAGACGCCGTCCATAACGTCAAAATTGTAGGTACGGAAACCGTCCCAGTTGATCAGGCTCTGAGGCTGGCTGCTGTTGACGTCAATCTGGTTGAACTGGCCCGCACTGCACTCCAGCCACTCTTTGACTTGCTGACCGGTGACTTTCATCGTGACCAGGGTGTTGGGATAGAGGTAGAGATCGGCGGCGTTGCGGAAAGTAAGCTGACCGGCTTCCACTTCGGTAAAGTTAGCCGGATCATTTTTACGTCCACCGACTTTAAACGGAGCGGCAGCAGACAGTACCGGCAGACCATCTAAGTCTGGGTCGCCTTGAATAAAGCGTTCGACATAATCTTTCTGCGCCAGGTTGACGATTTGCACCGTCGGATCATCTTGTACCAGCGCCAGGTAACTGTACATCACATCACTGGCCTGACCGATCGGCTGGTTGACGAAGGTACGTGTACCGTCGTGATCCGCTTGCAACGCTCTGACGATGCCCGGATCGGCGCTTGCCAGCGAGGTGTTGCTGGTTTTGTCGAAAATCGGCCGGGCCTGAGACTGACCGGCGACCACCTGCCACTGATTGCCTTTCTGTTTCAGCGTCAAATCCATCACACCGACATGGCTGCCCCAGCGCCCCGGCATCACCGCGGTCACGCCGTTGATGGTGCCTTGCTGAAGATCGGCACCCGGCAGGGACGCAAAATCCTTGCTCGGGAACACCGCGTGCGAGTGACCAAACGCAATGGCGTCAATACCGGCGACCTGAGTCAGGTAGTAAACCGAGTTTTCCGCGCCCACTTTGTACGGATCCGAAGAGACACCCGAGTGTGGGATGGCCACGATCACGTCGGCGCCCTGAGCTCGCATTTCCGGCACCAGCTTTTCTGCGGTGGCTTTAATATCTTGTGCGACCACTTTGCCATCGAGGTTTTTCTTATCCCACACTAGGATCTGCGGTGGCACAAAACCGATGTAACCCACTTTCACCTGATGCGCTTGGCCATCGGTGTCTTTAAAGGTGTGAGTTTTGATCAGATACGGCGTGAAGGCATGCTCACCGGATTTGGCGTCATACACATTGGCATTGACGTACGGGAAGTTAGCATCATTGAGCGACTCTTTGAGAAAGTCTAAGCCATAGTTAAATTCATGATTACCGATGTTACCCACATCGTACCCCAATAGGTTCATGGCTTTGTACACCGGGTGCACTTCACCTGGCTGGAGCCCTTTGGCCGCCATGTAATCGCCCATCGGACTGCCCTGGATCAGGTCACCGTTGTCAACCAATACGCTATTGGTCACTTCGGCCCGTGCCTGTTTGACCAAGGTTGCGGCGCGGGACAGACCGATTTTTGGTGACGGCTGATCTTTGTAGTAGTCGTAATCCATCACATTGGTATGGATATCCGTGGTTTCGATAATGCGCAGTTTGATGGTGTCTGCCATTGCCGGGCCGGCTAAGGTCAGCATACCGCCTAAAACAGCGGCGGTGATCGGTTTGATTGCCAGGTGCATGTTGCGTGAGCTCCACTGAATGAAGAAAGAAACCCGTTTAATGTAACAAATTGCTGTGAAACCTGAATGACGGCTTACTGAAAAATGTGACCGGGTGGTATGACGATGGCGGTATTTGTTCTGCATCTCTCAGAAATTGGTCGGAAATTGGCGAACTTATCGACAAAAGTTAATTTGCTTATCAGTTATTCGAATAAAAAATGAAATTTTAGAATTTCAGGTAATAACAGCGCAGCGCCATAATGCTTGCATCAATCGGAAACGGAATGCAGATATGGCGGATAAGGACATCGTTTCACCACTTCCCGTTAAGGGACCGCGTTTAGTACGTAACAGCGTGTTGCCCTCTTCACTGGTGAAACGTCAGCTACAGCCAGGCGAAGTTGCCCTGGTCGGTGCCGGGCCCGGAGACGCCGAGCTGTTGACGGTCAAAGCACTCAACTGCCTGCAACAAGCCGATGTGGTGTTGTATGACTACCTGGTTTCGGACGAGATCATGGCGTTGGTACCGGATGACACAATTTTGGTGTGTGTCGGTAAACGCGCGGGTCATCACAGTGTGCCGCAGGAAAAAACCAATCAGCTGTTGGTCGACTTTGCTCGTCAGGGCCACCGGGTTGTGCGTATCAAAGGCGGCGATCCGTTTGTGTTCGGCCGTGGCGGTGAAGAGCTGGAAGTGCTGTTTGAAGCTGGGATTGCCTTTCAGGTGGTTCCGGGAATCACCGCGGCAGCAGGCGCAACGGCGTACGCCGGCATTCCACTGACACACCGTGATTACGCCCAATCGGCGATGTTCATCACCGGACACCTTAAGGCGGAGAGTGATGACATGGACTGGTCAACGCTGGCCCGGGGGCAGCAGACACTGGTGATCTATATGGGTTTGATGAAATCCAGCTATATCCAGCAACAATTACTCGCGCACGGACGGGGAGCGGACACGCCGATTGCCATCATTGAACGCGGCACGCAAGCGTGTCAGCAAGTATTCAGAGGTCAGTTGTCGCAACTGGCGCAACTGGCGCAGGGCGCCGAGTCCCCATCACTGATTGTGGTGGGGGAAGTCGTGGGGTTGGCCGATAAGCTCAGCTGGTTCGGCACCGCCACTCAACCTCAGGCGCAACTGAATTTCGCCTAATTAACACCGCCTGAACAGGCAGTAAAGGAAGCAAGCACATGGATCAACAACGCTTAACTCACTTAAAGCAGCTTGAGGCGGAGAGTATTCACATCATCCGCGAAGTGGCCGCTGAGTTTGATAACCCAGTCATGATGTACTCGATCGGTAAAGATTCGTCGGTGATGCTGCATCTGGCTCGCAAAGCCTTTTATCCGGGGAAGATCCCATTTCCACTGTTGCACGTCGATACTGATTGGAAATTCCGTGAAATGATCGAGTTTCGTGATCGCACGGCGAAAAAGTACGGGTTTGATCTGCTGGTGCACAAAAACCCTGAAGGGTTAGCGATGGGCATCAACCCTTTTGAACACGGCTCTTCAAAGCATACAGACATCATGAAGACGCAGGGCCTTAAGCAGGCGCTGAACAAATACGGCTTTGATGCCGCTTTTGGTGGGGCGCGTCGGGACGAAGAAAAATCACGCGCGAAAGAACGGGTGTACTCCTTCCGAGACAAAAACCACACTTGGGATCCGAAGAATCAGCGTCCAGAGTTGTGGCGCACCTACAACGGACAGGTCAACAAAGGTGAGAGCATCCGAGTGTTCCCGCTGTCGAACTGGACCGAGCTGGATATCTGGCAATACATCTACCTGGAAAACATTGAGATTGTGCCATTGTACCTGTCGGCCAAGCGCCCCGTGGTAGAGAGGGACGGCATGTTGATCATGGTGGATGATGAGCGCATGAAGCTGCAGCCTGGTGAAGTGATTGAAGAGAAGAGTGTGCGTTTCCGTACTCTTGGTTGTTATCCACTGACTGGAGCTATCGAGTCTGAAGCGAACACTTTGACTGGCATCATCGAAGAGATGCTGGTGGCCACATCGAGTGAGCGTCAGGGACGGGCGATCGACCACGATCAGTCAGGATCGATGGAGCTGAAAAAGCGCCAGGGCTACTTCTAAAGGATCTTAAGGAAAGCATATGAACAGTGCAGTTGCAGCTCAGCTGGCCGAGCTTGGTATCGAAGGCTACCTAAACCAGCATCAACATAAATCCCTGCTTCGTTTCCTCACCTGCGGGTCGGTGGACGACGGCAAAAGTACTCTGATCGGCCGTCTGCTTCATGACTCTAAGCAGATTTATGAAGATCAACTGGCGGCGGTTCACTCTGATAGCCAGCGCGTGGGCACCACAGGTGAGCGTCCGGATCTGGCGTTGCTGGTGGATGGTTTGCAAGCCGAGCGTGAACAGGGCATCACCATTGACGTGGCGTACCGTTACTTCTCGACGCAAAAACGTAAGTTCATCATTGCCGATACTCCGGGACATGAGCAGTACACCCGTAACATGGCAACTGGTGCGTCAACCTGTGACCTGGCGGTGATCCTGATTGATGCGCGCAAAGGCGTACTGGATCAGACCCGTCGTCATTCGTTCATCTCTAACCTGCTGGGGCTGAAGCATTTTGTCGTGGCGGTCAACAAAATGGATCTGGTCGATTACTCCGAAGAGCGTTTTGAGCAAATCCGGGCTGAATATTTGGCGTTTTCTGAGCACCTGCAGGGCGAAACGGACATTCAGGTGATCCCGCTCTCGGCACTGGAAGGCGACAACGTGGTGGATAAGAGCCGCAATATGGCCTGGTATCAGGGACCGTCACTGCTGGAGTTGTTGGAGTCGGTGGACGTGGACCGCGAAAAAGGCAGCGGTGAGTTCCGTTTCCCAGTGCAGTACGTCAGCCGTCCGAACCTCGATTTCCGCGGTTTTGCCGGTACGGTGGCCTCTGGTCAGGTTCAGGTTGGCGATGAGATTGAAGCTCTGCCGTCTGGCAAGCGTTCGAAAGTGGCACGTATTGTGACATTTGACGGCGATCTTGACGTTGCACAAGCCGGTCTGGCAGTAACTCTGACACTGGAAGATGAAATCGACATCAGTCGCGGTGATTTGATTGTGCTGCACAATGCCGAGGTGGAGTCCAGCAACCATCTGCTTGCCGATGTGGTGTGGATGACCGAACAGCCTCTGCAACCGAGGCGTGAATACGACATCAAGCTGGCAGGGAAGAAAACCGTTGGCAGGGTGGAGGCGATCCGCCATCAGTATGACATCAATAATCTGGCGACCCACTCGGCAGCAGAGCTGCCATTGAACGGCATCGGCTTATGTGAGTGGTCACTGACAGAGTCGGTTGCGCTGGACAAATACCTCGATTGTGCAGACACCGGTGGCTTCATCATTATCGACCGTCTGAGCAACGTGACGGTGGGCGCTGGTTTAGTACGTGAGAGCCTGACTCAGGTGTCGCGTCCGGCAGGTGATGTCTCCGCGTTTGAACTCGAACTGAACGCACTGATCCGCAAGCATTTCCCACACTGGGATGCCAAAGATCTGAGCCAATTACTGAAATAACAACAAAAAAGTAAGTCATTACTTCGCTTTAAGGACGAGTTATGTGGGAACAAGGGTTTGTGTTGGCGATCTTGCTGGGCATTATGACCTGCCTGATTGTAACTCGTATTAAACCGAGCTTTATTTTTGCCGGCGCGGCGTTTATCGCCTTTATCGCCGGCATGGTTGAGCTCAATACCTTAGCGTCGAATTTCACTAACTCGTCACTGCTGACTTTGGTGCTGCTGATCCTGGCGTCCTGTGCGCTGGAGAAAACCCGGCTGATCAGCTGGGTCAGCAGCAACATTTCACGCGGCCGGCTGGGTACGGTCGTGGCCAAACTCGGTGTTTCGACCGCACTGCTGTCTTCGTTTACCAACAATACGGCAGTGGTGGTGTCGTTGATTGGCGCGATCAAGCGCAATCAACAGCACGCGCCTTCCAAGCTGCTAATTCCCCTCTCTTACGCGGCGATTTTTGGCGGCACGCTGACGCTGATTGGCACTTCCACTAACCTGATCATTAACAGCTTCGTGGAAGACGCCGGTTTACCCAGCTTGAGCTTTTTCGCGCCAACGCTGATCGGACTGGCGGTGCTGGTGGGCGGAGTGCTAATTCTGGTGCCGCTCAGTTACCTGTTGCCCAGCTACGATGATCACGGTCAGGATGACCTGCCGTATTTCCTTGAAGCGCGGGTGGAAGCCGGCTCGCCCCTAGTGGGACGCAGCATTGCGGAGAACAACCTGCGCGCGCTGCGCAAACTGTTTCTGGCAGAAGTGATCCGGGATGGCCATAGCTTGCCATCGGTCGACCCTGACTTTGTGTTGCAGGCGCGTGACCGGTTGCTGTTCTGTGGCGACGTGGAAAGTGTCGCGACTTTGCAGGAAATTCATGGCCTGACTTTATTTGGCCAGCATCACCTCAATGGCCAGAACTTGGTGGAAGTGGTGGTCAGCTCCTCGTCCAGTATCTGCGATAAAACCCTCAAATCGAGTCATTTCCGTGACCGCTTTGATGCGGTGGTGGTGGCCATTCGCCGCGGCCATGAACGTCTGGAAGGCGGGTTGGGTAACATTCGTCTGACGGCGGGCGACACCCTGGTCCTGGTTCCCGGAAAACGCTTTGATGCGGAGCGCAGTGCTCACCGACGCGAATTTGTTCAGGTCAATGATCTGGACTCCAGCGCACGCCTGGACGCCAACAAATCAACGCTGGTGTTGCTCGGCTTTGCGGCGGTGATCGCGCTAGGGCTGACCAATATAGTACCAATTATCAAAGGGTTGGCGGTATACCTGATTGCCCTGCTGGCACTTGGCATCATCCAAATCAGCGAGCTGAGACGTCGTTTCCCGGTCGATATTGTGGTGATTGTGGGCTCGGCACTGACCATAGCCCAACTGATGATTTCATCTGGTTTGTCGATGCGGATGGGAGAAATGTTCATCCACGCATTCAATGGCTGGGGTGTATTTGGTGCGCTGGTGGCGACTTATCTGATCACCCTGCTGCTCACCGAGCTGGTGACCAACAATGCGGCCGCGGCTCTGGCATTCCCGATAGGCTACAGTATGGCCGTCGGTTATGGTGTCGATCCGATGCCGTTCATTATGGCGGTGTTGTTTGGTGCCAGTGCCAGCTTTATCTCGCCTTACGGCTATCAAACCAATCTGCTGGTGTACAGCGTTGGCAACTACAAATTAACGGATTATGTGCGGATCGGGATCCCGATTTCGATCGTGTATTCGGTGCTGGTGCTGGCATTGATCCCCCATTTTTTCCCGTTCTGACAGCACGGTTTAACAAGGAATATGACTATGACAGCAACGTCCCGACAAGATGAAAACATTGTGTGGCATTCACATGCGGTGGACAAAACCTTTCGCGCCGGGCTGAAACAACAGCAGCCTGCGGTCTTGTGGTTTACCGGTTTGTCCGGTGCCGGCAAGTCGACGGTTGCCGGTGCACTGGAGCAGCGTCTGGCAGAGCTGGGTTACCATACTTATCTGCTTGATGGGGATAATGTGCGCCACGGTTTGTGCAGCGATTTGGGCTTTTCAGAGCAGGATCGCCGCGAAAACATTCGTCGCATTGGTGAGCTGTCCAAGCTGATGGCCGACGCGGGGCTGATTGTGCTGTCGGCGTTTATCTCACCGCACCGGGCGGAGCGCCAACTGGTACGTGACATGTTGCCACCAGGCGAATTCCTTGAAGTGTTTGTGAACACCTCATTAGAAGTATGCGAGCAGCGCGATCCCAAAGGGTTGTATAAGAAAGCCCGAGCGGGAGAGATCCGCAATTTTACCGGGATCGATGCCGAGTATCAGCCACCGCTGGAGCCTGAGATCGACTTACCGGCGGGTGAGTTGCCGCTGGAGCAGTTGGTGGATCAGTGTCTCGCTGCGTTGCGTACGCGTCAGATCATCGCCTAATCACACCGTGTGATGCATCTGGCTCTTCACATCGGTGTGCACCAAGAATTTGTGATTGAGCAGAGCCACCAATTGATCGTAATAGGCCATATTGGGTTTATTGCCCAGTAGCTGACACAACTCGTTGCCGGTCGGGGTAAAGCGGTAGTAGAGCAGACGCACACCTTTGGTGTTGGTCTGCAGCGACAGGTGCTTGCCTTGGTAGCTGAGCGTCAGTGGCGGTTCTGCTTCGATTTCACCCGACTCCAGTTCGCTGGCGTGCAGCAACCCAAGTTCAATCAGGACCAGCAGGCTGGAATAGGGCAACTGAAACGTCCCCATGTTGAGGTTCTGGGTAGTGTTACGCCGACCGAAACTGAATAATCCGCCTTGCGCTTTGTAGCCCAGCAGCAGTTTTCGGCTGTGATCGCCGCCAAAACTGCACCCCAGCGATGCGGCGCGTTGCAGGATCTGCGCCTCTTTCGGGGTCATGTCATGCAGGATTTTCAAGGCTTTCATGGAGGTGGAGCCGGGATTGGTGACTTCCCGCTTCAGCACTTGGGCCCATAAGCGCTGCATTGAGCTGTTGTGGATCTCATGTGCCAGGTCAAAAAAGCGATACAACCAGTCCTGATCCGGCTCGCCAGCGGTTTCGTCTTTGCAGGACACATGCGCCAGCTTAACGATCTGTTCGAGGTTTTTTTGTCGTTGTTCACGACGTTTTCGCTCGCGTACCAGCGCTCGTTCAAGGGCATTTTTTTCCGGCGATTCTTTTTGCAACAGGGCATCCAGGCCATGAGCCTGAGCGATGCTCAGAATCCGGTTGGCGCTGTCCTTTATGTAACTGGATTTACGATCGCGTGCGTTCGCAGCATGATCATGTTCAATCACTACAGGTTTGCTTGCTTCTGCCATGAGGTGTCCATTCGTCGCCTGAATATTCCAAAAGTAAAATGTACCCCGAACCGGGCAGAGCCGCCATAAAAATTGTTCCGAGCGGTTTGATAAAATTGAGCTATCACAAATGATAATAACTTGTTAAAATTGTTATCGATATTTGTGAGGGGCTTATGAAATATTCAAAAGAGAATAAATTCAAAAAGCACCTGTCCATTGCTTTACTTCTGCTGGTGTATCTGGGCGTGCTGGCTTACCTGTCCCGCTACATCGGCTAGCCGCAATAAACAGGTGGCTTGTCGATATTACATGTCGTCGTATTCTTCGATCGCGCTGCCTTCGATCATATACCCTGTATCCGCCAGCTCCGTGCTCATCGGCACGGTTTTCAGTGTACCTACGACATAAATGACGTCCCAGAGCTGTTGCACCGGGGCGCCTTTGGGGAACTTAACGTAAATGATCTGGTTTGGCGGTGGTGGCGGGACATGAATACAGGCACCGAAGTACGGCACCAACAGAAATTCAGTCACGGTGTTTTCATCACCTTCGAGCGGAATAACAAAGCCGGGAATTTTCACCTGGCTGCCGTTGAGCTCGTTGCGCACGGCGCCGACTTTTGATTGCTGCGCGGCGGCGCCATTATGGTTAACATTGGGCATGCCCACCGAATCGAAATGTTTGCGCTCACTCTGCGGCACCAAATCAATCCAGTCCAGTTTCAGTGCTTCTTCGGTAGCGCCGACCAGCGGGGAAGCCGCAAGCAGCACCATCAGCGCAAGCTGTCGTAATCTACGTGTCATAAGGTCCTCTATATACGGATAGTCATGCCGTCGCTGAGCGACTGACGATAAGCGCGAAACGCCGGAATAAAACCAATCAACAAGCCCGCCGCCTGTACGCAGGCCAGCAGCCCCCATTCGTACCCGCTGATCCCCGTCAGTTGGATCTGGATCCCGTACTGTTGCTGGATCAGCGGCGAGGCGGCGGCTAATACCGTGTATACCCCGGCAACCCCGACCAGAATACCAGCCAGTGTCAGGCCGGCAGCTTCGCTGATCAACAGGGTAAATACGTGTCGGGGTCTGGCGCCCATCGCACGGAGAATCGCCATTTCCCGCCGCCGCTCATTGAGGCTGGCCAACAGGCTGCTCAGCATACCAAACAAACCGGCCACCACCACAAATACGGAAATGATCATCAGTGCCTGTTCGGCAACCGACATCATGCCCCACAGCTCTTGCAACGCGACACCGGGCAGAATCGCACTCAAGGGCTCTTTGGGATAGGTGTTGATCTGACGCTGCAGGGCAAACACTTGGATCCGGGACTGTAAACCGATCAGCATCGCGGTGATCTGTTTGGGTTCAAAGTCCATATTGGCCAGCGTAGCGGCATCTGGTGTGGGGCCTAACTGGGCGCCCGACTCCCAACCAACATGGATGGCTTCAATCGCTTGCAGCGAAACGTGCACGGTTTTGTCGACCGGCGTACCCGTGGGGGCTAGGATACCGACAACATGAAACGGCAGTTTATCGTGACGGCTGAAACCCACGTCGGCGATGCCGTGCGCAATAATGATTTCGCGGCCTACCTGATAGCCGAGCTGTTTCGCCACGTCGGCGCCAATCACGGCCTCGAACAAGCCATTGAATTCACGGCCACTGGCAAATCGCAGTGGTTGTTTCTGGCCATAGCGATAGTGCTCAAAGTAGCTGTGGTTGGTGCCCATCACCCGGAAACCTTTGTGTGAATCCCCGAGTGAAATGGGGATCGCCCATTTCACGGCCCGATGCTGACTGAATGCCTGATAGCTTTTCCAGTCGATATTATTGGTGGCGTTACCGATACGAAACACCGAATACAGCAACAGGTTCACCTGTCCGGAACGCCCGCCGACGATCAGATCGGTGCCGGAGATGGTATTGGCAAAACTGGTTTTGGCCTGAGTTCGGATCCGCTCCACCCCCATCAGCAGAATCACCGAAATCGCCACGGTCATGATGGTCAGTATTGCTGTCATCCGGCGGTTTTTCAGGCTTTTCCAAGCCAGATTCAAGGTCGCGGTCATCAGATTGCTCCCTGGGCCTGATTAAGTTGCAACAGATCGATACTGCGGTTGAACAGCCCTTCCAGTGTTGGGTCATGGCTGACAAAAATCAGCGTGGCACCGGCCTGGGAAGCCTGTTCCAGCAGCAGTGAGATAAAAGCGCTGCGGTTATCATGATCGAGCGCTGAGGTCGGTTCATCCGCGATGATCAGCGCCGGATCACCTATTAGTGCACGCGCGGCGGCCACGCGTTGCTGCTGACCGATACTCAGCTCACTGACGGGTCGTTCCAGCAGTTCAGCGCTCAGGTGCAGGCGTTGCAGCAGCATTGTCGCCGTTTCGGCTGGATGACGGCACAGTTGTTTGCGCCGGCGTGAAAACTGGCAGGGCAGTAAGACGTTTTCCAGCACTGAGAGGTAAGGCAACAGGTTAAATTGTTGAAATATGTAGCCGATATGGTCGGCGCGAAAGCGATCTTTGCTCCGGGAGGTCATGTCAGACAAGCCCTGTCCGAGGATGGTGATCTGGCCTGAGGTCGGGGCGTGAATGCCGGTCAACAGGCCGAGCAGGGTGGATTTACCACAGCCACTCGGGCCTTTGATAAAAACATGCTCGCCCTGCCGGACCGTCAGAGAGGGGATCGCCAATGTCGGCTGCGTTGCGCCGGGCCACTGAAAGCGAACGTCCGTCAACTCGACCACATTCGGCTCCGCGATTGTCGTGTGTGTGTTCATATCCGTTTCCGACAAGCAGAGGAGGCCAGTGTGGCTGGCCTCCGGTTGAGTTTTTTACAGGGAAAGGGTGCTTTGACCCGGCTTCAGTTGATGTGCGTTCTGTCCTTTGTCCGTCAGCAGGTTCGCCTGAATACTTTGTGTCGACGAAAAATGATTAAACCAATGGACGTCGAGCTGGCTGAGCTGACCGATCTGTTGACAGTCATAGCGGTATTCCACACTGAAACTGCCGTGGCCATCATGCTCTTCGTGATGATCGTGATGATCGTGATGATCGTGATGATCGTGATGTTCATCGTCGTGTTGATGATCATCATGGTGCTCATGCTCATGCTCATGCTTATCGTCGTCTGCGAGCAGCGTATTGGTCACCGAGGTGTGTTTGATCTGACACTGAGCGGCGGAGGAGAGCGTCAGCAGTTGATCGGCTTCTGCCAGAATGGCATTGGCTTTGGCCAGTGCAGTTTGTTCGGCATCGCTTTGCGGGGCGTGTTCAAACCCGACCACGTCCGCGCCTGGTGCTGTGATCTCGACCAACAGTTCAGAGCCGTCCTGAGCAATGTTGAATTCAACCTGGCCGTGAACGTGGGCGTCGTGTTGACGGAACCCGTCTTCCGCGGTTGCTTGCTCAGCGCTCAGGGCGAAGCCAATGGCCAGCGCTAGTGAAGTTTTGATTTTCATGATAAGTGTCATCCTTAGTTGAGTTGGCTATCTGTTGTAAAAGGGTGGTTAGGCAGCGTGCGTTGGTGGAGAACGCGCCTGATACACCGGCTGAGTAACAGAATAACGAACCCGATGAAGGACGGGGCTAAAATGGTCTGGCAAAGACGAGTCATGCCAGTGAAATGCGGCAGCATGGAGAGCTTGGCCAACCGATGAAAACAGCTGGCAATCATGGTGTTGGTGGTGTTCTGCGGTGATGTCCAACTGGTGGCTTACCGACGCGAAGCCGAGCCACAAAGTCAGGGCCAGGGCACACAGTACAGCCATGGATCGAGAGCGTTTTGAGTCGCGCAGCACTAGAACAACACCGAAATAACGTAAATGAAGTGTTATGTTATAACAAATAATTACGTCTGTGTCAGGCAAGATTCACCGGTGAGTGTTCCCCACCGGTGGAGCGGGTTACAGGTGACTTTTCACCAGTTCGATCACCTGATTGATGTCAGTCTGATTCAACGCACCTTCTTTAACAAACAGTACGTTACCGCTTTTGTCCTGCACGATAATGGCTGACGACTCTTCTTTCAGTTGCCAGGCGGACGCGACTTTGCCGGATTCATCCAATACGATGGATGACCACGGAAACTCTTTTTTACTGTCCTGCGCGGAGGATTTGACGAAAGAGCCAGTGCCCCAAATCGCGTCGTCCTGGTTGATCACTGTGGTGGTCTGGTAGCTTTGTTCCGGGAACTTGGCGGCCGTGATTGCGGTCATCAAAGGGGCGTTCATCTCTTTGGCGCTGCTGCGTCCGGCGATGGCCTGAATGACGCGGACTTTACCGGCCAGTCCCTGGCTGTTCCAGGTCTGGTAGCTGACGTCATCACCGCTGAGCAGAATTTCACCGTATTTGTCGACACTGACTTCGGGTACCGGCTGGCCGGTGGCGATGTTGTGTGCTGAGGCAAACAGTGGAGAGCAGGTCAGAAGTAATGCTGTTATTAGTTTGTTTTTCATGGCTTTCTTCCTTGTGAATGTGCCACGAAAGTATATACGCATAACCCGGAGCCAACAAAAAAGTCGCCAAATAGGCGACTTTGGTCACGCTTCACTCAATGAGGGAGGAAAGCACACGCCCGTGCCACCGAGTCCGCAATAGCCATCCGGATTTTTGGCCAAGTACTGCTGGTGGTAGTTTTCCGCGTAGTAGAACGGGCCCGCGGGCTGAATCTCGGTGGTCACGGTTTCACGCTGGTGAGCGCTGAGGCTTTGCTGATAAATCTCACGCGACGATTCGGCGCTGGCCTGTTGTGCGGCATTGTAGGTGTAGAGAGCGGAGCGGTACTGAGTGCCGAGATCGTTCCCCTGACGCATCCCTTGGGTGGGATCGTGATTTTCCCAGAAGTGACGCAACAGCGTATTGAGACTGATGACCTGTGGGTCAAACACCACGCGCACGACTTCTGTGTGGCCGGTTTGTCCGGTGCAGACTTCTTCGTAGCTCGGGTTTGGCGTGTAACCCCCGGCATAACCCACCGCGGTAGCGATCACGCCATCCAATTGCCAGAACAGGCGTTCTGCGCCCCAAAAACAGCCCATGCCAATCAGAATTTTCTGATGGCCTGATTCGGGTTCTGCTGTCAAACTAGACTGATTAACATAATGGATATCGTCGATTTGTATCGCTTGTGGCCGCCCTGGCAGAGCGTCTTGCGCAGAAATCAGGGTGTGTTTGTTGAGCATAAGTGACTTCCTTAATAATGAGATTATTCCTAACAGGCGGTGTTATTGACGGATTCCATACAGACTTAGTACCTGATTAACGGTATTATTTCAGTTAATAATCATTCTCGATTTTCAACGTCTCCTAATTAAACATGATAAGAAAACCATTGCCAGTTTTATTAGCCCTGCTCATGCCTTGTCTGGCGCAGGCTAATGATGTCGAGTTATCGGTCACCGGACTGAAAGGAGAACTGGAAGATAATGTGGAGGCTTATCTGTCATCCATTCCCGCTTCCGAGTATTCCGTCAGCCTGAGATTTCAGTCGCGTCTAGAAGAAAGCATCACCCAGGCTCTCAATGCGCTCGGCTATTACCATCCGACGTTTAAGTTTGAGGTGATCGAGGATGGCAGTGACACCAAACTGGTCGTCAACGTGGCAAAGGGGCCGTCGGTCAAGATCAAGGAAGTGGACATTCTCGTCAGCGGTGAAGCAGAAAAAGATCGCGCGTTTCGTCGTCTGATCCGACAAAGTGGCATCAAAGAAGGTAAGCGGCTCAAGCACAATCAATACGACAGTCTCAAATCCGGTATGACCAACCTTGCGTTGCAGCGGGGCTATTTTGATGGTGAGTTCACGCTCAGCCGTCTCGAAGTGGTACCGGAACTGAATGAAGCCATGATCCGTCTCCATTATGACAGTGGCATTCGTTACCATTTTGGTGAAACCTCTGTATCGGGCAGCCAGATCGACGATGATCGAGTCCGTTCGATCCAACCGTATACACAAGGTGACCCGTATCTGGTCAGTCAGGTGGGGGAATACAATCAGAATTTGTCCAATACCGACTGGTTTTCATCGGTGTTTGTGGAGCCTGATCTGAGCTATCTGGGCAAGTCCCGGGAATTGCCGGTCAAAGTGTCTCTGGCACCGCAGGCGCGCAATAAGATTGAAACCGGTATCGGCTATTCCACCGACGTTGGCGTGCGCGGTACGCTGAAATGGAAAAAGCCTTGGGTGAACGCTAAGGGACACAGTTTTGACAGCAGCTTTTCGCTTTCGCAGCCGGAACAGACCATTACCGCCAGCTATCAGATACCGCTCGATGATGTACTCAACGACTACTACCGGATTGCTTATGGGATGAAGCATGTTGATAAGCGTGACACTAAAAGTATCGAGTCCAATCTGGCGGTGGAACGGCACTGGTTGTTAGAGAGCGGCTGGCATCGCACCGCTTACGTACGTTATTTGATTGAGAACTACGAACAGGGGCTCCAGGATGACGCGGCGCAATTTGTGCTGCCGGGCATTTCCTATTCACGCACCCGTACCCGCGGTGGTCCGATGCCTTACACCGGACAACGGGTCAACCTGACGCTGGAAGTCGGCAGCAACGACATGTTGTCGGAAACCGATGTGCTGCGTGTAATGGGCGGCGCAGGTTGGATCCACAGCATGGGCCGAAACCATCGTGCCATTTTCCGCCTCGACGGCGGTGCCAACATTACCGACGAACTGGACAAGTTGTCGCCTTCTCTGCGTTTCTTCGCCGGTGGTGACAACAGCATCCGGGGTTACGGCTATGAATCGATTTCGCCGCGTGACAGCAGCGGCTCGCTGACCGGAGCCAAATACATTGCCACCAGTTCACTTGAGTATCAGTATCGCCTGACCGGCAAATGGTGGGGGGCGCTGTTTTACGACATCGGTGATGCCTTTAACGACACACCGGACTGGCACCGCGGCACCGGGGTCGGTATTCGCTGGGGGTCTCCGGTGGGACCGATCCGACTCGATTTTGCCTGGGGGCTGGATGCCAATCCGGGTGATGAGTTCCGTATTCACTTCTCACTGGGGCCAGAGCTATGATTCATCACGCGATTCGCTGGACCAAGTGGATTACGCTGGCATTCCTGCTGCTGTGTTTTACCTTGGTGGTTTTACTGGCTACCCTGCTTTATACCCAGCCCGGCCTGAATATGGTGGTATGGGGGGCGCAGAAAGCGCTGCCACAGCTACAGGTCGAAGACGCCGAAGGTGCCTTGCTGCCCGGATTTACCCTCAGTGGTGTCCGCTATCAGGATGAGAGCCTTTTCATTGATATGCAGGCGCGCAGCATCAGTCTCGGACTGCATCCCAACTGTTTCCTTGAGCCTTCAGTGTGCATCACCAAGCTGGCCATCGACGGACTGGATTTTTCCATGCCGCAGTTGCCAGCGGAAGATCCGAATGCCCCGCCTGCTCCCGACTCTGAGCCGGTCACGTCCATTTCTTCTCCGATCCCGATCTTGCTTGGCAATTTATCACTCAGTGATATCAAACTGGATATTCTTGGCAACAAGGTTCGCTGGCAACGATTCACTACGGCGGCATCATTTAAAGGCGACGTGCTGAAACTCAGTCCGACCACGCTGGAAGACATCGCGGTGGCTTTAGCGCCACCGGCCGAACCGGATGCTGAGCCGGCGCCATCGCCAACTGCGGCAACGGAGCCGGCACCTATCGTGTTACCTGAAGTCTGGATCCCGCTGACGATCGATGTGGCTGGTATTGATGTACGCCGTTTTACGCTCCAGCAGGAAACGCCGTTAGTGGTCAATTACCTTGGCCTCAAAGCGTTTGCTAAAGGGTATCAGGTGCGGGTGGATAAACTGGCGCTGGACATGCCGCAGATCAAAGCCGATCTCAAGACTCAGGTTGAATTACGTCAAGGCTACCCGTTGACACTGGACGCCACAGCTCTGGTCAGAGAGGAGCCGGCCAATGGTCAGGAATTGGCCTTATCGGTGGGCGGCAGCGTAAAAAATCTGACCGTGCACGCCGAGCTCGGGGGTGTGGTCGAGAGCCAGATTGAAGCCAAACTGCAGCCGCTGGAGCCAACGTTGCCGTTTGATGTCCTGATTGATCAGACCAAAGCGCAGTGGCCGCTGACGGGCAAGGGTGATTACTTTGTTGATCTCAAAAAGCTGAGTGCATCCGGCTCGCTAGAAGGGTATCAGGTTGCACTGGCGGCCAGCGCGCAGGGGAAAGACGTCCCGGATACCGAAGTTAGCCTGGAGGGGAAAGGAGACATCAAACAGATTGAACTGACGTCGCTGAACATCAATACCCTCGGTGGCGATATCAGTGGTAATGCTTTCGCTAACTGGGACGCGCCGATCAACTGGCGCGCGGCGATCAAGCTGGCCAACATTCAGCCGGGCTTGCAGTGGCCAGAGGCGGAAGGCAACATCAGTGGTGAACTGAAAACTAGTGGCTCGCTGAGCGACCAAGGAGGTTGGCAGGTCGATTTGCCGATGTTTGATATTGACGGTGTACTGCGTGACTACCCGCTCAATTTTGAGGGCAGTCTGAGCGCATCGGATAAAGCCGCCAATGGCGATATCCGCCTGTCGACACCGGGCATAGTGCTATCGCATGGCCCGAACCGGGTGACGGCGGAAGGCGAGTTGAACAAGCAGTGGCAGATGAATCTGGCGATTGATTTCCCACAACTGGCGAAGTCGGTGCCGGATCTGGCGGGCCGTATGCAGGGTAATGTTGCACTGCGCGGTAAGCTGGCCGAGCCGGACGTTAACCTGTTGCTTAACGTCAACGACGTGAAGTGGAAAGACGAGGCCACACTGAAAACCCTGCGTTTGCAAGGTGACGTAACGCCGTTGCCTCAGGTCAAAGCCAACGTCACGCTGACTGCGCAAGATGCCACGTATCAGGACAACCGCCTCGACAGTCTGGCGCTGGCGGTCACCGGCGGTCAGGCCAGTCACAACCTGACGTTGGATCTGGCATCTAATCTGGCTTCCGTCAGTCTGGCGCTGAATGGCAGTCTTAAGGAGAAGCCAGTGATGGATTGGCGTGGCCAACTGGAGCGAGCTGAGATCACATCCCAGCAGGGGACCTGGAATCTGGCGAAACCGACCGGACTGGGATACAACCTCGACAAGCAATTGGCAGCGGTCAGTGCCCATTGTTGGCTGCAAGGCGATGCGTCATTGTGTCTCGACAAAGACATTCTGGTAGGGGAACAAGGTGAGGCGCAGCTGAGCTTGAAACAGTTCCGCTTTAGTCAGTTGAAAGCCTTCATTCCAGATGACACGCAGCTGCAAGGGGAAGTCAACGCGAATGTGTGGGCGAAATGGGCGCCGAATAAGCCGCCACAAGCCAAAGTGACGGTCGAATTGCCTAAAGGCCAGGTGACGCAAAAGCTCGATGCGCCACTGGTGTTTGGCTGGGACAGTGTGCTGCTGACCGCCAATGTCGCCAACGATCAACTCGATGCCCAGTGGCGTTTCGATGTGACCGACAACGGTGATGTGTCGGGCCAGATCAGCATTCCAAAACTGAGCAGTGAGCAGCGGGAGATGAAAGGGAATCTCAAGCTGAGTACCTTCAATCTCGACTTCCTGGCCCCTGTTGTGGGCGAGTACAGCCAAGTTCAGTCGAATATTGAAACCGATCTGACCTTCAGCGGGCCAATGCTGGAACCGAAAGTCTATGGTGAAATGCTGGTCAGAGACATCATGGTGGCGGGCGATATTTCGCCTGTGGAAGTGCAGTCTGGTCAGGTGGTCACGCAATTCAACGGTGATACCGCCACGCTTAACGCTTCGATCAATACTCCGGATGGGGAACTGAAAGCGACCGGTGATGCCAACTGGCGCGATCTCAGCGCCTGGGACGTCAATCTGCGTGTGTTCGCCGATGAACTGAAAGTGGATTTGCCGCCGATGGTGAAAGTCAAAGTGGTGCCGGATATGACCATATCGGTGACACCGGAGTTGGCCAAAGTGAGCGGGAATATCGGCCTGCCTTGGGGACGTATCGAAGTCAAAGACCTGCCGCCGAGTGCGGTCAGTGTGTCGAAAGATCAGGTGCTGCTCAATAAAGAGCTGCAGCCGCTCAACGGCGATGAAGGCGTGCCGTTTAAGCTGGAAACCAACGTGACCATTAATATCGGCGATGATTTCCGTCTGTCGGCATTTGGTCTGCAAGGGAACCTGGTGGGTGACCTTAAGGTGACACAACAGGAAAAAGGCACCTATATTGTGGGTGAGGTGAACATTCGAGACGGTAAGTATCGCTCGTTTGGGCAGGAACTGATCATTCAGGAAGGTAAAATTCTGATGAACGGGCCGGTGGACCAGCCGTATGTGGCGATCACGGCGGTGCGTGACCCGGACAATACGCAGGACGACGTGACCGCCGGGGTGAAAGTGACTGGCCCGGCCGATCAGCCAACCATCACGATTTTCTCTGATCCGGCGATGCCGCAAGCCAACGCTCTGTCTTACCTGCTACGCGGTCAGGACATCGGCGCGGAATCGGACGGAAACGCCATGTACACGGCGTTGATCGGACTGAGTCTGGCGAAAAGTGGTAAAGTCGTGGGTGAGATTGGTGAGGCGTTTGGGGTGCAGGATCTGCAATTGGATACCCAAGGCTCCGGTGACGATTCACAGGTCACTGTCAGCGGCTATATTCTGCCTGGTTTACAGGTGAAGTACGGTGTCGGTATCTTTGATTCGGTGGGGGAATTTACCGTCCGTTATCGCTTGATGAAAGATCTCTACCTCGAAGCGGTCAGCGGCATCGACAGCGCGGTGGATTTGTTGTACCAGTTTGAGTTTGATTAAGGAGTGGTTATGCAGCATCTGGTTTTTGTCTATGGCACCCTGCGTCAGGGGCAGCGTCATCATGATTTTCTGGCCGACAGCCAGCTGCTAGGCAGTCACGAAACCTTGCCGGAATTTGCCTTGTATGATCTCGGCAGCTATCCGGCGCTGATCAACGGACATCAGTCGATTCAGGGAGAAGTGTATCTGATCGACGACGCTACTTTGCAACGGCTTGATATTCTCGAAGACGTGCCAGTGGAGTACCGGCGTGAAACTCTCACCACGCCTTTTGGCGAAGCGTGGATTTATCTCTACCAGGGCAGCGGCCAGCTCGATGAGCTGGTGGACTCCGGTGACTGGTGTCAGCGGGTATAAAAAAGAGCCAGCAACAGCTGGCTCTTTTTTTATGCGTATCGGGCAATTATTTCTGCGCGCGCTCGTAAGATTCCAGGATCTCTTTGCGTGCCGATTCTACGTCTTCCCAACCGTCAACTTTGACCCATTTCCCGGATTCCAGCTCTTTGTAACGCTCAAAGAAGTGAGTAATTTGTGCTTTCAGCAGCTCTGGCAGGTCATTCACGTCTTGAATGTGGTCATACTCTTTTGACAGCTTGCTGTGCGGCACTGCGACGACTTTCGCGTCTTCACCTGACTCATCCGTCATTTTCAGTACGCCAACCGGACGACAACGGATAACTGAGCCTGGCATCAATGGGTGCGGAGTCGGAACCAGTACGTCTACCGGATCGCCGTCCAGCGACAGAGTGTGGTTCACGTAACCGTAGTTACATGGGTAGAACATAGGCGCAGACATGAAACGGTCTACGAATACCGCGCCGGAGTCTTTATCGACTTCGTATTTGATCGGATCAGCGTTTGCAGGTATTTCGATTACCACGTACAAATCATCTGGCAGAGATTTACCTGCAGGAACGTTGTTGAGGCTCATTGTAGTTTCCTTTTCAAGTATCGGGCTGACAGGCCCTGTATTTTAGACAGGCTAACTTTAGCGAGAAACCGCCAGCGCGTAAATAATCAGACGCGAATTAACGCCCAAATGAAAACGCCAGCAGACGCTGGCGTTGTCGATTTGCGGAATTAATGTTCTTCCGGGTAGGTGGCGAGGAACTCTTCGACCTTAGAGACCATGTTTTTTGAACCGACAAAGAACGGTACACGTTGGTGCAACTCGGTCGGTTTGATGTCGAGAATGCGCATCTTACCGTCGGAGGCTGTGCCGCCCGCCTGTTCAATCAGGTACGCCATCGGATTGCACTCATACAGCAGACGCAGTTTACCGTTCGGGTGACTTTGGGTGCTTGGGTAGAGGTAGATGCCGCCTTTGAGCAGGTTGCGGTGGAAATCTGCCACCAGTGAGCCAATGTAGCGTGACGTGTAGGGACGACCATCTTCCGGGACGTTCTCCTGGCAGTATTTAATGTACTTCTTCACGCCCATCGGGAAACGAATGTAGTTGCCTTCGTTGATCGAGTAGATCTTCCCGTCCTGCGGAATCATCATGTTTTCATGGGACAACAGGAAAGTGCCCAGAGACGGATCGTAAGTAAACCCATTGACGCCATTTCCGGTGGTGTACACCAGCATGGTAGACGAGCCGTAAATCACGTAGCCAGCGGCAACCTGTTTGTGGCCAGGCTGAAGAAAATCTTCTTCGGTTGGCGGCGTGCCGACAGGGGATACTCGGCGGTAGATAGAGAAAATGGTACCGACAGATACGTTGACGTCGATGTTTGAGGAGCCGTCGAGTGGATCCATCAGAACCACGTACTTGGCGTTTTTGTTCAGCTCTTTGCTGAACGCGACCGCTTCGTCTTCTTCTTCACTGGCAACACCACACACCTGGTCGCGGGCTTCCAGAGCGGCTTTGAATTTCTCGTTGGCAAAAACGTCCAGTTTCTGCTGCTCTTCGCCCTGGATATTGTCCGTGCCAACGGCACCAACGATATCAACCAGACCGGCTTTATTGATCTCTCTGTTTACGATCTTCGCAGCAATACGAATAGAGGACAAAAGAGAGGAAAGTTCACCGCTAGCGTGGGGGAAATCATGTTGTTTCTCAACGATGAATTCGCCAAGGGTGCGCATTTCAGACATGTTGTATCCTTAACTTTCTCAGGGAATCGGGGGAAATCGATGCAGTTTCCTGCCTCTTGGTGGGCACTGTGTTCAAGGGACTGCATGCAAGGCTAATTTTATGTGCTAGATCTTATTAATGGTAATGAAGTAACTGACTGAGATCTCAATTCATTTGTCGACTTTCATGTTTTTGCAAACTCGTGCGCAGAGGCGAGCATATTCAGGCCACTTGAGTATAATGGGGGTTCTTTGACAACCCGATGGACAGGTTAGGTTTATGCACATTCATATCTTAGGGATCTGCGGCACGTTTATGGGCGGGGCTGCAATCCTGGCCCGACAACTGGGGCACAAAGTCACCGGCTCGGATGCGAACGTTTATCCGCCGATGAGCACGCTGCTGGAATCTCAGGGGATTGAAATTATTGAAGGTTTTGATCCGTCACAGCTGGAGCCTAAACCTGATCTGGTGGTGATTGGCAATGCCATGAGTCGCGGCAATCCGTGCGTGGAACATGTACTTAACACCAATTTACGTTACACCTCCGGGCCACAATGGCTGCAGGAGTTTCTGTTGCACGATCGCTGGGTACTGGCGGTGTCGGGTACACATGGCAAAACCACCACGTCCAGTATGCTGGCGTGGATCCTCGAAGCCTGCGGTTATGAGCCAGGATTTCTGGTCGGCGGCGTGCTCGGTAACTTCGGTGTTTCCGCGCGGCTGGGCAACAGCATGTTTTTTGTCGTCGAAGCGGACGAATACGACAGCGCTTTTTTCGATAAGCGTTCAAAGTTCGTGCATTACCACCCACGCACTTTGGTCATGAACAATCTTGAGTTCGATCATGCGGATATTTTCGATGATCTAGAGGCGATCAAGCGACAATTCCATCACTTAGTGCGGACGGTTCCGGGCAATGGCCGGATCCTGGCACCGGCGGGCGATCAGGCGCTGGCGGACGTGCTGGCGCGTGGCTGCTGGAGCGAAAGCGAGTTCAGCGGTGCGCAGAGCGACTGGCGCGCGCACAAGCGGGTGGCGGACGGATCCGAATTCGATGTCTATTTTCAGGGTGAGCTGGCTGGCACGGTGCGCTGGTCACTGGTTGGCGATCACAACGTTGATAACGCGCTGATGGCGATCGCCGCTGCGCGTCACGTCGGGGTGACTCCGCCGCTGGCGTGTGAAGCTTTGGGTCGGTTCATTAACACTAAGCGTCGTCTGGAGTTAAAAGGCGAAGTTGGCGGCATCACGGTGTACGACGATTTTGCCCACCATCCGACCGCCATTGAGCTGACGCTCGGTGGCCTGCGTAACAAGGTGGGCGGGCAGCGCATTCTGGCGGTTCTCGAGCCGCGTTCTGCGACGATGAAAAAAGGGGTGCACAAAGCAACGCTTGCGGCCTCATTGCATCAGGCAGACAGCGTGTTCCTGTTTCAGCCGGACAACATTGCCTGGTCGGTACAAGAGGTGGCGGACGAGTGTCAGCAACCGGCGTATGTGGGAGAGAACATTGATGCCTTCGTCGCACAGATCGTCGCTCAGGCCCGACCGGGGGATCAGATCCTGGTGATGAGCAACGGCGGGTTTGAGGGGATCCATACCAAGTTGCTCTCAGCCCTGACAGCAAAGAGTGAGCAAGCATGAGTCAAGGACATCCTAAAGCAATTACGCTGGCGTGGACTGGCGCTTCCGGTGCGCCATACGGTCTACGTTTGCTGGAGTGCCTGCTGGCCGCGGACTATCAGGTCTATCTGCTGATCTCGTCGGCCGCGCGTGTGGTACTGGCCACTGAACACGGCCTGAAACTGCCCAGCGGTCCGGAGGCTGCGAAGCAGGCACTGGTGGCACACCTCAATTGCGATCCGGACAAGCTGAGTGTGTGCGGTAAGGAAGATTGGTTCTCTCCGGTGGCGTCCGGCTCAGCCGCACCGAAACAGATGGTGGTTTGCCCGTGCTCGGCGGGCAGTGTCGCGGCGATCGCTCATGGTATGTCGGACAATCTGATTGAACGGGCGGCTGATGTGGTGATGAAAGAGCGAGGCCAATTGCTGTTGGTGGTACGTGAGACGCCTTTTTCGACGCTGCATCTGGAAAATATGCACAAACTGTCGCAGATGGGCGTGACGATCATGCCGGCCGCGCCTGGTTTCTATCATCAGCCGGAGACAATTGAGGATCTGGTCGACTTTATGGTCGCCCGCATTCTCGATCACCTCGGCGTTGAACAGGGACTAGTGCCGCGCTGGGGGTACGATCAGCGGAATGAGAACTGAGTCAGTAGCGTTTCGTTCCAATAGCCTTTACAATTCCAGTCACTCAACGGGGAGCGAAGTATTCACAGTGTGAATGCCAGCTGAGATCGAACGTTTTCGGGACCCGCACGATAAGGTCAGCCAAGCGAGGCCGGCCTTATGATTACCTGATCCAGATAATGCTGGCGTAGGAATTGAGTCAGGAGCACCGTATTTTTATCTTTTTCTCCTTCCTCAACCCTGTGCCGCTCGAACAAGGAGAGCGAGCAGTGAACACCACTTTCAGCGCCGTGGCGCTAACCACATTGTCGACCATCGTTGGCACTTTGACCGCCAGCCCGGTTTGGGCGGCCGATAAAACGCTTACCGTATACACCTATGATTCGTTCGCGGCTGACTGGGGCCCGGGGCCGAAAATCGAGAAAGCGTTTGAAGCGCAGTGTAGTTGTGACGTCAATTTTGTTGCTCTGGATGACGGCGTGTCGATTCTCAACCGTCTGCGTCTGGAGGGAAAAAACAGTAAGGCGGATGTGGTACTGGGCCTGGACAACAATCTGATGGCAGAAGCGCGTCAGACCGGACTACTGACCACACATCAGGTGGATACGTCGTCGGTCCTGCTACCAGGTGGCTGGCACGACGACACATTTGTGCCGTACGACTACGGCTACTTTGCGTTTGTTTACAACAAGCAGACGTTATCCAACCCGCCCAAAAGCCTCAAAGAGCTGGTCGAGCAGCGTGATGATTTGAAAGTGATTTATCAGGATCCGCGTACCTCGACACCCGGCCAGGGGTTATTACTGTGGATGAAGTCGGTGTACGGGGATAACGCCAGCAAGGCCTGGCAGCAGCTGGCCGGCAAAACCGTGACCGTGACCAAAGGCTGGTCGGAGGCGTATTCCATGTTCCTCGAAGGGGAATCAGATTTAGTACTGTCGTACACCACATCGCCAGCGTATCACCAAGTTTCTGAACAGAATGACAAGTACGTCGCGGCGGCCTTCAGTGAAGGGCATTACACTCAGGTGGAAGTGGCGGCGAAAGTCAAAAACAGCCCGCAGCCTGAACTGGCGGATGCGTTTATGCAATTTATCCTCAACAAGGATTTTCAGACGGTGATCCCGACCGGAAATTGGATGTATCCGGTGACGGATGTGGCGTTGCCAAAAGCGTTTGATTCATTGGTGGTGCCGACCGAGTCACTGAGTTTTTCGCCAGAGGAAGTGGCGAAGATGCGCAAAACATGGATTCGTGAGTGGCAAAGCGCACTGACATTTTAAGGGCGGCGTTTGAATTCAGTTCCTAAAATCGGTCTCGGGGTCGCGGTGATCATCGCGGCCTTTGTTATTTCCGCATTTGCTGCGCTGCTGACCGCGGCGCCCTCCCTGGATATCACGGCAGTATGGGGTGACCCTTACTATCGCCATGTCACCCGTTTTAGTTTTTATCAGGCCTTGTTGTCGACATTGTTGAGTGTCGGTCTGGCGATTCCGGTGGCGCATGCGTTGTCGCGTCGCCAGTTTTTCGCCAAAGCGTTGTTGTTGAAGCTGTTTGCCACCACGCTGGTGTTGCCCGTGTTGGTGGGCGTGTTTGGCCTGCTGGCGATTTATGGTAACAGTGGTCTGTTGGCAAAGGGGTTGAGTGCACTTGATGCTCAGTTGCCGTTTTCCATTTATGGTCTGAACGGCATTTTGCTGGCCCATGTGTTTTTTAATCTGCCTTACGCCAGCCGGTTATTGTTGCAGGCGCTGGATGGCATTCCGGAAGAGCAGCACAAACTGTGTGCGCATCTGGGGATGGGATCCTGGCACAAATTCAAATGGGTTGAGTGGCCGCGGCTGAGGCAACAACTGCCGCACGTGTGCGGATTGGTGTTCATGCTGTGTTTTACCAGCTTCGCTACGGTGATGGCGCTGGGAGGCGGACCAAAATCGACCACCATTGAACTCGCCATTTATCAGGCCATCAAATTCGACTTTGATTTGCAGGCCGGAGCCTTGTTGGCACTGTGGCAGATGCTGCTTTGCGGGGCGCTGGCGTTGGCGATTCAACGCTTGACTAAGCCACTGCCTGTCACGCCTGGTAGCCTCAGTCCGCAGCGCTTTCAGTTTAAGGACAGTCGGTGGTCAAAAGCCTGGGATAGCTTTTGGATCATGGCTGTTCTGGTGCTGGTGTTGCCGCCACTGGTTATGGTGGTGCTGAGCGGGTTTAACGCGCAAGCGGGGTTGGTGCTGGCGGATCATAAGTTCTGGTCTGCCTTGTGGGCGTCCCTGCGTGTGGCGTTGCTCGCCAGTGTGTTCGCACTCAGCGCGGGAGTATTGATCCTGCTGACCAGCCGGGCCTGGCGACTCCATTCCCGCCATCGCCGTGCCGATCAGCTGGAACTGGTTGGCACCATCATTCTGGTGACGCCGGGGCTGGTGATCAGCACTGGGCTGTTTTTGTTGCTCCGGGCGCTGACCGATGTGTTCAGCATGGCGATGCTGGTGGTGGTTTCGGTGAACGGCCTGATGGCCCTGCCGTATGTGATTAAAACGCTGTCACAGCCTATGTTGCATCTGGCGCAGCAGTACCAGTTATTGTGTGCCAGCTTAGGAATGCGTGGTTGGCAGCGACTGCGCATCGTTGAGTGGCGCGCTTTGCGTCGTCCGATCGCGCACGCTTTTGCGATCAGCTTTATGTTGTCAATGGGTGACTTAAGCGCGATTGCGTTGTTTGGCAGCCAGGAGTTCCGCACGCTGCCGCTGTATTTATTCCAGTTGCTCGGCAGCTACCAAATGGAAGCGGCAGCGGTGGTCTCGCTGACGCTGCTGTTGCTCAGCGTTGGTTGTTTTACTGTGATTGAAGCTCTGTTTAAAGCCCGTCAGTGAGGTGTGTGTGTTAAATCTGAATCAGGTGGAGTATGAGTACCACCAGGAACTTTTTACCTTTGACCTGACGGTTGAGGCCGGATCGATCGTGGCGTTGATGGGCCCCAGTGGGGCTGGGAAATCCACCTTATTGGCGCTGCTGGCCGGATTCATTGCCCCATTACGGGGCGATATTCTGGCAGACGGTGTGTCGGTGGTGGGGAAAGCGCCGTCTGAACGGCCTTTTGCCATGCTGTTTCAGGAACACAATCTGTTTGCTCACCTTACGGTGCGTGAGAACATTGGACTGGGATTGCATCCCGGACTGAAACTGAGCGCCGCGCAACGGGAGCAGGTGGAGCAGGCGGCGATGCAGGTGGGGGTGGGCGCGTATCTCGACCGGTTGCCGGAGCAGCTCTCTGGCGGTCAGCGACAACGGGTGGCGTTGGCGCGCTGTTTTGTTCAGCCTCACCCCATCTGGCTACTCGACGAGCCATTCTCGGCGTTGGACCCAGTTCTGCGCGAAGAGATGCTGGCGCTGGTGAAGCGCCTGACCGCAGAGCGGCATATCACGGTATTGATGGTGACCCACCACTTGAGTGACGCACGTACCATCGCCAGTGACTTCGCTTTTATGGCAAACGGACGGGTTGAGGTGAGTGCGGCGATCAGCGCGCTCAGCGAACAGCACACGCACGCCGGGCTGCGCGAGTTTGTCCGCGCCGGACAATAAAAAAGCTGGCTCAGGCCAGCTTTTTTATTGGGATGACTAGGCGTCTTCGTCGTTAAGTGCTTTGAGGATCTGGAAAATCTCCCGGTACGCTTTGGCCGGCTTCTGGGCCTGCTTTTCTTTGGCGGCCTGACGGGCGAGCTGACGCAGACGCTGACGATCGGCTGACGGATACAGTTCCATGACCTCTTCGATGGCATGATCGCCTTCTTCTACAACGCGATCGCGCAGCGTTTCCAGTTTATGCAGCACCGCAGTCGCCTGTGAATGTTTGTTACGGATTTTATCCAGTGCCGCTTGAATCGGTTCCGGATCTTCGGTACGCATCAGCTTTCCGATAAACTGCAACTGACGGCGGCGTGCTTCGTTTTTGAAACGTTGTGCATCTTTGATCGCATCAAACAGGTCGTCACTCAGCGGCATTTTTTCGAGTACTGCCGGTTTGAGGTTTACCAGCTCTTCACCCAGCTTCTGCAGCTCTTCCATATCACGCTTGAGTTCTGATTTACTGACCCAGATGATCTCTTCTTCTGGTTCCCATGGCGCTTTCTGATTCTTACGGGCCATTGTGCTTGCCTTAAATTTAGGTGGTCAATGCTGTTATTTTAACAAACATCGTGGGGAGAAAGCGAAATTCTTGTTATCCTAACGGTAACACCAATCAGATTTGATGAGATATGGACGTAAAACAGCAAGTTGCTCAACAACGTGTTGAGCTGGAAGCCGCCGTCGCCCGCGCATTGGAGATGGCTGCGAAGCAAGCCGATGCGGCGGAAGTCGCGATCACTAAAACCACAGGGTTGAGTGTGTCGACCCGGATGTGTGAAGTGGAAAATGTTGAGTTTAACAGCGACGGAGCACTCGGTATCACTGTGTACCGCGGTCAGCGCAAAGGCAGTGCGTCCACCTCCGATCTGAGCGAAAAAGCCATTCAGCAAACCGTGCTGGCGGCGCTCGACATTGCTCAGTTCACCTCTGAAGATCCCTTTGCCGGCCCGGCACCGAAAGAGTTGATGGTCAGCGAGATCCCGGACTTGGATCTGTTTCACCCAGATACGCCGGACCCGGATCACGCGGCGCAGATCGCGATTGCGGCCGAGCAGCAAGCACTGGCGTACAGCGACAAGATCAAACAAAGTGACGGTGCCAGCTATGACAGCCATTACGGTGTCAAAGTGTATGGCAACAGTCATGGCCTGTTGGCCAGCTACGCATCCAGCCGCCACAGCACCAGTTGTTGTGTGATTGGTCAGGGCGTCAATGGTGAGATGGAGCGCGATTACAGCTATACAGTGGCCCGCCATCGTGACGATCTGTGGTCCCCCCAGGTTGTCGGCCAGAAAGCCGCGGAAGAGACTGTGCGCCGACTGGATGCCCGGCGTCTGGCGACCGGGAAATTTCCGGTGATGTTTGCCGCTGACGTGGCAACGGGCCTGATGGGGCATCTGGTGATGGCGATCAGCGGTGGCAATCTGTATCGTAAATCGTCGTTCTTGCTTGATCAGCTTGGCCAGACGGTATTGCCTGAATGGTTTAATATTCAGGAGCGTCCGCATGTGTTGCGTGGTCTGGCGTCCAGCCCGTTTGACAGCGAAGGGGTAGTGACTCAGGATCGTGACATCATTACCGATGGTGTGCTGGCGACGTATCTGCTGACCAGTTATGCGGCGCGCAAGATGAACATGACCCCGACCGGGCATGCAGGTGGCATTCACAACTGGTATGTGAAGTCGACTGGTCAGAGCTTTGAGCAGATGCTCAAAGCGCTGGGTACAGGCTTGCTGGTGACGGAAGTGATGGGACAGGGGGTTAATATTGTGACCGGCGATTACTCACGTGGCGCGGCGGGCTTCTGGGTCGAGAATGGCGAAATCCAGTATCCGGTGTCGGAAATCACCATAGCCGGTAACCTCAAACAGATGTTCCAGCAGATTGTGGCGGTGGGCAATGATGTCGAGGAACGCTCGCAAATTCAGACCGGTTCAATCTTACTGGAATCGATGAAAGTCGCCGGGGAATAATCCGGGACATGCGCAATAAAAAAGGTTGGCATTGCCAACCTTTTTTGTTTTTAGTTGAGGAGCAGCGTGGCCATGCCGAGGAAGGCAGACAGGCCGACCACATCGGTGACGGTGGTTAAGGCCATCCCGCCAGCCAATGCCGGATCGATGTTCATCTTCTTTAAGATGATCGGGATGGTCACCCCGGCGACTCCGGCGACAAATAAGTTGGTCATCATCGCCGCAGAGATAATGCCGCCCAGCATCCAGTTGCCTTTCCACGCCACGACGATTCCGCCGATGATCAGCGCCCAGGTGATGCCGTTGAGAAAGCCGATCGCCGCTTCTTTCATCAGTAGTTCGCGTTTGTTACTGTCACCGATGTGACCCAGAGCGATACCGCGAATCACCAGCGCCACGGTCTGGTTACCGGCTACGCCGCCCATCGAAGGCACGATGGTCATCAGAACGGCTATCGCCGCCATCTGTGCCAACGTGGCTTCAAACAGGTTAGATACCGACGCGGCAGCCAGAGCGGCCAGCACGTTTGCGCCCAGCCAGATACTGCGTTTGCGCGCCGATTTAAACACTGGCGCAAAGGTGTCTTCGTCGTCGTCCATACCCGCCATGCTCATCATGGAGTGCTCCGCGTCCTCACGGATCACGTCGACCACGTCATCGATGGTGATACGACCAACCAGGTACTGGTTTTCATCAATGACTGGCGCAGAGACCCAGTTCCGACGTTCAAACAGGCTGGCGACATCGGAGTCTTTTGTGTCGACGAGAATCGCATCGTCGGCGTCTTCCATCACCTCGTTGACCTTAATGTCCGGTTGAGTAGTCAGCAGCGTAGTCAGTGGCAGTTCGCCGATCAGCTTACTGTTTTCATCAATCACATAGATGGCATCTGTGGTTTCCGGCAACTCGCCTCGCATACGCAGATAACGCAACACCACGTCGACGTCCACATCACCACGAATGGTGATCACGTCGGTGTTCATCAGTCCGCCGGCGGTATCTTCCGGGTAGGACAGGGCGGTTTCAACCCGTAATCGGTCCGCTGCATCCATCTGGCCAAGGACTTCACGTGAGACGTCGTCCGGCAGGCTTCGCAGTACGTAAGCAACGTCATCGGTGTCCATGCCTTCGGTCGCTTCGGCAAGCAACTCTGGGGCCATTTTGGAGACTAAGGCGTCTTTAACGTCTTCACTGAGTTCGTCAAGGATTTCCCCGTAATCTTCCGGGTCAGTCAGTTGCCAGAGAACGTCACGGCTTTTTCGTGGGGCAGCTTCAAGGAGGTACGCAATGTCTTCGGGTTCCATATCCTGCAATTGGCGGCGGACATGGACAAAACGGCCGTTTTCGAGCGCTTCGGCGATTTCTTGGAGGGCCTGGTGAGCTTGATCGAATTCTATTTGCTCTGCCATTCATTTCCCCCTGGCTAGTGATTGCGACAATGCGTTGAATAGTAACTTAATTCTATTCGTTATTTAATAAAATCTCATTACACAACAGGTCTTATTTGTAAGCGTAGGGTGATTCTTTACTCGCCTTCGTCGAATTTATGCTCAATCAGGTCGCACACGGCGCTCAGCGCTTGTTCGGCTTCCGCACCATCAGCCAGAATGGTGACATTCTGCCCCTGGGCAGATTCGAGCATCAACAGGCCCATGACGCCATCCGCGGTCGCTTGCTTGCCTTCCTGATTTTCAATCGTCAGTACCGCATCAAAAGACTGGGCCAGCTCGACCAGTTTGATCGCGGCACGGGCATGGAGGCCAAGACGGTTTTGGATCAGGACGGTTTTGCTGTGCTGCGGCATGGCGGTTCCTATTGGTTTTTTTCGAGCGAGGTATGGCGGATTTGCACCTGATGACCCAGTTCGGAAAAGTACTCGCCAATTTGCTGAGTGAGGTAAACCGAGCGGTGTTTGCCGCCTGTGCAGCCAATTGCCACGGTCAGGTAACTGCGATTGTTTTTCTCCAGCAGCGGTAACCAGTATTCGATGAATTTCTGGATCTGCTGTTTCAGCTCCATCACTTCCGGGTGGCTTTCGAGGAAGGACTTGATCGGTGCATCGAGCCCGGTCAGTGGACGCAGGTTTGGCTCCCAATGCGGGTTGGGCAGAAAGCGCACATCAAACACGTAATCGGCATCGGTTGGCAAACCGTATTTGAAGCCGAAGGACTCAAACACCATCACCAGAGCCTGACGCTCGCGGCCTTCTACCCGCATGCGCACGGTTTCACTCAGTTCATGCAGCGACAGATTGCTGCTGTCGAGTACCAGATCGGCATGCTCTTTGAGTGGATAGAGAATATTACGCTCCAGCTCGATCGCCTGATCGAGTGAGCGTTTATCGTCACTGCGGGAAAGCGGGTGAATACGACGGGTTTCGCTGTAGCGTTTGAGTAAGGTCTCTTTGTTGGCGTCTAGAAATAGCACCGTCATATCGACATCGTGTCGGATCTTGTCGAACACATCGGCGATCAGGTCCGGCTCTTTAGGCAGGTTACGAATGTCGACACTGACAGCGACATTCTGTGAGCCGTCTTTCACCGACAGGATAAAGGCTTCTAACAGGTCAACAGGCAGGTTATCTACACAGTAATAACCCAGATCCTCCAGTACACGCAGTGCGACGCTTTTTCCGGCTCCGGACTGGCCACTGACCACAATCAGACGCATGTTTGTTTTGCCTTATCGGTTGATCATGACGTCGTAGAGCTCCTGATCGCTTTGAGCGCTACGCAATTGTTTGAGGATTTGTTTGTCGTTGAGGCGTTCCGCCATTTTCGACAGGGTTTGCAGATGCTCTTTGCATTGTGCATCCGGGACCAGAAGAGCGAACAGCAGGTCGACTGGTCGATTGTCGATCGCGTCAAATTCGATTGGCTCGTCGCACTGCAGCAATACGGCGACCGCTTTGTCACTTTCGCTCATACGAGCATGAGGAATGGCGATCCCATTTCCTATGCCGGTACTGCCCATCTTTTCGCGCGACAGCATGCATTCAAACAGCTCGGTGGAATTCAGTCCGGTGTGTTCAGCGACGATTTCGCTGATCATTTCCAGAGCGCGCTTTTTGCTTGTGCAATGGACTGCACTTTTGGTGCAGTCCAGAGAGAGTACTTCACTTAGTTGCATGATTAATGGCTATTCAGCTTTTCTTTGTGCTTGTTGAGTTGGCGAACCAGTTTGTCCACCAGCGCATCAATGGAAGCGTACATGCTTTCATCTTCTGCCTGGGCATGGATTTCGCCTTGATTTACGTGAAGCGTAGCTTCAGCGATCTGATTGAGTTTTTCAACTTTTAAAACCACACTTGCGCTATTGATGTGGTCGAAAAATCGCTCAAGCTTTTGAAACTTTTCATGAACGTAGTCTTGCATTGAATCGGTGAGATCAACGTGGTGGCCTTGAATATTGATTTGCATAGACTTTCCTTCTCTGTTTTAGCCCTAAAGCAGGCGTTTACGCTGACTTGAAGGGGCAATACCCAAAGATTCACGGTACTTAGCGATAGTACGTCTAGCTACCTGAATCCCTTGGTCAGCTAGTAAGGCTGCAATCTTGCTGTCACTGAGTGGTTTGGCCGGGTTCTCTGCGGCCACCAGTTTTTTGATCAGTGCGCGAATTGCAGTCGATGAACACTCTCCACCATTGTCGGTACTAACGTGACTGGAGAAGAAGTATTTCAATTCGAAGATGCCTCTTGGCGTATGCATAAACTTCTGCGTGGTGACACGCGAAATGGTTGATTCATGCATATCCACCGCCAGAGCCACATCGTTCAACACCATTGGTTTCATGGCTTCTTCCCCATACTCGAAGAAATCACGCTGATGTTCAACAATGCACTTTGCAACTTTGAGCAACGTCTCGTTTCTACTTTCAAGACTCTTGATTAGCCATTTTGCCTCTTGCAAATTGGCGCGGATGTACTGACTGTCTGCGTTGTTGCCTTTGCCAAGCTCTGCGTACTGCTGATTGACTTTAAGGCGCGGCACGCTGTCCGGGTTGATAGTGACCACCCACTTGCCGTGCTCTTTATACACAGATACATCCGGAATGACGTATTCCGCATGATCCAGTGTCACCCGGCTACCCGGGCGCGGATCCAACTGCTGAATCAGTTTCAGCGCTTCTTTCAGTTCCGCTTCTTTGAGTTTGGCTTCTTTAATGATCAGCTTGTAGTCACGATTGCCAAGCTGGTCGATGTGGTCAGTGAGTACTAACTTGGCCTCTTTGAGCCACGGGGTATCTTCCGGGAAGGTCGTTAATTGTAAGAGCAGGCAGTCTTGCAGGTTAAGTGACGCCACACCAAGCGGGTCGAATTGCTGGATGCGCTTACGTACCGCTTCCACTTCGTCCGCTTCAATCTCTTCACTGTCGAAGCTTTCGTGGAGCTCGTCCACGGACAGGGTCAGGTAACCGTAATCGTCAATTGCATCAATGATGGCCATCGCAATCATGCGATCGGTTTCGGAAAACGGCGTCAGGTCGAGCTGCCAGGTCAGGTAATCGTGCAGTGATTCGGTGGTTTCACCTTGATACACCGGGGTATCGTCATCAACCGCCAGACCGGTACTGCCAGTGTTTGCACTGTAGACATCGTCCCAGGTGGTGTCGATTTCCAGCTCAGAGCTGATTTCAGATTTTTCGATCAGTTCGGAGCTGTCTTTGGGCTCTGGTTCTGCGACATCAACCGTTGGCTCCTGATCGTCACCATTAGCGGCTTTGTGTTCCTCAGAAACCACTTCTTCACCGCCCTCTTCGACGTCCAGCAAAGGGTTGGAGTCCAGCGCTTCCTGGATTTCCTGTTGCAGGTCGAGAGTGGACAGCTGCAGCAAACGGATCGCTTGCTGCAACTGCGGTGTCATCGCTAACTGTTGTCCTAACTTAAGCTGTAGTGAGGGTTTCATTCGGTCTTTTCTTGCCTGTTATAGTTATAAATCTGCCGCTCTTAGTTAATCATAGTCGGAATTGTTCGCCGAGATAAACTTGTTTAACTTGCTCATTGGCCAGTACATCTGCCGGTGTACCTTCGGCAATCAACTGGCCCTGACTGACGATGTAGGCCTTTTCACACACGTCCAGAGTTTCACGAACGTTGTGGTCAGTGATCAGGACACCCAGGCCCCGATCACGCAGGTGTTCGATGATTTTTTTGATGTCGATGACTGAGATCGGGTCAACACCGGCAAACGGTTCATCCAGCAGGATAAACTTCGGGTTCGCGGCCAGCGCCCGGGCAATTTCGACCCGGCGGCGTTCACCCCCTGATAGTGCCATACCCGCACTGTGGCGAATGTGCTGAATGTGGAATTCTTCCAACAAATCTTCCAGTTTGTCCTGACGCTGCTCGCGAGTCATTTCTTCGCGGGTCTGCAGGACGGCCATGATGTTGTCTTCCACCGAGAGCTTACGGAAGATTGACGCTTCCTGTGGCAGGTAACCGATCCCCATGCGTGAACGGCTGTGCATCGGCAGGATACTGATGTCGGTGTCATCGATGGTGATGGTGCCTTCATCACGCGCCACTAAGCCTACGATCATATAGAACGACGTGGTTTTGCCCGCACCATTCGGGCCGAGCAGGCCAACAATCTGACCGGAATCGACCTGCAAACTGACGTCTGAGACCACTTTACGGTTTTTGTAGCTCTTAGCCAGGTGCTCTGCTTTGAGTGTTGCCATAGTTATTTCTGCTGCGCTGCCTGTGGTTGAAGAATGGTCGAAACCCGCTCTCCGCTCTGGTTGCCGTCGGCAATCAGTTTCTGCGAGGAAATCTTGTAGCGGATTTTCTTACCGCGAATTTCACTGTCGTCCTGACGCAGCAGCGCCTGATTGATCATCGTCAGCTGGTCGTCGGCCATCTTGTAGTACAACTCTTTGGCTTCACCGTACAGGGTTTTCCCGTCGTCAGTCAGCTGAGAGAAGGTCGCCAGATTGCCGTAGCCTTCGATCTCTTTGATCGCGCCGTCATTCGGATTGCGGTACACAATGACTTTATCCGCATTGATATTGATACTGCCTTGCTTCAGCTTAACGTCGCCGATAAACGTGACTTTGTTGCTTTGCATGTCCAACTGCTGGCTGTCAGAGTCGATATAGATCGGTTGATCCCGGTCGGTCGACAAGGCCATGGCGTTCGCAGACGCCAGCAGACACGCTATAAGACTAAGGTGTGAGAGTTTCATATCTACCTTGAACATGGTTGTAGAGAACCGCGGTATTGTCAGCAAAATTGCCTTTCATCGCCTGTCCTACCGTTTCAAACTGAGGGCCGATTAACACAACCTGGTTGTCAGCCCAAAAATCCCGATTGTCTAGCTGAATACTCATTTTCGCTGTCGACAGAGTATCAAAACCTGAGTCCGGCAGCAGGTTTTTTGCCAGCACATTGTCGTGCAGGGTCAGCACATGGTCTTTGTCCAGTACCGCAGAATCTGCGGTCACTTCCCATTCCTGTATGGTGCCTTGGTTGAAGACTTTCAACACCGGCTTCTCAAACAGAGTATCACCGCTTTGCGCGTAGTGATCCAGGTGTGTGGATGTGATCACGTAGCTGCGCGTACCACTTTCATCGTAAGAGGTACTGGTGACCGACTCGCCACTGAACATTGGCAGTTCCACATTCGGTTCTACCTGAATATCAAATGTGTTCTCTTTGTCGAGCAGGTAGTAAATACTTACCCCGGCCACGATAAACAGCAAAACATAAATGATACGAGATAAACTCATATACTTAAGCCTTTATGTACATCCAGCTCATCACGAGCTTGTAGAATCAGATCGCACACTTCGCGCACCGCGCCATGGCCGCCCTTAATGCGAGTGACGTAGTTGGCGCGTTTGGCCAGCAGTGGGTGGCCGTCTGCGACACACACTTTCAGCGCAACTTGTTCCATCACCGGCCAGTCAATCAGGTCATCGCCGATATAGCCTGTTTGGTGCGGTTCAACCGCCAGGCGCGCACAAATGTCTTGATACGCTTTTACTTTGTCATCCTGGCCCTGATAGATCAGGGAGATACCCAGCGCCCGCATACGGTTTTCAACAATTTGCGACTGACGGCCTGTGATGATGGCGATCTCAATCCCAGCATTCATCAGGGATTTGACGCCGTAGCCGTCACGGGTGTGGAACGTTTTGAGCTCCTCACCCTGATTGCCCATGTAAATCAGGCCGTCCGAAAACACACCATCCACATCACAGATCAGCAGTTTGATGTCTCGTGCTATGGTGACGATCGTTTGCTCGACCGGACCGTAAAGCGTTTCAACCAGTTGTGTCATTACATTACTCCTGCTTTGAGAAGGTCATGCATATTCAGTGCACCGACGGGTTGGCCTTCTTTACATAATACTAATCCATTTATGCTTTTGTCTTGCATTAGATTCAACCCTTCAACGGCCAACATCTCCGGCTCGGCCGTGGTTGGGTTGCGGGTCATCACGTCACCGATCAACGCGGTATGAACGTCAATGCGTTTGTCGAGCACGCGTCGCAGGTCTCCATCTGTAAACAAACCGACCAGTTGACCGTCGTTATTAACCACTGTGGTCATGCCAAGACCTTTCTGGCTGATTTCCATCAGGGCATCACGGATCACGGTATCTGGCGTCACCATCGGTAGTGCGTCGCCGGAGTGCATGATGTCAGACAGCTTGAGCAGCAGTTTACGCCCCAGCGCGCCGCCCGGATGGGAGAGGGCAAAGTCTTCCGCAGTAAAGCCGCGCGCCTGCAGCAGCGCGACCGCCAGTGCATCACCCATGACTAACGTGGCGGTAGTGCTTGATGTGGGTGCCAGGCCGAGCGGACAGGCTTCACTGGGGACGGTGATCTGCAGGTGCAGATCCGCCAGTCTCGCCATATTGGACTCAGGCTTGCCCGTCATACTGATGATGCGGATGCCCAGACGTTTGAGGACCGGGAACAGCGACAGTATCTCATGGGATTCACCCGAGTTGGAAATCGCCAGCACGATATCGCCGCGCTCGATCATACCCAGATCGCCATGCGCCGCTTCCCCTGGGTGAACGAAAAAGGCCGAGGTGCCGGTGCTGGCTAACGTGGCCGCGATCTTATTGCCGATGTGACCGGATTTACCCATGCCCATCACCACCACTTTACCCGGGTTGGCGAGGATCATGTCACAGGCCTGACAGAATTCCGTGTCGATATACTGATCCAGTTGTTTGAGAGCAGCGATTTCTGTCTCAAGCACATTGAGCGCCGCAGCGCGGTAATCAAACATATTCTTCCCCGAAGTCTTACGGTTAAGCGGCCACGTTCATCAACAGGTAAACCTGATAGGCCCCGAAACAGACGAACAGAATGGCGCCTTCTATACGGTTAATACTGCGGGATTTACCCAGACACATCACCACCAGCAGCAGTGAAACTGCCAGCATGACCCAGAAATCACGTCCCATGGCCAGCTCACTCAGCATGGATGGGTTCAAAATCCCCGGAATGCCCATGACCGCCAGAATATTAAATACGTTGGAGCCGATGATGTTGCCCACGGCCATGTCGTCTTCGCCTTTCAGGACGCCGGCCAGTGAAGCGGCCAGTTCCGGCAGGCTGGTGCCGACAGCAATGATAGTCAGGCCGATCACCAGATCGCTCATGCCGAAATATTTGGCAATGACGACGGCATTGTCGACCAGCATATCGGCGGCCAGTGGCAGTACGATCAGGCCTATCACGACCCAGATCCCGGCTTTGAGGTTGCTGACGCCTTCCGGAACTTCAGATTCTTGCTCCTGCAACAGTGCGTCGCCGCTGTCTTTGTCTTTTTCACGGCGGCTGATGCGCAGCATCGCCAGAATGAACATTGCAAACAGGACAAACAGCAACACACCTTCATAAAAGCCGAGTTTGTTGTCCCACAATAAAATCCCCGCTAATACGGTGACCCCAATCATCAACGGAAGTTCACGACGCAGTACTTCGCTGCTGATCGAAAGCGGTTTGATCATCGCGGTGATGCCGAGGATCAGCGCAATGTTAGCGATGTTGGAGCCCAGTACGTTGCCGACGGCAGTATCGGTTTTGCCGTCCAGAGCCGCAGTCGCGGAGACCATCATTTCCGGAGCGGAAGAGCCCATGGCCAGAATGGTCATACCGATTACCAGAGGGGAAATACCGACGTTGCGTGCCAGTGCTGCCGCACCGAACACCAGTTTGTCTGCACTCCAGACGAGAAAAACGAGACCAATGACCAGAAACGCGACCGCTTCAAACATGACACTTCCTAAAATTGAGTTAACAACTGAATGATTTAACCGTCAATTTTGACGCTTTGATATGTAAAAGGGAAGCCAATGATGAAATTAATTGTGTCACGATCTGTCAACATAATGAGATAAGTTGCGCTGATGAGTGGAGATTTAATCGAACAGTGCTTTAAATTCAAGCTTATTGTGCTTATGATTGCCCATTCTCGCTGATGCGTACCGCAGATAACGGATAATTCAAACCTATGTCTTCTGAAGCTCTGGTTACAATAAAACATTTGCACTTTTCGAGGGCGGAACGAACGATCTTCGACGACGTGAATCTGAGCGTACCGAAAGGGAAAATCACCGCCATCATGGGGCCGTCCGGGATCGGTAAGACCACCTTGCTGCGCCTGATTGGTGGCCAGTTGCCGCCCGACAGCGGTGAAATTTGGTTTGATGGTGATAACATCCCGACACTGAGCCGTAAGAAGCTCTACCGGGCACGCAAAAAAATGAGCATGCTGTTCCAGTCCGGCGCACTGTTTACTGATCTGAACGTTTTTGACAACGTCGCGTTTCCATTGCGTGAACACACAGCACTGGATGAATCGCTGATCAAAACGCTGGTGCTGCTCAAACTGGAAGCGGTTGGCCTACGCGGTGCGGCGCAGTTGATGCCGAGCGAATTGTCCGGCGGGATGGCACGACGAGCGGCTCTGGCGCGTTCGATCGCGCTCGATCCGGAACTGATCATGTACGATGAACCTTTTGTCGGTCAGGATCCAATCACTATGGGGGTGTTGGTCGAACTGATCCGCAATCTCAACCAGGCGCTCGGCCTCACCTCGGTGGTGGTGTCGCATGATGTACCGGAAGTGATGAGTATCGCTGATCTGGTCTATCTGCTGGCCGATGGCAAGATCATCGCCAGCGGTACGCCTCAGGAGCTAAGAGACGATCCGGATCCGCGGGTTCAGCAGTTTTTGTTCGGTGAAGCCGACGGGCCTGTTCCGTTCCGTTTCCCCGCGCAGCCTATCGAGAAGGACTTATTTTAATGGCGTCGAATTTTACCGATTTTGTCGCATCGCTAGGACGACGCGGCATTGCCGTGAGCACGTCGATTGGTCGTGCCAGCCTGATGCTGTTCGGCGCGGTGGCCAGCCGTCCCCAACCGGTGAAGAATCTCCCTTTATTATTGCAACAACTCTACAGCGTGGGCGTCCAGTCTCTGGCGATCATCATTGTTTCTGGTCTGTTTATCGGCATGGTCTTGAGCCTGCAAGGCTACGTGATTCTGGTCGACTACGGTGCCGAGGGCAGTCTCGGTCAGATGGTGGCGTTGTCTTTATTGCGTGAACTTGGCCCGGTGGTGACGGCATTGCTGTTTGCCGGCCGTGCTGGTTCGGCACTCACCGCGGAAATCGGCTTGATGAAAGCCACAGAACAATTGACCAGTCTGGAAATGATGGCCGTGGATCCGCTCAAGCGCGTGATCGCACCTCGTTTGTGGGCCGGCCTGATTTCTATGCCTTTGCTGGCGATGATTTTCATGGCGGTGGGCATCTGGGGGGGCCAGTTGGTTGGGGTTGACTGGAAAGGTATCGACCACGGCAGTTTCTGGTCCGCGATGCAATCGGCGGTCGATCTCGGCCAGGACATAGGTAACAGTCTGATCAAGTGTATGGTGTTTGCGTTTACTGTCACCTGGATCGCCCTGTTCAACGGCTATGACGCGATACCGACGTCAGAAGGCATCAGCCGCGCCACAACTCGCACCGTGGTGCACTCTTCGCTGGCCGTATTAGGGCTAGACTTTGTACTAACCGCATTGATGTTTGGGAATTAATCATGCAACAAACACGTAAAACAGAATTATGGGTTGGCAGTTTTGTGCTTGCGGGAATTTGCGCAATTCTGGTGATGATTTTTCAAGTCGCTGACGTGAAAGGACTGGGTTCCAACGATACTTATACACTGAAAGCTGAGTTCGACAACATTGGCTCACTCAAAGTACGTTCTCCGGTCAAAGTGGGTGGCGTCGTGATTGGTCGTGTGACCCAGATCAGTCTGGATAAAGACACTTTGTTACCTATCGTCAGCATGGCGATCAACAGCCAGTACGATCAGTTCCCGGACACCTCCAGTGTTCAGATCCTGACTTCCGGCCTGATCGGTGAACAGTACATCGGACTGGTTCCGGGCTTTGTGTTTGAAGATGAACAGATGCTGGCAGACGGTGACCTGATTGAAGACACCAAGTCGGCGTTGGTTCTGGAAGACCTGATTGGTCAGTTCCTTTACAGCGTCGGCAATTCAGACAACGCAGCGAACAGTGGGGAATGATATGTTTAAGAAGATCGTACTGGCCTTTGTGGCAACCGTTATCTCATTCGGTAGTGCGGCCGCTGGCGTCGATAAAACCGATCCATACAAAATGATGCGTCAGGTCTCTGAGCAGGCGTTTGAGCGTCTCAAAAAAGAGCAGGACAAAATCCATCAGGATCCGGATTACCTGAAAGTGATCGTTGATCAAGAGCTGATGCCGTATGTGAATGAGAAATACGCGGCACTGAAGTTACTGGGGCCAAACCTCAAAGGCGCCAAGCGTGACGATGTTGGTGAGTTCATTACTGCGTTTCGTGCTTACCTGGTGACCTCATATGCGCAAGTTCTGACACAATATTCGGATCAGACCATTGAATTTGGCCCGGAACCGAATCTGGACGACTCCCGTCGTATTACCAGTGTGAAAGTGGACATCGTGGATACCCCACGTCCGAACATCAAACTGGAATTCAAATTGCGCAAAGACAACAAGTCTGGTGAATGGGAAGCGTTTGATATGGTGGCCGAAGGGGTCAGCCTGTTGTCGAGCAAACAATCGGAGTGGGGCGGTAAGATTCGTCAGGAAGGCATTGTGGCGGTCGCCAAAGAGCTGGAAAAACTGGCGGCACAACCGATTCGTTTTGAGAGCAAGCAACAATGAGCCATCCACAATGGACCCAAACTCAAGCTCAGCAGGTTGAGCTAAACGGCGCGTTGGATCGGGAATCCGTTCCTGCCCTGTGGCAATTCGCCCAACGCTGGCAACCCTCGGCAGAGCAGGTTGACGTTAGCCTGCAGAGCATTAAACGTATCGATTCTGCCGGAATGGTGATGCTGATACATTTAATAGAACATGCAAAAAAACGAAACTGTCATATAATGCTCAGTTTCGTGCCAGCACAGCTTGCCACATTATTAAAGCTGAGCAATGTCGATGTTATGCTGGCAGACCATATAAAGAATACTCAGGGGTAAATTGTGGATAGCGCAAAAGTACAACAGTTACTGGAAGAAGCACTGAAACTGGAAGAAGTGCATGTGAAAGGTGAAGGCAGCCACTATGAAGTGGTTGCGGTTGATGCTTGTTTCGAAGGAATGAGTCGCGTTAAGAAGCAACAAATGATCTACGCTCCGCTAATGGAATACATTCAAAGAAATGACATCCACGCTGTATCTATCAAAGCATATACTCCGGATGAGTGGGCTCGTGATAAGAAGCTGATGTCGCTGTAAGGTTTATTGATGGAAAAGTTTCGAGTTATTGGTTCTGACAAGCCGCTGCAAGGCGAAGTGACCATTTCAGGCGCAAAAAATGCTGCGCTGCCAATTCTGTTCGCCTCTATTCTGGCTGAAGAGCCGGTTACGGTCAGTAACGTTCCTCATTTGCGTGATATCGACACCACCATGGAGCTGCTCAAGCGCCTTGGGGCTAAAGTGGAGCGCAATGGCTCAGTGCATGTCGACGCGGGTCCGATTGACGAATACTGTGCGCCGTACGATCTGGTGAAAACCATGCGAGCTTCGATCTGGGCTTTAGGTCCGCTGGTGGCTCGCTTTGGTCAGGGACAAGTCTCTCTGCCTGGTGGCTGCGCGATCGGTGCCCGTCCGGTGGACTTGCACATTCATGGTCTGGAGCAACTGGGCGCAACGATTACGCTGGAAGACGGTTACGTTAAAGCGCACGTCGACGGTCGCTTGCAGGGTGCGCATATCGTGATGGATAAAGTCAGTGTGGGTGCCACCATTACCATCATGTGTGCGGCAACACTGGCGGAAGGCACCACGGTACTGGATAACGCCGCGCGAGAGCCTGAGATCGTTGATACGGCCGAGTTTCTGAACAAGCTTGGAGCGAAAATCTCCGGTGCCGGCACCGACACCATCACTATTGAAGGTGTTGAGCGTTTGGGGGGCTGTGAGCATGCTGTGGTGGCGGATCGTATTGAAACCGGCACCTTCCTGGTGGCCGCTGCGGTTTCGGGCGGCAAAATTGTCTGTCGCAACTCCAAGGCCCAACTGCTGGAAGCGGTACTGGCCAAACTGGAAGAGGCGGGCGCCAAGATTGAAACCGGCGATGATTGGATCAGTCTCGACATGACCGAGCGTGAACTGAAAGCAGTGACAGTGCGTACCGCGCCACACCCGGGCTTTCCGACCGATATGCAGGCGCAGTTTACTCTGTTGAACATGATGGCCAAAGGCGGTGGTGTGATCACCGAGACCATCTTCGAAAATCGCTTTATGCACGTTCCGGAACTGATGCGCATGGGCGCAAAAGCCGAGATTGAAGGCAACACAGTGATTTGCGGTGATGTTGATCGCCTGAGCGGCGCTCAGGTGATGGCGACTGACCTAAGGGCGTCGGCCAGTCTGGTGATTGCGGGTTGTATCGCCAAAGGTGACACCGTCGTCGATCGTATTTATCATATTGACCGCGGTTATGAAAAAATCGAAGATAAGCTCTCTGCACTAGGTGCAAATATTGAGCGTTTTCACGAGAACGGTTAATATTAGCGAACGACTGTAAGCCGAAACTGAGGTTTCGGCTTTTTTTTAAGTGGTAAGGTGGTCGAGCGCGTGCGTTGTGTTCCGCCTGGAGAGAAATGAATGATTGCACTTATACGTGTACTGATCACCGCAGTGTGGGCTGTGGCGATGTTTATTTTTGGCTGTGGTTACTGCCTGCTGAGCCCGCGTAATCCAAAACACGTATTTACTTTTGGCCGTTACTTCGCGGCAATGTCGAAAGTGTTCGGCATTAAACTGGAGCTGCGTGTTCCTGACGACGCTTATGAGCGTGGTCAGCATATTTACATCGCTAACCACCAGAACAACTGGGACATGTTTACCGTGTCTGCCGCGGTGACGCCGAAAGTGGTGACAGTGGGTAAAAAGAGTCTGGCGTGGTTCCCACTGTTTGGTCAATTATACTGGTTGACAGGGAATATCCTGATTGATCGCGCTAACCGTTCAAAAGCCATGGGCACTATTGAGCAGGTGGTGAACAGCATGAAGAACAGTGATGTGTCTGTTTGGATGTTCCCGGAAGGTACCCGCTCACGGGGACGTGGCTTGCTGCCGTTCAAAACCGGCGCATTTCACGCGGCAATCGGTGCCGGTGTGCCGATCATTCCGATAGTGTGCAGTTCAACCGAGCACCTGAAGATCAATCGCTGGAACAACGGCCACATCATCGTGGAGATGCTGCCGCCGATCAGTACTGAAGGTTGCAGCAAAGAAAATGTTCGTGAGCTGGCTAATCTGTGCCGCGAGCAAATGGCGGCCAAGCTGGAAGAACTGGACAACGAAGTCGCGATGCGTAACGAAACTCAGGGCATTAAAGCCTGAGCCTGTTATGACAGACCGAGCCGGCGTACATCGCCGGCTTTTTTGTGCCTAAGTCATACTCAGACGAACTACAGTCGTTGTTAAGGGTTAGGGCATACGTAAGACTTAAGACGCGCTCAAGAGGCTGACAGATGGCTTTTGAGCGCATTGTTGATGTGACTGAGGGTATAAGCGGGTTCAGGATCGGGCTATTGCGACGTACTGCTGCGATTCAACCCGGTATTTCAGAATGAAAAAAGCCAAGTCTTGCGACTTGGCTTCTTAAATATGGCTCCCCCTGCGGGACTCGAACCTGCGACATACGGATTAACAGTCCGCCGTTCTACCAACTGAACTAAGGGGGAAAAGATGGTGCCGACTACCGGAATCGAACTGGTGACCTACTGATTACAAGTCAGTTGCTCTACCTACTGAGCTAAGTCGGCCTTTTTCATTAACAAGCCAAAGCTTATTAACCGAAAGTGGCTCCCCCTGCGGGACTCGAACCTGCGACATACGGATTAACAGTCCGCCGTTCTACCAACTGAACTAAGGGGGAATTATCTTTTTAAGCAGAATATAAATGGTGCCGACTACCGGAATCGAACTGGTGACCTACTGATTACAAGTCAGTTGCTCTACCTACTGAGCTAAGTCGGCACACTATATCCTGTTTTATTGTTCGTGTTAGACACCAACAATTACAAATTGTGGTGCCCGGAGGCGGAATCGAACCACCGACACGAGGATTTTCAATCCTCTGCTCTACCGACTGAGCTATCCGGGCGACGAGGTGTATTAAACGGTTTTTCGCTTTTAACGTCAACACCAAATTGCAAAAAAAATATCGTTTGTTGCTTTTCTATACTTAATGGGCTGTTTTTGCTCATTTGAGAATAAATCTTTATAGAATCCCTGTAGCAAAGTACGTTCCCATGAGAGCTTAGTTCAGCGTTCGTCATAAAAAATCGTGATTTTTACGCTGCTTTTTCGGATTTAAGCTGCAATTTAGTAGGTAAGTGGCAACTTACTTATTACATACAACTGGGCTTCGGCTGGCATTGGCTGATTGTTTTACCAAAGAGCTGGGTGCTCAGTGTCCGGTAGAACTGGAATGGTGTGAGCATAGAGTGATGCCACAACAGCATTAAGTCGCAAAACGAAAAAAGCCAAGTCTTTCGACTTGGCTTTTGGAAAGTGGCTCCCCCTGCGGGACTCGAACCTGCGACATACGGATTAACAGTCCGCCGTTCTACCAACTGAACTAAGGGGGAATTATTTGTGTCACTCTTTTCAGAGTAAAGCACCAAATAATGGTGCCTCGAGGCGGAATCGAACCACCGACACGAGGATTTTCAATCCTCTGCTCTACCGACTGAGCTATCGAGGCAAAAGAATGGTGCCGACTACCGGAATCGAACTGGTGACCTACTGATTACAAGTCAGTTGCTCTACCTACTGAGCTAAGTCGGCACACGAATATTCTTTTTACACTGTTCGTGCTAAGCACCAACAATCAACAAATTGTGGTGCCCGGAGGCGGAATCGAACCACCGACACGAGGATTTTCAATCCTCTGCTCTACCGACTGAGCTATCCGGGCAACGGAGCGCTATTAAACGGATTTTCCGTCTCTGCGTCAACTTGTTTTTCGAAAAAAATGCAAAAAAATGGTTAACTGCTGCGAATTTAGGCAGATTCGAGGTTTATCCTTTACCCGCGTTAAAGTCCAGTTTGTATTTGGTCACTTTTTCCAGATACCGACGCGATTCGCTGTTGGGGTGTTTCTTGGTCAGCGCCCAGTAAACCTGATTCGGCTGAAGCGAATTCAGGTCGCGCATGGCTCGACTGCGATCGGAACGGTTAAAGGTGTTCAGGACGCCGCCGGTGCCGCCGTTATAGGCCGAAATCATGCTGTATTCCAGTGAGGTGGGGTGACGCACGTCTTTCAGATAGCGATTTTTCAGCAGATAGAAATAGGCGGTGCCGGTATCGATGTTGTTTTCCGGATTAAACAGGTATTCCGGTGATGGCTCGCCACTGCGTTTTTTGACCAGCTTAAACACGTCACGCCCCGCGGTTTTGGGCACCACTTGCATCAATCCGTACGCGTTGGCCCAGCTTACCGCGTAGGGGTTGAAGCTGCTTTCGGTTTTGATGATGGCGTAGATGAGATCTTCCGGGATGCTATAACGATTTGAAGCACGGCGCACGATATCCGCGTATTGATAGCTGCGGATTTCAACCTGGTTTTCGACCATTGGAATTTCAACGTAGTAAGCCTTTTTGAAATCGACATCTTTGACTTTAAGGTGGTGGGCGATCAGGTAGTCGGCATAACGGTTGGCGCGCCATGACCACTGGATAGCCTTGCCATCTTGATCTAACACCTGCTTGTACAGGAATGGCTGGCCCTCCAGTTTAATGTCTTTCGACGAGAATAGATCGACACTGGCCGGATCATCGGGTGTCAGCAATGTGGTGATGATGGCGTTTCTCAGGTGGCCTTTGGGATCGGTCGGTGAGACGGTTTCGACGACGATTGTACCTTTGGAAAAGTTGACTTCAGAGCGGCTCAGATAGTTGTCGATGTATTTAACGTAATTACTTTTACCGGCGTACTTCAGCTCTTTGCTGCCCCAGCGCTTTTTGATGTTGCCGGAAAAACTGCTGATCAGGGCATCGAGCGCATCGGTGTCCTTTTCAAACTGCCCGGGCAACTGAGCCAGATTTTTGGCAAAGCGGTTGGTCGGTTCATAATTGACATCATAGATGCGTTCCACGAATTCGCGACTGCATCCCACCAGTGTCAGTGCGGTCAGACAATAGATCAGTTTTTTCATAGCTTCTGAATATAAAAATGACATCAGAGCGGAGCCGTGATGTCATTGAGATTGTAATTATTATTCGCTCGGTGGCGTGTAACCTTCGATGTGAACGTCTTTGCCTTCAAACAGGAAGTTGACCATCTCGGTTTCGATCAGTTTGCGATGCTCAGGATCCATCATGTTGAGCTTTTTCTCGTTGATCAGCATGGTTTGCTTGTGTTGCCACTGTGCCCAGGCTTCTTTCGAGATGGTGTCGAAGATGCGTTTACCCAGTTCGCCCGGGTAGAGCTGAAAGTCCAGGCCTTCCGCTTCTTTGTTTAGTCGAGCACAGAATACAGTGCGGCTCATAATGACTCCTTGATGTTAAAGTTCAAACGGCAAGCCCTCCAGTAGCTGCTTTACCGGAGCGGCCAGGCCGATCTCTTCAGGTTGGGATAAGTTATACCAAAGACCTTTGGTTCCTTCCATTATCACATCCGGTTGCTGAGATAAATCCACCAGAATCGGGGTGATGTCGAGATGGTAATGGCTAAAAGTGTGGCGAAACGCAATTAAAGGCCGCGTTTCACGCACCTGTGTCTGGCGTATGCTGCGCAGATCAAGCTGGTGCTCAATGCTGGCATCCGGATGTTCCGGAAAGCAGAACAGGCCTCCCCAAATGCCACTTTGAGGGCGTTGTTCAAGCCAAACCTGGTTATCGTGATGTAGCATCACGAACCAGGTTTCTTTCACCGGTTTGTCTTTCTTTGGTTTCTTCCCAGGGTAATCAAGCGGGTTACCTTGCTTATTGGCCTGACACATTGAGGCGACCGGACACAGCGAACATTTAGGCTTGCTGCGTGTACACACCATGGCCCCCATGTCCATCATCGCCTGATTGTACTTGTCGACGTTGGTATCGGGCGTGTGCGTTTCAGCGATGTCCCACAACTGGTTCTCTACTTTTTTCTGTCCCGGCCAGCCGTCAATGGCAAACGCGCGCGACAGAGTGCGTTTGACGTTGCCGTCCAGAATCGCATGCGGCTGGTTATACACCGACGACAACACCGCCGCTGCGGTCGAGCGGCCAATCCCCGGCAGAGCGTTCATCTGCTCAAGGTCTAGCGGAAATTCCCCGTTGTATTCCTGAGCGACAATTTGCGCGGCTTTATGCAGGTTGCGGGCGCGAGCGTAATAACCCAGTCCGGTCCACAGGTGCAGGACTTCGTCTTGTTCGGCATTGGCCAGATCGGTCACGGTTGGAAACCGTTGTATGAATCTCTGGTAGTAAGGAATCACGGTCGCGACCTGAGTCTGCTGAAGCATGATTTCCGACAACCAGACGCTGTAGGCGGTTTTATTTTTCTGCCATGGGAGATCTTTTCGCCCATAAGCGTCATACCATTCTAATATGGCATCGGCAAAAGGTGTCACGGCTTGCTCTGTGTAAAATATAGGTATAATCGTGGGTAAAATTGCACCACAGAAAGTGGTGAATGTAAAACAGACAAACTGTAAGGATAATCGAATTCGGTGATAACACTTGCACCGAGCACGATTCTTTGGATAATCACAAGCCCTTTGAGGTGAGAGCAAATTTTAAGCAGGCAATATCAATGAGTGAAGTGACCACTAACGAATACACCGAAGACGGTAAACTGATCCGCAAAGTACGCAGCTTTGTTCGTCGTGAAGGACGTCTGACCAAAGGTCAGGAAGCGGCAATGAAAGAGTGCTGGCCAAGCATGGGTATCGATTATCAGGATACACTGCTGGATTGGAATCGCGTGTTTGGTAACGACAACCCAGTGGTACTGGAGATCGGTTTTGGTATGGGCGCATCACTGGTTGAAATGGCCAAAAATGCTCCGGAAAAGAACTTTATCGGCATTGAAGTCCACAGCCCGGGCGTAGGCGCATGTTTGTCTTCGGCGCGCGAAGCGGGCGTGACCAACCTGCGCGTGATGTGTCACGATGCCGTGGAAGTGTTCGCGAATATGATTCCTGACAACAGTCTGCACACGCTGCAACTGTTTTTCCCCGATCCGTGGCACAAGAAGCGCCACCACAAGCGTCGTATTGTTCAGCTTGAGTTTGCCGAAATGGTACGTCAAAAGCTGATCATCGGTGAAGGCATTTTCCACATGGCCACCGACTGGGAAAACTACGCTGAGCACATGATTGAGGTGATGAATCAGGCGCCGGGTTATGAAAACACCGCTCAGGGAGGCGACTACGTGCCTCGTCCAGAGGAACGTCCGTTGACCAAGTTTGAAGCGCGTGGCCACCGTTTGGGTCACGGCGTTTGGGACATTAAGTTCAAGCGCATCCGCTGATTTTTTCCGGTGTTATCACCATTTGAAAAATAAAGTTTTATAAAAGCCAACATTGCTTTAATGTTGGCTTTTTTGTCCCTACAGACACAACAATAATTACAATAGCAAGTAAACCGAACCAACATGAAACCAACCACAGAAATACTGGCGAACATCCTGGATGAAGTTCGCCCATTAATCGGACAAGGAAAAGTCGCCGACTATATTCCAGCGCTGGCTAAGGTGCCGAGCTACAAGCTGGGTATTGCTGTGTACACCAACGAAGGTGAAATCTTTAAAGCCGGCGATGCACAAGAAGCGTTTTCGATTCAGTCGATCTCCAAAGTGCTGAGTCTGACGCTGGCGCTGGGCTTGTATCGCGCCGATGAAATCTGGTCGCGGGTAGGTAAAGAGCCGTCTGGTCAGGCCTTTAACTCCATGATCCAGCTTGAGATGGAGCAGGGGATTCCCCGTAACCCTTTTATCAATGCCGGGGCGATCGTAGTGGCCGATATGCTGCACTCACGCCTGTCTGCACCCAGACAGCGTCTGCTGGAATTTGTCCGCCAGCTTTCCGGTGACAGTCATATTATCTACGACAAAGTGGTGGCCGCATCAGAAATGATGCACAGTGACCGTAATGCGGCGATTGCCTACCTGATGCGCGCATTTGGCAACTTTGACAATGAAGTGATCCCAGTTCTGAACAATTATTTCCATGCGTGCGCACTGAAGATGAGCTGCGTTGATCTGGCGAAAACCTTCAGCTACCTTGCCAATAAAGGCAGTTCGGTGCAGAGCGGGCGCCAGATCATCACGCCAACCCAATCCAAGCAACTCAATGCTTTGTTGGCGACCTGTGGTCTGTATGACGGTGCAGGTGAGTTTGCTTACCGGGTCGGCATGCCGGGTAAATCCGGTGTCGGCGGCGGGATCATTGCCGTGGTTCCGGGGGATATGACCATCGCGGTCTGGTCGCCAGAGCTGGATCCTTCTGGCAACTCGCTGGCGGGGACCAAAGCGCTGGAACTGTTGTCGGAGCGGATCGGGCGCTCGATATTCTGAGCGACATGAGCAGGGAAGCGTTATGTCAGATCTTATTCACCAACGGTTACTTACTCAGTTAAGCGGGCTTCGTTATCTTAGCCACGTGGTGACGCACAATGGCGCGCAGACGATTGAGCGCCAGCCGCCAGCGCATCTGCTGCGTTATTTGTCGCGCGCGGTTGCAGGTCAGCAATTGTCGACCACGGCAGCCCGCACAATCTGGGCACGGGTAGATCAGCTGTGTGAGGTACACGGCCCGCTGGAGCTGCTACTGGTCGAAGAGCATCATCAGCGGCTGCGCAGTTGCGGCTTGTCCAACGCCAAAGTCAAAACCCTTCTCGGTGTGAATCAGGCGTTGCAAACTGGTGTGGTTGCTGCGGATATTCATCACAGCCAGGACGCCGACTATATCGTCAGTCAGTTGGTTCAGTTGTGGGGGATCGGACGCTGGACTGCAGAGATGGCGCTGATTTTCTTTTTCGCTATGCCGGACATCTGGTCGGAGGGCGATGCGTCGCTGGTGCGTGGTCTGGCGCAACTGGCCGAGAAAGAGGACGTTGCGCCCGAGACGATCGTACAGGCGGCGGCCCCTTATCGTTCTTATCTGGCCCTGCATATCTGGGCCATGCTGGATGCGGAGTTGCTCAAAGAGGCCTGACCGTCCGCGCCAACAACCTTACTTATCAAAAAACACCGCCGAAGCGGTGCTTTTATTCTTCTTCAGCCATAAAGGCTTCAAGTAGATCGTTGAGAAACAACTTGCCTTTCTCACTGATTTGCCAGTGTGTGGCGTTTTCAGTCAGGTAGCCTTTGTCCAGTGCCCAGTCGATAGTGGGGGCGATTTGCGCCAGTGCCAGCCCGGTAGTGTCAATAAAATCCTGTTTAGGGCAGGCTTCCATCAGCCGAAAGCGGTTCATAAAGAACTCAAAGGGCCGATCCCGGTCTGCCACCCACTGCTCGGTGTGCAGATACGGTTTAACCATATTCTGGTAGGCCGCCAGGTAGCCACGCGGATGCTTGACTTTAGTGGTACGCAGAATACGCCCGTCAGCAAAACTCAGCTTCCCGTGCGATCCGCAGCCAATGCCGAGATAATCCCCAAAACGCCAATAGTTGAGATTATGCTGGCACTGATAGCCTGGTTTGCTGTAGCCGGAAATTTCGTACTGGACGTAGCCTGCCTGCGTCAGTTTGTGGTGGCCGCGTTCAAAGATATCCCACAGGTCATCATCGTCGGGGAGCGTTGGTGGCTTGTAGTAGAACATGGTGTTTGGTTCGATGGTCAACTGGTACCAGGACAGGTGAGGTGGATTGAGCTCAATCGCCTTGTCCAGATCTGCCAGCGCCTGATCGATGCTTTGATCCGGCAAACCGTGCATCAGATCCAAATTGAAGCTGTTTAAACCAATCTGATGTGCCAGTTTGGCGGCGTCAACGGCTTCTTGCTGACCGTGAATGCGCCCGAGACGTTCAAGCTTGTCAGCTTCAAAACTCTGCACGCCGATGGAAATACGTGTCACACCGGCTTTACGATAGCCAACAAAGCGCTGTGCCTCCACGGTGCCCGGGTTGGCCTCCATGGTGATCTCAATGCCGGTTTTGAACGGGATACGAGCTTCAATGCCCTGCAACAGACGGCCAATGCCATCGGCTGAAATCAGGCTTGGCGTACCGCCACCGATAAAGATCGAGTGCAGCGGACGCGGCGCATCGTTCAGTCGGTATTTGGCAATGTCGGTGTCCAGATCTTCCAGCAAGGCGTCGATGTATGCGTCTTCCGGAATATTGTCTTTGAGCGCGTGCGAGTTGAAATCGCAATACGGACATTTCTGCACACACCAAGGGATGTGGACATACAGGCTCAGAGCGGGTGGCTTTAACATGACGATCTTACGCTTGCGGAGTCAGAGCCGCGAACAGCTTTTGCAGTGCCTTAGCACGGTGAGACAACTGTTTCTTGCGCGCCGGCGCCAGTTCGGCGGATGCGCAGTTTTCCCCCGGAACAAAAAAGACCGGATCGTAACCAAAGCCGTTGTCCCCCTGCGCCTGATCCAGAATGCGCCCTTCCCACTGTCCGTGACAGACCAGAGGCGTCGGGTCATTTTCGTGTCGCATCAACACCAGCACACAGTGGAAGCGGGCGCTGCGTTGCTCCGCTGGAACCCCTTCCATCGCGCTCAGCAGTTTTTGCAGATTTTGTTGGTCTGTCGCCTGTTCACCCGCGTAACGGGCAGAGTAGATACCGGGCGCGCCGTTGAGGTAATCGACTTCCAAACCTGAGTCATCGGCGATAGCGGGCAGGCCGGTCAGCTTGGCAGCATGACGCGCTTTGATGATCGCGTTCTCGATGAAGGTGGTACCGGTTTCGGCCACGTCAGGGACGTCGTATTCGCTTTGGGCGACCACGTCAAAACCAAACTCGGCCAGCAGATCGGCCATTTCCCGGACCTTGCCCTGGTTACCGGTCGCTAAAACAATCTTTTTCATGGTGTTCTCTATAAAAAACCACGCCAGTTCTGGCGAGCTGGCGTGTGGCTATCAAACATGTCGTCAAGCGGCAGGCTTACTCTTCGACATAAAATTTCTGGGAAAAGATCAGGTTACCTGCGCCTTTCATCCCGGCGTTGACGTCGATGTTAAACGTCAGGTTTTCTTCATTGCTGATCGGAAACTCCGCCAGGTAGTAGATGGCGTCGCCTTCTTTCACTTCACGAAAATCCAGCGTGCGGGAATTCCCGATCAGGTTTTTACTGGTGCCGTTCACTTTGGCCGTGACCGCCGGCTTGCCGACTTGTGATGTGTCCAGCACACTGATATTCAGAACGGCGGAGTAGCCATTGCGCTTGAGTTTGTAACTGCTCGCAATTTCCGACGTCAAGAAAGTGGAATTAAAAGCCGAGTAGTGCACTTCAACGTCTTTGAGTGTTTTGAACTGACCCGCCGACGCCGGAGTGACGGCCAAAGCTGTGATCAGTGCGATTGTCCATTGATGACTCATTTCCCTTACCTCTCGTGAAAGATGTACCGACATCCCGGGCTGATTCTACCACTAATTTTAACTCCATTTCGCGGCGAATTCCTCTTCAATGAACTGAGGATAAGCGCAATAAGATAACCCGGCGATATGGCGCCGGGTTAGTTTGCAAACAGAGACCAAGAACTGGCCACACTCAATCGTCGAGTAGAAGGGTTATTTGTGACGGAATTTGTTGTGGCGACTGGATACGCACTTGCTTATGCCGCCCCAGTTCTCCCTTTTCTATCATGACCAGTCCTTTGGCCACCTTGAACTGCTTGGCTAAAAATTTACTCAAGTGCGCATTGGCTTTGCCATCAACCGGCGGCGCCGTGATGGCAATTTTCAGCTCCTCGCCGTGTAAGCCGACGATCTGATCCCGGCTGGCTTTAGGTTGAATGTAAAGCCGGAGAATCACATCCTGACCTTCTGTCCAGGCGGCCGTCGACATTACAACTGAAACCAGATGGGGCCAATGATGTCACCGATCAGAAAGTTCGCAAACTGCAGGCCGATAAACAGCACTAATACACTCAGATCGAAGCCACCCATCGCCGGAATAATGCGGCGGATTGGCGCCAGCATTGGCTCAGTCAGTTGATGGAACACATATTCGATAGGGCTGCGGCCCTGGCTGACCCAGCTCAAAATGGCGCGGATCAGCAGAACCCAGAACAGCAAACCACCGGCTGCTTTCACCAGTGATAGCAGGCCCAGGAACAGAAAGTCGGTGCTGAATGACACTGAGCCGCCAGAAGCGAGCATGATCAAGGCCACGAATTTGAGTACGCACAACAGATAGGCAAACAGCACGGTCGCCATGTCGATACCGCCTAGCGAAGGAATCACGCGGCGTAAAGGGCCCACCACAGGCTGGGTCACTTTGACCACAAACTGTGAGAACGGGTTGTAAAAATCGGCTCTGGCGGCCTGAAGCCAGATTCGCAGGATCACGACCATGATGTAGAGATCAAACAGCGTCGAGACCAGAAAACTCATTGAATTCATAAGTAGCCCTTACTACGGAGCGGCGCCGGGCGCCATCAGTGATTAAAATAATTGTTCCATTTCTTCTGCGCGGGTGACCGCTGCCTGCATGGCTTTCGCTACGATATCAGATAGTTGATGTTCGTTAAACGTGCGCAGTGCTTCGGCGGTGGTGCCGCCCTTAGACGTCACCTGCTCACGCAGAGTAGACAGTTCGGTTTCCGGGTTGGCCACCACCATCTCGGCGGCGCCAAGCGCGGCCTGCTGAACCAGCTGGCGGGCGGTTGCCTTATCAAAACCTTGCGCCATGGCTTCATTTTGCATCGCTTCCATGAACAGGAAGAAATACGCGGGAGCACTACCGGCCGCGGCGATGACGTTGTTGATGCCCGATTCCTGTTGGACCCAGCAAACTTCACCCACGGCTGACATCAGCGCTGCGGCAAATGCGCGATCTTCTGCACTGACATGCTGCGGGGCGTACAGGCCGCTCATGCCTTTGCCGACCAGCGACGGGGTATTGGGCATTACGCGCACCAGATTCAGTGTTGCACCGAGCATCTCATTCAGGCGGGCCGCGTTGATACCTGCGGCGATCGAGATCACCAGTTTGTTGGAAAAATCGACGTCATGCAGGCCAGCGCCAACCCGTTCCATCAACTGAGGTTTAACCGCCAGTACGATGACTTCGGCCTGTGTGGCCGCGTCAAAGTTGTCGGCATTGGTGTTAATCCGGTACTGGTGAGCAAGAGAATCACGAGTGCTCTGACTTGGGGCGGTGGCCGTGATGAAATCCGCCGGGTATCCGCTGTCAATCAGGCCAGCGATGATAGAGCGCGCCATGTTACCAGCGCCGATAAAGGTGATTTTCTTGTGTTCCATAATGACGTGACTTCCTAAATGTGTGGTGTTCTTAATCGTGGCTACAGGTTATGCCTGACGGCCGTAGTCGCGTGCGCCAAAGATCGCGGTGCCGATACGAACCATGGTTGTGCCAGCTTCAATCGCGGCGTCCATATCGCCGCTCATGCCCATCGACAGGGTATCCAACTGCGGATACTCAGCGGAGAGTTCATCTTTCAACTGCGCCAACTGGCGAAAAGCCGTTAACTGTGAAGCGTAGTCTGGAGTGTTGGCCGGAATTGACATCAATCCTCTTAACGTGAGGTTGGGCAGCGACGAAATCAACTCTGCCAGTTCAAATATTTCCTCAGTTGAGGCGCCGGACTTGGAGGCTTCACCGCTGGTATTAACCTGGATCAGAACCTGCAGCGGCGCCATTTCTGCAGGCCGCTGATCATTGAGTCGCTGCGCCGTTTTGGCTCGGTCAATGGTGTGGACCCAGTCGAAATGTTCGGCAACAAATCGGGTTTTATTCGACTGAATAGGGCCGATGAAATGCCATTCCAGATCGAGTTGTGGATGGTGTTGGCGGAAAAATGCCACCTTATCGACCCCCTCCTGGACATAGTTTTCACCGAAGGCGCGCTGTCCGAATTGGGCCGCTTCAAGGATGGCTTCAACCGGTTTAGTCTTGCTTACTGCCAGCAGTTGCACCGAGTTTGGAGCTCGTCCGCATTTTTGTTGTGCGGAGGCGATCTGCGCAGTGATGTGCTCAATATTTTGTTGAATACTACTCATAGCTGAATGACTTATGGAATTTCAATGGATATCGATGAGTTACTGGAGTTTAGTGTAAAACATAATGCGTCAGATCTACATCTTTCTGCAGGTGTTCCTCCGGTGCTACGTATCGATGGAGAGATTCGCCGCCTGGATCGGCCGGCACTGAGCGAGCCAGAAGTGCAACAAATGGTAAATGCGGTCATGGACGAAGAGCAGCGCAGCGAATTCGAGCAGCAGCTCGACGCCGACTTTTCGATACAACGAGCGGGCAGCGGCCGTTTCCGGGTCAATGTGTTTCATCAGTCGCGCGGTTGCGCGGCCGTTTTTCGTACCATCGCAAGTCAGATGCCGACGTTAAATGCGCTGCAGGCGCCCGCCATCTTTACCCAGATCGCCAATTATGAACAAGGCCTGGTGCTGGTGACCGGGCCGACCGGTTCCGGTAAGTCGACCACGCTGGCGGCGATGGTTGACTACATTAACCACCATCATCACAAACATATCTTGACCATTGAAGATCCGATTGAGTTTGTCCACACCAGCCAGCAGTGCTTAATTAATCAGCGTGAAGTACAGCGTGATACCCGCAGTTTTCACCGCGCCTTGCGCAGTGCGCTGCGCGAGGATCCGGATGTAATTCTGGTGGGGGAACTGCGTGATCGTGAGACCATCAGCCTGGCATTAACCGCGGCGGAAACCGGTCATCTGGTATTGGCCACCCTGCATACCAGTTCGGCGGCAAAAACCATCAACCGGATCATCGATGTGTTTCCCGGCAACGAGAAAAATATGGTGCGATCGATGCTGTCTGAGTCGCTGCGTGCCGTGATTGCCCAGACTCTGATCAAGCGCCGCGTGGGCGGCAGAGTGGCCTGCCATGAAATTATGCTGGCAACGCCGGCGATTCGTAATCTGATCCGGGAAGATAAAGTCGCGCAAATGTATTCGGTGATTCAGACCGGAGCCGCGCAGGGGATGCAAACCATGGCACAACACGGGCGTCAGCTCCTGGCTGAGGGGATCGTTGATGAAGATGAATTGGTCAGAACCATTGACGCCGGCCCATGGCGCTAAGGTTAACGCTAACCGGGGCAGGTTGCGTCAGTTGCCTGACGCAACCAGTGTTAGCCCCACTGGGCTTCGAACCAGCTTTCAAGAATGACAACGGCAGACTGGCAGTCCACATTGCCTTTGCTCAGGGCTTTATAGCCGCCCATTTCAAACAGCTCCGCGCGCGCTGCGGTAGTGGAAAGTCGCTCATCGTGCAGCTCGACCGGCAAACCGAAACGGCCATGCAGGCGGTTGGCAAACTTACGTGCCCGTGGTGTGATGGTCTCGAGAGCCTGACCACGCAGATCGGTCGGCAGCCCGACGACCAGCAGGTTGGGTTGCCACTCTTTGATCTGCTTTTCAATCTCGTCCCAGTTTGGAATACCGTCGTTGGCCTTAAAGGCTTTTAACGGTGAGGCCGTACCGGTAATTTCCTGACCGATAGCACTGCCGATGCTCTTGGTGCCAAAGTCGAAGGCCATGATAGTTCGTGACATGGATAAGGGGATTCCGTAATAACAAGTGTTTGGCCGGACGCTCAGGCGTGTCCGGCTTGATTCGAAAGTTGGGCGGCGTCAATGCCGAGTTTCTCGACGGCTTTGCTCCAGCGCTGGCTGATGGGAGTATTGAAAATGACATCCGGATCCGCTTCGATGGTCAGCCAGGAGTTTTCGGCCAGCTCACTTTCCAGTTGACCGGCTTCCCAGCCAGCGTAACCCAGCGCCACCAGGTAGTCCTCCGGCTCAGCTTCAGTACCAAGTACGGTCAGAATGTCACGAGAGGTGGTCACCGAAATATTGTCGGTCATCTGAACGCTGGATTCGTAATGATCTTTCGGCTTGTGCAGAATAAAGCCACGATCTTCCGACACCGGACCGCCATTTAGCACGGGCTTTTTCAAACTGTCGGTATTGAGCTGCGGATGCACGGGCTGAACGTCGACCTGCTTGAGCATGCCGCCGACCGTAACGTCAATCGGGGCATTGATGATTAATCCCATTGCTCCGTCTTCATTGTGCTCACAGATGTAGACCACACTGTGTTTGAAGTAGGGATCTTTCATGCCCGGCATGGCAACCAGAAAATGATTGGTAAGGTTCATAACAGCTCCAACCCAGAGTGAGATAAATGGGCAACCGTTCGCTGCCCCTTGTCTCAGTTTACGCTTTATTGATACGACGCTCTATCGCGTCCATCAGTTTCCCTGTGATTGAGATATCAAACGCTGCCTCGATCTCACGGATGCAAGTCGGGCTGGTGACGTTTATCTCAGTCAGCTTATCGCCAATAACGTCCAGGCCAACAAAGATCAGACCTTTTTCTTTAAGTGTAGGCGCTACGGCCGCGGCGATCTGTTTATCTGTTTCGCTCAGCGGACGGGCTTCGCCAGTTCCGCCGGCAGCCAGGTTACCGCGGGTTTCCCCTTTGGCCGGAATGCGTGCCAGGCAGTACGGCATGGCTTCGCCATCGACCACCAGAATGCGTTTGTCTCCGTTACTGATGTCAGGTACAAATGTTTGTGCCATGGCGTAGTTCTGACCGTGGTTGGTGAGAGTCTCAATGATCACAGAGACGTTGGGATCGTTCTCTTTGACGCGGAAAATAGATGCACCACCCATACCGTCCAGTGGCTTGAGAATCACGTCTCCGTGGGTGTCACGAAACGCTTTAATCTTGTCTGCTTTGCGTGTCACTATGGTGGTTGGCGTCAGCTCGGGGAACCAGGCCGTGAACAGTTTTTCGTTACAGTCGCGCAGGCTTTGTGGTTTATTGACGATCAGCGTCCCTTGTTCTTCCGCCCGTTCCAGGATGTAAGTGGCGTAGATGTATTCGGTATCGAAAGGCGGGTCTTTGCGCATCAGTACCGCATCCAGCTCAGACAGTTCGAGCGTCTGCTCGGAAGTGAAGTGATACCAGTTGTTCGGATCTTGTTTCAGTTCGACAATTTTACTGTCCGCGACCGCGACGCCCTGGTCCAGATGCAGATCGTTCATTTCCATGTAGTGGATTTCGTATCCACGGCGCTGAGCTTCCAGCAGCATGGCAAAGCTTGAGTCTTTTTTGATGTTGATGGACGAAATCGGGTCCATCACGATACCCAGTTTAATCATTGATCTTCTCCGGTTAGCCAAGGTCGCCGAAACGAACTTGAAGGGCTGTAATTGCGGTCAGAGCCGCCGTTTCGGTACGCAGTACGCGTGGGCCGAGCAGGGTCTCTGCAAAATGATAGGTGCGAGTCATGTCGATTTCATCGCTGGACAATCCGCCCTCAGGGCCGATCAGCAGACGAACTTTGTCTACCGGACCCGGCAAGGTGTTGATCGAATAGTCTGCGCGCGGATGCAAATTGAGTTTCAGGCTGCCGTCGTCTTCCTGACACCAGTCTTCTAATGCCATCACTGGGCGAATGCTGGGCACCACGTTGCGTCCACATTGTTCACACGCACTGATGGCGATTTTCTGCCACTGCGCCAGCTTCTTCTCAAACCGTTTCTGGTCCAGTTTGACGCCACAGCGTTCTGAAATCAGCGGGGTGATGGTATTCACACCGAGCTCGACCGATTTCTGAATCGTGAACTCCATTTTATCCCCGCGTGAGATAACCTGACCAAGGTGCAGATCGAGTGGGGACTCGCAGTTTTGCTCGACACGCGCACTGACTTCCACCACAACCTGCTTTTTGGTGACTTCGCTGATGTGCGCCGGAAATTCAGCGCCGCTGCCGTCAAACAGCAACACTTCCTGACCCTCTTTCATACGCAGAACCCGGCCGATGTGGCCGGCGGCATCGTCACTCAGCGCTACGGCGCCCAGTTGGTCAATTGGGTCAGGATGATAAATACGAGGGATACGCATGATGGTGTAGTTTTCCGGCAAAAGTTAGTTAGACACTAACATGGATGCTTTGCAGCGAAAAAACAAGGGGCAAGCGGCGTTTCGCGCCCGAAAGCTTACGACGCCACTTGCCCCGATATCACAGGGACTTACACGCTTCGAGGACAAACGGGTTGTGGTTCCCCTGCACGGTGGCGATGCGTTTGTCTCGTTCACACTCCCAACGATCGGCCGGGAACTGTTTGTTCCATGCGGTCATTAGGTTTTTCTGCTGTTTGGAGAGCTTGAAACCGTACTCTTTGCTCATGTACAGGTAGGTGCGTGCGATCGAGCCTTTGGCGCGATCCGGCGGCATCACTTTACGCTGTTTGAAGTTGACCTGCATCTCACAGCGGCCGTAGGTTTCACCATCAATCCCGTTCCACTGGCTGAAGTTGTAGTTAGAGCGGTCCCCATTGACTTCGCCGATGGCAGGGGTCAGATTGTGCAGATCCGCTTCCATCAAACGGAACTGTTGGTCGTGGCGTGAACAGTTTTTACGACCACCGCTTTGCCAGCATTGCAACTGATGACCGAACTGCCACGCTGGGACCACATGTTCCCATTCGATACGTGATGCGCGTTTTTCTTGTTTACGTACCTGATAACCACAAGAGTTGAGATCCGGGACCCCTTTTTTGCCCTGCCAGTTAATGACGCATCCGCAATAAAAACTGGTGGGATTGTCCCGATAGATTTTCACCGCGGCTCTTTTGGCGCTGGAGAAGGAAGAGGGTGGAGCCGCATTGACGGCGAAGCAAGTCAGGGCACATACCATGCCGCAAAGTAAAGATCGTAATGTCATGATAAAAAGTCTTAGAAAAGTATGACTTTTTTCAGTCTACCACGCATTTTTCTGGATGAGGTTACAAAAGCGTACATCAGACTTTAGTGATGGGCACAGTGTCGCGGAATTAAGACATGTCGAATGGACGGCGTGAGTTAACTGAGTTGGGTTCCGGTAAAGCGCAGCGTTTCCTGGCAGCGCTGACAGCGGTAGCTGGCCTGATGACGCAGCACCTTGTTATGACGGCGGATGGTGAGCGGGTAGTGACTGCAGGCACAACGGTATTCAAAGGTTTGCCCTTGCACTGATGTGGTGGCAAAGCTGTGAGTGGTACGGGCACTGACGCCCAATACCTGCTCCATTACCGCCTGCCATTCTTTGCCATGCGGGCGAACCCGGCCGTAGATTTGGTGAGTTATCAGATGAGCCACTTCGTGCGGGATCACTTCATCCAGAAACGCCTGACGGTTTTCGGCAAACAGGATCGGGTTAAGGCGGATTTGGTTCAGCTTCAGATAGGCTTTTCCGGCCGCTTTCCCCCGCAGTTTATAGCTGACCTCGGGGTGGGGGAAGCTACGTTGAAAGGTTTGCTCTGCCAGATGCAAACAGTGTGCTATCACTTTCTGTGCCCGGTAATCCCATTCTGTGTCCACGTTGCCCCCAATAAATTCGCCCCGGCCAGTTGGCCGGGGCGAATTTTAACACCATTGCGGCGGACGGGGCGGTTTTCTTATTCAGGATGATGTTTTTTCTTAATTGTGGCGTGGTAACCATGCCAGGTGGCGTAACCCAGAATTGGCATGGTAAACAGCATACCTATGCCAAAGGTGGCGAAGCCAATCAGGATGCCGCCACAAATAATGGCTGCCCAGACTATCATGGCCGGAATATTGGAACGGACCGCATTGAAGCTGGAGAAGACGGCGGTCATCATGTCAACCCGGCGCTCCATCATCAGTGGGATAGAAAACGCGGAAATACTGAATACGACCGTGGCCAGTACCAAGCCGACCAGAGAACCGATCACCAGGAAGGGCATGAATTCAGTCAGCGGGGCGCCTTGTACGGACGGGTAAAGGGCATGCAACAGAGCCGCGATGCGCATCCAAAAAATCATGCACACGGCCAGTAGCACCGCAAACGCCCATTGCGAGGTGGAGTTGCGACCGATGGCTTTCATGGAATGCAACAGACTGGCCCGATGGCCTTTTTCGCGTTCCCAACTGGCGTCATACAGACCAAGCGCCAGAAACGGGCCGATCAGCATATACACCACCAGCGCCGGCAGAACCACCAGGTGAGTGCCTTGCCATTGGATCAGTAACACGATGCCGATGGCCGCTGCCATAAAGCACAGCCCGTAAAACGCGCTGATCAGCGGCATACGGACAAAATCGTGTAAGCCAAGTGCCAGCCAATGGAACGGCGCCGCTAGATTGACTTGGTTGCACGGAATGGTGCGTGCATACTCATGGTCACTGACGTCTTTACGCTTATCTTTAAAGTCCGAAGGGTTAACCGTACGAGGCATAGCTCCTCCTTGCTCAATTCTGGTTAAGTGTCGTCGTTGCCGTACGACGATTCGGTGCGGTCTGCACCGTCTTGGATGTTGGATGCGCCGCAATCAAGGTTGAGGGCATTTAACATTATTTTAACTATTGGCAGGGAAGCAGAAAAATACAACTTCTGAGGGCAAAATTGTGCAAGAAAAGAAAAAGCCCCGGCACATGGGCCGGGGCTTTAATTGCTAAGTCTTTGTATTACTTGATGCCAGCGAATTCGCGGATCAGAGCTGCTTTGTCCGTTGCTTCCCAAGGGAACTCTTCGCGGCCGAAGTGGCCGTAAGCTGCGGTCTTCTTATAGATAGGACGCAGCAGGTTCAGCATCTCTTGCAAGCCGTATGGACGCAGATCGAAGAACTCACGTACCGCCTGGATGATGATGTCGTGAGAGACTTTCTCTGTACCGAACGTTTCAATCATGATTGAGGTTGGATCTGCCACACCGATAGCGTAAGACAGTTGGATTTCACAACGATCCGCCAGGCCAGCGGCCACGATATTCTTGGCTACATAACGAGCCGCGTAAGCAGCACTGCGGTCCACTTTAGATGGATCTTTACCAGAGAAGGCTCCACCACCGTGACGTGCTGCGCCGCCGTAGGTGTCAACGATGATCTTACGACCTGTCAGGCCACAGTCACCCATTGGACCACCGATAACGAAACGACCGGTTGGGTTGATGAAGAATTTGGTCTCCTGGTTCAACCACTCAGACGGCAGTACCGGCTTGATGATTTCTTCCATTACCGCTTCGCGCAGATCTGGCGTAGAGATCGAATCACAGTGCTGAGTTGACAGTACAACCGCGTCGATACCTACAATTTTGCCTTGATCGTACTGGAAGGTGACCTGAGATTTCGCGTCCGGACGCAACCATGGCAGCGTGCCATTTTTACGAACTTCCGCCTGTTTTTGAACCAGTAAATGAGAGTAAGTGATCGGAGCTGGCATCAGCACGTCGGTTTCGTTACACGCGTAACCAAACATGATGCCCTGGTCGCCAGCGCCCTGCTCTTTAGGATCGGCTTTGTCGACACCCTGGTTGATGTCTGGTGACTGTTTACCAATCGTGTTCAACACGGCACAAGAGTCTGCATCAAAGCCCATGTCTGAGTGAACGTAGCCGATTTCGCGTACGGTTTGACGAGTCAGTTCTTCAATGTCAACCCAAGCTGAAGTCGTAACTTCGCCGCCAACCATGACCATGCCGGTTTTGACGTAAGTTTCACAAGCAACACGCGCTTTCGGGTCTTGCTCCAGAATCGCATCAAGAACTGCATCAGATATTTGGTCTGCAATTTTATCAGGATGACCTTCTGAAACCGATTCAGAAGTGAACAGGTGCTTAGCCATGAGAGCTCCACTTAGATAAATGAAGGTGGCCAGCGACAAGCGCTCACCACCAGTTAAATTCGGTATATTTTGTAGGTGTATCTACATCTAGACGTCTATTCTAGTTTTCGCCCGACGAATTACAAGTTCTTTTTTTGTTTTACTCTTAGCCAAACGTTTGCTCTGAAATGAGTGATTTTGCACAACTTTGCCGTAAATGAGCGTTATTGCAGACAAAATTATCCAGTAAAACGTTTGCAGCACTGATGGGGCTTTGCGACAATACTCCGGCTGCTTGCAGCGCTACTTTCCCTTTTTTCTTGCTTATCGTACTCAGGAGCAGACATGTCTTCTCGTAAACACCTAGCCAATGCTATCCGTGCTCTGAGCATGGATGGTGTCCAAAAAGCGAACTCAGGCCACCCGGGCGCACCTATGGGTATGGCGGATATCGCTGAAGTGCTTTGGCGCAGTCACTTAAATCACAACCCACACAACCCGAATTGGGCC
>NZ_BATJ01000005.1 GCF_000467125.1 Vibrio proteolyticus NBRC 13287 | reverse complement strand
CATTTAAGAGTGATTCGCAACGCTTGGCAGTTTCGCTTCGCTCAAGTATAGCCAAGCGCAGCTCACACCTTAATGCGGCGTTATGAGGCATATGGATATTCAATTAATACAAATAGAAAGTGATGAGTTTGAAAGTCTATTTTCTGTTGTGAAACAGGGGATTTATTCGCATGTCGATGCCGTCTTTGGTTGGTGTGACGAGTTTCAGGCCAATCGTTTAAAAAGTGACTATGAGCCGCATTGGTTTCACTGGGTTTATCTCAATAACACACAAGTTGGAATGCTATGCTTCAAGCCTTACGACAATGCACTTCATGTACATTTACTTATTGTGTTTCCAGAATTTCAAAATCAAAAACTGGGTGAAAGGGTCATGAATATGGTTCAAGAAATAGCGCGAGAGCAAGGGCGTAGTTACGTAACCTTATCAAGCTTTACTCGAAATGAGTCAGCGGTCAGGTTTTATAAATTTCTTGGATATGAGGTGACTGAAAGCGATGAAAACTTCCTTTCTCTGTCGCTTCGAGTTGCCTCATAACAAAGCGTTTAAGGCAGATTCGCAACGCATGGCATTCTTGGTTCAAATTGAGTTTTGTGTTTACGGTGTAATGGTTTAGGTTAGGTGTAGGCGTCGCTCACTACTTAACGCGGCGTTAGCCCTAGGAGGAAGTAATATGAAATCGGCACTTTTAGTCGTAGATGTTCAAAATGGAGTTTTTGGTTCCACCAATCCTCCATATTTATCTGAATGTGTAATAAGCAACATTAAGCAATTGTTGGGTTACGCTAGCTCGTCTGAAATTAAAATTGTATTTATACAACATGAAATCCCGGGAGTACTCGAGCCAGGAAGTGATGGCTGGCAACTGTTTTCAGATTTAACAATTAACGATTCTAGCTATAAGATTCGCAAAAGAACTCCAGACTCGTTCCATGATACAAACTTAAGAGAATATCTAGATGAAAATGAGATTGAGCATGTACTTATATGTGGCTATTCAACAGAATTTTGTATAGATAGAACGGCGTTTAGTGCTGCAAGCAAAGGCTACAAAGTTACCTTGATAGAGGATGCTCATACAACACACGGTAAGCCTCATTTAGATGCACCTTCGATTATCGCACACCATAGCTTTACTCTATCCAAGCATCCCAATATTGTTCTGAACTCTACAGCAACGTTGACTTCGGGCTAACAAAGCGTTTAAGAGGGATTCTCAACGCTTGGCAGTTTTGGTTCAAAGTTTAGCTTTAGTGTTTATGACACAATGGTTTAAGTTGGGTGGCATCGCGTTGTTCACCCCTTAACGCGGCGTTAGTTGCCAACGAGGGAAAATGTAACTAAAGCAGAATGTTTAGGGCTAATGTCCATGTGTTTTTTGGCTAGGTTTTCGTATTTCAATTTCTAGTTATTTGGGTTTGTAAAAATCGTGCTTTGGTGCTTTGTGCGGTTTGGGTTTTCTGTTGTAGACGCTGATTGTCTTGTTGAAAGTCTGCTCTGCTGCATTGTCGCTCCAAAAGGTTTGTTTGATGTTCAAAGTCCGTTTTCTACGTCGTTGTAAATTCCAAGTGGTTTCAGTGACAGGCGCTTTTAAACTGCGCCTGACTTGAGTTTTACAAAATACGTAAAGGTCTTGTTGGCAAAGCGGTAATAAACGTCAAATCAAATCCTTGGGTTTGGCAACTAACAAACTGTTCAAGAGGGATTCCCAACGCTTGGCGGTTTAATGCTAAATTTGGTAAAAGTGTTTACGGTGTAAATATTTAGGTTGGGTGGTTAGCGTTGCTCACCGCTTAACAGGGCGTTATGTAGCTTTATAAATATTGGTGTTTATATCCAGTTGTCTTAGGCAAATGGTTCGCGGATACTTCATCTATCGCAAGGTGTGGCGAGCATTATGTTATCGAAACGTCTGTGTGCAATGTCGGTTCCGTTCGTTAGGTTCTCCCTACACAAAAGCGATCTTTGTCGCTGGTCGATTTGAATCCACAGACGCTGGTCTTTTTGTCTGTCCAATTTCGTGAACCACTTCAGGTAATTTGAGCGCGGCAAGATTCGCTGCTTGTTCAGCTTTTCTTGGGTGGCAAATTGAAGCTGAAATACAGGCTACATAACAAAGCGTTCAAGCGGGACTCATGCCGCGTGGCATTTTTGGTTTGCGGTGAGTTTTGGTGGTGAAAGTGGTCTGCGGAAGGTTGGTTTATGCGGCATTCACCCCTTAACGCGGCGTTATATTAATATTTGGAATTTCGTATGTTTGATGAAGAAGTTGTAATAGAAATCTACGAGTGGTACGAAAATATAGAATCCCGTTTATCTGATGTAGTGGGTATTGTTCCACTATCTTCGGAGAAGGATCTTGCAAAGATTCACTCTCCTAGACTTGTATCTATCATCATTGAAACCTGCTCTGTCATTGACACATTACTGCGAGCTCAAATGCCAGAACGATTTAAGCGCCCGGGTGCCAAAGGGAGGGAAATGACAAGAAATGGTGCCAATATCTATGATTACCACCGTGAATTAGAAAGTACCTTGAAATTGACTGAAAGTAAGTCTGTTCTTTTAAAAGGAAAGCCATTGTTGTTGTGCCCATTTGAAAAATGGAGTTCTACTTCCTACTCTAGTCCGATGGCTTGGTGGCGTGTTTATAATCGTCTTAAACACAATCGTATAGAATCAAGTAAAGAGGCTAACCTGCTTCATTGCGTGAATGCGTTGTGTGCATTGAAGCAAGTTATGACGAAAATTCCAGATGTTATGCGTTTATCCCTTAGGTTTAACTGGGTTCAGGATTCAACGGTAAATCCTGAAATACTGTTACCGTTGCTGCATAAGGTTAACGAGTGTAATTACCTCGCATACACTGAATTTTTTGCTACGTTCTTGATGCCTGTTGAGCTTGGTTCTATTGATCAAATTCGCCCCAGACAATGGGGAAATCATAATCAGCTGTCAGGTCACATAGGGCGGTGGTAATTAATATAACAAAGCATTTAAGAGTGATTCGCAACGCTTGGCATTTTCGCTTCGCTCAAGTATAGCCAAACGTCGCTCACACCTTAATGCGGCGTTATACGCTTATTGACCAAGGAGGGTCATGAAATGAAATTAGCACAGTTAAATATTGCGCTTGCCAAATATCCTTTGGATGCGCCTGAAATTAAAGAATTTGTAGACAATTTAGACCTGGTTAATGGCATAGCTGAAGAAAGTGAAGGTTTTATCTGGCGTTTAAAAGACGACTCTGGTGATGCTACAAGCATTAAGTTGTTTGATGATCCAAACATGATTGTAAATATGTCAGTTTGGGAAAATATTGACTCACTTAAAAATTTTATGTTTCGCACTAGCCATAGAGATTTCATGCGCCGCAAAAGCGAATGGTTTCATCGATTGACAGAAGATACTTATGTTTTATGGTGGGTTGAAGACGGCCATATACCAACGCCACAAGAAGCGTTGTCCCGCCTTCAACATTTGCGAGACCACGGAGATACGCCATTTGCTTTCACATTTAAAACGAACTTTACTGAAACAGATCTTGTGTGAACTACGCGTATAACAAACTGTTTAAGAGTGATTCGCAACGCGTGGCATTTTTACTATGCGTTGAATTTAGTGTTTAAGGTGGTATGCGGCGGCTTCGGTATTGCGCTGCTCACACCTTAACAGGGCGTTAGTTTGCAAGAGGAAAAACGCAGCCATATCGCAAGATCTAGTGGTAAAAGCTCAAAGCTGAAATTGTCGTATTGGCGTTCAATTTCAGTGTTAATTAGCGTGGTGAAAATCCAAAATTAGCATCGTTTCAACGGTTGATTTGTTCTTTGGTGCGGCGACTTTGGGGTTAACTGAGTCGAACTTTTTTGCTGAAACTCTGCTCGTTGAGTTTGTTGGTACAAAAGTCGGTTTACTCGCTGAAATGGCGTTTTCTCTGGTGTGGTAAGTTCACGTGGTTTCAGTGGCTTTGTTGAAAGTCCGCATTGTGAGAATGGTTTTCCAAAAACGCTTTTTGGTGTTGTGAGTTCGTTTTCTGCGGCGTTGTTTGTTCCACGTGGTTTCATTGACTAGCCGCTTTTAGACTACGCCTGACTTGAATGCATCAAAGCACATAAAGTTTATTGTTTGCAAAGTTTAAAATAACGTAAAATCAAAACTTTGGGCCTGCAAACTAACAAACTGCTCAAGAGGGATTCACAACGCGTGGCATTTTTACTATGCGTTGATTTTAGTGATTAAGGTGGTTTGCGGCGGCTTCAGTATTGCGTTGTTCACCCCTTAGCAGGGCGTTAGTACGGGGTTGGCATCAAAGGTCAAAATTTAGGTGTTTATCGGTTTCGTTTCCTAGCTTTACACCTTAACGGGCGTGCCTTTCACGTTCTTTCCGGTGGCACTATATGCTGAGTTTCCGCTTTGACTTCACCGTTTACGGCTTCTAACTTTTTGGTTATTTCGTGGGTGCGGCTTCTCTTGTGTGGCTGGTTTTTGCCTTAAATTCGGTTCTTTGGTGTGGTTGTTAACGTTTCGGTGACCGAATCCTTTGCTAATTTGAAATTGGTCAAAATAGGGTAGTTGGGCGTGTTTTTCTTCTAGCCAACTTGCGTTTTGAGGTTGAGTTCTAGTTTCGCAGTTGTCCCTTTGGCTTTAGCGTTTTAAGCCAACAGTTTCGTGTTATATTTCAATATCTTGGTGCAAATCAAAAGGTTTAGGAACAGCGTACTAACAAACAATTTAAGAGTGATTCGGCACGCGTGGCATTTTTACTATGCGTTGGCTTTAGTGGTTAAGGTGGTATGCGGAAGCATCGGTATTGCGTGCCTCACACCTTAATTGGGCGTTATATTGCCCCGATAAATTCTGCTATTTAGAGCTTTAAAATGATAAGAAAGTACAACGAAAATGACATGGATTCAGTTCTTGAAATTTGGCTTAAAGCGTCAGTTAAAGCTCACGATTTCATTTCGGCTGAGTTCTGGGAATCTCAAGTAGAAAACATGCGTAGCATCTACATTCCAGCTTCAGAAACTTACGTTTACGAAGCTGAGTCGAAAGTAGTTGGCTTTTACGCACTGTATGAAAATAGCCTAGCTGCTATATTTGTCTCTCCTGAACTTCAAGGTAAAGGCATTGGTAAGCAACTATTGAGTCATGTTAAAACTCAGAGGGCGGAATTGAGTCTTTCTGTATACAAGGAAAATCAGGCTAGTTATCAATTCTATTTGTCTCAAGGCTTCAAAGTCGTGAGTGAGCAATTGGATGAGCACACTGGACATCCAGAGTACACAATGAGTTCGGGCATATAACAAACTGTTCAAGAGGGATTCGCAACGCGTGGCATTTTTACTATGCGTTGGTTTTAGTGTTTAAGGTGGTTGGCGGCGGCTTTGGTATTGCGTTGCTCACCCCTTAACAGGGCGTTATACAACAAGAGGTAGTACGGTGAAAACTCCAAACTTATTTAGTTTCGCAACAAGTGAACTTTCACAAGATGCTTTCATCTGTTGGTTCCTAAGTTGGGCGGATCCTGCATATGAACAGTCAGACTCTAGTTTGCATAAATGTTCGATTGAGTTCCTTCGTAAAATTTTCAAAAAGCACTCGCTTATAGCTCCAGTAAATATATCGAAAATTGAAGTCACAAAGCAGGATAAAAATATAGATGTCCTGTGCGCAATTAATGAGCAGTATGCAATCCTTATTGAGGATAAAACTTGGAGTAAACAACATTCTGATCAACTTAATCGCTATAAGTCTGAGATTAATTCCCGCGGATATACCGAAGATAATATATTGCCAATTTACTACAAAACTGAAGAACAAAGTGATTTATCTGAAGTTCTAAAAAGTGGATATGCCCCTGTGTTGAGGTCAGATATTCTCGCAGTTCTTACTCAATACAAGGGAACAAATGAAGTTTTATTAAACTATCGTGAATATTTGGAAGGTCGACAGCAGCGTATCGAAAGTTTTAAGACATTACCAATCAAAGATTGGCACTGGGATAGTTGGGTTGGTTTTTATCAATATCTACAAACGAAACTACAAAACGGCAATTGGGATTATGTCGCAAACCCTAGTGGTGGTTTTCTAGGCTTTTGGTGGTCTTGGAACTTTGATAAAGACTGTGACCATTACCTACAACTTGAACTAGAAAAGTTGTGTTTTAAAATTTGGGTCGGTGATAACTGGGATAAACGTAAAACTCGTAATTATTGGCATGAGTTAATCACTGATTGTGCTGCCAATTTAGGAACTGATCTAACGGTTAGCAAGCCTCCTCGTTTCGGTAATGGTAGCTTTATGACGGTATGTATAGCGTCTAACGAGTACCGTATTACTGATGAGTATGGTGTAATTGATTTAGTGAAAACGATAAACATGCTCAAAGACGCTGAAAAAATCATCGAACATGCAAGTTTGTTGTATAACAAAGCGTTTAAGACGGATTCCCAACGCTTGGCATTTTCGGTTTGATTCAGCTTTGGTGTTTACAGCACAATAGTTTAAGTTGAGTGGCATTGCGTTGCTCACCACTTAACGCGGCGTTATGTGGTAGGAGAGAAGTTATGACCCCTTCGGCTATTCTTGTTCATGTTCCAGATGTCGCGAAAGGGCTTGAATGGTATAAGAAAGCCTTTCCAGAAGCTGTTCCAATTTATCATCCAGATTTCGATTTTACTGTACTTGATCTAAATGGCTTTTCCTTAGAAATTGTCCAAGCAGACGAAAAGGTTGGTACAGGTAAAAATGGCACAGTTATCTATTGGTCTGTTGGCAACTTATACGTTGCGTTAGCCCACTTTGAAGCACTTGGTGCCTATCTTTATCGCGGTCCAATGGCAATAGAAAATGGGCTTTCAATGTGCCAAGTAGAAGACCCATTTGGAAACTTAATTGGTCTTCGTGGGACTACCACATAACAAACGCTTTAAGGCGGATTCGCAACGCATGGCATTTGTAGTTTGCGGTAAATTTAGTGATTTAGGTGGTATGCGGAAACATCGTGTTGCGTTGCTCACCACTTAAGCGGGCGTTATGTTGCCCCGATAAATTGACAATCTAGAGTTCTAAAATGATAAGAAAGTACAATTCAAATGACTTAGATTCAGTCCTTAAAATCTGGCTTGAAGCATCTGTTAAAGCTCATGATTTTGTCTCGGCTGACTTTTGGGAGTCTCAAGTTGAGAGCATGCGTAATGTTTATATCCCAGCGTCAGAAGTTTTCGTATACGAAATCGAGTCGAAAATAGTCGGCTTTTATGCGTTGTATGAAAACAACTTGGCAGCTATATTCGTGTTTCCTGCATTTCAGGGGCAAGGTATCGGTAAGCAATTGTAAAGTCATGCTAAAGCACAAAGAGCGATATTGAGCCTTTCCGTATATAAGGAAAATCAGGCTAGTTATCAGTTCTATCTGTCTCAAGGCTTTACAGTCGTCAGTGAGCAATGTGACGAGCATACGGGACACCCAGAGTACACAATGAGTTCGGGCACATAACAAGGCGTTTAAGAGGGATTCTCAACGCTTGGCAGTTTTGGTTCAAAGTTCAGCTTTTATGTTTATGGCACAATGGTTTAAGTTGGGCGGCATCGCGTTGTTCACCCCTTAACGCGGCGTTAGGTATCAAAGAGGAAAACATGAAATATCTCAAACTTGTGTTGTATTCAGTGTTAGCAATTACGTACTCAAACTTCGTTTGGGCTAATAGCTGTGATGCAGTAGACGATAAAGTACTAGATGCAATGGCTAAGACTCTCGATGTTCGTGTGGATGAAATTGCTATTGATAAGACATTCTATGCTCAAAACTTTGATACTGATGTTTTAGATCTCATAACTGTAGTTGTTGATATTGAAGAAGCTATAGGGGTTGAGCTTAAAGACGAAGATGTAGTCGATCCGGTAGTTTATTTTGATGAAGAAGAGTTTAAGCCAAAAATTAAAAACAAAGTAACGGTCCGAGAGTTTCAAGAGATAGTTCACAAAGCCTGTGCTAACTCTTTGCACTAGTTGTTGAAATACCTAACAAATTGTTAAAGAGTGATTCGGCACGCGTGGCATTTTTGGTATGCGTTGGTTTTAGTGGTTAAGGTGGCATGCGGAGGCTTCGGTATTGCGTGCCTCACACCTTAACAAGGCGTTAGGTGCTAGAGGGAAAAGGTAGATATGGAAATCGCTTTTCGGCAAATAAGTATCGATGATTTAGACTTATGCGTAGATGCTAGAAAAGATGCATACTTTTGTAGTTTCGGTCATTATGACGGATTCGATGATTTCATTAATGGTTATCGCGAGCGAGTTATTGAGCGTTTGGTGACTCCAGAGTGGTTCTACATTCATATTTTTGTTTCTGGTCAGTTCGCAGGACAGTTGGAGTTTCGCAGTTTTTCACCAGAGCCTGAAACTGGTTATGTGCATCTGATTTATTTAAAATCAAATTTCCGTGGCTTAGGGCTAGCTCCTAAGTTGCAGGATTACATCGTAAATGTCTTGTTTAGAGCAGGTTGTAAGCGTGCAGTACTTTCAGTAAGTCGAACTAACACTAGGGCTCTTACTTTTTACAAGCGCCACAATTGGGAGTTTGTGCGTAAGAATCCAAAGCACGATGAAACTGACTTTTATCAACTGTGGTTACGCACCTAACAAATTGCTTAAGCGTGATTCAGCACGCGTGGCATTTTTAGTATGCGGTGCTTTTTGTGTTGAAGTGCTATGCGGCAGCTTAGTCATTGCGTGCTTCACACCTTAGCAAGGCGTTATGTCTTTGGAGAAAATGTTGAGATGTTCAATCAAAAGAAAAAGAAGCAACACTACGTATGGAGACGTTACCTTAAGTCTTGGTTGGTAGGGGGTAAGCTTGCATGCATGAGAGATAAGAAACATGTATTTTCTACTAAAGACTTAATGAACGTTGGTCAACAAAGCTACTTTTACAAGGTAAATAGTTTAACTGAGCAAGATGTAAATTATGTGCGAGATTTGTTTTTAAGTAATGTAGGTGAATCGACTAATGCTATTTTCGATCGATTATTTTCTCTTTTTCTTCAGGTTGAGCATGTAGAGAAACTACCATCAGATGGAAATCATGTTGGAATAGAAAATCTAAAAAAGCACTATGCCAATAACCTTGAAGAGGAAATTCAATCTGACATTGAGTCACAAGGTGAACCTTGCCTAACTCGGTTACTGGTCGGAGATACAAGCTTATTTGAAAATGAAAAAAGCGCGGCACATTTTTTAAATTATATATGCATGCAATATTTGCGTACTAAAAAGCAGCATGATGCCTTAGTTTCAGGGGCAATTGGGAAAAATAGTGAACAAATAATAAAGTGTGCTAACTTAATTCGGATTGTATTCTCATCAAAGTTAGCTGCCAACCTATATGCTAATAGATCTGACTATAAGTTAGTTGTTGCAAAAAATAATAGTGATATCCCATTTATTACTTGTGATCAGCCAGTAGTAAATTTCTTAGACACAAGATTAGACTCAAGCGAGGAAACAAAAGAGTTTGGTCTTTATTATCCAATTTCACCTAATTTGGCTGTATTTTTGGTTAAAAACGAAATTTTTGGTTCTGTAAAAGAAATGAGTTTTGACCAATTATCTGTTGAAGAGTTTAACCAAATTACACTCAACGCATCATATGAGCAGGTTTATTCTTCTTCGGAAAAACAGTTAAGGGATTTGGCTTCAAAAATAAAGACATAACAAAGCATTTAAGAGTGATTCGCAACGCTTGGCAGTTTCGCTTCGCTCAAGTATAGCCAAGCGCCGCTCACACCTTAATGCGGCGTTATGCCTTTTGGAAGAAAATATGAAGTTTTACAGAGCAGATGAATATCAGGCATCTTGTGAAGAACTGTATCGGAAATACAAGCTTGAGATAAAAGTCTTGCTTCCGGACGCAGTGATTGAGCATATTGGCGCTTCTTCTATCCCTCATGCTGTATCTAAAGGTGATCTAGACATACATGTCGGCGTTGACGGCAATAAATTTGAGAAAGCAATAGAGTTAATTTCTACTTTAGGCTTCAATGAAAAATCTGACACGCTGAGGACTTCGGAACTTTGTATGTTGGAAAGTTCTTCTGGCGAGAACGTCGCTTTCCAAGTGGTTGTTATAGGTTCGGAGTTTGACTTCTTTGTGGTGTTTAGAGACAAACTTCGTGAAAGCCCCGTGCTAGTTCAACAGTACAATGAACTAAAAATGTCCTGTACAGGTTGGTCTCACGATGAGTATCGTCGAAAAAAGTCAGCTTTTATTGAGCACGTTTTAGGACAGGTATAACAAAGCATTTAAGAGTGACTCACAACGCTTGACGCTTTCAGTTTAAACTTGGTTTCAGTGTTTAAGGTGCAGTGGTTTGGGTTAGGTGTTATAGCGCTGTTCGCACCTTAATGCGGCGTTAGTACGGGTTTGACATCAAAGGTCATAAGTTTTGGTGTTTATCTGTTTTGGCGCTCGTCTTTACACCTTTCAGTTAGTGCCTTTCACTTTCTTTCCGGTGGCACTATATGCGGAGTGTTCGCTTTGATTTCAGCGTTTACGGTTTCTAACTCTTAGCCTATTTCTTTGGCGCTTCTTCATTTTCGTGGTGGCTTTTGAGAGAACCTTGATTACTTTTGGTGTGGCTGTTGAAGTGCGAGGAAAGAATCCTTTTCTAATTTGAAGCTAGTGAAAGTAGGGCAGTTCAGAGTGTTTTTCTTCTAGCCAACTTTCGTCTTCCAATCGAGGTAAAGTTTTGTAGCTGCCCGTCTCACTTCAGTGTTCAAAGCCTTTCATATCATGCCAGTTTTCAATATCTTGGAGCGCATAAATAGAAGTAGCGCATGTACTAACAAATTGCTTAAGAGTGATTCGTAACGCGTGGCATTTTTACTATGCGGTGGCTTATGGTGATTAAGGCGCTGTGCGGTAGCTTTTGTATTGCGTTACTCACACCTTAGCAAGGCGTTAGTTTTTACAAGGATAGGTGGCTGATTAGACATGATTGAAATTAAAAAAATTATTCCAACATTTGTGACTTTAATTGGTGTCATTGCTGCCGCTATCGGAATTGTTCAGTACTTTGAATCAAAGCCTTCTCATGATCTTACGGGTCAATGGGGATTAAACCTTGTTATAGAAAACACTGCGTATAATCCTTATCAAGGTTTGGAAGTCGGCTACCAAGTGTATTTGAATCAAACAGGTGATAAGGTTACTGGTACGGGTGAAAAAATCACTGAGAACCTCAAAGATCTACCTATCTCTCAAAGAGTCAAAATCGATATGCAGGGACGTTTAGTAGGAGCTCAGTTAGATTTGCTTTTTACATTATACGGACATAAAAGAGACACTATTGGCCAGTTTCGGCTCACTTCTATTAGTGATGATGAACTTGAAGGTACATTTTCGACTACCGGTGCTAAGGCAAGTGGTTCAGTGAGGTTAACTCGCGCTGTTTTAGTCCAAAACTAACAAGGCGTTTAAGGCGGATTCACAACGCTTGGCATTTTCGGTTTGCTTTGAATTTAGTGTTTACGGCACAATGGTTTAGCTAGGGTGGTAGCGTTGCTCACCACTTAACGCGGCGTTATGTGAATGTTGAGTTCAGAGGATAATAATGACAATAAATGACCGAAATAGGCTGGCTTTCGGCTACACAAATCATGATGCTTCAACGAAAAGTTTTCTCCTAAAGAATTTCAATAAAGCAGTCAGTTACAACTCAAACTTCTCAGGCTGCACATTTGATCGTACTTCACTAGTCGGAACAAAGTTTAAATTTTGTAATATGGCTCGTGCATCGTTTAAAGGTTGTTTAATTCGTGGTGCGTTATTTAGAAAGTGTAATTTAGAGAGTGCTGTATTTTCCGACTGTATTATTGCAGCGTCGACTTTTGAGAAAGCAAAACTTAAGAATGCGCAATTCATAAACTGTAAAGTTATTGGCTCAACGAACTTACGTACATTCCTTCCGGAAAAGTATTTTGTTAACACTGAGTTTTACGACAATTATCCGCCTGCAAGTAGCTTTGACCTCCCTCTTGTGGGGGTTGTAAATCAGCTCAGAGAGCATGATTTGATCCGTAGGTCGACAGTCTTGCATCGAAAAAAAGGAAAGCTGGATACAATCTCTTTAGGAGTCTTGGTTGAAGAGTTTGGTGAAAGTAATCTTGTCGCTATTCTTCCTGAAGCTGCGTTGTTAATTGAGCGTGAGTTTCATACTCTCAGTTACATACAAAACGTATTGCGTAAGGTCATTAACGGTGGTAGCTTTTAAATCCCCCGGTCTTGCTACCCATAGAACTCTGGTGCTAACGGTTAATGCTAGTCTACGGACTGATGCGGGGTTACAGCGTTAATTGTTTCAAAGTTAGTGGAGGTATTGCCTATGGTAATGGATGTTTTAACAATTTCATCTTTCGTTGCGTTAATTCTATACAAAGTGGTTGTAAATATCAGTTCTATGTTTGGTGGTGAGATTGACCTTCTGTGCTATAAAAAATTCACATAACAAAGCATTTAAGAGTGATTCGCAACGCTTGGCAGTTTCGCTTCGCTCAAGTATAGCCAAGCGTCGCTCACACCTTAATGCGGCGTTAGTACGGGATTGGCATCAAAGGTTAAAAGTTTTGGTGTTTATTGGTTTCGTTTCCTCGCTCTACACCCGAACGGGCGTGCCTTTCACGTTCTTTCCGGTGGCACTATATGCGGAGCGCTCGCGTTGATTCCACCGTTTACGGTTTCTAACTTTTGGGCTATTTCGTTGGCGCGGTTTCTTTTGTGTGGTTGGCTTTTTAGCATTCAATTCGGTACTTTGGTGTGGTTGTATAAATCTGCTGACCGAATCCGTTGCTAATTTGAACCTGGTCAAAATAGATTAGTTTGGCGTGTTTTTCTTCTCGCCAATTTGCGTTTGGAGATTGAGTTCTAGTTTGGCGGTTGTCCGTTTGGCTTCAGCGTTTTAAGCCAACAGTTTCGTGCTATATTTCAATATCTTGGTGCAAGCCAAAAGGTTCTAGAACAGCGTACTAACAAACAATTTAAGAGTGATTCGGCACGTGTGGCATTTTTACTATGCGTTGGTTTTAGTGGTTAAGGTGGTATGCGGAAGCATTGGTATTGCGTGCCTCACACCTTAATTGGGCGTTATGTTTATGAATGAAATACGAGGTTGATTTGAGAGATAAGAAATTCCTGAGAAAGGCTTTTGAACATATCAAAAGTGCTCATCAAGGTATCGAACGGAAAAATTATCAACAAGAGGCAGCATACGTTTCAGCGGTAATGGGGCGTTTAAATGGAACGATAAAAGACCCTAAAACAAGTGGTACATTAGAATTTAAGTTCGAAACGGTGGTTGTAAATGATCGTGGTCCCGGTGCTGCTGAAAATAAGTATGGAGCTGATTTTGCAATTGTCTTTAATAAGAAAGGTGTAGAAAATGGTTGTTCCAAAGCTATTCTTGGGCAAGCAAAAAACGGAAAATCAGATGACCTGAGTAAGAGAGAGCGTACTCGCCTAATTGGTCAATGCGATAAGATGTATAAACATACAGCGGATTATATTGTTGTTGAAGCACCGCAAGGTGGAGATACTGGCCCTATGGTTCGTATTGGTGATCAACGAGAGCAATTAAAAATTGGTAAAAGCCGAATAAGTTTAGAGCACTATATAATGAATAAATTGGTCGGGTGCCATCATGGTGATCGCCGAGATGATTTTATCGACGCTGTGCAGGATAGCTCTTTATCCAAACTAGAAATAATTACTAATGGACTGGATTTAGATTTAGATTTAACTCGGGGTGACCGTTCGCTTGAACCATAAACATAACAATCTGTTTAAGAGTGATTCGCAACGCGTGGCATTTTTACTATGCGTTGCGTTCAGTGTTTAAGGTGGTATGCGGGAGCTTCGGTATTGCATTGCTCACACCTTAACAGGGCGTTAGCACTGTGTTGGCATCAAAGGCTAAAAGTTTCTGTTTTTATTGGTTTCTTTTCCTCGCTTTACATCTGTTCAATTGTGCCTTTCAGGTTCGCTCCGGTGGCACTAGATGTGAAGTTTTCGCTTTGAGTTTATCTTTTACGGTTTCTAACTTTCGGGCTATTTCTCTGGCGTGGTTTCTTTGGCGCTGAGAATTTTTCGGCAAAACAAGGGTTTCTTTGTCGCTGTTGTTCAAGTTCGAAGCCCGCATTCTTTGCTAATTTAAATGCGGTGAAAAAGGGCAGTTGAGCATGTTTTTCTTCTAGCCAACTTACGTCTTGATGTTTGTTTTTAGTTTGGCAGTTGTCCGTTTGGTTTAGTGTTTTAAGCTATAAGTTTCGTGCTATATTTCAATGCCTTGGCGTGTGCCAAAGGCTTAAAGGGCAGCGTGCTAACAAACAGTTCAAGAGGGATTCAGCACGCGTGGCAATTTTGGTATGCGTTGGTTTCGGTGTTGAAGTGCTATGCGTCGGCTTGGTCATTGCGTGCTTCACCCCTTAACAGGGCGTTATATGCACGGGAGAGTTCAGTGGAAGAAAGAATCCGAAAGAGGGAAGTCAAAGTCTGCCCTATAGTGCTTAGAAAATCAGGAAACAATCGCGAGTTACTGCTGTTTGAACATCCATTAGCTGAAGTTCAGTTGGTTAAAGGCACATTAGAACAGTCGGATATTTCTATTGAAAGTGCCGCCTTGAGAGAGCTGAAAGAAGAATCAGGGTTATCTAGCGTATCAAGAACTCGCTACCTAGGTAGTTGGGAAAGCGGGTTTCAAAATCATTTGTGGCACTTCGTACTTTGTGAAATAGAGCAACAATTACCGAATAACTGGAGTTTCTTTACGCAAGACGACGGCGGGCATGAATTCAATTTCTTTTGGCATAAAGTAAGCAGTCAGCCCGATTTTAGGTGTCATAAAGTATTCTCTGACGCCATCAAACAAGTGGAAATTCTGTGCATATAACAAACAATTTAAGAGGGATTCACAACGCTTGGCATTTTTGCTTCTACTTCAAGTTTAGTGTTTATGGCACAATGCTTTAGGTTCGGCGGTAGCGTTGCTCACCCCTTAACAGGGCGTTATGTGCTTTCGGAGAAAACGATGAATAAGTATCTAATCATCATATTAGCTAGTCTTTCGTTTGGTGCTCTTGCTGAAGAAGAGTCCATTGACTGTAATAATGCGATGACCACAATCGAGATAAACCAATGTGGCGCTATTGAACTAGAGTCAGCACAAGTTAAATTAGACAAATATCTAAGCACTAGCTTTGAGCATAACTCTCATGACCCAGAACTGATCGCGGCAATTAAGCTTGCGCAACAGGATTGGCAAGCATATATGTCCTCTCACTGTGATTCGGTTTATACGCAATGGCGTGATGGAACTATTCGTGGAATTATGGCGATATCGTGCAAAACTAAGCTAACTAAACAAAGAACGCACGAGTTATGGGAAAACTTTTTAACTTATATGGACAGTACCCCACCAGTTTTGCCGGAGCCAAGTGTAGAGTAGGTTTCAACCACGCACATAACAAACTGTTCAAGCGGGATTCGCAACGCGTGGCATTTTTACTATGCGTTGGTTTTAGTTATTAAGGTGGTATGCGGCGGCTTCGGTATTGCGTTGCTCACCCCTTAACAGGGCGTTATGCCGAGGAGATGAAATCATGAATATGAAGGAGTTTTCAAGTTTGGTTGGCTTGTCGTCACACACTCTTCGATATTATGAAAAAATAGGCTTACTCAAGAATATCCAACGAAATAGAAGTGGGCACCGAGTATATACTTCGAAAGATTTGGGGTGGATTGAATTTGTGAAGCGCCTAAAAGAAACGGCGATGCCTCTCGAAGAAATTCTGGAGTATGCGCGGCTAAGGGAGTCAGGAGTAGATACTGTATTACAGCGTCAGATGTTGCTAGAGCAACACCGAGAAAATTTGATAGTTCATATCGAGCAACAACAGTCACATCTTATTGCCTTAGAAGAAAAAATTAAACTTTATAATAATGGAAAAGTTCGTTGACTTAGAGTGAACTCTAACTTGTATGGTGTGCTTGTACTTACGAAATAGGAGCATACCAATGGACAAATCACGTTTTGATACCGGTCTCGAATTATTAATAAGCATTGATGGCGAAGCCGGAAAAAATGTTATCGAAAGTTTGCAAGATATCTGCCCTGATTTGGCCAGGTATACAATAGAGTTTCCTTTCGGGGATATATATGCACGTACAGGGTTGGATGTAAAATCGCGAGAAATCGCAACGGTTGCCGCATTAACAGCGCTAGGGAATTGTGAGCCTCAGCTTAAAGTTCATTTAAATGCCGCTCTTAACGTTGGTTGTAGTGAAGATGAGCTCAAAGAGGTCATATTACAAATGTCAATTTATGCAGGTTTTCCTGCCGCTTTAAATGGAATGTTTGCTTTTAAAGAAGTGATCACCGAGCGAAAGGCATAACAAAGCATTTAAGAGTGATTCGCAACGCTTGGCAGTTTCGCTTCGCTCAAGTATAGCCAAACGCCGCTCACACCTTAATGCGGCGTTAGTTCTGGAGATATTCGGGCGTTAGTTTATACTGGCTTTGTTGCGTATGCTATTCTTTACTCTGATACATAGGAGTCGGATTTATGCCAGAGCTAAATGAGATAATGTTGAGCATATCAACTTTAGAATTAAACAAAGGTCTAGATATACTAGGAGTCCTTAAACAAGGACTAATTGGTCTAATTTTTTTATTGTCAATGATGGCATTTAGGCTTCTATCTACAGAGCAGAAAAAGGATAACCCCAATGCAACTGTTTTAGGCTCTATATCTAAATATATGTACCTAAATACCTTTTTAGCATTAGTGGTATCAAGCTCTCAGTTTTTTGGTCCGTTGCCTTCAAATAAAGAATATGCTCTTACAGCAACAGTTTCTGATAATGTAAATAGCGTAGTTGTTTGCTCAAAGTCACACCTTAGCAATAGAATTGTGCTAATTACAAATTTGGAGAATCAAAGCATTATTCAGGCACAGGCTAATGGAGTTGCATGTGGCGATAAGCCTGAAATGATTTGGCTCAGTAAGGAGCACGCTGAAAATCTAGGAATTGTAAACAAAAGTGCGAATGTTACAGTTCTTGCCGCACAACCAGGCCAGCAATTTACAATGTTCAAAGGATAAGGTTATGAAAACTACAATATTAGTTTTATTGCTACTTTTAGCACCACCTGTTTTTGCTGATTGCCCTTATAATGGCAAGTCTTATGCAGAAGGATCTGTAATTGGACCTTACACATGTAAGAATGGAAAATGGGAGAAATAGAACTAACAAAACATTTAAGAGTGATTCCCAACGCTTGACATTTTTCATTCCATCGTCGGGGTTCGTGTTTACGGTGGTATGGTTGAGTCTATTTGTAGCGTTGCTCACACCTTAATGCGGCGTTAGGCAAATGAAATAATTACATCATTACAAGGAAATAAAATGAAGTGCCTCAATCAGACAATTACATTACTAATAGTGTTATTTTCGGTAAATTCTTGGGCCGGCAGTCATGAGGATGCTGCTCATGAACTAATGGATGCAATGGAGTTGAATCAGTTGATGTCGGAAACAATTGACTCAATGCTAACAATGCAGCTTCAATCAAACCCTCAACTACAACCCTTTGAAAGTACGATGAGAGAATTTTTCGCCACGTATATGAGTGGTGAAAGCTTAAGAGATAGTTTCGTTGAGTTGTATATGAGCGCTTATACAGAAAGGGAATTACGAGAAATAACGGCATTTCTGAAGACCCCAACGGGTAAAAAGTCGATTCGGCTGACACCTATGCTTACAGCGCAAGGGGCAGCCATTGGTCAACAGCGAGTAATGGAAAATGCTCATATATTAGAACAAATGATTAGAGAAGAGTCTGAAAGAATAAAGCAATTGCAGGGCAAGTGAGCGCGGTTGGTATTTGCCTAACAAAGCATTCAAGAGGGATTCACAACGCTTGACAGTATTGGTTTGAATTAGCTTAAGTGTTTACGGCACAATGGTTTAGGTTGGGTGGTGGCGTTGTTCACCCCTTAATGCGGCGTTAGCAATACAATGATAGTTAGGAGGATTAATGCCACATTTCGTAATGGATTGTTCAGAAAGTATTTTAAAGTCTCATGATGAAGAGTTTATTATCGAGCAAATTTTTTTGGTAGCTCATGGTACAGGGCTGTTTGATGTGAATGATATCAAGGTCAGAATAAACTCTTTTCAAAAGTACTCAGTGGGTAATAAGCGAGAGGAGTTTATTCATGTGTTTGCATCTATCATGCAAGGAAGAACTACAGAACAGAAGGCGATACTATCACAACAAGTAGTGTCAAAGCTTGTTGCCTTGTTTCCGAATGTTCCCAACATCGCTATGAACATAAGTGACTTTGAAAAGGCTACTTATTGTAATCGTACAATGCTGTAGTGAATTGCTAACAAAGCGTTCAAGACGGATTCACAACGCTCGGCATTCTCAGTTTGTCTCTGCTTAAGTGTTTAATGGTTTAGGTAGGGTGACAGGCGTTGTTCACCACTTAACGCGGCGTTAGTTGCCTTATCAATATTGCATGTTCAATTTACTGTACAAGTAGAGTGGTGGGTACTATACTTGTTCCATTAAACGTACATGTGGAGGTTCTTATGAGAATCGTATCTTTTACTGAAGCTAGAAATGGTCTCAAAGCTGTTTTAGACGGTGTAGTTAATGATGCTGATACAACAGTTATCACACGCCGTGATTCTGAGGATGCAGTAGTTATGTCTTTAGACTACTACAATAGCCTTATGGAAACAGTGCATTTACTACGCTCCCCTCAAAATGCTGAACACCTAAACCGTTCTATAGCACAGTACCGTGCTGGTAAAACAACAGCACGAGAGTTAATTGATGAGTAGTAGTCAACGTTTATTGTCGTGGACAGATGACGCTTGGGATGACTACCTGTATTGGCAAACTCAAGACAAGAAAACACTCAAGCGCATCAATAAACTCATCAATGATGTAAAGCGCTCTCCATTTGAGGGCATCGGTAAACCGGAGCCATTAAAAGAAAACTTATCTGGTTTTTGGTCTCGTCGTATTGATGATACTAATAGACTTGTTTACGCAGTTGATGATCAAGCGATAACGATAATTTCATGTCGTTACCACTACTAAATCAGGTTCAGCGATTTGGCATCTAACAAAGCATTTAAGAGTGATTCCCAACGCTTGGCAGTTTCGCTTCGCTCAAGTATAGCCAAGCGCTGCTCACACCTTAATGCGGCGTTATGTGCTTTGTCCAATTTTGAGGCTCAATCCATTGTTCTCTCAGGCAATTTGTTCTGATTTTTCGGCAAGTGAGCATTGGTTATCCAAATTCTTGGAGCTCTCAGCCAATTGTGCAAACCAAGTATCGTGGGTTGCCTCATTCAATTTTCGAGTCGGTGCGTAGGTAGTTTATCTGGCTTAAATCGCTGCTAGTTTCAGTATTTTTGGTACTGATTTACTCGTTGAAATTCTGCTCTGAAAGTTTGTTTTCGCAAAATGTTTTGTTGGTGTTGAAAGGGCGATTTCTTTGTCGTGAGAATTGTAGTGGTTTCCTGTGGCTAACTTGCATTAAGTGTCGGTTTTTAAATGAACTTTTTTGGCTTTGTTAAAAGGTGTTTATTTGTCTATTGGTCTTTTTTTTTGAAATTTTAACAACAAAATGTGTTGCACATAACAAGGCGCTGAAGAGGGACTGTTAACGCATGGCTGTTTTGGTTTAAATTGGGTTTTGTGGTTAAGGTGGCTTGTTTGAGTTTAGCGTAATGGCGTTCCCAGCCCCTTAGCTTAGCGTTAGTTGCGTCATAGAAAAATTTTAATACGTCAGAAAGGGAAAGTATTATGCCAATAGATTTAACAGAAACTTTGGTTGTTGGGATTTCAGCTACTGCACTATTTGATTTATCTGAAGCTGATGAGATCTTTAGAGAAAAAAATAAAACAGATCCAAACACAGCGATAGACGAATATCGAACATATATGCTTGAGCACGAAGATGAACCGCTAAATGATGGTACAGCTATGCCGTTAGTACGGTCACTGTTAAATCTCAATACGCACAAAAGTCCGGAAGATAATGCGCCAATAGTCGAGGTGGTTGTTATTTCAAGGAATAGTCCGGAAACAGGCTTTAGAGTATTGAATGAAATTCGTCGGAGAAAACTCCCTATTACTCGTTCAGCATTTACAGCTGGTGAAGCGAGTTCGATCTATTTAGACGCTTTTTATGTCGACTTGTTTCTAACTACCAATGAGCAAGATGCTCAAGAGGTCATCGATAGTGGGGTATGTGCCTCGGCATTAGTAAAAAGGCCTCCTCAGTCAGAGGCAAGTTTGAACGAAGACCAAGTTCGCTTTGCTTTTGATGCGGATGCTGTGCTTTTTAGCGAGGACAGTGAAATTGTTAACCAAACGGATGGGTTAGAAGAATTCTGGCGGAGTGAAAATGAAAAACAGGATATCCCTTTACAAGAAGGGCCATATGCTAACCTTCTGAAAAAGTTATCAAAAGTACAAGAAAGGTTACCGGGGCGTATTGAATATTCTCCTGTAAAATTGGCTATTATGACTGCGCGAAATAGCCCTGCGGAGATGAGAGTTATAAAAACCCTTCGAAATTGGAATGTCTATATTGACCAAGCATTTTTTCTTGGAGGTTTAGAGAAAAGCCGCTTTCTAAAGGCCTTTAAGCCACATATCTTTTTTGATGATCAAGATTCACACTTGGACCCAGCGTCAACAGAGGTTCCGAGCGCAAAAGTTCTTTATCCATCAAACTCAATTCTGAATAAAATAATGCAGGAAAAAGCCAAGAAAAAAGTTGATACAGTGCCAGACGAAGCATGCAACTAACAAAGCATTTAAGAGTGATTCGCAACGCTTGGCATTTTCAGCTTCGTGTTGGGTTTTGTGTTTACGATGGTATGGTTGAATTTTGTGGTAGCGTTGCTCACACCTTAATACGGCGTTAGGTTTCAGCTCGCAGCATGTAACCATTCTAATTTAGTAAGTACATAAGAAAATAATGACTAATAAAGATATCATCCGTTCCAACGATCTTGTTGATGAGATGCCGTTGACAGAAATCATGCAACAAGTAAATGAACGTTTCAATGAGAAGCTCTTTCAAGGAAGAGAGAACGGTAAATTAATTAAACATAACCTAGAGTATGGCCTTGGTGCGGAGAATATATTTCGTTCACTCTTGGTCGAGGTGTTACCAGAGAAATACGGTGTAGGTAAAGGGAAAATTGTCACTGAGTCTGGGGCATTGAGCTCGCACTTGGACGTAATTATTTATGACAAGATTCACTGCCCTAAGTGGTTTATTGATGAAAATCAAAACTTACTCCTGCCTTTCGAGTCAGTTTACGCAGTAATAGAAGTGAAAGCTAAGACAAGCTCAAGTGTCTTGAGGAAAGCCTTTGAAGGTTTACAGAGTGTTTCTAATCTAGATTCATATAAAAACATTAGATCTAAGAATGATTTTGTCGACTATAGGCCACCCAAGTTAATGATCTTCTCATTTGAAGACGATAGACCTTTAACGACGATTAAAGATAATTTTTGTCTTCTTTCTGATGAATTCTCGCGAAACTGGAGTTTCAGTCGCTACTCTAAAAAATCTCCCGGTAGTGTTGAAGATAACGGTCATCATTACTTAGTGAGTGGTGTGTATGTATTAGGTAAAGGTGCTGTTTATGCGATGTTAAATGGTAGCGTAAGTATCGGTTATTATGGTGAAAATACATTTGGAATGTTTTTGTCAGGGTTAATCTCGTCTTTAAACTCGATACCTCAGAGTGATTTTAGACCGGAGTCATATATTCATTGGCTTGGCGCAGGGGCAGTTGAGACTTACAAGCGTTAATAATTCAAACCTAACAAACTGCTTAAGAGGGATTCGCAACGCGTGGCATTTTCACTATGCGTTGAATTTAGTGATTTAGGTGGTTTTCGGCGGCTTTTGTATTGCGTTGCTCACCCCTTAACAGGGCGTTAGTTGCCCAGTCGACATAACTAGCTCGCAGGGAATTTTTGTTTTTGGTGTAGTACACGCATAATGCGAATGATATCGCCTTCAACCCAGTATGAAACAATCATTGATATCTCAGGAATAATGAGCATTCGCCCTCTTATTCCGTCTCGTTGGACTCCCATATGAGGTTGTTCTAGAAGGTTCTCCACTTTGGCTTCGATAATTTCATCGGTTTTTTCAGCAGCCTCTGGGTTGAAGTCGTAAAGAAATTCAAAGATCTTTTCACGATCGTTGAGAGACTCTTCTTCCCACAAAATCATAATTTGCCTCGGTTACGGATTTTAGCTTTGCGCTCAGCCATACGTGATTTAGCTGATTCGTGATCAACAAAAGTGGCTTTTCCTGAGTCAAACTTCTCAAAAGCCAAGTTAACTTGTTCAGTTAACCATGCATCGTGAGATAAAGTCTTTCTCTGTTGGTCAGCTAGTTGTTCAGTCAGTTCACGACAAGCGTCACTTAGTGTTCTGCCTTGGCTTTCTGCCATTTGTTGGGCTAGTCGTTTCGTTTCTTCATCAACACGAAACTGAATTCTGGTGTCCATGATGTGCTCCGTATGTTGTGTGTGTACAAATGTTAGCACTGGATTTGGAGTTGGGCAACTAACAAAGCATTTAAGAGTGATTCGCAACGCTTGGCGGTTTCGCTTCGCTCAAGTTTAGCCAAGCGTCGCTCACACCTTAATGCGGCGTTATACGCGTTGGTCTACACTTCACTTTTGCCTGGACGTTGAAACTGGAAAAAACTATCCCTGTCACCAGTAGAAAGAGTGCTGTACGCATTTCCTGTTGGTGAGTTTATCTGTAGTGAAGGGGCACAGATTGTAGTGGCCAAAAAGCAGGCTGTCCGTGATATGGTTCAGTTTTGGCTAATATTGCTTGGTAAGGCTGATATCAATGCAGGCCGGAGCTTGTAGGGTTGGTGTGAACTTACTTATTTATCTGATTGATATTGCGCATATTCGTCTTGTACAGGACAAAGCGACACTCTTTTGTGAGTGAGCAAGTCGCCGCAAGGGGCTGGCGACTTGCTCATCCTGGTTAGAGACAACTCAGGAGGGGCGGTTAGTCTTCATCCCACTCTTCATCCCATTCGCCGTCGTCATACTCTGCCAACAGGCTAATCTCCTGCACCACAGGGTGATCCTCACCAAATACTGAGTGGATACGGGGGACCAATTCCTCTTTTACAAAGCTTTCGTGGTCGGCATCGACAAAGCTCACATAGCGTTTTATCACAGGCAGTGTTGCCGCATCTCCAGTAGAGGCCAGCGCATAAACAACATCGCCAAGGGAGGCCTGGGCGCCACACCATTCCCACAGATTGGTTTTCAATCGCGTAGTGTCCAGATAGTCACAATAGTGGGTGATCATCTGAATCATAAGGTCTGAGTGTTGCTGCACAGTTTGCGCAAAGAAGGGCTCAGGGGCAACGTTACCACCCTGGCCATCAAGCAGCTTAAAAGAGAACTGGTCACCTATGTGTTTGGACTCAATATCTCTGCACAGTGCCAGCATTTGCTGTAATGCGGCCAGGGGCTCATCTGCGTTAATAGGGTAACGCCCTTTCAGGTTTTCGGCTAACTGCGCCTCTGGCAGATAGCTGCGTGTAACGGCTTGGTTTTGCGGCTTAATGAGTTCACTGTTTCCTTCAAGGTCCATTAACACAGTCTGATCGCTGAAGGACAGCAGCAGCTTGTCACCTTGCCAGCGTAAATCTGTCAGTTCTTCGTATATGTCGGTCAAGGCTTTGCAGTACTCTTCAAAGTCTTGTTCTGGACCTGCCTGCAGTAGATCAATATCGATATGGTGCTGCGTCAGTTGTTCGAAACTGTAATTGCGCAATGGCAGTTTACGGAGAGTCTCGCCTTTCTCGATATCAAAGAGTTCAAGCTGCAATTGCACGCATTGCTCGTTATCATGCTCAACAATCTGAACGGCATCCCAGCTCAGCATTACCCCCAGATTTGCTGCCAAGTTCAATGCTGGCATGCACAGGTCGGTATTGGCGCTACCGAGGCCTGGCAGTGGGATCAGGGACTCTTGCTGACCCAGTAAGTCCAGTTTATAGAACTCATGAGGTCTGGCTTGATCCCAACTTGTGTTGGCATTACAGGCATATAGCCACAGCTGCCCCGAAGCTGGCTCAATCGGGCGATAAACATCGAGCCTGTAACAATCTATCTGGCGTTGGTACTCCTGTTCGCTTTCATCATCCTCTTCGTCATCTTCAAAGTTGAGCTCAAACGGCAAACGAAAGTCGCTGAGAATAGACAGATCCTTGCAATCCAGTCGCACCAGATAGGGAATGTTGTAGTCATTATCGTTATTCATGGTAACCATAATGGTGAAGCGACCGCTGGAAAGTATGGCGCCAATACTGATCTCACCGGCGAGATGCTGGGTGTGTGTCAATGTCTGTGTAGGAATATGGAAGCGGGTGAACTTACCGTTCCAGTCTCCCAGCAGCAGGTATTCACCTACAACCTCTTTCAAAATAAGGTGGCTATGTTGGGTCTGCAGATACCAGACAACCGTCTCCTTGCCATCTTGATGGAGCTCTATGATGCGCAGCCCAGGGCTTGGATCTTGAGTGGCTTGCTCGATGTAATAGCCCATGGTTTCTCCTTGTTACCCACAGTTAAATTCGGGTATTTACCACTGTCTGAAGACTAAAGCGGCAGGTGTGAGGGATCAATGTAAGTTGTTAAGTAATCTCAGGAAATGTGATTAGGGTGGATAAATCGATACAAAAAGACCGGCACACTGGCAGGTCTGATAGGGCATTAAGTTGAACTCAATGGCATTGGGTTATGAGTTGATGCGAGTAGGAATGCCATTTCTGTAACAAAGGAGTGTACGATGCAAGAACAAGAAGAGATTACGGCCACATTAGAAGATTATGCCAAAGCATAGATATAGATGCTTTGATGTCTGTGTTTGACCCTAGCGGAAACATATCAGTTATTGGGACTGGTGAGGATGAATTGTTCTCAGGAGCACCTGGTGTGAGGGAGTTGTTTCAGAGGAACTTTTCAGAGGCAACGGCTAGCAAGTTTGAATGGGGTTGGTATGATATTGTCATCTCAAGTGGGTGTGTAGTGGTTTCACAATGTTTAACTATTTACTTGAACACGGAAGGCGGAGAAATCAGTGTCCCTGTGCGATGGACAGTCGTTCTTAAGAAAGTAGAGCGCTGGCTCTAGATGCATAGGCATGCGTCCACGGCGTCAGGCTCACAGGAAAAAGGGCAAGCATACCCAACCCGGTGAAAACGCGTATAACAAACTGTTTAAGAGTGATTCGCAACGCTTGGCATTTTTAATATGCGTTGCGTTTAGTGTTTAAGGTGGTATGCGGCGGCTTCGGTATTGCGTTGCTCACACCTTAACAGGGCGTTATGTGATTGGAGGCTAAATGTACGGAATTACGGAATTAATTGGTTCCAAGCTGAGTAGAGTTGAGGGTGTTGGCTTATCATCGTTAAAGTTTAGCTCTGGCCGACTAGTGGTTCACAACCCAATTACACTTAGTGGATGCGATGGGATGAAGTCTTTGGTTTTCCGTGAGGTTGTGGATCTAAAAGTGGCAGAAGATTCTTTGTTACTGGTGTTCTCAGGTCAAGCATCTCTAAGAGTATCTCTTCTTGATAATGACTTTACTGGCCCTGAAGCTGCGGTTTATACATCAAATTCAGGTTTTATTGTTGTATTCAACTAAATCACATAACAAACAATTTAAGCAGATTCGCAACGCGTGGCAATTTTGGTTTGCGGTGAGTTATGTGTTTACGGCGCAATGCGGTGACTTTTGTAGTGCGTTGCTTACTACTTAATTGGGCGTTAGGCTAACTGGTTAGCAAATAGCTATCTCTACGTGTTGTAATTTCTTGAAGCCCATTTTAGTTACTAAATTGTTGGTTCTTTAATTTTTGGGTTTGGCTCATCACTATGTGTGTACTATAACTCACAAAAAGATACGACTTTAGTTTATCTATGTTATTCCTTAAGTTAATCTCTACTTGGTTATGCGATTTCATGCACATAAACTGATGCTGGTGCCTCTTTGAGGTAGTTCAATTGTATATGTGGGTGGTATCGCTCGCACTTCAATATATGGTGCTTCGTATCTATTTGTATATCTATTTGGGATTTTTATGGACGAAAAAATGTTTCTTGAAGCTGGCGATGTTTCAGTATCAAATAGTCGTTTTATTGTAAATGGTCAAACTTATGCAATGAGTAATGTTACTTCTGTTAAAACAGGAATCGAAAAAGCCAACAAAGGAGTGGGTATTATAATTACTTTAATCGGCTTGATTACTTTATTTGCTATTAAGTCCATCGGCTGGGGAATACTGATTGTTGCTGTCGGTGTATTAGCATTTATGGGGGCAAAAGATAAATATTCAGTGATTCTTAGTACTTCATCTGGTGAGAGTAAAGCTCTTACTAGTGATAAAAGAAACCATATAGAAGATATTGTGTCAGCATTAAACGAATCAATAGTCAGCCGAGGTTAAGCCTAACAAAGCATTTAAGAGTGATTCCCAACACTTGGCGTTTCTAGCTTTGCGTTGGGTTTTGCGTTTACAGCGCAAAGGTTCGAGCTGAGCGGTAGCGTTGCTCACACCTTAATGCGGCGTTAGCTATTTTTCGCATACAAAGGAGTTCTGGTTGGAAAAAGTTTTAGTTAGCTCGTGCTTAGTCGGAAATCAAGTTCGATACAATGCAAGTTGCTTGTCAATTCCTGAGCCTGATCTGCATTGGCTTCGATCAAACCTAGAGCTTGTGGTCTTTTGCCCAGAAGTATCGGCAGGTTTGCCCACTCCTAGAGCACCTGCTGAAATAATCGCTGGTAAAGGTGTTGATGTATTAAAAGGCTTTTCGAAGGTGGTCGGAAACGATGGTATCGACGTAACTACTCAATTTGTAGCAGGGGCCAAGAATACCTTGGAAGTGTGTCTGCGACTACAAATAAAATATGCAGTGCTCGCAGAGAATAGTCCTTCCTGTGGTAGTTCCAATATTTACGATGGTACGTTTAGTGGGACCAAAGTTAATGGGTCTGGGGTCACTGCTACGTTGTTAGAGAGTAGCGGTATCAAGGTGTTCAGTCAGCATACGATAGCCCAATTCCGTAGTATGTTGGACAAACATAGCTAACAAACTGTTCAAGAGGGATTCGCAACGCGTGGCATTTTTACCATGCGTCGGTTTTAGTGTTTAAGGTGGTATGCAGCGGCTTTGGTATTGCGTTGCTCACCCCTTAACAGGGCGTTATATTTTTAATCAAATCCCGAGTCAAAATCATGGATGAAAGAAGTCAAAGTTATCTAGATCAATACCTCAAATCTTTACCTGATGAAGTAGCATCAAACTACACTTCATTTAGTTCAGACTATTTCTGTGCAGATGAATACAATGCAAATGTATGTGCAGACTTAATTCTTCGTGGAGAAAAACGTGCGTCATGTAGCTTAGATTACTGGTACAGTGAAAAAGGAGAATTGTTGCCAGAAGTCGGTCATCTTCAAGTAGTGACAAATTGGGATGGCATGCCAATTTGTATTATAGAAATCACCTCAGTAACTAAGTGCAAATACCATGACGTAACACCTGAGTTTGCAGCTTTGGAAGGTGAGGGCGACAAGACGCTAGCTTGGTGGCGAAAAGCACATTGGAACTTCTTCTCAAGAGAATGTGTCGAGTTAGGTATAGCACCTTCAGACGATATGTTATTGATACTAGAGCAGTTTAAAGTCGTATATAAATAAAAATATAACAAGCAGTTCAAGAGGGATTCAGCACGCGTGACATTTTTGGTTTGCATTGATTTCGGTGTTGAAGTGCCATGCGGTGGCTTGGTCATTGCGTGCTTCACCCCTTAACTGGGCGTTATGTTTCAGTGATTTATCTATGAGGATTATGATGAACAAGTTATTTAAAGAAATTCCACTTTCAATTCAAGAGTATCTTGAGCGGATGGATGATTACGATGACCCCTGCTTTATGTTAATCCATACAGAGCAGAATATAGCACCATTTATCAATACTATTAATTCGGTGATCGATGTTGAGAAAACTTACTCAAAAGTTAGTATTCAAGCTTCAGACAACGTGTCTTTTTACTCTCTTGATTGCACCCATGAGGTAATTGAAAGAATCGTCAAAAAAATTCATGAAACCCTTGTTGGCTCAAATATCAATTTCTATCAGTCTGCTTTCCGCCATAATTGCTTAGGTGAACCAGAAGAAACATTCCTTTGGTGTTGTCAACTTTTAGGGGAAGCCCGCGATGAATTTGCTGATAGTGGGGGCTACAAAGTAAACGACTTTCAAGACCGCGAAAAATGGCCAGGCATTCAAAAGTATATGAAGCAAAAAACATAACAAACTGTTTAAGAGTGATTCGCAACGCATGGCATTTTTGCTATGCGTTGCCTTCGGTATTGCGTTGCTCACACCTTAACAGGGCGTTAGGCATTAAGGAGAAACATGAAGCTAATTTACACGTTTACGGAAGAGCATATAACGGACGTGTATAATCTGTATCAACAAGCTTGGTGGGCAAAAGAGCGGACATTAGAGCAAACAGCCCGTTGTCTAAAAGGTTCTCAACTATGCATAGGCATTGTTGGTGGTGACAATAACCTTATTGGTTTTGCTCGTGTTATCACTAATTTCACCTTCAAAGCCTTGATCTTCGATGTTATTGTTTGTTCGTCGCAACGAAATAGTGGTTTGGGTGCAAAGCTCATATCAGCAATTCAATCGCACGAAGACCTAAATCAAGTTCAGCATTTTGAGTTGTACTGTCTCCCAGAAATGAGAGCGTACTATGAAAAGTTTGGTTTCAGTACCGAGGTTGGTGGGGTTCATCTCATGCGTCAGGCCAATGCCTAACAAACGCTTTAAGACGGATTCGCAACGCGTGGCATTTAGTGAGTTTTGTGATTACGAAGTAGTGCAGAGGCTTTTGTATAGAGTGCCTCACACCTTAACAGGGCGTTATGGCTCACAGGATAAGCAAGCTCAAAAATGAAGAAATGTACTGTATCATACACAATTGACCTGTAGTTACTTATGCTTACACCAACGAGTATACCTTCTTCCTCAAATGTATCTCGCTCAAACTGCAGAGCTTGCTGTTGTCGTCCCGAAGTTAAGATTATCCCGGATACTGGTGTACCAGAAGAATTCATTGCACATGACCAGTATGGAGTTGAAACAATGATGAGATTAAATGATGGTTGATGCGCGGCTTTAGATAGAGACACTCTAATGTACACAATTTATGAAAACCGGCTTTGGATATGCCGCGAATTTGAAACGGGCTCTAATGAGTGCTCAGATGAACGTATTAAATTAATATAAAACAGTGGGTTACGGGTTGTTCGTGAGTTGTTATCCATTACAAAGTGTTTAAGCGTGATTTACAACACTTGGTATTTTCGGACGACATTGGCTTTAATTTAAACGGTTCAATGGTTTCAGTTGGGGCGTTCTGTTCCTTTCTGAACGTGGTGGAAGTGCTAATAAAAATGGAGTGGGGAAATGGAACATATAAATTATTTTCTGATCGTATTTTCAGCGATAGCCGCGATTGCAAGTCCGGGGCCTGCAACATTAGCAATCGCTGGGGCATCGATGGAGAAAGGCAGATTGTTTGGTCTCCACCTTGCTTTGGGAGTCTTGACCGGCTCTTTAATTTGGTCAATGTTGGCAGCGTTTGGGTTGGCTGCAGTATTGAAGTCAAATGTTTGGCTGTTTGAGATCCTTAGGTATTGCGGCGCTTGCTATCTCCTCTACCTTGCTTACAAATCACTAAAATCCGCGCTAAATTCAGAGTCACCTAACCTTCCAACAATGCAATTCAACTCAAGAAAAAGTCACTACCTCAAAGGGCTATTGATTCATTTGACAAACCCTAAGGCAATCCTCTTTTTTGGTGCTTTGTATTCGATGGGCGTACCGAGAACGGCAACACCTCAAGATCTTCTTACTGTTGTCGTTGTAGTTGGCGTAGTGAGTGCATCGATCTTCCTCAGTTATGCGCTTATCTTTTCTCATGCTGGGGTAAGACGCCTGTATATAAAATCCAAAACGATTTTTGAGGGCATCTTTGCGGTGTTTTTTGGCACGGCTAGCTTTAAACTTCTTCTCAGTGACGTCGAGGTCTCGCTCTAACAGTAGGCCGTTAACAAGGAAAAGCTAATTTTCGTGTGGTGAAGTCTCATGCAGACTGGGATGTCAGCTTCATAGGTGGTGGTATTGCGAAATTTGAAACCGTGCTGAGTGAGAGTGACTGGCTATTGCTCAGCCAGCAACGCACCTGTAGCAAGTTGGTTAAGAAAGATTCGTAATGTCTGGCAAAGCTCGTATTGATCGCGCTGTGTTTTGGGTATCGTGTAATTGTTGATTTAACGAGAGTTTTTAGAGTTATGTTTGTCGTGTATTTGTCTTTGGTTTCATTAATCGCCTTTCCGGTCTTTTTTGTCACCATCATTGTTGGCTTGGTAAAAAAGAATAAAAAAACGAAAATATTGGGCGGTATTGGGTGCGTAGCATCATTGTTATTCTTTGTGGCAAGCATTTCATTGCAAGTTGTATATTCTGAATCAATCAAAGAAGCAGTGATAGAGACTCAACAGCAAGATCTACAAAGATTTGTTGATAGCTATCGCCAGTCTAAGCAATCTGCAGACTAAAGTAATGCATCCTGCTTTGCCAGCGGATCGTTTCTCGTGGTGATGTTTGTTGAGCCTGAGGCTAGGTTTGTCTAAAATAGCAGGTTCTTTATCTATTTCAGGTCATCAACATGAGCGAAAATAACGCAAAACCAGCTTTGCCAGATCGTCTGGCGGGTAACCCTCGTAGCCCACACTTTGTTGCTGAGTGTTTTGAACACCAGATCGGTATTCGTCTGAATGGCAAAGAGCGTACGGATGTTGAAGAATATTGTGTCAGCGAAGGCTGGGTAAAAATCGCGTCTCCTAAATCTCGCGATCGTTACGGTAATCCAATGCTGATCACCCTAAAAGGTGAAGTGGAAGCATTTTACAAATAAAGCCCTGCTTCCACTCTTGTCGTTTCACACATAGAGCGGCCCCCGTTCTATGTGTTGTTCTTGCCGCCTCCCCAAGATTTTGCGCTCAATCCCTGTGCCAATACGGCTTTGTAAATCGACTCAATCGCTTCCTGGTATCGCTAATATCATTGTGGCGGTTGTGTGTATATGCAATTGTATGTATCTTTGCGTTTTTTATCTGTCTGGATTATGAAATGCGACAAGTACTTAGGGAAAAGATCATCGCTGTATGCAATAAGAAAATCAGTCAAAAAGGCGAGCACGTCGGTGTGTCGTTCTATGCTTTCTTTGCAAATAAAAACGATGACCCAGAGCTGTTGATGGAAGCGGCTACCTGGTGGATACACACTCATCAACTGGATCATTTTGAAAAAGCGCGCAAAGTGATTGAGCTGGTTACATCCGGACGTTAGGTTATGGATACTGAGTTGCGGCTGGTTGACTACCCAGAATGTCACTGTAGATGCTCATCGGCCACAAGCCAGTGTTGGGTAACGCAACTGGTCCAGATGTTGCGATCTTGTATCGTCAGTACGGTGACGTCGTGCCGAACGCCGACGCTTAGTTGAGTTGATTGTGCGGATGAATTCGAAAGCGCTGTTTGGTGTGGTGTTAATTGTTGCGGCAGCTCTGAAATGTGCTCAGGCGGTGTACCGTCAGGCTCAAAATACAGACATGTTGCAACAGGTGGAAGCAGATGTCCGTGGCATTGTCATTGAGGTTGACGAGAGGGTGAGCGTGGGTCATTTGTCTGGTGGTTACCACCTGATTACCGTGGTGTTTTATGCCGGTGAGCCTGGCTTGAGTCCGCTCAATTTTGAGCCTCAGCGTTTACTTCGGCGCGCTCAGTTGGCACTTTGTGAGCGTCACAACTTTTCTCAGTTTAGCTCTCTCGATTACCGCATATCATTAGCATCAGGCTCAAAGGACCGCTCCGAACCTGTCGTAATGACCCAAACGGATTGTGAGAATAGACATCAGATTGCCGGCGGAGTCTAGCAAGGTATTCAAATCAAGGGTGGGTTGATGGATAACATGAAAAAACGGGGTGTGGATGAGCAGGGCTTTGTGCTCAATGTCTGCCATCCGGAACGAATACAAACCGAGTTTCGTGTTGTGGTGGACCAAGCCGTAGCGCAATTGCTGAGCACCTTTCCCACCGCAATACACAGTATTTACTTGTACGGCAGTGTTGCCCGCGGGGAAGCAAAGCGGTGTCACTCTGATCTTGATATGTCGGTAGTTTTTTGCGCGCCTCTAACGGAGCAAGATCACAAGCGTCTAAAACAATTGTCTTTGGCTTTGACGGAAGGATTTCCCCTCATCACGAAGGTCGACTTTGACCCAGGTCATTTGGCAGAAGTTCTGCATCCGCAAGAAAAGTTTCGCTGGCAGTTCTGGCTCAAACACTGTTGTTGCTGCCTATGGGGAAAAGATCTCACACTCGGTTTTGAGGCTTGTAGACCAAATTTAGCCATTGCTAGTGCGCTGAATGAAGATTTACCAGAAATGGTGGTGATGCTGAATTCTGGATTAAATGAAGATAACGCAAGCACCAGAGGAAGAGTTTTAGCGAAGAAGTTGCTTCGTAGTGCCTGTGGGTTACTGGTGGAGCAACATCGCAGCTGGCTGGTGGGTCCGGAAGAGTGTGCGGGAGTGATCCGTCGTTATCAACCTCACTATGAACCGGGAGTTGAGATGGCGCTCATGATTTTGAGAAAAGAAACCGCCACGGTCAACGAGGTAGTACAATTGAGCGCCAGTTTTGCGCAGCCACTGATTGAAGAATATCGGCGAATTACGCACAATCATTTGTGATAACGCGACAGTGTGAGACCCGCGACATCAGCGCGGTGCAATGGAACGCCAAGGTCAATCAAAGACAAGGAAGAGTATGTTCATACCAAAGAACATGGTGATGTCGGGTGACAACGCCATCATTGATTTTATCGCCCACCATGGTTTTGCTCTGATGGTTTCGCCCACTCAGGAAGCGACACATTTACCGCTGATACTTGAACCTTCAGAGGGGCCCAAAGGGGTCTTGTATGGGCATCTGGCGAAAGCCAATCCACATTGGAAACAGTTGTCAGGTCAGCGGGTATTGATCGTCTTTCAAGGGCCGCATGCCTATATCTCTCCGACCTGGTACCGGCGAAAACCGGCAGTACCAACCTGGAATTATGCCTCCGTGCATTGTTACGGTACCGTTGAGTTTCTCGATGCGTCGGAAACACTGGCATCACTCGAACAATTGACCGCCAAGTACGAGCCTGAGTTATTACACGCCAACGATACGATGCCCGATGAGTTTGTTGATAAGCTCTCCCACGCTATTGTCGGAATTCGCATCGTGCTGGACGACATTTTGGCTAAAGAGAAGCTGGGTCAGCATCGAAGTCAGGACGATCAGCAAGGTGTTGTTGCTGGCTTGTGCAGCCAAGACTCTCTGGAAGCCGAAATGCTGGTGCAATACATGAGACAGCGTCATCTGGGCACCGGCGAGTAAGTCCCCTTGTTACAACAGCCTCCAGTTAGGAAGAAGTAGAGTTGATGGATACAAACACGATTGATATAGCATTGGCACAGATTCCGGTCAAAAAGGGCCAGATAGCGACGAATTTGACCGAGCATTTGGCCGCAATCGCTGCGGCGGCTCAGCAGCAGGTTGATTTAGTGGTCTTCCCGGAATTGTCACTGACAGGCTATGAGCTTGAATTGTTAGCGACATTAGCCATGACCGAAGAGAGCGATGCGATCCAAGCGTTGAAGACGGCGGCACAAAAATACGCTATTTGGGTGATTGCAGGTTGTCCGTTGGCTTGTCCTAATGACAAGCCTGCGATTGCTGCGGTGGTTTGTTCACCCCAGGGGGATGTGCACTTTTGTACTAAACAATATCTTCACCCTGGCGAGGACGTGTTTTGCTCCGCGGGCTCACAAAACCATACATTGAACATCCAGGGTTTTACGTTGGCTTTGGCGATTTGTGCTGATTTTAGTGAGCCGCAACATGCCCGTGATGCCAATCAGCAAAAGGCGGATGTCTATGTCGTCAGCGCGTTGATTTCACCTGCGGGGTACGAGACCGATGCGTCGATACTGGCCGATATTGCCAGCAGTTACAACATGCCAGTGTTATTAGCCAATCACATCTCCGTGACCGGAGGATGGCAGACCTGTGGTAAGAGCACCATGTGGCTGCCATCTGGCGAACCGGTAGCCGCTCTGATGAATGAACCGGGGTTAATTGTATGTCGTATTGCCTCTGACGGCTCGCATGGTGTGGTGACGTGTGACGCCGATAGCGAATGAACATACAGCGGTTGCGGCGCCTGCCAGGCAAGTGGTCTTGTTACGCGGACTGTTCAGGGGGCAGTTCCATTGGGGTGAGTTTCCCTCGCAGTTGCAGCAAGTGATGCCGGAGTGTCATGTGCGTTGCGTAGACATACCGGGTACAGGTTCCCTGGCTCATCTGACGTCGCCTGACTGCATGGAAGACATGGTAGACAGCATTCGACAGCAACTGGACGGACAGGCGCCGATTGATGTGGTGGCAATTTCAATGGGCGGTATGATCGCTCTGAAGTGGTTGGAAAGGTATCCGCATGAAGTGCGCCGTGCCGTTTGTATTAATACCAGTGCAGCGGGGTTCAGCCCGTGTTATCAACGTCTCAAACCCGCTGCGCTTGTCCGAATTATTGGGGCACTGATGTTGCCAGTAACAGTGAGAGAGCGATGCGTGTATCGCCTGGTGTCTAATCAGCCCAACCGACCAGAAGTTGTCCGCCATTGGGCGCAGCTGCAGCGTCGCTACCCGACGCGCATATCTAATTTTATCCGCCAGCTTCGCGCAGCGGCCACTTTTCGTATTAAAAGAATTACAGCGCCCGTGTTGTTTATTTCTTCACAGCATGATCGCCTGGTGAGCCCGCTTGCCACTCAGGCGATAGCGAAAAAATGGAAAGCGGCACTGCGGATCAATGCATGTGATGGCCATGATATTGCTCTGGATAATCCGGACTGGTTGTGCTGCGAAATCAGAGCGTGGTTGTTGCATTCGTCAGGGCTGCTTGAAACTCCGTCAATTCAAAACAAAGAAGAACCGTGAATTTGACTTGGATTCATATTTGGTGCGAAGGATTTGAGAAAGCGTATTCGCTCTAGCAGTTATGCATTAGACATCAGCGTTATGCTGATTGGATTGGCGGTTAGTGGAGACGAAAAAGCCCCGGGTAACTATATCCGGGGCTTTGTGATTACAGTAGATCCAGAATAGCCTCGGCCTTACTGACTTCAAATGATTGAGGCTCTTCCACATTCAGAGTCGTGACTTTGCCGTCTTCGACGATCATCGCGTAGCGCTGTGAACGGATACCACCAAAGCCGGCTGTATCCATTTCCAGTCCTAATGCTTTTGTAAAACTCGCATCGCCGTCTGCCAGCATGCGAATTTCGCTGGCGTTCTGGGCTTCGCCCCAGGCTTGCATCACAAACGCATCGTTGACGGCCACACAGGCAATCATGTCAACGCCTTTGGCTTTCAACTGATCGGCCAGGACCACGTAGCCTGGAAGGTGCGCTTCAGAGCAGGTTGGCGTAAAAGCACCAGGTACTGCAAACAGCACGACTTTTTTGCCGGCGAACAGTTCGTGGGTCGGATGGGTGACCATACCGTCTGCCGTCAGTTCGTTGAGAGAAGATTGAGGGAGAGATTGACCTTGTTGAATCATGACCTTATTCCTTAACGGTTGTGCGAATGTTCAGTTTAGTACGTTCTGCCCGACAGGAACACGGAGATTCTCTGAGGTTAATCGGATAATGCCGTACAGCTGTCAATCTGAGCAGGATTTACTCGGGGAACACGCCCTAGCATGTTATGGTTGCTATTTCATATCTCTCGCCCGAGCCGTGCGAGAGATGACGACTCAGTTAAGGAGCTACATTACCTATGCCATTCCCCGTAAAAGCGTCCTGCCAGTGTGGTCAGGTGAGTTATCAACTGCACGCCAAACCGTTGAAAGTTCTCGCTTGTCATTGCCGAGAATGTCAGAAACTGGCCACCGCGCCGTTCAGCGTGACCGCCGTTGTCGATGCCCAAGATATCGAGTTCTCCGGAGAAATGGGCAGTTGGAGCCGTCTGGCGGATAGCGGCAACCACAATGGTGCTAAGTTTTGCACCGGTTGTGGTAACCGGATTTATCACATCAATCCGGATCAACCGCACTTGATCAAACTGAAATTAAAACCAGTAGCGCGCGAAAGTGAGATGCTGTTTGCGCCTACAGCGCACGTCTGGGTCAGCGAAAAGGTGAGTTGGTTCGAGTTGCCGACCGGTGTTCCGACCTTCGATAAGCAGGTTTAAGCGAAGATTCTGCCACCGTCGAGCTGCGACAAGGAGAAAGAAATGAATGAGTGGGTGTTGGTCAGTCATTGGTTAGTTGTAGGGATATTGGCGACTATTTTTATGGACTTGTTCGCCCTGGGACAGAAAAAGCTGCTGGGCATAGCGTCACTGAATTATTGTTTGGTTGGCCGTTGGTTGTTGTATATGCCTGGCGGGCAATTTCGGCATCATACCATCTTGCAAACCCAGCCCAGAAGCGGTGAATGCGCGTTGGGTTGGGTCAGTCACTATGTGATTGGTGTGCTGTTTGCCGCGCTGTTTTATCTGCTGGCTGGCATGCAACCCGGGCAGGCGAGCTTTGCTGCGGTAGTCTTGTTTGGTGTAGCGACGGTAGTCGTGCCATTTTTTGTGATGCAACCAGGGCTAGGGTTTGGGGTGATGGCAGCAAAAACGCCTGCGCCAGCAACGGCACGCATGCGCAGTGTTGTCGCACATGCGTCTTATGGTCTGGGGCTCTTTTTGGCCTTGCGTTTAGTGAGTTTTGTGACGCTGTAACTTGTCGTGTAATGTAGAGGCCAAGTAAGGAGTTATGCATGAAGTTTTTGTGGCTGAAGATTTTGACAACGGTGTTGGTGTTTGCGGGCTTGTTTGCGCTGGTCTTTTACAAAGTTCAAAGCGGTGTGGTGTAAGCAATCCGGTGAAATCAGAAAATGGCGATTGCGGCTGACGATGGCTTTATAGATACTAGGGCGACGAAAAGCTGCGGGAGCCGATGAACGTGCAGAAAATACCAACAAAAATTACCTTTTTTGAATGGCTTGAGCCATCGATCGTATCCGGAAATAAAACCATCACCATCCGTGATAAGAGCGAGATGGGGTATGTCCCGGGTACGGAAGTCGATGTGCACACATTAGAAACTGACCGCAAGTTTGCCCGGATTGAAATCGTGTCTGTGGAGCCTCTTTGGTTTGACGACATCAATGAGTTTCATGCGCAGCAGGAATACATGGAACTGGATAAGCTAAAAGCCTTGATCAAAGAGATCTACCCAGATGAAATGCAGTTCTACGTGATTACATATCGTCTGGTGTAGAGAGCGTCATTATCATAATACAGTGAGGAACACGGATGTCCGAATACACAGCTAACATCAGTTGGCGCAGAGGGGAGCACGAGCTCTTTACCGACAATCAGTACAGCCGCGGTCATATCTGGTCGTTTGATGGTGGGGTAAGTGTACCTGCCTCGTCGTCTCCACACGTGGTGCCGTTGCCTTATTCGGTGGCAGCCAATGTCGATCCGGAAGAGGCTTTCATCGCGGCTCTGTCGAGTTGCCATATGTTAGTTTTTCTCTCGATTGCAGCGAAGCGTAAATATCTGATTGATCATTACAGCGATGATGCCGTTGGTGTACTTGAAGAAGACGAAAGTGGCAGAACCTCAGTCACTCGGGTGACGTTGAGACCTAAAGTGGTGTTCTCTGGTGAGCGGCAACCAACGCAGTTACAGCTGGAAAAAATGCACCATACTGCCCACGAAAACTGCTTTATCGCGAATTCGGTTAAGACCCAGATTACCACTGAAATTGGCACCTGAACGAGCGGACAGTGAGTGATAACTTGCGCCGTCTTGGGCGCGCGGAGGTCACCCTGATGCACTCTCCTGAAGGCGATCGCATCATTTGCAAACGTGGGGCATCGCCCGTTGAGGTGGCGTTTTATCGGGATTATTCAATGGTGCTGAACGACGCTGGGATCTATGTGCCGCGCTGCCTGAACTTGGACGAAGCTGCCGGGCGACTGGAACTTGAGCACATACCGGATGCTCTGCCGGAGCTTGAGGTGTATCGTGATGAGAAGGTCATTCGTCAGTTAGCGCGATTGCATGAGTTTCCCCCTCTGCCAAATACGCCGACTCATCTTCATACCTGGAGTTTAAACGATACGGAGTCTGCCCTTCGTGCATTAGCGATGGACGCTGAAACGGAGCGTTATTTTTACCGGGCCCAGGCGCAAAGTGCTGTTCTGTTCGAACACCATCATTTGATTTCCGGAGATACCAACCCGGGCAACTGGGGCGTGCGGCGCAATGGCCAGCGGGTGCTGTTTGATTGGGAGCGTTTTAGTTTGGGTTGTGCTGCTATTGATTTGGCTCCGATGATCCCGGGAATGGGGAACGCTGACACAATTGGAGCGACGTGCCGTCACTACCGGTGTTATCGAGCTACGGTGGCGCAGGGGGAGCTTGAGCTGCGTGTGGTGCTGGCCAAAAGCTGGATCGTGGTTGAAGTGGTCAATATTCTACAGCGCTGCGCGCATCCTGACACTGAGCGCTATTTGACTTGGTATCGGCAAACGTTGCCCGGCTGGGCGAAAGAAATGCGGCACCTGATGTAACAACGCCAGCATCATGCTGGCGTTGTGGACGGGTTATTTCTTGGTCAGGTTGTACTGATCTGCCAGTTCACCGGTGATGTGCTGACCATTGCTGTCGAGTTTCATTAACTCATTTTCTGCGACAAAATACTGATTTGGCTCCGCTTCATCACTCAGCGTGATCACACTGCCTGAGTTGTCCCAGCTGAAGCTGCCTTCTGAGTGATACTTCTCTTCACCTTTGCCCAAATACGTTTGATCCAGTGAGTAGCTGCCATCAGTGTTAAGAGTCAGGTTGGTTTCCAAACCTTCACAATCGGCACAAGGCAGGATGCCACTGTAAGTACCGTTCCAGTCTAGGGAGTTTTGTGCGTTGTGGGCGCTGTCTACCATGACTTCGGCCTGCTGTTGAGGCTGAGCTTCGATTTCAAGCGTTGGCTCAGGAACGACCGTTTCGGCTTGAGCGGCCGGCTTTTGTTCTGGTTGCGGTGTTTCCGCAGGCTCGTCTTGACAACCAGCCAGAACGATAGCGGTAACAGACAGGGCTAACAGACGTTTTTTCATAATAATTCCTCGTTAATTAAGCGTATTTCCTGTAGGACAAATAGTAACGTTTCTCACTTGTTCGTTTCGTCAGTCTGAAGTAATACAATGATCTGGGGATGTCAGAGTTTCGTCATTTGCGTAACCTATTAAAAACAGTGTCTAAATAGAGTGATGGCGTTATGATGAACCAGAGTGAGGCGAACTTGCCAGAAGTATGGGATACAACCGGGCTACAGGCGAATGAGAGTGTTATGAAAATCAGCTTTAATATGGAAGATGCGGGGCAGGTGTTTGTCGGAGCGTTTGCGCTGGCGGTGCCTATATCGTTTTCAGAAGAAGCATGGCAACTGGGTGAAACGCTACCTTTTGCCAATTTGCTGATGCTGATGTCACTGTCGACCGTATTTCTCGGCATCTTTGCCTACCAGAGTGTATTTCAGCAAAACGTCCATAAACGGGTGTTGGCGTTTGCGTTACGAATCATACTGGCGTATTTGATTACGGCGTTTGTGGTGGCGCTGGTGTTGATGTGCCTCGATAAACTGCCACTGATGGTGGACCCCATCACGTCACTCAAACGAATTGTGGTGATAACCATGCCAGCCTCGATGGGGGCCATTGTCGTCGACAGTTTTGATAAAGAATAAAAAAATCCCCGCCAGGGCGGGGATTTTTCTTGTATCCGGATTACGCCAGCACGGCTTCTTCCTCGGCAAACTCAACACCGGCTTCGCGGTAGAGACGACGACACGCTTTGCCATCGCTATGGAACAGGTGACAGCGGTGAGCGGGAATACCTATAGATAGCTTATCACCCACATCGACGTCCAGTGTGTCCGGCTGACGATAGATCACGTCTGTATCGGCACCTTCTAGGTTGAGATAGACCTGAGTCTCGTTGCCAAGTTTCTCGACGATCATCACTTCGCCCTCGATCACGCCGTCGCCTTCCGACTTGGTCACCAGATGTTCAGGACGAATACCCAGTGACATGCGTTCGCCACGAGTGACTGATGAGCCATCGACGGGAATCCAGAACGACATGCCGTTGGACAGCTGAACTTTTACTTGATCCGGTTGAACCTCATCAATGAATACGCTGGTAAAGTTCATCTTTGGTGAGCCGATAAAGCCCGCTACGAATCGGTTCTGAGGGTAGTGATACAGCTCTAGCGGTTTACCTACCTGAGAGACGAACCCTGTGTCCAACACGACAATTTTGTCAGCCATGGTCATGGCTTCCACCTGGTCGTGGGTTACGTAGATCATGGTGCAACCCAGCTTACGTTGCAATTTGGTGATTTCAGAGCGCATCTGCACACGCAAAGCCGCATCCAGGTTCGAGAGAGGTTCATCCAAAAGGAAAACATCGGGCTGTGACACCAGCGTCCGGCCGATCGCAACGCGTTGACGTTGGCCACCCGACAGGGCCTTAGGTTGACGTTCTAATAAATGGCTGAGCTGAAGAATTTCGGCTGCATGCTCAACACGCTGGCTGATTTCTTTCTTATCGGCTTTTGCCAGTTTGAGGCCAAATGACATGTTGTCGTAGAGGTTAAGATGAGGGTAGAGCGCGTAAGACTGGAATACCATACCAACGCCCCGTTTCGACGGCTCAACCTCATTCATGCGTTCGTTTCCGATGTACAGGTCACCTGAAGTAATGTCTTCAAGACCAGCGATACAACGCAGCAGGGTGGATTTACCACAGCCTGACGGGCCAACGAAAACGACAAATTCGCCCTCTTTGATTTCCAGATCGACATTCTTGGAAATCAACACATCGCCATAAGCTTTACATACATTTTTTAACGTGACACTCGCCATCTAGCTCGTCCTCGATCAAGATTTTTGTAACTTACTGCCCATCATTATATGAATAGTCGCGGGCAGTAATAGTAGGAATTCGGTAAGTTGTGTTTTGTTTTGTCTCAAAAGGGTAAGAAAAACGGGGTGATGGACGCGAAAAGGTAGCGTCAACATCACCCGTCAGTGCCAATTGTTGGTTTGCCTCCCCCGTACAAGCTGATGCCTCCCCCGTACTAAATAATTACCACGAACATCAAATCTTGTAACAGCAAACCAATCCGGCATGAAAAACCAGTGTCTTCTTAACGATGAACGACTGGAAAGGGTTCTTACCATCCACTCTTGGATGTGCTTAGTTTCCGTATTTGGTGCAGTAGTGACATCCTCCCAGACTATTTTTTTGTAGGGGTAGTAGGAGGGGAGGAGGGAAAAGGGGGAGGACACGACGTCGCGAGATCCAGTTCAAATAAATTAATTACTCAATATTGAATCTGATCACATTAAGGTATGGTTTTGTGATTTTGGTCGCCAACCTGAAACGATGACGATCACGAAAATAGTCCATAATACCAAGGGCGTAGGGATTAGGAGGATGAGCCGTATTGATTTTTCTCTGAAGATAGATGGCGAAATACGGTGAAACCTTTTTGGGGTTAACCCTACATCACAAATATAAAAAGGATATGAACATGAAAAACGCCCTAAGCACAGTAGCACTCGGTACTCTTGTTGCTCTTGGCTCTTTCGGTGCAAACGCTGCCATCGAAGAAGGTCAACTAACCATCTGGATCAATGGTGATAAAGGCTACAATGGACTTGCTGAAGTCGGTAAAAAGTTCGAAGAAGAGACAGGGATTAAAGTCACAGTGGCACACCCGGATGGTCTTCAGGACAAGTTCCCGCAAACTGCAGCAACGGGTGACGGTCCGGATATCGTGTTCTGGGCGCACGACCGTTTTGGTGGCTACGCTGAAGCGGGTCTGCTGGCTGAGATCAAACCTTCGCAAAAAATCAAAGACGGCATCGTCGATTTTGCATGGGATGCGGTGAAATACGATGGCAAATACATCGGCTATCCAATCGCCGTTGAGTCTTTGTCTCTCATCTACAACAAAGATTTAGTGCCAAACCCACCGAAAACCTGGGAAGAAGTGGCAGCGCTGAACGCGAAGCTGAAAAAAGACGGCAAGTCCGCGATCATGTGGAACCTGAAAGAACCGTATTTCACCTGGCCACTGATGGCTGCTGATGGCGGCTACGCATTCAAATACACCGCCAGCGGTTACGACGTGAAAGATGCCGGTATTAACAACCAGGGCGTGAAAGACGCAATGAACTTTGTCAAAGGTCTGGTGGATAAAGGCGTCATTTCTCCTGATATGGATTACTCAGTTTCCGAGTCTGCGTTCAACCAGGGCAACACCGCAATGACCATCAATGGTCCTTGGTCATGGGGCAATATTGAGAAGTCGGGCATCAACTATGGTGTGACGACGCTGCCTAAATTCAATGGCCAGTCTTCGAAACCATTTGTGGGCGTACTGACTGCAGGTATCAGCACTGCGTCACCAAACAAAGATCTGGCGGTTGAGTTCATCGAAAACTATCTGCTGACTAACGATGGTTTGCGTAAAGTTAATGACGACAAACCATTGGGCGCGGTTGCACTGAATTCGTTCCAGAAAGAGCTGGACAAAGACGCGCGTATCGCAGCGACAATGGATAACGCGATGAACGGTGAAATCATGCCGAACATTCCTCAGATGAATGCATTCTGGGGCGCGGCGAAAAATGCCATCATCAACATTGTGGACGGTCGTCAGACTGTAGACGCAGCGTTGGCTGATGCTGAAAAACAAATGACTAAATAACTCAGTAATACCTTTTAAGGAGGGGGGTAACCCCTCCTTCATTTCTCCTTTTTTATATCGCTAGCAGGTTCCTTTATGCAGTCAGTTCAAGGTACAGATGCTATGACATCATCATCGACGAACTTACCGACAAGCAAAAGTACATTGATCAAATGGTCGCTTTTAGCCACCGTCGGTATTGTAAATGGCTACGCCACCATTCTCATGTATTCACGTGGTGAGATTGCTTTCGCGCTTCTTACGTTAATCATCACCGCACTGGCTCTGTTTATCTTCGGCAGCAAGAAAACGTACGCGCACCGCTATATCTATCCAGGCATCGCGGGCATGATTTTGTTCATCCTTTTTCCGTTGGCGTATACCGTCGGTCTTGCGTTTACTAATTACAGTGCCAAAAACCAGTTGTCGTTCGAGCGTGCGCAGTCAGTGTTGCTCGACAGAACGTATCAGAGTGGGGAAAGTTATCCGTTCACACTGTACAAAACAGAGCAGGGCCACCGTATCGTCATTAATGATGGTGAGCAATTGCTGGCGACGCCAACGTTCCAATTGGACGGTTTGAATGTATCGGATTTGGATCTGACGCCTGTAACGTCAGTCGATGGTGACAAAGAGCAAATTAAAACCATCGTCAAAAACCGCAGTGCTCTGGGGCAAGTGGATCTGCACATGCCTGATGGCGACGATATTCGCATGAGTGGTCTGCGTAAGTTCGCCGCGGTGGTGCCTTTGTACACGCTGCAGGGCGACGGAGAAACCCTGCTGAACAATCGCACCGATGAAACGCTCAAGCCGAACAGGGATGAAGGCTATTACCAGCCAGTGAATGAACAGGGTGAGTTTGTAGGTTCAACCGTTTCGCCTGGCTTCATTGTGGGGGTGGGCACCCACAACTTTGAACGTGTATGGAAAGACGACGGTATCAAAGAGCCGTTCATCAGCATCTTTATCTGGACCATCGTATTTTCTGTTTTGACAGTGATTTTTACCGGTGTGATTGGTCTGGTTCTGGCCAGTGTCGTCCAGTGGGAGGAGCTGAAAGGCCGCTCGGTCTACCGTGTGCTGTTAATTCTGCCCTACGCAGTGCCAGCGTTTATCTCGATTCTGATCTTTAAAGGTTTATTTAACCAAAGCTTTGGTGAGATCAACATGGTTCTGGAGTCTGTTTTTGGCCTGAGCCCAGCATGGTTTTCCGATCCGTTCCTGGCAAAAACCATGGTGCTCATTGTGAATACCTGGCTGGGTTTTCCGTACATGATGATCTTGTGTATGGGACTGCTGAAAGCGATTCCTGAAGACTTATATGAAGCGTCGGCGATCGACGGGTCGAACTTCATCTCTAACTTCACTCGCATTACGCTGCCGCTGATGATCAAGCCGCTGACGCCACTGCTGATTGCCAGCTTTGCGTTCAACTTTAACAACTTTGTTCTTATTCAGTTGTTGACGGCGGGTGGCCCGAACATGATTGGGACGTCTGAGCCTGCTGGCTATACCGATCTGTTAGTGAACTACACCTATCGGATTGCGTTTGAAGGTGCTGGTGGCCAGGACTTTGGTCTGGCAAGTGCTATCGCCACGCTGATCTTCCTGCTGGTGGGGGCGTTGGCGCTACTCAACCTGCGTGTGACCAAAGTAGCTCAGGATTAAGGAGATTCCGAAATGGCAATGGTACAAGGTAAATCATTAAAATACCGTGTCTGGGCGACTCACATCGCGATGTGGACGTTCCTGTCACTGATCATATTTCCGCTGCTGATGGTAATTGCGATCTCCTTCCGTGAGGGTAACTTCGCTACTGGCAGCCTGATCCCGGATAATCCGTCGCTTGAGCACTGGAAACTGGCGTTAGGCATGGCTGTCGAAAATGCGGATGGCACCGTGACGCCGCCGCCGTTCCCGGTACTGACCTGGCTGTGGAACTCAATTAAAGTTGCAGGCATCACATCGGTTCTGATTGTGACCTTGTCGACGACTTCAGCGTATGCGTTTGCACGGATGAAGTTCAAAGGCAAAAACACTATCCTGAAAGCGATGATGATCTTTCAGATGTTCCCGGCAGTGTTGGCGCTGGTAGCGATTTATGCCTTGTTTGATAAGCTCGGTCAGTACATTCCTTTCCTTGGTTTGAACACGCATGGCGGCCTGATCTTCTCGTATTTAGGTGGGATCGCACTGCACGTCTGGACGATTAAGGGTTACTTCGAGACCATTGATGGTTCGTTGGAAGAAGCGGCCGCTCTGGATGGCGCAACACCATGGCAAGCCTTCAGACTGGTGCTGTTACCGCTGTCTGTACCGATTCTGGCGGTGGTATTCATCTTGTCATTTATCATGGTTGTGGGTGAGGTTCCGGTAGCATCTTTGCTTCTTTCTGATGTAAACTCATACACCTTAGCGGTTGGTATGCAGCAGTATTTATACCCTCAGAACTATCTGTGGGGGGATTTTGCAGCCGCAGCAGTATTGTCTGCATTGCCAATAACCGTCGTATTCTTACTTGCGCAGCGCTGGTTAGTCGGAGGACTTACCGCCGGCGGTGTGAAAGGATAATAAGAATAAGGGCGACCGTAAGGTCGCCCATTTTGTTTCTTCATCCAGCACTTTTGGTTTGGCCGCCGATCAGCTGGTTTGTAAGAGCAGTTCTGGCGTTACGCATAGCTGGCTGTTAGCTCTGATTCCTTACTATCCAACGACTAACAGTTTTTTGTAACCAAAACCCGGGCTTCCGCTTGGGTTTTTTTATGTCGGTAGGAAAGCAAAAGAGGGCGCCAGGCCCTCTTTGTATAGCTTGACGTGAGTAGTTATAGGGTTTGCGCAATCTGGCTGGTGACTTGCTGAAAGCCTTGCGCCAATGCTTCCACCAATGCCGGATAGCCTCCTGAGTCAAGGGGGACGCTGTGACGAAAAGCCTGGGTCTGCTGAATCTGTCCTTCAGCGTCAACCAGTGTCCACTCCCCGCTGATATCAGCGTTGCCTGTATACGAACCATTGAACTGTTCGACGCGCACTAGCAGCATAGGTTGACCACGGCTTGTCATCACCGGGTTCAGTTGCACTGGCCAGTACTGACTTTGTTTGCTGCGTAAGTCCGCCACCAGGCGTTGCGTTAACTGGGCTGACAGGTTTTGTGCCCACAAGTTCTGCCTAGTTTGGATCACCTGAGTGTCAGAGGTGCGGTAAACCAACCCGGCGCTGTCCAGATAAGGCGCCAGTTCGACTGGCCGAACAACTAGGATCGGAGCGGTTTGTGGAGCCCTGACCGTGGCTTCAGGGGCGGGCAACACATACAACTGACTGGCGGGTGGTGTTGCGCTGCAGCCTGCCAGTGCAACTAAGCTGAAAACTAACCATTTTTTCATTATTTCTGTCCTTTCGCCGGCACAGGGTCCTGCGCTTTTTCATCACCAAACACCAGAGAGTTCGGCTTTTCATTTAACTGACGCAGTACGGGTTTAAACTCTGTCATGACTTGTTCAAACTGACCCAGCGCAGACTGCAGCTCGGAATACATTGGCGAGTTTGGTCCAAAGCCATTGAGGGTATCCTGGATCTGTTTCAGACTGTCGCGAATGTCTTTTGGCAGCGCCTGAGTGTCTTTCTGTTTGAGCAAAGTATCCAGGCTGGCGGCGACGCGTTCGGCTGATGCCAAGGTTTTCTCTGAGGTTTCCAACGTGGCGTTCAGAGAGTTGAGCGTATCGTCCAACGGCAGATCGTTCAGTTTTTGCAGCAAGTCGGTGACTTGTTTTTGCACTTCGGCAAAGCCGCCTTGCCTGGTCGGAAACACATCGTAGCCTTCAAATGACTCCGGCTGATTTGCCTGATCCTTCGGATAGAAATCCGCATCAATATACAGAGCCCCCGTCAACAAGCTGCCCGTTTTGAGGGTGGCGCGCAGGCCTCGTTTGAACTCTTCACGTAACTTGGTTTTGAGGATCTCGACTGGCACTTGTTCAAACGAGTCGTAGACACGCCCCAGTTCAATGCGCACCAGAACAGGAATTTGGGTGGCAGAGAAGTCCTCATCCGGAGTCGGCATGCGCATTGGAACGCGCATCACGGTACCGATGCGGATCCCACGGTATTCCACGGGAGCACGGGCTCTGAGGCCGCGCACCGATTCATCAAACAACATCACGAATTCCAGGTATTCGTCGTAAAGGCCTTCTCGGACCTGTTTGTGATCGTCAAACAGGCGGTAGCGACGCATCTGCTTTGTGACGGGCTGGCCCGAGTCCATACCTCGCGGTACATCGAAGGTCACGCCGCCAGTCAACAAACTTTCCAGTGAACCGAATCTCAGGTTGAAACCTTCGGCATTGAGCTGCAAGTCGACCCCCGATGACAACCAGAAATGGGATCGGGTGCGGACCAGGCTGTCGTAGGGCTCAAAAATGAACAGTTGATAGAGGGCTTTTTGCGTGTTGACGTCAAAGCTGGTGCTCTCAACACGCCCGACAGTGAAGCCTTTGTAGATCACCGGATCACCCACGGACAGCTTGCCCGCTTCCTGATTGCTCAGAACGACCCTTAATCCTTTGGCGTCCGGCGGTGCCACTGGCGGGACGTCAAGTACGGTGAATTCTTCGCGCTTTTCTTTCTCGTGGCCGGGCTGAAGTTGGATATAGGCTCCGGAGAGCAGGGTCTCCAAGCCAGACACGCCATCCCGGCCAATACGTGGTTTAACGACCCAGAACAGGGTGTCTTTTTTCAGCATCCGTTCTGCGTCTTTGTTCATGCGAGCGGTGACCAGGATGTAATCGTAGTTGTGGCTTAACGTGACCTCAGTGACGGTACCAACTTTCACGTTCAGAGAGCGAATCTCTGTTTTGCCCACTTCAATACCTTCGGCCGTCTTCATTTTTAACGTGATTTCCGGACCAGTGCTGGTGATGTGTTGGTACAACATCCAGGCACCCATTGCCAAAGCCAGGATCGGAATGATCCAGATAGTGGAAATGTGCCGTTGCGGTTGAACGTTAGCCGAGGTTTTTTTCTCTTCACTCATCGTTGGTTTTCTCGTTCACAAGATCAATAGGCTGCTGAGCGTGCGTTGGCATACGTTGCCAGAGCATGCGCGGGTCAAATACCATCGCGGAGAGCATGGTGCATATCACGACAGCAGCGAAAGAAAGGGCGGCCGGACCCGGATAAATGGCCATCAGGTTGTGGAGCTGAACCAGTGCGACCAGAATGGCTACCACGAAAATATCAATCATCGACCAACGGCCGATAAACTCAGTAATACGATACGCTTTTAAGCGGGTGATGCTTTCCTGCCGCGGGTGCTTGTGCATGTTTTTTGCGGTGACAAACAGCCAGGCTAAGGTGAACATTTTGGCTAATGGAATAAAAATACTGGCTAAGAAAATCACCATCGCAATGGGATAGGAGCCTAGTTGCCATAGCAGAATCACCCCCCCGAGGATGGTAGAACCTTCACTGTGGCCCAAGCTTACGGTATACATCATCGGATACAGGTTGGCCGGCACATAAAAAATCGCAGAGGCGATCAGCAGTGCCCAGGCTTTCTGCAGATCTCCGGATGGGTCATATTTGTGTGTGCGGCTGCCACAGCGGACGCAACGACTGTGCCGTTGTTCGTCGAGCGGATTGATCTGATGACAAACATGACAACTGACATGATTGGCCGAGAGGTGGCTGTCACCATCGCAGACGTGGTCAACCGGGATGCTTGGAATGAACTGATCCCACAACCAACTTTTGTCAACCATGGAGATGCATTTCACGACCAAGACGGTATAGACACAAAACGCCCAGAAGGAGGTGCCCATGCCAATGTCTGCCAGAGACGCGATTTTGATCAGGCTGACCAGTACACCGATCAGAAACACATCCACCATCAACCAGGGCTCAACCTGAAACAGGACCCGGCAGATGAGTTTAGTGGTGTGCCTCTGCTTTGGATTTGGTGGATGACGACGAAAATGCAGGGCTTTTAGGTGTAAATAAAGCAGGCAACAGATGTAAATCGCCGGCAGTACGATGACCGTTGCCAGTAGCAGCGAGGCGAGTAGCGAGTTTTGAAACTGCTCCAGCGTCTTGACCGAATGCAGCAACGTGATCTCTTGTGTGAGGCCCTTGACACTGAACGACATAAAAGGAAACGAGACGCTGAGAATCAACGTAATCAGGCATGTGATTGCATAAGCAATCGGGCGTTGATACGGGTTGGTCGGTTGTTTCAGTAACGTATGATGACAACGCGGGCATTGAGCTTTTTGTCCTGCTGCGACGGCGGGAATATCGACAACCAGACCACATTCTTCGCAAGCAATCAGGTGCTGAGAGGTCGTGCTCTCAATCTTTTTATGAGGTGATTCAATAGGTTGAGCACCTTCCATCATCGCTTCCATTTGGTTAGGTTGATTATATCAGGCGTCAATATAGTGTAGTTGTCCACCTGGATAGTTAAATCCAAGTGAAAATTTGCAGGTAACTTGCTCATATTCATAGGATTAACGCAGTGTATATTGAGAATAGTTGCGTTTGTGAGAAAGGAGCAACTGTAGCAGAAAACGAGGGCGATCAGAACTCGCGGCTGGAAGGAGCACACCCGACGTATTGAAGCAGCACGTAGATACTCTCTTGTTGTAACGCCACTTTGCGAAACAGATCGGCGAAAATGTCATCGCCGCCGAAGCAGGTGCGGATGTAATGATTGATTGCCTGTGTGTCGTAGCCTTCGACGTACATCGTCCGTACCCATTGATACTCCACCGATTTGGGGTTGGCCAGCGTATCGGCGCTCAGTGTGGTGTTCAGGCTCAATCAGGATTCCTCTGTCTTTTCCTGCCTTTGCGCAGTAATGAACCGCGGATTAAATCAAACAAAGATGAAAGAAAAATGACAGAGGTAAACGATTACAAATAAAACGCGTTAAACATGACTTTACTTCAGGTATTTGACGTGCGCTTCCATCTCTTCGCCAATCTTTTTGCGCATGTTCATCAGGCGAATGGCAGACTGCTGTAGGGCGATGTCTTCCTCACTTTGTGGCACCCACTCCGGAATACGCGTTGGCTTACCAGCCTCATCAACCGCCACCATGATCACGATACAATGCGTGGTAAGACGATTTTTCATCTCTTTGGGATCGCTGGCCTGAACATCGATAGCGATGTGCATAGAGGTAGTTCCGGTGTAAATGACTTTTGCACTGACTTCAACCAGGTTGCCGACATGGATCGGAGCCACAAACCGGATTCCGCCGGCGTAGGCGGTAATGCAGTACTTGCCACTCCAGGCGGCTGAACAGGCATACGCGGCCAGGTCAATCCACTTCATGACAGCGCCGCCGTGGACCTTGCCGCCAAAGTTTACATCACCGGGTTCTGCCAGAAACCGTAATGTGATGTTGCGTTGTCCGCTGCTCATAGGTTTGTCCTCATTATTTTGATGTGATTCATCATACATTGGAAATGTAAAAAAAGTGTAATTGATTTTTTACTTGTTAGTGATTTTGGCTTTATGGCGGTGAATGGGGTGGTCTGCATGAGGAAGATTTCCCGTGACATTTAGAACAATAAGTTTAGAATAACTTAAAATGACTTACGTGATTTTAAGTTTATGACCCAAGAAGAGCGCCTAGTTCACTTACAAACCCTGATGAAGCAGCAGGGGAAAATTACCGCGACCGATATCTGCAATCAGTTTGGTGTGTCGCGTGATTCCGCGCGGCGCGATCTGGTGAAACTCACCCAGCTGCCGGGCATTCAGCGCATTCGTGGTGGTGCGATGTTGGCTCCGGTGTCGCCGAAAAGCGAGCCGTTCTCTGCTAAAACTGTTAGCAGGGCCAAGCACGCATTGGCGCAGTGCGCGGCATCGCTGGTGGATGCACAGGACTACATTGTGCTTGATACCAGCACTACGTTGGCCCTCGTCCCCAGTTATCTGGCGGCGCCCGCGACCATCGTGACCAACTCGGTTAACACGCTGGCTCAGGTTGAAGAGGGCTCTTCGCATGTGGTGCATCTGCTGGGCGGTCATTTTGACCCGTACAGCCGCGCCATACTGGGCGCGCAGGCTGAGCAGCAAATGGCTGGCTATCATGTGAATAAGGCGTTTATTGGTGTGTGCGCGCTGTCTGAGCGCGGCCTGACCACCAATGATGAACAAGAAGCGTCGATGAAACGCGCGATGATGGCGCAAGCGCAGCAGATCATTTTGGTGTGCGAACAGCGCAAAATGGGCACCGAAAATTTCCATCACGTGTGTGATGTGGCAGCGATCGACATGGTGATCACCGACGCGCCCCCCGCGCCAGCACTGCAAGAATTATTTGACCGTCACGACATTCAGTGTGTTGTGGCGACCGCACCAGAAGGACAGTTTTGATATGACTTACGCTCCGGTAAAAACCGCCGTGATTGGCTACGGCTATTCGGCGAAAACCTTTCACTTGCCTTTCATCAACGCGCTGCCTGAGCTAACGCTGAGTGCGATCAGTTCCAGCCAACAAGCCGCAGTCGCGGCCGATTGGCCGAGCGCGCAATGGTTTGGCGATGCCAATGATCTGCTGGACAACAGCGATGCGGAGCTGGTGATCATCACCGCGCCGAACGATGTGCATTACCCGCTGGCCAAACGCGCGCTGCAAAATGGCAAGCATGTGATCGTTGAAAAGCCGTTCGTGACACGCATTGAAGATGGTGAAGAGCTGATTGCGTTGGCGGCGGAAAAAGGCTTAACGCTGAGCGTGTTCCATAACCGTCGTTGGGATGGCGATTTCCTCACGCTGCAAAAGCTGATGGCGGAAGGGCGTTTGGGCGACATCAAACTGTTTGAATCCCACTTCGACCGCTACCGTCCGGAAATTCGTCAGCGCTGGCGTGAACTGGCGCAAGATGGCGGCGGTATTTTGTTTGATTTGGCGCCGCACCTGCTTGACCAAGCGCTGGCGCTGTTTGGCTTGCCACAAGCGATCAATGCGCAGTGCCGCATGATGCGCCCGGGCGCCACCACCATCGATTACTACAACCTGATCCTGCACTACCCAAATCACTTGGTGCACCTGCATTCAAACCTCTACAGCCCAGAGCCGAACCTGCGCTACAAAGTGCTGGGCAGCCTGGCGAAGTATGAGAAATACGGCCTCGATCCACAGGAAACCTACCTCAAAGAAGGCAAGCAACCGGACAGTCCGCAATGGTCGCAGGAAGAGGCGTCGCTGTATGGTCAGTTACACAGCGAAACGGGATCAGAAACCATTCCGACAGAACTGGGCGGCTATCAGCTCTATTTCAAAGGCGTGGCGGATGCGATTCGTCTCGGCACGGCCAACCCGGTGCCGCCAGAGCAGGCGCTGCAAAACATCGCGCTGATTGAAATGGCGCTGGAGAGCAGCAAAACGGGTCAAACGTTGCGGGTGAAGTTATGAGCCTGACACTGGCCGAGATTGCGCAGCAAGAAGAGGTGCTGCAACTGAGTCATTTTAACCACGATGTGGCGTGGCAATTGGGCTGTGCGCTCAAGCAGATGGCGGAAAGCCAGCAAGTCGCGGTGGCGATCGAAGTGTATGGTTTTGGTCAAACACTATTTCAATACGCCATGCCGGGCACGTGTGCGGATCATCTCGATTGGATGCGCCGCAAACGCAATTCGGTGCTGCGCTATGGCCGCAGTTCCTACTACCTGTCGCTGTACAACGCGCAAAAGCAGCGCGAGTTTGAAACGCAGCCGCATATCGATGCCGCGCAATATTGTGCTCATGGTGGCTCGTTTCCGATTCGAATTGCGGGATCTGGGTTGGTTGGGGCGGTGACGGTTTCTGGCCTCGCTCAACTCGACGATCACCAAATGGTAAGCGATGCGCTACAAAGTGTTTTTCAAGAACAAACACAATGAACAAATAAGCCCCGCGAGGGGCTTATTGCACGTTAAGCGAGCGTCCGACGTATCGAGCTGGTGTTGGCGTACTCATGACTTTATCCAGCAGCGTCATGCTTTGCTCAAAGTAGGGGTTATAGGTTAAGCGGGCATGTATCTTCCCTGGCTCACGATAACCCCATGCTGAGTACCAGACTTCTTTGTCTTGCGCACACAGCCGTTGCAACTCTTCATCCTGACCATTGCTGCAGATCATATTGTGGCCGTTCATACCATATTCGGGATTTTCCGGTGAAAACAGTAGCCCCATATGGGAGCCATTAGAAATCCGCAGATGTGGAATCCTCATGCTAAAACGTACGGCCCGCTGATCGGCCAAGGGCGTTTCCCCTTGCCAAACCAGTACATTGCCGGGATTGGGCATTTTGTTGGTAAAGGTGTTCATCGCATAGTCGGTGCTGATCACGCTGTCACTTTCACTCATGATCATAAATACTGGCCGCTCAAAGCGTGTTTGTGCCAGTTGGTTGCGCACGGTTTCTGAAGTCTGATAGTAGACAACGGCACCGTTCATTGGCAGTGAATTGTAACGCAGGTAATTGTCTTCTGGATCCTGATCCGCCCATGTCATAAACCAACTGGCGATTTCGACCCAGGAGACAATGTCATTGCCGGGCTTAAACGCCGGAGAAAATAACAGCAAACCCTGGATACTTGCATCTTGTAAGGCTTCAGTGGTCACCAAATTGGCACCAGTGGAATAGCCGCCCAGCCAGATTTTATCGGACTCTTGCTTGAGCAACTGGGTGTGGTGATGCACTACGCCCTGCCAATCCTGTTCGGATGGAAGCATCAGATCGCCGACTTTCGAACCGTGACCTGGCAACAGAATCGTGCGCACCAAATAGCCTTTGGTGGCCAGGTGTCGGGCAATATCATCAAAGGAGTAAGGTGAATCTCCCAGTCCATGCACCAACAGCACCGCTTCACCATTGGGTGTGTCTGGACGATATTCATGAGGCAGGTTCAATGCGATTTCGCGTGCATGATCATCGCTGATAAAAAAGCGATGTTGTTCGAGCCACTGACGCGTTTCGTCGACGTACTCGTTGAATGTGGCCTGATTATAAGGGGGCAGCGATGGTGCACTGGAATAACTCGGGTGTTCCGGACTGCTGCTACACCGCTTATTGCGGATGTCACTAAGCCGGCAGCGCCAAGTAGGAACGCTGCCGGTAAAATATGTCGTTTGATGCGGGAGAGTATCGCTGGTCTATTTTTTCGGAACTTCTTCATATTCGCCTTCAATAACGGCGTTCTGCTCTGTGGCGAAATGATAGTTTTGCATCTCTTTCTGGATACGTCGTCCGGTGATCAGCGCGGCGATCGTCAGCGGGATAACCATAATCAGGCTGGCAACCAGAGCAAAAAAGCCGGTGATAATTGTCAGAAACGTGACGATAAGTCTACTCATAATACGTACCTCTCTATCTACAGGTTCAGATTATCAGGGTCAAGATGAACCAAAGATGAACGCTGTTCAGAAAAACAAAAAAGCCGCCCTTCAATGAAGTAGGGCGGCAAGTACGGGGAAAGTAGGTTTATAGTTTTAGTGTTGTGGAGTCTTAAATTTATGCCGATGGATACGTTTTGTAGCGCACACCCATCATCTGTTCCATACAATGCACTACCTGGCAGCTGTAACCGAACTCGTTGTCGTACCAGATGTACAGTACACAGCGGTTGCCCTGAGCGATCGTGGCCGCACCGTCAACCACACCGGCATGGCGAGAGCCCACCAGGTCACTGGATACGATTTCGGTTGAGTCGGTGTAGTCAATCTGAGCGGACAACGAAGAATTTAACGCCATACCACGCAGGAATTCGTTCAGCTCGTCTTTGTCTGTCCCTTTTTCCAGGTTCAGGTTCGCAACGGCCATAGACACATTAGGCGTTGGTACCCGGATTGCGTTGCCGGTAAGTTTGCCCGCGAGTTCTGGTAGTGCTTTTGCAACCGCTTTGGCGGCGCCAGTCGAGGTCAGAACCATGTTCAGTGATGCACTGCGGCCACGGCGTTCACCGGAGTGGAAGTTATCGATCAGATTCTGATCGTTGGTGAACGAGTGCACCGTTTCAATGTGACCTGAAAGCACGCCGTATTTGTCGTTCATCGCTTTCAGAACGGGAGTGATGGCGTTGGTAGTACAGCTAGCGGCTGAAATGATGGTGTCATCTTCACCAATCACGTTGTCGTTCACACCAAAGACCACGTTCTTGATATCGCCCTTGCCTGGCGCCGTCAGCAGTACTTTCGCCGCGCCTTTACTTTGCAGATGCTGGCTCAAACCTTCTGAATCGCGCCAAACACCTGTGTTATCAACGATCAGTGCATTGTTGATGCCGTAAGCGGTGTAGTCGACGTCTTCTGGCTTGTTGGCATAAATAATCTGGATGTAGTTGCCGTTTGCTATGATGGCTTTACGTTCTTCATCGACAATGATGCTGCCGTTGAACTGACCGTGAACTGAGTCACGACGCAGCAGGCTGGCACGTTTCTCCAGATCCCCTTTCTTGCCACCGCGAACCACAATGGCGCGTAAGCGAAGCGGGTAACCAGGGCCACTTTTTTCAATCAGCAGACGGCTGAGCAGACGGCCGATGCGGCCGAAACCGTACAGCACAACGTCACGAGGCTCAGACACGGTTTGGCCATTCATGGCACCGACCAGTGCAGTGTGAATAAAGTCTTTAATACCGTGTGCATCGTCGCGTCCATTCCAGTATTGGTGAGCAAGCTGACCAATATCGATTCGACAAGGAGACAGTTCCATTTCGCTCAGACATTGGATAATTGGTTGAGTTTGCTCAGCAGAAAGAGGGGTGCCGGTGTAACGGCGGGCGACGCGGTGTGCTTTGATGATATCGATGGTGGTAGCGTTAATCAGCGTTTTTCCAAACAGGATAACTTCTACGCCTTTTTGTCGATAAAGCTGGCCAATCAGGGGACAAATGGATTCAGCAATCGTTTGGCTGGTTTGCCAGTCAAGAAGGTGTTTCTCTGGACTCATCGTATGTATAGGACCTTTCACATTATGGGCTGACTCTGCTGACCTGGTAGTTGTAGGGGGAGGTAAGCAGAGGGTTATTAGAATCTGTAATTCTGTTGTAATTTTTATGTGGCAGGATTGTAATGGCTAACATCTTATTCTGCTAGAAAAATTAATTCTGGTGGTTTTTGCTGGATAAGCGCAGAAAGACAACCCATTTACCGTGTTTTTCAATGACTGGCGGCTATTGACAATTTCAGAACTGCAAACTTATTTTTTGTTAAAAAATACTCATTTCTCAGTATCTTTTGTAATTGGTGTAAGTGTGTGGGATTGAGGTTTGGTTTGTGTCACAAATTACGCTTTTTTAGTGAACATGAATGAGTGCAATTAGCCTCGTTTCACTGGAAGTGGTTACGGCGAGCAAAAAAGAGTGTTTTGGCGCTTTAAGAGGCGAGGTTTTCAGCTGTGCAAATCCAATTTCTACTCGTTGAGATGAAAAAGGCTCCGTTAAGGAGCCTTTTCGACACAGTGAATTGATCAGACGTCAATGTGTTCAAGATCGCTTAAGGGAAGCCAATTGACTTTCACGCCGGCCTGAAGAAACATTTCCTGACTCACCATAATCTTATCTCCCCAGCGAGAGAGAAAATCTTCCGTTTGCTCGGGGCAGTGTACGGCCGAAATGCCGGTTTGGATGATTTTGGCGGCACAGTTCGGACATGGAAAATGTGTAACCCAGATTTCACAGCCATCCAAATCTCGTTTGGCGAACAGAATCGCATTTTCCTCAGCGTGCAAAGTTTTCAGGTATTTCATATCCCGATCGTCGGTATTGGCGCTGTCTGAGATACCGTGCGGGTAGCCGTTAAAGCCAACGGATACAATTCGGTTTTGTTTAGTAATGACGGCACCCACTTGTGTGGAAGGGTCTTTACTCCAGGAGCCAACAAGTTTTGCCATTTGGTAAAAGCGTTGTGCCCATTTCGAAATCATTCGTCGTTCCTCTGAATTAGCGGCGTTGTGATTGCTGTGATTGAATTCAGCAATAATATCCTAATTTATTTGGCTTGAGTCCAGAAAAATAGACACTCAGGTCATGAGTACAAGGCGGCAGCAGATAAAAGACTGTGAAGTGCGTCACTGCGTTTTTGGTTGAGGGCAGCATCCTGATGGGTGAATTTGCTCAAGTTCTTGTGCGAGATCTCTTACAAAGGCGTGAGACTACATCGTTATTTTTACCAGACATAGGCGTTGTAATTTATTAAGTTATTGTATTTTAAAGTTTATTTTTTGGTGGTGGTTTTTTATTCGACTGAGTTTGTGAGAAGTCTGAGTTGTCGAAAAATCCCCATCGCCTAATCTTGAAGGTGTCAGCAGGATGCCGACACGGAACAGGAAAGACCCATGGATTGGTCATCTTCAGGAAGAAGATTCGATTATTCAGGATGAATGATTGGCAAGGAAAGCGAAGGACATTGGCTGGAAGCTCAGTAACTAGGATGGTTACACTACGGAAGGTTAATGGACAACTTCAAGGACTGAGGCACGTCTGTCAGGAAGACAGATAAAGGACACCGCTAGGAAGGCGATGATACGGAAAGTGCTGAAGGATGCAGCTTACTATCAGGGAATAGATGCAGGGAGCACCTAAAGTAGCCGGATTGCTGCGAGTAAGAACCGACCCCACCAGGCGAGAGCTTGGTGGGGTTTTCTTTTGTCATAAATTGTTACACTTGCCACTATTGCCTTAGTTTCACCAGGGTGATTTACTACGGATCCCTAAGTAACAGAGGTATAAAAAACTCAATGGACGACCCCTTCAGGCGACTTCACTTCTTCTCGGCTTCCTTATATGCGGAGGCTGAATCATGATAGAACTCTTCTTACAACCCGAAATTCTGGCCGTATTTGCTACTTTGTTTGTCCTTGAAATTGTCTTGGGCGTCGACAACGTAGTGTTTATCTCGGTGCTGTGTGAACGACTTCCCGCTTATCAACGTCGAACCGCACGTAATCTGGGTATTGCGTTAGCTGTCATGGCGCGTATCGTGTTGGTCTTTTCGATATCCTGGGTGATGTCTTTAACTCAACCATTATGGTCTGTCGCCAGTATGACCTTTACCGGACGCGACACGATTATGATCCTGGGTGGTGCCTTCCTATTGGCCAAAAGTGCTAAGGAACTTTGGTCGTGGTTGATGCATGTCGAGTCTGCGCACTCCACTCGAGTTCGTACCGGACTGGCGGTCGTGTTGCTACAGATTGTTGCTGTTGACGCGGTGTTTTCGATGGACTCGGTGATTACTGCTGTCGGCCTGACTTCAGATGTTCCCGTGATGGTCGCGGCGATTCTGGCGTCGGCAGTGGTAATGGCGATGACCGCAGAAAAGATCAATAACCTGGTGACTCGTTACCCGGGCTTCAAAACACTGGCGTTGCTGTTTCTGGTGCTGCTCGGTGGCTTGTTGATGGCGGAAGGCTTTGCCATCCATGTCAACAAAGGTTACGTGTATTTTGCGATGGCGTTTGGTTTGATTCTGGAGCTATGCCATATCCAGATTAAAAAGAAACAGCATCGTGCAGTGGCGATTCGACGTATTCGTCCGATGAGTAAAAATCGTCAAGCCATGCTCGGTTAAATGTGGCTTGAGTAGAGAAGGGAAGCGTAACGCTTCCCTTTTTGTTTTACGCGTATTGTAAATACAAACCCATACATTAAATCGATGGCTGGGGTGGATTTGTACACTGTATTATTGGACGGAACTTAACAATCCTAACGTAGTCAGATGGCTACAGCCTTAATCGTAGATGGAAGTCATTCATGTCCAAACCCTGGATCCTCTCGCTGATAGCGGCCAGCATTGTCGGCGGTGGTGTGTCTCTTTATGTTAACTCCGGCCCTACACCTCAACCCTTTCCGACCATTGGTGTAGAAAAAGGCAGTATTGAAAAGCAAGCCATTGCGGTGGGTAAAATCGTGCCCGCGCACTCGGTATCAATCAAATCACAAATTGATGGCATTGTGGGTGAAATATACGTCCAAGTTGGGCAGAAAGTGACACAAGGTCAGGCTCTGATAAAAGTGCGTCCAAATCCGACGCCCCAAGCTTTGACAGAAGCCTCTACTGCGCTGATGCGCAGTGAAGCGGATTTAGAATCGGCACGTCAGAAATTGGCCAATCTGGAGAGCCTGATCAAACAGAATATCATTCCGCGTAATTATGACGAGTATGTCACCGCCCGATCAGAGGTGAAATCCGCAAGAGCTGACGTGTTACAAAAACGCCAGAATCTGGAACTGATTCAAAGTGGGGAAGCTTCGGTGGGCAATTCCAAACTGACGTCGACCATTTATGCGCCGATTGACGGTACGGTATTGAATCGTAAAGTCGAAGTGGGTGAACCGATTATTTCGACTGAATCCAGTCAGGCGGCGACAGAAATGATGTCGCTGGCGGACATGAACAGCATGGTTTTTAAAGGCAGTGTCAGCGAACATGATGCTGCGCAGTTAACTCCGGGTATGCCGGTCGTGTTGACGGTAGCGCCGTTTCCGGATTTCGAAATACACGGCACACTGACCAAGGTCGCGATCCAGTCGGAAAACCTCAATGCTCCGGCAGACACCTCAGCCAAGAGCTTTGATAACGGCTTTGAGGTGGAAGTGGCCAACCTGCAAATACCGGATACCGTCACGCTACGTTCCGGTTTTTCCTCTACCGCGAAAATCACCCTCAAACAGGCACAGAATGTTCTGACGTTGCCAGAGCGTGCATTGAAGTTTGAGGGGGACACGCCCACCGTCCTGATCCCGGATAACTCTGAACAGGGCTTTCACTCCCAGCCGGTAAAACTCGGTTTGTCGGACGGTATTCAGGTGGAAGTCATTGAAGGCGTCAGTCTGGATGAGCAGATCATTGACAACAGCATGATGGACGCAGTGCATGGGTAACAAAATTTGGCGCCCGGTGCGAGGCATGCTGGTGATGTCAGTGGGGTTGTTGGCCATGCCAAGTTATGCCCTGTCGATTGAAGAGGCCTGGCAGGCGGCGAAACAGTACGATCCATCGTATGAGCAGGCAAAGATCGGAGTTCGTGCCGGTGAAGTGCAAGTTTCCGAGAGTCGCAGTGCGTTATTGCCTTCGATGAATGCTACGGCGTTCACAAGCTGGAATGACAATCACCGAAACGCAACCAGTTATGGGGCGGACATTACTCAGACTATCTGGGACAGCACGCTATGGTCCGGTTTGGATCAGGCACAGGCCAGCTACGTCGCCTCCGAGCTGGAATTGTCAAAAGCACACAATGCGCTGGCTCAACAGCTCATCAGTGCATACCTGGATGTGGCCAGCGCTCAAGGTGACCTACAACTGGCACAGAACAAATTGGCGGAAGGCGATAAGCTGCTGCGGATCTCTGAGAAGCGCTACCGGGCGGGTAAGACGAAGTCGATTGACATCGAAGATATGCGTGCCAACCAGATCTCGGAAAAAGCGGCGATTCTCAGTGCCCAGTCGAGACTGGAAGAAAAGCGCGCTGAATTGGCGGCGCTGATAGACCGTCTGCCTGAACACGTGGATGAGATTCAGACCGATACGCTGGTGGAACCTGCCATGCTGGTCAGCACCAAAACCGAGTGGTTGAAATTGGCCAAAGATAACAGCCCCGAATTGCTGGTGGCGATGCAGAAACTCAAGGTTAGCGAAGTCGCGAGAAAGGTCGCACAAGGCGGTTATTACCCGAAATTGACGGGGAACCTTGGGTATCAGGACGGCGATCGACGTTCAGAGGGCGAGTTCAGTGCCGGGCTATCATTGACTGTGCCGATTGATTTAAACGGTGCGACTCGGGCTAAAGTGGATCAGGCATCATTGACGATTCTCAGTGCTAAGCAAGATGTTCGCAAAGTGGAGATCGACATTCAAAAACGCATTCAACAACAATTCGAGCAAGTCAGGCTCAACTGGCAACAAGTGCTGATGGCCAAAGAGTTGGTTGATTACCGTGCTCGAGTGCTGAGTAGTAAAGAAACACTGTATGACGCGGGGATGGCGCAGGCCTCGGACGTTATTGATGCACACAACGATTTGTTTACGGCCAGAAATAGTCTGCAGCAGAACTTGTATGGCTACTGGCGTCAGCGTATTGGCCTGTTACAAGCCGCCGGTAAACTAGACGATAACACCATCAGCATGATTTCCGGAGCATTGCGTTCATGATCAACGTGCTGCAACAAACCGGACAGACATTAACGGCACACCGAATGAAAAGTGCGCTGGCCGTGATTGCCATATCCTGGGGTGTGATTTCTGTGGTGGTTCTGATGGCGTTGGGAGAAGGTTTTTATCGCCAACAGAGTGCGGCTTTTGCTCTACTGACCAACAGCACTCAGATTGTGGCACCTTCTCAAACCGGTAAACCATGGCAGGGATTAGCGGCACGGCGGACGATTCAAATCTCCGCGGAGCAGGCTAACCGTCTGATGCAAACTGGGTACGTTTCTAAACTGGCGCTGATGTACGAACAGTGGGATGCGGCCGTCACTAACGGCAAAGGTCAGACCCTCACGTCTAATGTTGGCGGTACCGATGACGCATATTTGTCGTTAGCGCAGCTAACTCTGAAGCCGGGAGGCAGGAGATTTACCCCCTCGGATCTCAATAACCACACCCGTGTTGCGATAGTCGGTAACCAGATTGCTCAGATGGGCAAACTGACGGTTGGGGACAGGATTAAGGTCAAGGGTATCCCGTTTTACATCATTGGTGTACTCAGTGATGAAAATTCGGGGATCTCCTTTGGCGATCAGCGTCGTGTGTTGATTCCAAGAACCACCTATCTGGATATCTGGAATGACAAACCAGGGTTGCTGCTGGTTAAGCCCGCACAGGAGATCAATGGCCCTCTGTTGCGCCAGAACCTGTTGCGTTATTTCGCGGGTCAGCTGCATTTCGACCCTAGCGATACGGACGCTATTCATCTGCCCGATCTTAGTGATGGCGCGGATGTGATCAACGGGATATTACGCGGGATCCAGTTATTTCTCGCCGCCAGCGGGGCGATGACCATGGCTGTCGGCGCGTTAGGGGTCGCTAATATTATGTTCCTTTCGGTGACGGAGCGAACCCGTGAAATTGGGGTTCGGTTGGCCATCGGCGCAACGCAAAACTCAGTCATGATTCAGTTCCTTGCCGAAGGGCTCACTCTCGTCGTTGTCGGTACTTTGACAGGCTTGTTGGTCGCTGCAGGGACGGTTCATTTACTGGTTCAACTATCACTACCGGACTGGATGGGAACCCCGGTGATCACGCTAGGTTCGATTGGTGTTTCCATGCTCGTCACTGTCGCACTGGCTTTGATGGCGTCGTATTTTCCGGCCCGCCGTGCGTCGAGACTGACGCCGGTCGTGGCTTTGAGTGCGAGGGTGTGACGATGTTGTTACCGATGCGACAAATTATTCAGGAAATGGCCGCTGAGAAACTGCGCCTGACGCTGACGGTTCTCGCTGTCACCTGGGCGACGTTGTGCATTGCGTCTATGCTCGCGGTTGGAGAGGGGATCCGCCTGAGTGTTATCCGCACGATCCAAAATGGCAATGGCAATCTCTTGTATGTAACGGGTGGGATGGCGAGTATCGACAACGGCGTGTTTCATGAGGGACAACCGCTCAAACTCAAGGTTGATGATAGCGCCGCGTTGCAGGCGTTACCAGCGGTACTCACTGCGCTGCCGAGCGCAGAATGGGATGAGCGACTTTCCGTTGGTGACCGGGGAACGTGGCGCAACCCGATTGCGGTTCCGACGGAATATGCGACCATGACCAGACTGAAGATGATGCCCGGCAGCCGCTGGTTTAATCCGCTCGATCAAAAAGAGCAGCGTAAGGTGATCGTGTTGGGTTATGCCAGCGCGGCGGATCTGTTTAACCCAAATGAAGCGTTTAATTGGTTTGCTGCGGTGAAGCTAAAAGTGAACCCGGTGGGTCAAAAGGTCAAACTCGGATCGGAAGAGTTTACCGTGATTGGGGTACTGGCCAAAAACAGTGCGGATATCGAATGGGGCGATCCGGTGAACTACTCCAGTTTTGTGCCTTTGTCGACCTGGCAACGTTTTCATACAAATGGTGATATCGGCGCGATCAATGTCCAGCCAAGTCAGCATGCCGATCGGTTGGTTTTGGCTGCGACCTTACGTCAGATCCTGGCGCGTAAACATGGAGCCAGTGTGGCCGACGAACAGGCTGTGCAAATCGACGATATGTTTTTAAAACAAAAAAGCATGCAGCAGTTTCTGGTTGGTTTACAAAGCTTTCTTGGCATCATCGGTTTCGTTACGCTGGCTGTAGCAGGCGTGGGTATTGCCAACGTGATGTATGCCACCGTGAAGCGCTCTACCCGCGACATCGGTGTGCGTATGGCGGTTGGGGCGACCCCAACAGCTATCCGGCTGCACTATCTGATTCAGTCCATGCTGACAATGATGTTGGGTGGGGTGATGGGACTTGGAGTGACTTACGCCATGGTATCGGCAATCGGAGCGGTGAATCTGGACGGAAACGTGTTTTACGAGCAACTGGGTAAACCTATTCCCGAGTTGTCCTGGCTGGTGGTGGCGATTGTGATCGCGACACTACTGGTGATTGGTGTTGCTGCAGCCTGGCTACCGGCAAATCGTGCCGCCAGTATTACGCCGTTGCAGGCACTGCAAAGTGAATAAAAAGTTGAACGAAAAATCATGATGTTATCCGACAAACCTTTGGTCAGGCTCAACAATATCTGTAAGTACTACGCTAGCGGTGAAACCGAAGTCCGCGCACTGGATGGGGTTGATCTGACGATAGCGCCGGGCGAGTTTCTGGCGATCCTTGGCCCGTCAGGATCGGGAAAGTCCACGCTGATGAATGTGCTGGGATGTCTGGATCAGCCGACGAACGGTGAATATTATCTGGATGGACAGGATGTTTCGGCGCTGAGTGCTAATGCGCTGGCATCGATTCGCAATCAGAAAATTGGCTTTGTATTCCAGAGTTTCAATTTGCTGGAATACGCGAGCGCGCTGGACAACGTGGCCTTGCCGCTGGTGTACTCCGGAGTTAAAGCGAAAGAACGGCGTATTCGTGCTTCCCGCTTACTTGAGCTGGTCGGGCTGGGTGACAGGCTGGATCACAAGCCGAATCAGCTGTCAGGCGGACAAAAGCAACGTGTGGCGATCGCGAGGGCACTGGTGAACGATCCACACATTATTCTGGCTGATGAACCTACCGGAGCTTTGGATTCAAAATCGGGAGCGGAGATCGAGGCGTTGTTCAATCAACTTCACCAGCAAGGCAGGACATTGATCATCGTGACCCACGACAACGCTTTGGCAGAGCGGACCCGGCGCGTGATCACCATTAAAGATGGCGCGGTGATTTCCGATCGGGCACCTGTGGTGCCAGCTTGAAAATAATAAAAAGGCGAGTGATGACACTCGCCTTTATTCTCAACGCCGGAAATCGACCGGTTCTGAATTTTTAAGGTGAATCTGCGTGACGGTCGGGGCCGTCTCAGCAATCACTTTGCCATGACGTATCGAGTAGCGCACCGGGACCTGACGGCGCAGTGCATCAAAACCACTTTCTGCTGGTAGGATCAACAGACTGCCTGGTTTGCCGACTTCAATGCCGTAGTGATCCTGAATGTTTAACGTGCGGGCGGAGTGGCTGCTGATGAGTTTGAGCGACTCATTGATCTGGTCATAGCCCATCACCTGACACACATGTAGGCCCATATGCAGCACCTGGAGCATGTTGGCGGTTCCGAGAGGATACCAGGGATCGAATACATCATCGTGACCAAAGCAGACATTAATGCCTGCGTTGAGCATCTCTTTCACCCGGGTGACGCCACGGCGTTTAGGGTAATCGTCAAAACGGCCCTGAAGGTGGATATTCACCAGTGGGTTCGCGACAAAATTAATGCCGGACATCCGCAACAATCGGAATAGCCGTGACGCGTAGGCGCCATTATAAGAACCCATAGCGGTTGTATGACTGGCTGTGACCTTATTACCCATGGCGTATTTGTGCGCCAATGCCGCCAGCGTTTCAACGAAGCGGGACTGTTCGTCGTCGATTTCATCGCAGTGTACGTCGATCAGTCGATCGTATTTTTTCGCCAGTTCAAACACATAGTGCAGTGATTCAACACCGTATTCACGAGTGAACTCAAAATGGGGGATTGCGCCGATCACGTCTGCCCCTAGTTTGAGCGCTTCTTCGAGTAACGCTTTGCCATTGGGATAAGAGAGGATACCTTCTTGAGGAAAGGCCACGATCTGTATGTCGACCCAGGGCTTCATCTCTTCCCGTACCTCAAGCATTGCTTTGAGAGCGATCAGAGTGGGATCAGATACATCGACATGCGTCCTGACGTGCTGCACGCCGTTGGCAATTTGCCATTTGAGGGTTTGGGTTGCACGTGTTTTCACATCCTCGATAGAGAGCTGTTCTTTGCGCTCCGCCCAGCGCTCTATGCCTTCAAACAGCGTTCCGGAAATGTTCCAGGCCGGCTCACCGGCCGTTTGCGTGGTATCTAAATGAATGTGTGGTTCACAAAAAGGAGCGACAGCCAGGCCGCCTTTCGCATCAAGGATTTGGCCTGCAAATTCATCACTGTCCGTCGCAGGGTCGATCCGGCTGAAGCAGCCGTTTTCAATCAAGATGTTTTTGAGCGGTTCTTCGCCTTCAAGTCTGGCGTTTTTTATCAGTAATGTTGTCATGACGTGTCCTTATGCCGTCTGCGTTGCGAGTGTTTTTTTGTTGATAATAGGATTGAGTATCAGGTAACTCAATGCCCCGCCCAGTACCGCGTTGACCGGTACCACGCCAGGCAGGAAATGACCTGCAACCACACCGATGATGACAGCGGAGATTGCGGCCCAGTTGATGGTCTGAAACTCTGCGGTCGAGAAATCACGGTAACGCTTACGATTTATCATGAAATCCGCAATGATCACACCACCGATAGGCGGAATAGCCAAAGAAAGAAAGGTTAACCAGCCCACAAAGTTGTTGTACAGCCAAAGCGCACACAGGGTGCCAATCAGGCCATTGAATATAGAAATGAATTTGCTCGGCAGACCGGTAATGTTGGAGAAACCCAGACCGGAGGCGTAGAGCGCGTTGTCATTGGTGGTCCAGATGTTAAGACCGAGGACGATAATGGCAGGCAACAATAACCCCTGTGCCATCATGACTTCAGAAATATCCGACTGACCAGTCACTGAGGCGCCGGCTGCACCGAAAACAAACATCAGTGAGTTACCGATAAAGAACGCGATCATGGTCACCAGGACCGCGCCTGCTGGCTTTTTACCGAAACGAACAAAGTCTGCAGTGAGTGTACCTGCGCTGACAAAGGAGCCGACAACCATGGCCAGAGCAACCGAAAAGTCAATAGGTTGCGTTGGTTGTGTGGTCTGTAGCTCGCTCAAACCGCCCACACTGTTTATGGCTTCAGAAACGGACCAACTCCCCAGAATTGCAATGGCCGGTACCGCTATGGCAGACAGAATCATCAAAGCTGAAATGCCAAAATAGACCGTCGCAGTCATCATTAAACCAGACACGATAATCAGAATATCTGTATCAATACCGGTGGCTTTTTGCACCGGAATCGCAAACATCGCAACTCCGACGCCAAACCAGCCCACTTGCGTTCCACCCAACAAGGCTGAGGGCAGCCATGAGCCTTTAGAACCGAAAGAAAAACGCGCAAGGAGATGGGTGGAGAGGCCGGTTGAAGCGCCGATGTAGCCAAGACAAGACGTGTAAATACCGAGTATGAGATTGCCGATGAGTACAGCAAGGAAGAAGTCGTTGAAACTCAGGCCGGTACCGAGTGAACCGCCGGTCCACATACTTGCGGAGAAAAATGTCAGCCCCAGCATCACCATGGTCAGTGATGCGACTCCTTTTCTGGCCGATACTGGCACCGGACCAAGACTGTAGTTGTTGTCTGCAGCCATTTTTAACCTCCGCTATCTGATTGTCGAAAACTTACGTTACCAAAATCCAGGCAAACGGCGCGTATTATGATGATGTAAAATTGAGAGTCAATGAGTTTATTGCTATTAAAACGTTTGCTTTTATGTTTTGTGATTTTATTTTCTTTTAAAACAAAGATTTGAAATTTTTACTTTTTTGGTTTTTTTAAGGGTGTTGTTGGTGTGTTTGTTCTGTTGAATGCAAATGATGGCGTGTCTTTGGTGATTTTTTTATGTTTTACTTATTCACCGGGTTTATGGTGAAGTTTGGCAAGGATTTTGAACCACTTTTGAGTGATATTACCTGAGGGAATACGGGATGTATGAAATGTGAGCGTGATTTGTTGTGTAAATGCGGGGTATGATTTGATTTTTGATTTTTTCGCTCGTTTTTCTATGCTTTTGAGCGGCTTTTACCGAATTGTAACGTGGTTGTTTGTTTTGGGCGGTGATAAACCAACCGCCCAGATGGTACTCAGGCTTTAATCGCGGTGCAGAAGCTGACATCACAAACGTTTGTGTTGTCGTCGCACGAGTGATATAGCTCGAAGCAGGGTCTGTCGTCGGAATCGAGCCCACTTTTAACCAACTGCCCCATTAACTCGTCCCAGGCCGGGGCGTATTGACTGTGGTCTGTAATGGTTTTGCGAATAAAAGCGTACTCTCCTCCGTCAAACGATTTGAGCTCGATACCCTGAGCGGTTTCAACCGGCTCGTCCAGGACCAGGCAGATGTCCGTACGACATTTTTCGGCCGCAGTGATTTCTGGGTTGTCGTGATAAACGAAAATACAGGTATTACCAGCCAATCCTCTCGGACCTGCCCAACCAAATAACTTCTCACAGGCAGGTTGATAGTTTTCCCCATACGGGCCAGTAACGCGAATGTAAGCCAGATGGCCGGGGGCGAGTGACATAGTGTCCATAATGATGCTCCTTGTTAGCGGTTCATCTGTAGTGTAGGGAGCCTCGATGTCACCGGCGTGTCCATTCTTGCGCAACGTGTGTCCGATCTTGCTGTGTTGCAATAACTGGGCAAACGAGGCTAAGTCGACACAGTCTCGCACCTGGCTGGGTGTCAACCCAAAGTGCTGCCGGAATGCTTTGGCCAGACTCTGAGAACTGGAAAAACCGTACTCCAGGGCGATGGCTGTCACACTGGGCTTTTGATAGAAGAGCGTACTCGCGATGGCTTCCAGCCTCAGGCGTCGTAAATACTCATTGAGTGTTTCGCCCATGACCGCTTTAAAGATGCGATGGAAGTGATAGGGTGAGAGACACGCCAAAGCGGCCACCTTATCGAGATTAAGAGGTTCATTGAAATGCGTTTCTAAATGGCGTACCACTGGAAGTAAACGAGTATGATAATTGACAGACATAATGGCAGCTGGCCGAGAGGTTATATAGGGTGATGAACGTTGAGTTAAGCTTACTCAAACATCTTTGCGAGAGCGAAATGGAATTGGGTAGAAACCTGAGTTTTCTCACAGATAAAAAAAGAGCCAATTGCAAGAAGGGCAATTGGCTTATGTATGATGCGAACAATCGGAGTTCACTAACAACGTCAGTTGGCTAGATGACCCTCGGCTTACAAGGGTCAGATTTATTAATGCAGTATATGTGCCAAGTTTTATAGCAACCAAAATTAGGGCTTTGTCAGGGGTTTTGGGGCTAAATAAGTGTTTGAAATTGCAAATTGAAAATGCAATGTGCAAATGTTTACATATTTGCTAATGACAGTTGTCATTTTATTCGCGTTCAGCTTAAACAAAGCGGCCTCCAGACCGCTTGATTACTGACTATAGCATCACCAGGCTGGCCGTACCGAGGAAAGCAAAAAAGCCAACCACATCCGTGACGGTCGTCAGGATGACCGAACCGGCGAGGGCCGGGTCGAGTTTTAACTTATCGAGTGCGATCGGGATCAAGACACCAAACAGTGCTGCGGTGATGATATTCACCACGATAGCCAGCGCAATCGTGGCTCCGATAATTGGCGCCTGAAACCACAGCGCAGCGAGAATGCCGATGATCGCCGCCCAGGCCAAACCGTTAAGAGAACCAATGCCTAATTCGTTTTTCAGTAGCGCCATCCGGTTACCAGGGGTGATCTGATTTAACGCCATTGCCCGCACCATCAAAGTAAGAGTCTGGCTGCCTGCGATGCCGCCCATTGATGCCACGATGGGCATCAACACCGCCAGCGCCACAACTTGAGCAATCACATCTTCGAATAAGCCGATGGTGATGGACGCCAGGATGGCCGTCAGTAGATTGATACCGAGCCAGACACCGCGCTTTTGCGAACTTTTCAACACGGGAGCGAACAAATCGTCGCCTTCATCCATACCGGTACCCGCCATCAAACGGGTCTCGTAAATTTCACGCTGCGTGCTCAGCGCAAACTGCCAGTTCACTTCACCGATCAGAATTTGTTCGTCGTCTACGACGGGCAGAGCGGGCAAAGAGCTGTGTTCCAGGGCTTCTATGGACTCGGGCAACTGCGTTCTGGCATTTAAGGTCGTCATGGGTTCTATTGCCAGATTTTTCAGACGCTCCGTTGGTTCACTGCGCAGTAAATCCAAATAGCGCACCATGCCGCGCATCTGTTTCTTCTTGTTGATCAAGTAAAGGTGATCCGGCGATTCGTAACTGTAGCGCTCCATCAGTTCACGCGCTTTGGCGACTGAAATATTAAACGGGAGCGCAATTACTTTCCGTTCAGCCCAGCGGCCCAATTGGTCATCTTCGTATTCATTGGCCTGATCGAACAGTTCAAGCTCATCTTTTTCCATCAGCTCGATGGCGTCATTAATGATGGCTTCAGGCAGAGAGTCGGCCCATTCAATCAGCGATAGGTTGTCCAGTTTGGCCAAGGTAATTTTCAGTTCAACTTCAGAGAGTGACTGGATGATCGAAAGGCGCACGTCGGCACGCATCTCGGTCAGGACATCAATGTGCATCTCGAGGGGGAGCCCACGCCACAGACGTACACGATCATCAATGGGAAACGCTTCGAGGATAAGAGCGACGGAGCCGGCTTCGAGGCCTTCTTCTATCTGCTCATTCAGTACCTGAGGTTGTTGCTCCTGATCGGTTTTGGACAGTTGTTCTATTTGAAAGGATAAATCTTGAAATTCGCTCACTCTGGAGGCCCTTGTTTTTGGTATTCATCTGGGATCAGGTATACGCAGCACGGCAGACAACCTGATACTAAGGTGCTCATCATGGCGGTGATGCTTCGTTAAATAAGGTATACGAACTGGTAGGAAAAACAATAGGCTGGAGCTGGTAGTGCGCATGATTACTGCACTACCGGCTAGTCGTGTTTGGACTCCTCCACACTCAGTAATGGCGCGACGTCAATGTCTTTGGCGTTCATCATGCAAGAGATGCGTTGCACGGCAGACAGCAGCAGCGATTGCTCCCAAATATCCAGCTTCTGGTAACGCTCGATAAAATTATCTTGAATCGGAAGAGGTGCGGTTTCCAACACATGGTCGCCTTTTTCGGTCAGAATGGTGTGCACAATGCGGCGGTCTTTCTCACTGCGTTGACGTCTGACCAGGCCTCGCTTTTCCAGGCGATCGATGATGCTGGTGGCCGTTGCCTGACTCATGTTGGTCGAGATCGATAACTGTTTGATAGTGACATTCCCGGAGTCGCGTATAGAGCGCATCAAAATCAACTGTGGGCTGGTCAAGCCAAGATCCTTATTCAGTTGTCTGGAATGCAAGTCGACAGCGCGGATGATCTGCCGGATTGCCACTAAAACTTCTTCGTGCTTATCCAAGATGGACTCCCTGTCAGGTTGAATGGAAACAGCAGGCTCGCTGGCGAGCCTGCATAAGATACACGCTGGTGCGTATACGTTAGTCGCGGTTACATTGCGGCTTTTTTCGCTTCATCAATCCAGGCGTTGAACTGCTGTTGATGGGCTTTGATCCAGTTGTCCGCGTGAGCTTCAATGTCTTTTTGCGAGTTCTGACCTTTACTCATCATCATGTTTTCGGCACTCACATCGTTGATGTTGACCTTGATGATTTCAAACAGTTTGGCTGCCGCCGGGTTTTCTTCCGCAAAAGCTTTGTTGGCAACGATACGCATCGAGTTCATCTCAAAACCGTAGTTTTTGCCGTTTGATAAGGTGGTATCAACGTCTTTACGTTCACCCGGCAGAGAGGAAAACGGTACTTCCAGCCAAACTACGTCTTTCCCTGGTACCAGCACACCACTCACCCAATACGGTGTCCAGGTGTAATACAGAATAGGGTCCCCTTTTTTATAACGGGAAATGGTATCGGCGATGATCGCCGCGTAGTTGCCTTGGTTGTGACTGACTGTGTCACGCAGTTTAAACGCATCCAGTTGGTGCTCAATGACCCCCTCACAACCCCAGCCTGGGTTACAACCGGTGAGATCGGCTTTGCCGTCGTCATTGGCATCAAACAGTTTGGCTACTTTCGGATCTTTCAGCTGTCCGATGTTCGTAATGCCGTACTTTTCGGCGGTTTTTTTGTCGATCAGGTAGCCCTGTGCTGCGCCAGAGACATACTGGCCTTTGCGGTAAAACTTCGCGTCACCGCCCGCCATTTCATATTTGTCTGCGTGTAGCGGGAACCAGCCAACGGTCAGGTAGGTGGCATCGCCTTCAGCGATCGAGGTATAGCCGACGTTGTAATCTACTTCTTTGGTCGGCTGAACATCATAACCGAGCGCTTCCATCGCCTTGTTGACGATCAGAGTCTGGAATGTTTCTTCCGCCACTGTAGACTGGACAGGTTGTACGGTAATGCCTTCTCCCGGTAGTTGTTCTGCCCATGCCTGAGTTGACAGAGCACCACTGACGAGCAGGGCACCAAGAGCAGGTTTCATCCATGACAGGTTCATTACTTTTCTCCTATGTGATTAAGTTTCGACGTAGAATCAGGTTTCAGTCGTAGAATCAGTGCGACGGGTCCTGAGTGGAACCAACGCACTTTACTGTCGCGGGACTTCTGTCCCAGCGACTGAGTAATTCGGTCAAGCAAGATGGCAAGAATCACGATGCCAAGACCACCGACCGCGGCCATGCCCATGTCCAGACGGCCGATACCGCGCAGTACCATCTGACCCAGACCACCCACGGCAATCATTGAGGCGATCACCACCATCGACAGTGACAACATCAGAGTCTGGTTGACCCCCGCCATGATGGTCGGCATGGCCAGCGGCAGCTGAATCCGGTACAGCATCTGTTTCGGGCTCGCCCCAAACGAATGGCCTGCCTCAATAAGCTCATCAGGCACTTGTTGGATGCCCAGAATGGTCAGTCGCACAATTGGTGGCAGGGCGAAAATGATGGTAACCACCACGCCGGGCACATTACCAATACCAAACAGCATGACGATGGGAACCAGATAAACGAATGCGGGGGTGGTTTGCATCGCATCGAGAATGGGTCGTACGATTTTGGCCGCGGTTTGGCTTCGGGCCAGCCATATCCCCATCGGCAGCCCGATCAGAAGACAGAAAAATACAGACGTCAGAACCAGCGCGAGCGTTGTCATGGCTTCGCTCCAAGCACCAATTAAACCGATGATGATCAGTGAAAACAGTGTTGAGATGCCCATGCGGATACCAGAAAACTGCCAAGCCAATAAGAACAGGATGACCAGCATTACGGGCGCAGGTGTTGAGGTCAGAACGGTTTCGAATGAACTCAAAATGACGTCAACAGGGGCGCGGATAGCCTGGAACACTGGGCGTCCATGGGTGACCAGCCAGTTAAGTCCGGTTTCGACCCAGTTATCGAAAGGGATCACTGAGTGGTCGAAGGGGTGCATCCAGTCAAAGTCCGGCTGATCTGCCGGTGCGGCATTAAGCCAGTCACTGTTGGTTGCCTGACTGCTGTCGCTGGACCAGGGATCGCTCGCAGGCTCAGTCGTCTGGCTCCAAGGATCTGAAGGTGTGGTTTCCGTGGTCATGATTTACTCCCTGTCCAACGTTTGTAGAAGGCGTGATTTGCTGATAACGCCGTAATAGTTTGCTTCTGCATCGACCACCGGTACGGCGTAAGGAAGGTCGGCCACCTGGCTGATTAACTCGCTGACGCTGGCGTCTGGCAATAAAGAAGTGGTATCTCCCAACACCGCAGACGTCAGGGACGCGCGTGCGTCGGCGGCGGATTTCAGCGATTCCAGCGACACCAGACCAACGTATTTATTAGAGCGGTCAACCACAACGCCATATTCACGGTCATGATCCATCAGTAACTGCATGGCAGACGCCGGGCCGTCCATCTCCGATTTCTTGATCACGGCAGCCGGATTTTTGCGCGCAATGTCCCGGGCGCTGAGCACGCTGGCAACGTTGACGCCACGGAAAAACGAGCGAACATAGTCGTTGGCCGGATGGTGCAGGATTTCATCCGGGGTACCGATCTGAACCACGACGCCGTCTTGCATGATGGCGATACGATCGCCAATACGCATGGCTTCATCCAGATCGTGCGAAATAAACACAACGGTGCGCTGGTCTTCATTCTGCAATCTCAACAACTCGTCCTGCATCTCTGTACGAATCAGTGGGTCTAGTGCCGAAAAAGCCTCGTCCATTAACAGGATATCCGGGTCACAGGCGAGGGCTCGTGCCAGGCCGACACGTTGTTTCATCCCTCCGGACAGCTCATCCGGATAGGACTCACAGTAAGGTTCCAGCCCAACCGCGGCTAATGCTTCGCGAGCGGCTTTATGGCGCTGCTCTGGGCTTATCCCCGCAAGCTCTAGGCCAAAGGCCGCATTTTCGATTACGGTCATATGCGGCATCAGAGCGAAGTTCTGAAAAACCATCGAGATCTGTTTGCGCCGCACTTCACGCAATTCTTCTGGTGAGATGTGCGCTATGTCTTTGTCTTTGAGGATCACGTCGCCACGGGTTGGTTCGATCAGTCGATTGAGCAGACGGACTAATGTGGACTTCCCCGAACCGGACAAACCCATGATGACGAAGATTTCTCCCTGATTGATAGAGAGCGAAACATCTTTCACGCCGACGGTCAGTCCGGTGGCATCAAAGATCTGATCTTTGTCTAAGCCTTTTTCCAGCAAAGGGAAGGCCTTGTCCGGCTCTTCGCCGAACACTTTAAAAAGGTTACGGACTTCAAGAATGGTTGACATTCAACACTTCCTTGTGGTGGTTAATATTTACAGTTCGAATATATAGTACACTAAACAATATTATAGCTACTTTCAAATGTGAAAGTGATTATTCATGATTTTGTAACGTTTTTACTGGGGTTGAATAAGTTTTAAAGGTTAGATATCAAATTAAATGTGCGTGTTGTTCGACCAATTTGAACTGTTTTTATAAATGTTGACGAACGGTGATCGCGCGGGGAAGGAAAGGTAAAAGCGCCGGCCAGGCCGACGCGTTTTGCTGAGGGATGTGCTCAGATTGAATAGAAAAAGTACAGCTGGGATTTCATTCTCAGAATGATGCCGCGGATCACGTCGAGGAACGCCATGAATGAAATGGGTTTTTCTGCGCTGATCCAGGCCAGCCCGACAGAGCCGACAGGGATGTCATACCCATCAGGCTCTTCGATTTTAAGCCGGACAAAGTGATGTTTATTCTGCAGGTTTTTTCCTGTTGTGGCACGCACGTTTTGATCAAAACCCAGCAGGTTGCCTTGTGATTCTCCGGTGGCTTCGACAATGCCTTCGACCCTGGCGGAGAAAATTTTGCCGGGATACACAGAGGTGGCGAATTCGGCCGCCTGACCTGCTTTGACATTTCGTATCGCCTGATGATTGACACGCATTAGCACGTACTTTTCGTTGGTGTACATCTGCAAGCGTGGCAACCGCGAGATGAGCTGGCCCTCGCGTAAAATAAAGTTAGTGACAAAGCCATCGGCTGGAGCGTGTACTTTTGTGCTGTCCAGATCCCATTTAGCTTTAGCGATTTGCTGTTGCGCGCTGCGCCGGTCAGCATCTCGCGACCGCACAGTCAGTTGTGATTTACGGATATCCAACCTGGCTTTCTCTGCATCGGCTCTCTTTTTAGCCAGCTGGGCGCTCAACGTAGAAATCTTTTGTCTGGTCAGCGCCACGGTTGTGGTTTGTTGGTCGATATCGCTTTCTGTAATGGTGTTGTGCACCGCGCGATTTTGCGCTTGATAACGTGCCAGCATCTTTTTTTGCAAGTCATAATCCACTTTAGCCGCGGCCAGTTCACTTTCGGAGGTCGTGACATCATGCTCTGCTGCCTGAGCATTGGCTTTGGCGACCGTGATGTCTTCTCGGGCGTTATCGAGTGCGATTTGTGCGGCTTGCGTACTGACTTGTGCCTGCTTCAGTGCAATTTGATAGGGTGCATCTTCCAAATCGTAAATAGGCTGCCCTTTTTTGACGACCTGATTGGGTTGGATATAAATGGTTTTGACTTTGCCGTTGATGTTGATCGAGTCCGGGCGCAACTGAATATGTGGGGATTGCACGACAGAGCCGCCGGATAAATCCATCGGCGCGAAATTGATTAAGCCGACCCAGACAAACATCAGCCAGCTAAACCCACCGAGATAAGCGAACGTTTTGGTGAGCTTGTTCCATGGCATGCCGACCAGACGCAGCAGGTAAATGAACAAGGACCAGACGGCCAATCCTTCCAGCATCAGTGCTCCTCCTTACTTTGACTTGGCGCATGTCGCCAGGTGTCGCGCAGATAGACGATGCCCTTATCCAGATCAACGAACGCCAGAATGACGGCGAGCACCCAGACCCAATGCCAGATAAAACCGATCCACGTTAAGGCCGTGATCAGACCAAGTTGATGATGTTCTTTACTGTGCGCTTTGTTGATCGGCAATTCATGTATCTTCCAGAAGCCATACAACGCCGCACCGATAGAGCCAACCAAAACCACGGTAGCCATGACGTGCAGTACTGTATCTGCTGTGGTTTCCACAAACGGAACACTGAACAGACTCATTGATTTCTCCTTTAAATAAAATCGAGCTCATTGTGCGAAGTCGTTGAAGAAATCCATTGTCTGTGACAAATTAAATCAAAATTTAACTTATTTTGATTTAATTGATGCCATGAAAAGTGTCCGCTTTATTCGCGCGTTAGGGATTAAAAACATCCATGACACGGCCATGATCCGATATGGGCTAGATGAGCAGGCGCTTGGGATCCCGGATAGCGTTTTTCATAACCCGATGAACTTGATCCCGGTGTCGGAAATGAGCCGTTGGTTGTTGAAGCTGGAATTCAAGACTGGGGATCCGGACATCGTACTCAATGTTACCCAGAACATTGAACTTGGCCGTCTGGGGGCGGCCGGACGTTGGATGTTTTCCGGTCACGACTTGTCGTCCACGATCCGCCGTATCAATTACGGTATACGCAGTTTACAGTCGGGGGCGTTTATGGCGGGTGAACAGAAGGGGTCGCTGATTAAGTGGTACTACGACAACACGTATGTCTCATCTGACGTCAAGGTTCATGATAGTGTGCGTGTGGCCGTTTTCATGATGAAAGTCCTGCGTGAGTATCTGGGGAAAGGGTTTGTGCCAAAGCGAGTGATGCTCTCCGGAAGCCGCGTGAATAAAGCGGCGTATCAGGCCTACTTTGGCTGCGAAGTCGGGTGGAATCATTATCGGACCGAAATTTGGTTGCATTCGGATCAACGCCTGGCCACTCAGCTGCATCGCACCGTCACGAAAAATCGACTGGCGATGAGTTTTTCGGATTTGGATGAATTTATTAACATGCCGGATCCAGAAGATGAGCTCAAAGTGATTTACGAAGTGGTGAAATACAGCTGTCATTTTGGTTTGCCGAACTTAATGCGGGTTTCGGGCATTTTAGGCGTTTCTCAGCAACATTTTCAGCGCCTGCTGCATGCTCGTGGGCTGAATTTCTCTACTGTCTGTGGCTATGTATTGAGCAATGTCGCGGTAGAGTTAATCAGCCGCCATGTGCCGTTAGATCAAGTGGCGGCTCGATTAGGGTACACCAACATCACAAGTTTCAACCGTATGTTTAAACGTCATCGAGGTCTGACGCCGTTGCAATACATTCAGCGTTTTCAGGACGCATTCTGAATTTGGTTTAAGGTTTAAACTACTGATATTAATTATGTATTGAACATATTCTTACGTTGTGCTGACCTGATGCTTACACTTCTGCGTCTCATGCCCCCTACACTGAGCAAACCGACAAAGCTTAATCCTGCTTTGTAATTGGAAACTCTCTATATCTTACTGATATGTTGGCTCTGCACTTGCAGAGCCATTTTTTTAGCCGCTAAAGCTGATCTTCTATCGGTAAAATTCCGGAAAACCAGGCGCCGATGCGTCGCCAGAGACTGGCGTCCGGTTCGCTGGTGTACAACGTTTCGGTTGCAGCGTCACGCCAGACGATATCGCCGTCCTGCCATAACACCTGATAGGCGACCTCGGGTAACGACTGAATAAACTGCTCCGATTGTTGCGAGACATACTCTGGTTGTGTGAGTACCACGGCCATTTCCGTGTTCAGCAGGGCTGAGCGTGGATCCCAATTCATAGAACCAACGAACAGTTTTTGGTTATCCATCAACATCACCTTCGCATGCAAGCTGGACCGACTGCTGCCGGTCATACTCCAGCGGTTATTTTGTTTGCTGGTGGATTTGGTTTCCCAAAGCTGAACACCGCCTTTTACCAATTGTTCACGATATTTGGCATACCAGCCATGCACGGCAAACACATCGTTAGAAGCCAGTGAGTTGGTGACGATGATGATGTTTTTGCCAGACTGCACGGCCCTGATCAATTGTTGGGTGCCGGACTCGGTCGGGACAAAATAAGGCGAAATCAGGATCAAAGAATGTTCCACATTGGCCAGTAAAGATTTAAGCTGTAATACCAGTTGGCTGTCTTGTCCTTCGAGTTTGCTCGGAACGTCGTACAACAGCTGCGCTGGTCCCCAGTGCAGAGGAAGATGGCCCTGACGTAGCTGATGGTATAGTGGCAGTCGGGTAAAGTCGTAGATGCCGTGAGAGAACTTGTCGGCAATTTTTGTCTTGTCGAGCCATTGTTGCACTTCTGCGGGCGTGTATGGTCTGGCGTCTGGATATATCCACTCCATCGGAATGGCGTAGTCACTGTTCCAGTACAGGTCGAATTGATCCGCAATCTGCTCGACCGTGTTGCCATGCAGCAGCACATCAAAATCACCAAACTCAACATCCGACAGGTAAGAGAAATACTCATTGCCAATATTGCGCCCACCGACGATGGAGGCGACGTTGTCGGCCGTCAGAGACTTATTATGCATACGCTGATTCAGCCGGTCGAAATCACCCAGGAAACTCAGTCCACGAGAGTGACGGTTTTTATGTGGATTAAACAGGCGGATTTCGATGTTCGGATGCGCATTGAGGTAGGCCATGGCTTTGTCGCTGCGTGCCTGCATGTCATCCAGCAGCAGCCTCACCCGCACGCCACGCTCTGCGGCTTTGTATAAACGCCACGTGAGGAGTTGGCTGGTCTCATCGTTACGATAGATGTAGTACTGGAGATCGAGGCTTTTCTGTGCGGTTTCGATCAACGCCAACCGGGTCAGAAGTGCGTCGTGGCCTTTATTCAAGGGCAGAAAACCGGACTCTCGGGTGAGGTCATGGCCATGTTCGGTGGGCTTAAAATAGTGGTCGAGACGTGAGTCTTGTTGATACCCAAAGTGGTAGCTCAGCTTCTTTTGGGCGTCGTCAGGCAACGTCACCGAGCTGCAGCCGTTGAGCACAAACAAACAGGTACTAAAAAATAAGGTGTAAAGGCAACGCCAACGAACTTCAAACAACGGGCTCATCCTTGTGTCTAAATGAGTTCTTTTGGCCACTATAGCAAAGCAGAACGCTAGCTTGAGTGATGTGCCGTCGATTTTGCACAGCTTCACCACTTTGTTCTGATTTGGTAGGATTTTTATTCGAAAAGTGGATTCACAGGCGTTGGATTTGTTAGTGTGGTGATAACTCAACTGAAAAAATACAAAAAGGAATAACGATGAGAACAATCAGCCTGTTATTTGCCGTCTTTGTTAGCTGTTTCTTGTCTGTTGCCCAAGCCGAGGAAAAAAAATACTCAGAGAGCGACTTGTTGGATCGTCCGTTAATGGAGCGCTACATTATGGACGAGCTGAAATCTTTGCGTCAGGAGCAGCAAGATCTCGAGCGTCGTCTCACTGTGCAGATCACTGACCGTGAGCTGGCGGTTGCCGATAAATCACTGAACTATGCCAACGTCACGGTTACTTATTTCTTCTACATTATTGCCGGAGTGGCTTCGCTGATCGCTTTGATCGGCTGGCAGTCGATGAAAGAGATCAAAAACAACACCAAAGATTTGGCGGATAAACGACTGAATAAAATTGCGTTGGAGTACGAAAAGAAATTCGTGGCGCTGGAACGCGACTTGAAGCGTAAGACCCGCATCATCACTGAAAACAACAAAGAAATTGAGATTATTAACGAAATTCATAACTTGTGGTTACGCGCGCAAAGCATGCCAACGCCGGAGCAACGAGTTGAAGTGTATGACGAAATCCTCAAGATCCGTCCGGGTGACCTGGAAGCTTTGACGTACAAAGCCGATGCGGTCATGGAGATGAAAGAGTACTACTGGGCGTTGAGTATGTGTAACCGGGTACTGGAGCTGGATGGTAAAAATGGCCCGGCTTTGTATCAGCGTTCGTGTGCGTTTGCCCGATTAGGTGCGGAAGAGCAGGCGATTGAAGACTTAGTGCACGCCATTGAGGTGAGCCCGTCGATCAAAGATTTGCTCAACGAAGAACCGGATTTGGAATCATTGCACGGGCATCCGACGTTCGATGCTCTGCTTCGACCGGAGGACGAGTAACAGACCTTGAAAAAGGAGCTGAAAGGCTCCTTTTTTATTGGATTAATCAACTGGATAATTGACCCACCTTGAACCATACGCCCGGCTGTAATCCGGCGTTTCCGGTATCGTGGTCATGGTTGGGCTCGGGACCAATGGGCCAACAACCGTACGATAGGGCACAATGCCAGCCCAAACCGGCAAGTCCATGTCGGCAGCATCATCATTCACATCAGAGCAACTGATTTTCACCGATGCTTCAGACAGTGGCATGCTCAGAACCACGGTTGCCGTCAGCTCTTTTTCATTTCCGGTTCGGGCCTCGGCACTTCTTCCGGGGGCAATCTGTTCGACGAAATGATTGAGTAAGCGATCTTTTTCCGCGTTGTCCTCTATTTCTTCGAATTGGCCGAACACCACTGCAGAGCGGTAATGCGCGCTGTGGTGGAACGTTGACCGGGCCAGTACCCAGCCGTCAAACAACGTAAAAGTCAGGCAGGTGGAATTACCCTGTTTGAGCTGGCGAATGAGGCGACTGTTGCGTGCGCCGTGGATATAGATTCGTTGTCCGACTCGCCAAGTTAGCATAGGGATCACCACGGGGCCATGCGCTTCGGTAATTGCAATGTGTGCCAACAGGCTCTCGTCGATGATCGCGTGAAGCTGTTGGGTGTCGAGCACAGTTTTGTGAACGGATTTTTTGATTTCAGTGCGTTGGGTTTGCGATAGCATGATCAGTCCTCGTTGATGGCTTCTGATTGGCAATGTAAGTGCAAACTGGTACTTTTATGAGTGCCAGTTTTTAATTTTTTATAGGTCCAATTTGCAGCCAATTGAAATTGGTGATCTGGTTCTGGCCGACGGACCGGAGAACCTACAGAGCAAACTATTCCACTCGGTGCGCCTAAAAATCGTCGGTCAGTTGTGGCCGACCGCAGGACGTTTGCCGTCAACGCGTAAGATGGCTGCCGAGCTTGGACTGAGCCGCAATACCGTGGTTGCAGCCTATGAACAGCTGGTGGCGGAAGGCTATATCGAGAGCCGGCGCGGCGCCGGATTTTTTGTCGCGGTGACGTTGCCGGAACAGTATTTTAATCCCGGTGATGCTACGGTAGGTGCTCAAGACACACACCGACCGCCAGGGGATGTGAATGCCCCGTTTGCGCCTGGTGTGCCTGATTTGGCCCAATTCCCACTGGCGAAATGGAACCAGTGCTTGCAACGTCATGTCGGCCGGATCAATCTGTTGGGCAATCAACCGATTCAGGGAAGCATGGAATTGCGTTCTGCGCTGGCTGCTTATCTGGCCAGCAGCCGCTCTGTGCATTGCCATGCCGATAGGATCATTATTACGTCGGGTGCCCAGCAGGCATTGGCTATTGCCTTGATGGCCACGGTACCAAAGGGGGAGTCCGTGCTGATGGAGCAGCCCGGTTATACTCAGATGACCAAAGTGCTTGAGTTGAATAGTTTGAACCTGGAGCCGTTGCCGGTCCGTGCGCGCAGTGGATTGGAGATTGAAACCGCGTTGCAAAGTCATGCCCGCGCTTTGTATGTGACGCCCAGCAATCAGTACCCAATGGGCACGACGTTGAACACCGAGCAGCGACTCACCCTGATTGAATGGGCTCGCATCCGAAAAAGTTGGATCATCGAGGACGACTATGACAGCGAATTTCAGTTCGCTCACCGGCCGTACACCAGCTTACAGGGGCTCGCAGCTCAGGTGGGATGCGATGAGCGTGTGTTGTACGTCGGTTCATTCAGCAAAGTCATGTTTAACGGGCTGCGGATAGGGTATCTGGTGGTACCTGCGTCCTTGGTGGAGAGCTGTGTGGCAATGAAGGATGCGCTCAGTGGTGACTCCCCGGCACACACTCAGGCCGCGCTGGCGGAGTTTATTGCCGCGGGGGACCTGCAGCGTCATATCCGCAAAATGCGCCGGTTGTACAAACAAAAGCACCAGAGGGTATGCGAAGCGATTGGCCGCTACCTGCCTTCGGTCAGTGTCATCAGTCAGGCTGCTGGTCTGCATGTGACACTCAAGTGGCGCAACGGTCCGGATGAGCGGACTGTGTGTCATAGGGCAAAGCAGGCCGATATCATTCTGCGTCCTCTCAGTTACTATGAACATGATTGTGCAGAATTACGCCACTGGTATGGTGCGGTTCTCGGGTTTGGCAATACCGCACTGGATCAAATCGAGCCGCAGATCATGCGGCTTGCCAGGGTTTTTGAAACGTGATTTATTGGATGCCTCTCTTAGTCTAACAGGAAAGCGATTATGTGCCGCTGGTTGGCGTATCAGGGACGCCCGATTTATCTTGATGAACTGGTGTATGAACCAGAGCATTCGTTAGTACACCAGAGTCTCGAAGCTCGTAAAGCGGTCACGCGTGTCAATGCAGACGGGTTTGGTCTCGGCTGGTACACAGAACGGGCTACGCCCGGCCAGTTTCATGAAGTCTTGCCGGCGTGGGGCGATGAGAATTTACGTTCTCTGACTCACCATATTCGTTCACATCGATTTATGGCCCATGTTCGCTCCTCTACGGGGACCTCCGTCTCTCGTTCAAATTGTCACCCGTTCATTCTCGATAACTGGATGTTTCTGCATAATGGCCAGATAGGCGGGTATTCACAGGTCAAGTACGCGCTTGAACGGCAACTGCCGGAAGCTTTGTATTTGCAGCGTCGAGGCAGCACAGACAGTGAACTGATTTTTCTATTAGCGATGAACAATGGTTTGCGTGAAGACCCGGTCGCCGCAATCCGCAAAACCATTGATGACATTGAGTCGATTATGGCGGAAAAGGGCGTTGATCAGCCGTTCAAAGCGTCGATGTGCCTGTCTGATGGGGACGGCTTCTGGGTGGTGCGTTACAGCACCGATAAGGAGCCGCCGACCGTGTTTATCAGAGCGGAAGAGGAAAATATAGCGCTGGCTTCTGAGCCACTGGAAAGTGACGGAAGCTGGTGTAAAGTGGCGCCACAAACGCTGACGTGTATTCGTGGCAACCAGGTCGTCAGTGAGTTGTTGTAATTGTTCAGGTGGCTTCCGTGGGTGTTTTTCTCAGCCACCGTTCCCAAGGAAGTGACAGGGCCGCAAACACACTCAATGCGTAGAGCATTGACCAGCCTAGGCAAATAAACACACCGGTACAAAGCAAGAGCGAAACCATCGCCATGCCTCGGGCGATACCGCGCAGCAGTTTACATGCGGCGAGCATGGCCAACAGATAAATCAGAACGAATATGCTGTTGGCCAGCTTAAGGAAGAACTCCAGATCCAGATCTGAGAGGGCACCCATCACACACGACAGCATCAAAACGGCACCAACAAACAGCGTTGCATTGGCTGGCACACCACGGATGGATACGCGTGCGATAGCGCTGTGTGGACGATATTCACGTGCTTGCGCCCAGACCATGCGCGACAGACTTTGTGTGTAGAGGTTGACGCTGGCGAAGCACGCGGAAAACCCGACAACGCTGATCAGCGTTTTAAAGCCATCGCCAAACAGTTGCTCACTTAGCCAGGGAATCGACGCACTGTCGAGCTCAGCTGTGCCGTAAGCACCGAATTTGAGGATCACGACTGAACATGCCCAGTAGGTGGCTCCGGCCACAAAACAACCGACAACGATCGCAATAGGGAAATCGCGCTGCGGATTTTTAAACTCTTCCCCCATGTGCGCAAACGCTTCGATACCGACAAAGCACCAGAACATCACTCCCAATGCCGCACCTATCGGCCACCAGGACTCGCCATCCAGAGTTGGCATGTGCAGATCTTGCGTGGTGACGTTGCCTTGCCATAAAAACGCACCGACCAGTGCAAAGATGCTCAGGGCAATCAGCGTTTGCAGTCGACCAGACGATTTCGTCCCCATCAGGTTGACCAGAATCAGCAATGCGACCGTTAGGCTTTGTGCCAGCAACGCGTGATTCAGAGCCTCAGGGAGCAATTGTTGCAAGAAACTGGCCGCCAGAGCGATAGCGGCGGGGACTCCGACGGGGATTACGCTGACAAATAGCCAGGCCACGCTGCGTTCAAGTTTACTGTTAAAGGCTTTACGGACAAAATAGGCAGTGCCGCCTGCACTCGGGTAGCGTTTACCCAATTGGGCAAACGTCAACGCGATTGGGCAAATAGCCACAAACAGAATCAGCCAGGCCCAAAGTGAGAGATGACCTGCGATCCCTGCGGCAATCGCGGGGATCATAAACAGCCCGGTGCCCATCAGAGTAGTGGAAAGCTGCCCGATGCCAGACAGCAAAGTGATGTCCTGTTTCAACTGACTCATTGTTATTGTTGTCTCCGTAAGATCCGTATTCGCCAAGAGTACCCGCTTCTCCGCGGAAACTCAGTAACCAAAATGACGGAGTTATCTGTCAATATGACGTTTTGGTTGCCGATTTTCGCCACATTGTCGGCTTTTCTGCATCGAGAATTTGTGTCACATTACCTGAACTCAACAGGATAAGTTGAGCGATTACAGGAAGTCATAATGGACAAATTCGATCACCAAATCATCCACATTCTCAAACACAATGCCCGGCGCTCGGTGAGTGAAATTGCCCGGGATGTCAACTTGTCCCGTTCAGCGGTGACTGCGCGAATCCGCAAGCTGGAAAACGATCAGGTTATTCTCGGCTATCACGCCAACATTGTAACCGACAAGCCGACGGAGATGATTTGTGCTTATCTGGCGATTAAGTTTGATACGTCCGGCTCTTCGCATCAATGTGAAGCGTATGCGGCAGATATTTATCAGATCGATGGCGTGAAATGGTGCCATGCCATCAGTGGTGAGACAGACATGATGCTTTACGTTGAGGTACCCACTATGAACCGCCTCAACGCAATCCGCGACCAGTTGCAACAAATTCCGGAACTGCGCCATCTGATGACACATACTGTGCTGACGGAATTCTTCAATACCACCAAGGGGCAAGCATGAATGCGCAACAGACCGTCGAGGCCTATTGGCAAGCGATGCAGAGCAATGATTTTTATCTGGCGGCGAACTGTCTGTCAGAAGATGTGGAGATTCTTTGGCCTCAAAGTGGTGAAAGAATCACAGGGCGCAACAATTTTGCTGAGTTGAATTCTGCGTATCCGGCGGAAGGTCGCTGGACTTTTGTCATCAATTGTATCGTGGCAGATGGACAACAGGTCGTCACGGATGTCACCGTGTCGGACGGGAAGCGTACCGACACCGCAATCACCTTTCACACCGTTGGACAAGGCCTGATCCGACGCCAGGTTGAATATTGGCCAGAAAACTACCCGGCTCCGAAATGGCGCAAGCCCTGGGTGGAATATGTTGGGTAACATTAACCTGAATTTATTGCGCTCTTTGCACGTCTTGCTGGAAGAGTGCCACGTCAGCCGTGCGGCCCAGCGCCTGAATATCACTCAGTCGGCGGTGAGTCGTCAACTGGCGCAATTACGCGATTTATGCGGAGACCCCTTGCTGGTGCGGGACGGTAATTTGCTCTTACCGACGCCCAGGGCCACAGCACTCAAGTACAAACTGGACGCGTTGCTGGGTGAGTTTGAGCACTTGCTGGATGACAAACCGTTTGAGCCGCAGCAATGGCAGAGTGAAGTAGTGCTCGCATCCAGTGATTACGTTGCGCAGTACATCCTGCCTGATATTGCACGCACCATTAAAGCGCAGGCCCCAGATGTGGATATTGCTTACCGATTATGGGATCCGTCTTATCTAGATCACTTGCACGATACCGGGATCCAACTGGCATCCACCATGCTGCCTCGACAGCCTGAACAGGTCAGCAGCCTCAAACTGGGGGAAGATAAGTCAGTGTGCCTTATGAGTACCCAGCATCCGCTTTGCGCTCGCAGTGCGATCACCACGGACGATCTGTTGCGTTATGCGCACATTAAAGTCACCGGAGGCGGCGATAAAGATGCGTCCACGGACATAGTGCTGAAAGCATTGGGAGTAAAACGTCGAATTGCACTTAAAGTACCGTTTTTTTCCGCTGCAATTAATACGCTCCAGGGCAGTGACTTGCTGATGGTCGTGCCTGAGCATATCGCCATCAATCTTTCTAAACATGCGCCCTTGCAACATAGGCCCTTGCCGTTTGATACGGAGACACATCAGTACTGGCTGATGTGGCACCCAAAATATGACAACGACAGTGCGCACCGCTGGATGCGTGAGCAAGTGTATCTGATGATGCGTCAGTCGCCTTATTCTATTGGTATGATTTAAAATCATGGCTTTTATGAAAAACTTTGATTTCTATTTATGTCCTGATTTGAGCAATGATGCTGCTATCAGGAGGACACATCTATGACTTTTACTATCTGGCTATCGCTTTTTACCGTTTGTCTGTTGGGAGCGATGTCTCCCGGTCCCAGTTTAGCAATGGTCGCGAAGCACAGCCTTGCCGGTGGGCGGGCGAACGGCCTTGCGACGGCATGGGCCCACGCGTTGGGAATTGGGATATATGCGTTTATCACCCTCATTGGCCTCGCGGTGGTGTTGCACCAGTCGCCTTTGTTGTTCAAAACCATCAGTTATGCGGGCGCGTTGTATCTGGTTTATCTGGGGTGGAATGCGTTACGCTCAAAAGGTGGTGTGGCGGCCAAACTGGAATCCGGTGAAACCACTACGCTATGGCAGTCAGCCAAAGAAGGTTTTTTGATTTCTTTGCTCAGCCCTAAAATCGCGTTGTTTTTTATCGCCTTGTTCAGTCAATTTGTTGCGGTGGGAAGTGATTTCGGTAGCAAAGCAGTCATTGTTGCCACGCCACTGGTGGTTGATGGATTGTGGTATACGTTGCTCACTTTCCTACTTTCCAGCCCCCGCTTGCTGGATCGAGTGCGGACGAAAGCACAGTTGATCGACCGGCTTTCCGGTGTGGTATTGATTTTATTAGCTGCGCGGGTCGTGTGGATGACCTGATGGTCTTTCTCCTGTCTGGCCATTACTGGGGCAGGAGAGGTAAAGCCTCGTGTGGATAAGCTCACCTGTGCTAGAGTTGTCCGATGGTATTGCTGTTAAATGAGAGAAAGAGATGCAAGCTGAAGTTAAGTGGATTGAAGAGTTTAAATTTCTGGGTCAATCACAGTCTGGCCACTCTGTGGTGATGGATGGCAACGGCGGCGCAACAGCGCCAAGCCCAATGGAGATGGTGTTGATGGCGGCCGGTGGCTGCAGCTCTGTGGATGTGGTTGATGGACTCAAAGAAGCGGGCCAGCAAGTGACGGCGTGTACCGCAAAGCTGACCACACAGCGTCGTGAAACCGCGCCGCGCATTTTTACTCAGGTTAACATTCATTTTGTTGTCTCGGGCCACGAGCTGGATGCCGATGTGGTCGCTCAGGTTGCGGCCAACTCATTAGAGAAGTATTGCTCCGTGTGTCTGATGCTCGGACAAGGTGTCGAGATGACGCACAGCTGGGAAATTGTCTGAGCCACTTAGCGTTAATCCGCACATTGATTCAAAAGCCGGGTGTGTTACCCGGCTTTTTTGTGCTCGTTGATGACTCGCTCTAATTACGGATGTAAAACTTGCCAAAGTTTTCTCTGTTTCTGTCCGGTTAAGCGGGTATGCTCTCGGTTCCTGTCTAAATCTCGCAAAGTAGGAGAGTGAGCATGACTGAATTTGAAAAAATGACTTCCGGTGAGCTGTTTGACGGAGGTGATGAGAGTATCAACGTGGTGAGGGACAAAGCCAGCGAACTCGGTCGTGACCTCAATCAGACCAGTGACGAGGATACTCGCCGTGCTATTCTCAACGACCTGTTGGCGCAGTTTGGTGAAGGCAGTGTGATTCGTTCTCCTTTTTGTTGTGAGTTTGGCCAGACGATTTCCATTGGCCACAACACCTTTATCAATATGAACGCCACCATGTTGGATGGTGCGCACATTACCATTGGCAATCATGTTCTTATCGGACCGAATGCGCAGTTTTACACCGCAGGCCATTCTCTGGACTATCGTCGCCGTCGCACCTGGGAAACTTTTTGTCAGCCGATTGTGGTGGAGGATGATGTCTGGATCGGTGGCAATGTGGTGATCAATCAGGGAGTCACGATCGGTGCACGTTCCGTGATTGCAGCGAATTCAGTCGTGACGCGTGATGTGCCGCCTGACAGCCTGGTTGGGGGGACTCCGGCAAAACTGATTCGTCGATTGACAGAAAACGATTCTTAACGCAAGGTGAGAGTTTGCTTGCGGTTGTTTGAGTTGTAGTGTGTTGAATCAGTATAAATTTACTCTGTATGGCGTTGCGGCCGTGCTTCTCTGGAGCTCCATGTTAGGGTTTGCCCGCAAAGTGGCGGAGCAGCTCGGACCAATTGGTGGCGCAGCCTGGATTTATACCGTTGCCTCGGTGTTTTTGTTGATCGTTATTGGTGTGCCGAAGTGGCGTAATTTATCCTGGCGTTATGTATTGATTGGCGGCGGGTTATTTGCTGCTTACGAGGTGTGTCTGGCGTTGTCGCTCGGGATGGCCAATGATCGTCATCAGGCAATGCAGATGGCGGTGATCAACTATCTGTGGCCGGCTCTGACGGTATTACTGGCGGTGATCGTCAGTAATAAGAAAACCAATATTCTGGTTTATCCGAGCGTGGCCCTGGCATTTATTGGTGTCGCCTGGGCGATCACCGGAGATGAAGGCCTGTCGGTGGTGAAGCTGGCGGCCAGTGTTGCCACGAACCCCCTGACGTACTCGCTGGCATTCATTGGTGCCTTTCTCTGGGCGATTTATTGCAACGTTACGAAACGCCTGTCCGGGGGCCAAAACGCGATCACGCTGTTTTTTGCTATGACGGCAGTCTCCTTGTGGACCCAGTATGCGTTCAGTGATGAAACCGGCATGACGTTCTCACTCTCTGCGGCGGGCAATGTATTGTGGACCGGTATAGTGATGGGGGGAGGTTATGCGTTGTGGAATATTGCTATTTTGGGTGGCAATATGGTCTTACTCGCGACCCTGTCTTACTTCACGCCAATCTTCTCCACGTTGCTGTCGTCCGTGATATTAGGCGTGGCATTGACGGGCAGTTTCTGGCAGGGGGTGCTGATGGTGACGATTGGGTCGTTGATCTGCTGGTGGGTGACACGAGACAAGCGCAGCCAGGCTGCTGACAGCCCGGCATCGGCTCAAAGTAACGCGTCCTGATCACCACTCAATATCAATGGGTGTTCCGGCTTGAACCAGTGATAAGAACTCGTCCATTTCTTCATTGGTGATTGCGATGCATCCATTGGTCCAGTCAAAGCTCTGGACAAAATCCGGATTCACTTTATCACCATTTTTAAGACCATGGATCTTGATATTACCACCAGGCCGGTAGCCCAAACGATGGGAGTAGTCGACATCGTGCTGATTTGGGTAAGTAATATGAATGGAACGATAAAAGTCGGAGTCGTTCATCACAAAATCAAGTTGGTAACGACCTTCCGGTGTCCGGCTGTCGCCTTCACGAACTTTGTGTCCTCTTGGACGTTTTCCCAATGCAATACGATACTCTCGAATGATCTCATCGTCTTTCAACAGATACATCCGTCGTTTCGACTTGTCGACTTTCACTAAGTCGACGGCTGCCAGTGCGGGCGCGCAAAACAGGCTAATGAGAAAAGAATAAACTAAAAATCTCACGGCAAATTTTTCTTGTTGGTTTGTTAAAATTATTCATTCTGACAAGGCTGAAGGCCTTATAGGTAAAGTATGATACGACAATCCAGATATGGGAAGAAAGCACAACGCTGACAGGAATTTTACTCAATCTTTATAATGGCTCGTAAGATATTGAAACAAAACTAAAGTATGAGTAGAGAAAAATTTCAGTTTTATAAAATCTCAGCTTGTCGCAGATATGCAACTATTTACAAGACTGATTGCATACGCATCAGGTGCCTTTGTCACAAAGGGGGAAAGCCCTGATGCGTTTGGTTTGAATCGCAGAATACAACGCCAGTTCCTGACGCAAAAAGCCCGCAACACAGGGCTGCGGGTTAAATGGCAGTGGATACCATTTGAAATTAAGGCGTCGGGTTATCCTGATCGTCTACGTATTCGAGCAGATCGCCAGGTTGGCACTCAAGCACTTCACACAGTTTTTCCAGCGTAGGCAGACGAATGGCCTTAGCTTTACCGTTTTTGAGTATGGACAAGTTCGCTTCGGTAATGTCGACGGCTTGTGCGAGAGTTTTCAGACGCATTTTGCGTTTCGCCATCATAACGTCCAAATTGATTCGAATAGACATGAGACTCCTTAAATCGTCAGGCGGCTTTCATCCGCGAGATCATGTCCTTCTCGCATGACCCAAGAGATGATCAGAATGATGACACCTAACACCAGCGTTAAAAAATCCAACCCTTGAAATGATAAGGTGACCATGCGTTCTCCCGGTGGATTATTAAACGAGAGAATCACTGATATCAGTGCGCCGTGGATGATAGAGCCCCCCACCCAGTAAAACAAGCAACGTCCCAACTTTTGATAGCAAATGGCGTTGTCCAGAGTGAAGATTTCGTGATGTTCGTAGTTGCGGAATAAGCGGATTAACACACTAAGTGCGTACATCAAGATAGCGCACAGCAGTAAACTGGCGCCTGCGGCGAACAGCCGTGTCATTGCGGTCAGTGGCTGTTGCGTGTACTCACTGAAGTCGTAGCTCAACTCGACAATACCAAAGCGGGTGAGAACATCGTACGTTGTTCCGACGGTAAGCCAGTAATAGCAGACTGCGATTGGAGTCACGATCAGAAAGAACTGAAAGAATTGTCTGATCCGGCGGCTTTGTGTCTGAATTTTATTCATGAAGGTTTTCCTTTGTCATTCTGCGATGGAGAAATATTAATCATAATTTGATCGTTGATCAACAATATTTTATCGCAAAACGATAATTTTATTGTTTTTATGTCAAGGGTTGTTCGCGTCGTAATGATGCGCGAAAACGTTCAGTTCTGGGTATTGCGTGTTTCTGAAAAATAATAAACAACGAGCTAAGAGGCGGTGTGTGTTTAAGAGGAGAGGGGAGCACTGGCCGAGCGTGGCCGGCCAGTGGCGAACATCAGTTATGGGCGCGAGCGACGCGTCCTGCGCATTGAAGCGTGTATTCGCCTGCATACGCGGGGATAAACAGTGACTGGCCTTTTTTGAGCGTCACCGTTTCACCACTTGCATGAGAGACCGTCATTACGTCATCAAGAGGCAACAGAATCTCCGCGCTGTGTGTGGTGATTGTTTGCTGATTGGCCGACAGATAGACAGTGAATTTGAAATCGGGGACTGGGATTGGATAACTCAATACCTGACCATCGACTTGCGGTGCCAAAAGCAAAGTTTCAGCCGGCTTTTCTTCAAACAGGGTACAGCTCACCAGTTCCTCGACGTCCATATGCTTGGGCGTCAATCCGGCGCGCAGTACGTTGTCTGAGTTGGCCATGATCTCCAGCCCGGTGCCTTTCAGGTAAGCGTGCGGGGTACGTGCATCCAGGAACATGGCTTCGCCCGGTTGTAGCGTCAGGACATTCAGCATCAGCGGAGCGAACAAACCAATGTCACCCGGGTATTGGTCTGCCAGTTCAAGAATAAGCGCGAACAGAGGTTCGCCTTTATGGGTATCGGCGTAAGTCAGTAACGCGTCCACCGCTTGTGCTTTCTGCTCACCTTGCAGTGACAGTAACTCGGTAAAAAACTGCGCTAAACCTGCTGATGTCAGGTTCTGGGTAAACGCGTTAACCAGTGACGAAATGGCACTGATATTCAGGGCTGAAAACAGCGCTGAAATTTGAGCAAATGAACGAAACCCGTTCATCGCCTGATACGGAGTCAGGGCGTATACCAGCTCAGGTTTGTGGTTGGGATCTTTGTAGTTGCGGTGGCCGGCTGTCAGAGGGATGCCAGCTTGTTGCTCTTTTGCATATCCGGCTTCGGCTTCGGCTTTGCTCGGATGAACCTGAATGGACAGTGCGTTAGCCGCAGCGAGGACTTTAAACAGATAAGGCAGTTCGCCAAAACGTGCATTGGTATCGGCAGACAAAAACGCATCTTTGTCGGTGGCGATTAAGTCAGACAGCAGTGTAGAGTGCTGGTTGATCTGAGTACGGGAACAACCATTCGGGTGTGCGCCCATCCAAATCTCAGCTTGTGGCTGGTTGGTCGGGTTTTCGATATTGAACAACTGGCTGATTGACGTTGTGCTGCCCCAGGCATAATTCTGGATCACGTTGTCCATGGGGTAGAAGCAGCGGGGATGCGGTTCGTGGATCGACATCTTGTAATTACCTTACGAAAAAGCTCCCGAACGGAGCGGGAGTACAACAAATGGCCATTCAGGGAATGGTCAGGAGCATAGCACCAGTTTGACATCTGGTTTGCGTTGTAAAAAGCTGGCTCATTTTAACAGAGCCAACTTAAAATTTCGCGTATTGAAGTCAAGGCTGGCTTATGCCGCGACCGCTTCGAGCTTGGCTTTACGCACTTTTTTCAACGTGACACATGCAATACCAGTGACGATTGCGCCTGCGGCCATACACACTAGCGCCAGCAATGGTTTGTTCATCGCGCCGAGTAGGGCGACCACAGGTCCTCCGTGGGCGACGCTGTTAGTGATGCCAAATGAGAAAGCCATGACAGCCGCGACCATTGAGCCGAGTACGTTCGCCGGAATAACCGACATGGGGTCCTGAGCTGCAAATGGAATTGCGCCTTCTGAAATGCCGACCAAACCCATCGCGCCCGCCGCTTTACCGGCCTCAATTTCCGAGTCTTCGAACAGATTCAGTTTACGGCCTAATACCGTTGCTAACGCCATGCCCAGCGGAGCCACAGGAATAGCGCAGGCCATCGCGCCCATAAACTGGGTCTGACCGCTGGCAATCATGCCGACGGAGAACAAGAACGCTACTTTGTTGAAGGGGCCACCCATGTCGAAGCCAGCCATGCCACCCAGTACGATACCCAACAGTACAACGTTGCCGGTGCTCATGGCTGTCAGCATCGCGGTCAGGCTGTCCATCAGGCTCGCAATCGGTGCACCAATGACGAAAATAAACAGACCGGAGATAAACAAAGAGCCTGCAATGGGTGCAATCATGATTGGCACCAACGGCTGAATGAATTTGTGGTAGTTGATGCTGGTCAGCCACTTCACAAAGTATCCCACTAGCAGACCTGCGATGATCGCGCCAATAAAGCCCGTGCCAGCTTCAGCGCCATAGAAAGATCCGTTGTTGGCTATCCAGCCACCAATCAGGCCTGGCGCCAGCGCAGGACGATCGGCAATGGCATACGCAATGTAACCCGCCAGAATTGGGATCATCAACTGGAAGGCGACTACGCCGGTATCCAGCACTTTTTGCCACATACTGCCAGCCGGAATAGCCATGCCCGCTTCAGTCGGTTGGCCACCGATGGCCAGCGACAGTGCGATCAGCAGGCCGCCGGTGACAACGAACGGGATCATATGAGAAACCCCGTTCATCAGGTAGCGGTACAGATCCGAGCGTGCCTGAGAGGCTTTGCTGGCGGCAGATTCCTGAGGCTTTGCAGACGCATCCGCTTGGTAAGTCGGGGCAGACAGCGCTTGTTTGATCAAACCTTCAGCATCGCGAATCGGTGCTTTGACCCCTGTTTCTATTACGCGCTTACCCGCAAAGCGGGTCATGTCGACCTGTTTGTCACAGGCGACAACGATCGCATCGGCACGGGCAATGTCTTCCGCAGTCGGGCTGTTTTTTACCCCGATGGAGCCATTGGTTTCAACTTTGACTTCATAGCCCAGCGCCGCCGCCCCTTTTTCCAGGGCTTCGGCCGCCAGATAGGTGTGAGCAACGCCGGCAGGGCAGCCAGTGACACCGATGATGAAACCGTTAGTGGCGTGTGGCAAATCCGTTGGCGTACTCTCTTTTTGTAACAACAGGGCTAATGCATCGGAAGGCGTATCAACCTGGAGGAAGCGCTCAATAAATCCGTCCTCAATCAGTTTGGACGACAGCTCGGCCAGAACTTCAATATGGTGGTTGGCACCACCGTCGGGTGATGCAATCATGAAAAATAAGCGAGAAGGTTGCCCGTCTTCGGCGCCATAGTCGATCCCCTGACGACTCACACCAATGACGACCGCCGGCTCTACCACAGCAGCGCTTTTCGCATGTGGCAGGGCGACCCCGTCTTCAAACCCGGTATTTCCCAGCTCTTCTCGGGCTTTGATGTCCGACAGAAACTGGGCTTTGTCGTTGATGCGCCCCTGGTTTGCTAGAACATCGATCAGTTCAGCAAAAACGTCGTCTTTGCTGGTCGCGGTGAGGTCCAGCTTTATCAGGTCCTCATTGATCAATTGAGTGATCATGTCATACACCCCCGTAGGATTATTCTTGTTGTTTTGTTATTTGATGCTGACATTGTGGATCCGCAAACGCACTTCATATAGTGAAGAAAAGATGCATTTACTGGATTATTGTAACCTATAACTTTAAACGTGATCTGTATCTCTTTTCGTTGAGTTAAATGGATGGTTATTGTTTGGTTTTAAAAATCAATAAAAACAGTTAGATAAATTGATTTTTTGATATTTTGAATATGTCGGTATTAAAAGTAAGGTTGTGGTATTGGCTATGAGGTTGGACTAAAGTATCTACCTTGTTTGGGTAGGAGAGTGCGGTGGATACCTTTAAAAATGTGATTGATGTCGTGATGGCAGAGCGAGAGAGCGTCAATCGTATCTGGTTTGGCAGCGATCAATGTACACCGCCGGCGTTCAGTTATCAGGTTAACTTTCCTCGTCTGGAGCTGGTACTCAAAGGCACGTATGTGAACGAAATGGAAGATAATGAACACGGTATCTCGACCGTCAGTATCCATTCGGGGGATGCGCTGTATATTCCTCCCAACTGCTGGAATAAACCGCATTGGGATGAGTCATGCTCGGTACTGAGTCTGCTGTTTGGTCGCCGTCAGCTCGGCTTCAGTCTGGTGAGTAAAGAGAAAGGCGAAGAGGGTTTTTTTGACATTCGAAAACACAGTATCCAAACCCGGACCGGACACGCGATTGACCACATTCTCGAAGCGCTGAATGCCCTGGCCCGTGAGCCGAACAAGCGTCCGATGGATGAACATTTGCTACTGGCATTGCTCAGCTACAGCAGTACGATGCTCGAGAGTCCGGTCGTTTCAACCAAAAAGCGCAGTGAGGATCTCTACCAGGGGATCTGCATTTATATTCAGGAAAACTTTCACCGAACTATCACACGCTCGAGTATTGCACATCGATTTAATATTTCGCCAAACCATCTGTCACGAATGTTCCGCCAACAAGGGCATATGACATTGGCTGATTATATTACCTGGGTGCGGATTGAGCGTGCGAAATTCATGCTCAAACGTTATGACTTTCGCCTGCCAGAAGTGGCGACGCGTTGCGGTTTTCAGGATGTGAATTACTTTTTTCGTGTTTTTAAGAACCGCACGGGCCTGACGCCGTCAGAATACCGAGTGATGGTTCACTCTGGCTGATAGGTCGCCATGATGTGGCTGATGATGATGCGCAGGGTAAAATCGTCCAGATTGTCCAGCAGCAGTGTCTGATGGGGCTCGCTGAGTAACCAACGGGTAAGTCGGGTAAAGGGGATCAGGGTTTGCCTATCTGTCGGTGAGGGGATAAACAGAGTGATGACCAGATGTGCCGGTGCCTTGTTCTGATGCCAAACTACCTGTGCGTTTGGTCGCTGAAATACCATTGTCGGCACGGTGACGTCGCTGTGCATGATATGAGGCAGTGCCAGTGCCTGTCCGATCAAGGTTGATGAGATTGTTTCTCTCGCCTGCAACGCCTGATACAACACGTCTTGACGACTGGGGTTAGCGCACATGGCGGACTGGGCAAGCAGATGGTTCTTGTCCTCAGTCTCATTGCGATGTGAATGCAAAAAATGCCAGTTGAAGGGGACCGGGGATTGCAGTGGCGGGTAGTTGTCCAGCTGGTAGGCAGCGATGCGCTTCCTGTTATGTGTGGTGGCAACCAGATCGAATTTTTCGCTGATGTACTCTGTCAGCACCATACACGCCAGTTCGGCGTCCAAACCTTCGATGGCTAGCTGACACAGATCATAACGGCAGTTTTTGACGCTGAGCATTTTTAGCCCGTGTTCAAGATTCGCCTGGCGGCTCTGAGTGATGTTGATCCACACCACCACTGAACGAAATAGACTCGCCAGCCCTTTCAGTTCGCTCAACTGCCATCCGGGAACACCGTCTCCAGGCAGGCAGAATGTGATGCGACTGACAATCATACTTTCAGACAGCGATCAATCACGGCTACGACGTTGGTCAGCACTTCCTCTATCGAGGCGCTCATGATCTTGCTGCCATGGAAACGTTCGCGTTGCTCTATGTCGATGTCCGAGGCGATAAGGACGAGATCGCACTGTGCAATATCACTGACAGAGAGCGGGTTTTCGATACCCATAGCCCCTTGGGTTTCCACTTTCAGGCACAAGCCTCGCTTGGTTGCTTCTTTTTTGAGTGCGTCAGCGGCCATGTATGTGTGGGCAATGCCGGTTGGGCAAGCGGTTACAGCGATGATTTTCATGTGGATGTCGATGATGGAAACAAGATGGCATCAAGTTTAAAACGAACGGTGTAACAACGCTAAGGTTGATACACCGTTTTGTGCGCGCAGGCGCTATTGGTTTAAAGGTGGGTCAGTTGGTCCGGTGATGACGATGCACTGCGTTGACGTTTGTCCAATTTAGCCAGTCGTTTTAGTAAGGCGGAGGGCTGCCAACGAGAGGGTGACGAGCTGAAGCTCGATGCATTCATCGCATCCAGTTCATGTTGAATATCACGCTGCTCCTCTTGGCTCAGCGGCAGCTCTGTCATCCACTGATGAACACAGTACTGAGCGCGAATGGTATCGCCTTGAGCAAGCGCTTGTTTTACCTGAACAACGATCGACCCCGATGCTGTCGCTACCTCAGGTTTAACGGCACGCGGCGTACGGCGCATTTTTATTGCGATGATGACGGTGATCAGCCACAGCGCCGCAAATAATCCAGTGAGATACGGCCAGATACCACGATCTTTTACGGTGACGGTTTGCACTTCTGGTGAGATTGCAGGCGTTGCTGCCACAGGGGCAGAAAAGTTGGCCGGCGCGGCATTGAGTGCTTCACCCGGTGACACGTTCAGTGTCAGGCCTTGGATTTTACTGGTTTTCTGCTGCTTGGCTTTGCTGTTCCACCAGTTGATTGAAATGCTGTTGAGCGGGATATCTCCCGTGCTTTGTGGGATCAACACCTGCTTTAACGTCATACGGGTTACGCCGTTTTTCGGTTCGCTGAATTGCGGTTTCTCACTGTAGACCCGGATGGTATCCGGGTAGTTTACTTTGATATCCGGGAAGCGCTCTGAACTGAGACCGGTGATATCCAATGTGATCTCTCGGGTAAGTGCGTCTCCGATCTTCGTAGGGTAGGTAACATCTGCTGCTACCGGATTGCCGCTGCTGTCGGTCCAGGTTTGTTGCAGGGTCAGCTGAGTCGTGGGTAACCAGACACCTTTGTAGCCAGCCGGTTTTGGTCGCACCGAAATGTCGAACTGCTTCGGAGCGGTATCGACATTAATCATTTTGGTGGTTCCGGTCATTGAACTGCCGTAAATCACTGCTCCTTTGAACGATGGACCTTTCAGTTGATACTCTCCGGCTTTCTCGGCCGTGACGCGGTAATTTTGATCCACCACGGTAACCTGAACACCATTGAGTACGCTTTGATATTGGTTGGGCTCACCGATTTGTGTCAACGTGAGGCCATTAACTGCGGGAGGCTCGACTTGAGGATTTTGCAAACGGCGCGGATCGGTTTTGATGATCAAGCGGGTTTTCAGCGTGGCACTCTCGTTAGGATAGAGGTCGCTGTTGTTGAGGCTGGCACGCATTTCAACCAGATCGGCGATGTTAGGATCCTGCTCGTCCATGGTAACCTGAATCGCAATCGGTTGAGATTTATCGCCATTGATATCAAACGCAGGAATGATCATTTTTCCAAGCTTCTGAGCGGCCAGCGACACGTTCCACTCGCTGCGCACGGTTCGGTCACCATTGATAATGTTGACCGAAGAGCCAAACCCAGGTCGACCCACATAGAAGTCTTTTTCAAGCGCACTGAAATCAATGGCGTCCGCACTGGCTTTTTGGTCAGTCACGACTCTCAATTGGAATACTTCGTTCTTGGCGACTTTGTTTTTACTGACGCTTGCCCAGACGGTCGCGGCATAACTTGCCGGACTGAAAAGGTTGGCAGCCAGGAGAAGGGCGGTGATCAGTTTCAAAATAGGATGTCTCATCATTACCACTGTTTACCTGAGTTCTTAGGAGGTTGTTTCTGTTGAGCTTGAAGCATCAGTTGGGCACGTAATAAGCGGCTTGGGTCCCGTGCGCTTTCCACTTGCTCCAGCTTGCGTAGCTCTGGATCGACTTGTTGCTGGTTGTCAGTCTGAACCGCATTCGCCTCTGCACTGGGATCTTGTGGCTGGGCTGCGTTGTCCGAAGCGCGTTTGGTCGATTGCGTTTGCGCGCGGCTCTCGGCTTGGTCTGTGTTCTGCTCAGATTCGCTGTTCTGGGTGTTCTCGTGATCCGCTGACTGATCATTCTGATCCGTTGAGCGGTCCGGTTGTTCTTGCTGAGCGTTGTGTTGCGGCGATGTGTCGGTATTGTCTGAGCCCGAGCTGTTTTGTTGAGCCTGCTGCTGATCGCCGTTTTGACCGTCTGAGTCAGATTGTTTTGACGATTGATTCTGTTCGGACTTATCCTGCTGTTGCTGTTGCTGTTGCTGTTGCTGTTGCTGTTGCTTGGCTTTTTTCACCACATCCAGGTTATGCTGCGCGTCCTGATTGCTCGGATCGTGTTTGAGAACTTCTTCATACAGCTCGATGGCCTTATCGAAATCACGTTGCTGCGCATACGCATTGGCCAGGTTGTATTTGCCACGAGTGCCCGGCACGTTTTTTAACGACTCAATGGCGCCCTCAAAATCCCCCGCACTGTACTGCGCGACGCCTTTCCATTCCGGACTACTGAATGCCTGAGCGGCATTGGAATAATCTTCAGCCTGATAAAGCTGCATGGCCGTTTGCTCCTGATTTAACCAGGGGCTGGCTTGGACGGGGGTTGGAGTCAACCACGGCACGCTCAGCAAGGCCAGCGAGAAAACCAAGCCACGACGAAACATCAGAGCAGCGGGCACCAATAGGAACAATACCAGCCAGAAGCCATCATTGACTTTATCTTCAACCTGATGAGTCGTGTTTTTGTCGGCCGTAGTACTGACTTCCTGCGTGCGTGCAGCGATGGCGTTGATATCACTGCTGTCGAGTTGAACCGGGGTAAAGAATCCATCGGTTTGCTTGGCTAATTTTTGCATGTTAGTAAAGTTTGCCTTAGCAACTACTGTCGTACCGGACTCGGTTTGCAGTAACGAACCGTCACTAAGCTGAATGGGAGCGCCAGCGCGGGTACCGACACCCAGTATGGATAATTTCCATTGGGTTCCGGACAGCAGAGAGGCAATGCTGCTGCGCTCCTGAATGTCGAGATCATCGGTCATCAGAACAATGTCACCTGATTCCAGTCCGGTATTTTTCATCATGGCGATCGCCAACTGAACCCCGGACGCCGCATCAGCGCCAGGGTAGGGCATTAATTCTGGCGTTAAGTTAGGAACTAGGTTTGTGATCGTACGAGTATCTTCTGTCATCGGACTCACGGTATAGGCGTCACCTGCGTATGCGACCAAACCGGTACTGCCTTCCTGCCAGCGATGCAGTAAGTCAGTGGCTTTGTATTTCAATTGAGTCAGTCGGTTGGGTTTGATATCGGTGGCATACATCGACATCGACATATCCATGACCAGTACACGTGCCGAAGCGTTTTTAAAACTTGGCCGTTCAGTTGTACGCAGGCTGGGGCCTGCCAAGGCAACCACCGCGATCAGCCAACACAAAGCGATCACCAGCAGTGCGGATTTTGAACGCTGGTTACCGCTTAACCCCATGGCTTTCGCGAGGTGCGGCGCTATCAGCGTCTGGCTGCGAGACCGGATTCCGAGCCAGGCCAAAAGTACGGCTAGAGGGACCAGCGCCAATAACCAGAATGGATAGAGGAAGGTGAAGTCAGACATGGTTCCTCCGGATGATGAACAGGACAACAGACAACACTAGAGCGATACCGAGCGGGATACCGAACCACTCCTGCTCAGGACGCCATGTCTGGCTGCCTTCAGAGACAGGCTCCAGGCTATTGATGGTGTCGTAAATGGTCGCCAACTGCTGACTGTCGCGAGCTCGGAAATATTGCCCGCCGGTCATTTTGGCGATCTCCATCAGTGTTTTCTCGTCCAGATCCGACGCGGTATTCACTTTCCGGGTCATGAAAAAGTCTTGTACCGTCATCTCGCCGGCGCCTACACCGATGGTATAAATGGTGGCCTGATATTTCTTGGCAATTTTGGCCGCTTCGATGGGATCGAGAACACCGGCCGTGTTGCTGCCGTCACTGAGTAAAATCATGACGCGCTGAGGCGCATCACTGTCGATAAACGTTTTGGTTGCCAGGCCAATGCCTTCGCCGATGGCGGTCTTGGTGCCGATCAGGCGCAGCACGGCGGAATTGAGCTGCTCAGAAATGGTATTTCTGTCTAGCGTCAGTGGCGTTTGCAGATAGGCATGGTCGGCAAACAGCACCAGGCCAAGGCGATCCCCCTGACGTTTAGCGATAAAATCAGTCAGAACATGTTTGACCGCGCTGAGACGATCAATATAGTTATCACCCTGTTTCATGTCCTTCTGGCTCATCGAATAAGACAGGTCGACCACCAACATCAGGTCACGATGCTTAGGTTGAGTTGTGACTGGGTCGCCATACCACACCGGACGCGCGGCGGCGATGATCAGCGCTATCCACACGAGCGCAGCCAGCACTCGGGCAGAGACGTTTTTCGGCGACGACTTGGCATCAGCCCTAGGTAAATACGCTAGGTAAATGGGGGCCGTTTTACGGGCTGATGGAGTTAGCCAATAAATGAGCAGAGGCAGGGGAAGAAGCGCCAGCATCCACCACCAAGCCAGTTCAATATTCGCCAATCTAAGCTCTCCTTTTTTTCGGTGGCAGGGCTTCGTTTACCCATTGGGCACAATGTTGGACCAGCATATCGGCGCTGGCGACAGGTTCTTTGGTGTAAAGTGCTCGCTGCCACTGTTCCTGATTTGGTTCAAACAGCGGAGTATTGAGATAAGAGTCGAGAAAGGCATACCACTCTTTGCCGGTTAATTTGGCGATTTCTTCACGTGGGAAGTAGCAGAGGGCGGCCTGACGAACCAGTTCAATTGCACTGGATGGGTGTTGGTTCGCCGCAAGCAAGCGTAATGCGGTTTTCTTCGGTGCCAGATGTTTTTTCTTACGGCGCATCAGCATCCAGAACAGTAATACTGCCAGGACGAGCGTGCCAGCTATCGCCCACCAGCCCCATGCCAGAGGAAACCACGAAGGCGCGTCTGGCAGGTGCATCGGGTTTAAGGGAAGAAGCGAAGAATTAGCTTGTTCGGTCATTCAAAATTATCCAGATAATTGTTGTAGTAAGGATTGGTCGCTTGAGAGCGAAGTAAAGGTAATGCCCAGAGATTGGGCGCTAGACTTCAATTGTTGTTGTTTCGAATCGAACGCTCGTTCAATGCGCTGGCGCGTTTTGCGCGAGGCGAAGTCTAACCACTGCGTATTTTTTTTGTCTGAAACGTGTTCAACACCACGGTAGCGGGTCTTACCTTGTTCCAGTGGATCAGAAATGTGTACGAACCGTACCCGGTTGTGTTGGCGTAGTTGAGTTAACAGGGTGTGATGCTGCTGACTCATACGGACAAAGTCGCTGATCATGATGACCTCACTGCCTTTAGGGCACAGACGATTCAGCGCCTGAAAGGCGTTTGTCATCGAATCCACATGTTCACTGGCCGGATGTTGGAGCAATTGGTTGTGCAAGGTGATCAATTGCTGAATCAGCACGAGTGGCCCTTTGTTACGGCTGGTCGGCTTCAGCTCGACGAGCTGGGTTCCGGTGTCTATCACGGCGCCGATCCTATCTTTTTGTGCCACGTACAGCCAGCTGATTAGGCTCGCCATGTGCGCAGCCAGGACGGATTTCAGCATCAGCGTCGAGCCGAAAATCATACTGCTGCTCAAATCGATATAGAGCACCACCGGCTTTTCGCGTTCTTCACTGAACAGCTTGGTGTGGGTTTTGCCGGTTCTGGCCGTGACTCGCCAGTCGATACTGCGGATATCATCCCCGGGCTGATACTGGCGTACTTCAGCAAAGTCCATACCTCGTCCAAGCTGACGACTCTGATGCTGACCGAGCATCTGCGACCACAAGCTTTTGGCGGGCGGTAGCCAGTGCACCGTCTGCTGCTTGTAATAAAGCAATTCATCCAGTGACAATGTCACGCCGTCGGCATTTGGTGGACAGGTGGGCGTTTGAGGCTGCTTCATGCTTTATCCAACCGTTATGCGCTGCCGACCAATGAGAGCAGGTGGTCGATGACCTGATTCGGCTGCACGCCTTCGGCCTGTGCTTGGTAAGTGAGCAATAAACGGTGACGCAGTACCGGGTAAGCCATTGCCTGAACATCTTGCGGAGAGACGAAATCTCGACCGGATAACCATGCATGCGCCCGAGCGCATCGGTCCAGAGCGATGGTGGCTCGGGGACTGACGCCCAACTCAATCCATTGTGCCAGCTTATCATCGTATTGCGTTGGCTGACGGGTTGCCATCACCAAACGAATGATGTACTGCTCAATGCCTTCCGCCATATGTATGTTGAGCACTTCCTGGCGAGCGGCAAAGATATCCTGCTGGGATAGCACTGGTGGCTGCGCCTTACTGGTTCCCATGGCTTCACCACGGTTTAAGCGCAAGATCTCCAGCTCACTTTGTGCGTCAGGATAGTCGACATCAAGATGAAGGAGAAAGCGATCCAACTGTGCTTCCGGTAACGGATAAGTGCCTTCCTGTTCAATTGGGTTTTGGGTTGCCATGACCAGGAATAACGCTGGCAGTGGGTACGTGTTACGCCCGGCTGTGATCTGTTTTTCGGCCATGGCTTCAAGCATCGCGGCCTGTACTTTGGCGGGTGCCCGGTTGATTTCGTCGGCCAGAATCAGCGAGTTAAAAATCGGCCCCGCCTGAAAGGTGAATTCGCCTGTTTCTGGTCGGAAGATGTCTGTTCCGGTCAGGTCTGCTGGCAGGAGGTCCGGTGTGAACTGGATGCGATGAAAGTCCCCTTCGATGCAGTCTGCCAATGATTTAACGGCGCGTGTTTTGGCCAGGCCGGGAGGACCTTCGACCAGGATATGGCCATCTGCCAGTAGTGCAACCAGCAGCTGTTTGACCAGCTCGGACTGACCGATTACCTGCCCGTTTAAGTAGTCTTGAAGTTGTTGAAGGGCTTGTGACTTCATCAATGTCGATCTCCTAATTTTTTCCAATTAGTGAGTTAAGTTATCAAAAAGTTCCCTGTAAACAGGTCGTACTTATGCCGGTTGGACGTAAAGTGTACAGTCCAAATTATTCGAAAAATCAGTTCTCTACATAATGGGGACCGCACAGATTGTTGCAAGTGTTTCAGTTCGGAAAAATAAGATTTCTTAAAAATGTGGCGAGAAATCACACCACTTGTCTGGCTTAGAAAAAACCAGCAGAAAAAACTCAAGCATTACGTCGCAAAGCCGATAACAGAGTAGTTTTATCGCTTGTTGCACACAGAAGGCACAGTATGATCAAATTTAACTCTATGAGTATTAAACAAAAGGTTGTTGTTGGTATTACGCTCGCAGTTTTAGCGTCGACCGTCATCGTGGGTTATATGGCCCAAAAACAGGCACGTGATGTGCTCGAACACCGTCTCATTGATATCGAATTGCCGTCGATGCTCGATCAGATCCGGCAAGAAGTGGACAGTCAGGTTCGCCAGCTGATTTTTGCTGCGGAGCAGATGGCCAATAACGAGTTCGTTAAGCGCGTGATCCGTGATGAAAACATCGATCCGGCAGAAGAGACGTTGCTGGTCAAGCAACTGAATAACATCCGCAATCAGTACGGTTTGAATGACGCATCGGTTGCTAACCGCAACACCGCATTCTACTGGAACCAGGGCGGTTTCCTGCGCAAACTGAACCGTCAACAAGATGCGTGGTTCTACGGTTTTGTGCAATCGGGTCAGCAGACGATGGTCAGCATGTTCCAGGAAGCAAATGGTGACGTAAAAATGTTCGCTAACTACCAGAACGCGTCTGGGTTTAGCATGTCAGGCCTGTCTAAATCGATGGACGATATGGTGAAGCTGCTCAACGGCTTCCGTATCGAAGACAGCGGATTCGTCTTTTTGGTCAATGCAGGCGGAGAAGTTCAGATTCACCGTGAAGCCAGCAAAGCGAAAGCCTCTATCGATAGCCTGTATGGCCGAGAGGCGAGCACCTTGCTGAACAAGTCAGGCTTTAACCTGATTGAGACCGAATACGAAGGCAAAGACGTATTTGTTGCCAGCCAGTACATTCCGTCGATGGACTGGTTTGTTATCGGTATGGTGCCGGTTGATGAAGTCTTCGCAGATCTCAACGCCGTTGCTCAGCAAATGCTGATCACGACCTTAGTGGTAGCTGCGCTCTTTATTGCCATGGGCTTGCTACTGGCCAACAGTATCGCAAATCCTATCCGTGCGATCGCGCAGCGCTTTACCGATTTGGGTAAAGGCGACGGAGATTTGTCTCAGCGCATCGAAGTGAAAGGAAGTGACGAGATCGCGCAACTGTCGTCCGGTTTCAACGGCTTTATTGAGAAAATTCATGAGTCGATGAAAGAGGTGGCATCAACCAGCCACTCACTTCAGGAAGCGGCTGAAAGCGTTTCGGATAAAGCCAGCACGACACATGACAACAGTCAGGTGCAGCGCGATCAGACACTGCAAGTGGTGGCGGCGATCAATGAAATGGGCGCGACCATCAGTGAGATAGCAACCAATGCGGCAACGGCAGCGGAAACCGCTAATGAAGCGACAGACAACACCCAGCAAGGGCAGAGTGTTGTGACACAAGCCAAAGACGCCATCAGTCGCCTGGCGGCGGACATTGAAAATACAGGGCAGGTTGTTGAGCAACTGGCGTCAACCACACAGGACATCGGCTCGATACTGGATGTCATTCGCGATATCTCCGAGCAGACCAACCTGTTGGCGTTGAACGCGGCGATTGAGGCTGCTCGTGCGGGTGAGCAGGGACGTGGTTTCGCGGTTGTTGCGGATGAAGTGCGTAATCTGGCTAGCCGTACCGCGGATTCAACTGAAGAGATCCAGAGAATGATCAATCAGTTGCAAAACGATGCACACAATGCGGTGTCTGCGATGGAAGCGGGTAAGGCCGTCACCTTTGAAGGGGTATCGGCGTCGGATGAAGCGGTTCAAGTGCTGCTGAACATTTCTGAGCGTATCCATGATATTTCGGACCGCAATACTCAGGTAGCAACCGCGACCGAGGAACAGTCGACAGTAGTGCACACCATCAACATGAACATTGAAGAGATCAATGGCATCAATGAAGCCACCACCAGTACCGCGGAAGAGCTGGCACAAGCGAGCCTTGAGCTGCGTGAGTTGTCCGGACGTCTGGATCGTATGGTGGGCAGTTTCAAACTCTGATCGACCCGTTCAGTAAATTGGCATAACTGGGGTGAAGCAGGTAAACTTCACCCCAGATTTGTTTTACTAGGTAAGTATCATGAGCGATTTTGAAAAAGAACTTGAAGAGATGGTGCAAGCGGAATCTGACACGCCAGAAGTTCAACTGCCTTCTCTGGAAGAACAGAAAGCCATTGCGGCTGAACTGAAAAAACTCGAAGCGGAAGGCAAACTGACGCCTGAAATTCTTGAGCAGTATTTCGGCAAGTTTTACGCTAAGACCGATGCGCCTATTCATTAAATCCGCGATGATGCCTCTATCAATAAAAAAGACAGCCAATTGGCTGTCTTTTTTATGCTTAGAAGATGGGATTATTTCACGACCCAATCAATCTGTTCACCGGCGCGAATCGGCACGACGATGTCGCTGCCAAAGGGCATGCTCTCTGGAACGGTCCAGGGCGCTTTGGTCAGGGTGACGGTGTCCGCATTACGCGGTAAACCATAGAAGTCAGGACCGTTGTGGCTGGCGAACGCTTCTAAATTTGCCAGTTTGCCTTCCTGTTCAAAGACTTCAGCATACAACTCTAGCGCAGCGTGCGCGGTGTAAGAGCCTGCACAACCACAGGCAGACTCTTTGTGGCCTTTGGCGTGCGGCGCAGAGTCTGTTCCGAGGAAGAATTTTTTACTGCCACTGGTGGCCGCTTCTATCAGGGCTTTCTGATGGGTATTGCGCTTCAGAATGGGCAGGCAGTAGAAGTGAGGTTTAATGCCGCCAACCAGCATATGGTTGCGATTGTACAATAAGTGGTGGGCGGTAATTGTGGCGGCAACATTGTCGTTCGCCTGTTTGACGAAGTTGGCAGCATCAGCTGTCGTGATGTGCTCAAGTACGATTTTTAAGCCCGGGAAATCGTTCACAATCGGAGCCAGCACGTTGTCTAAAAACGCTTTTTCGCGGTCAAAAATGTCCACATCGTGGGTAGTCACTTCCCCATGCACCAGCAGTAGCATGCCCACTTCTTGCATCGCTTCCAGTACTGGGTAGATGCTCTTCGCTGATGTCACTCCTGAATCTGAGTTGGTGGTTGCGCCCGCAGGGTATAACTTGGCGGCCACGACAATGCCTGAGGCTTTGGCTTTGCGGATTTCTTCAGGAGAAGTGTTATCGGTGAGGTAAAGGGACATCAGAGGCTGGAATTGGGGACTTGGCTGCTCAGCCATAATACGGTCGCGGTAGGCGATGGCCAATTCGGTATTGGTAACTGGTGGGACGGTGTTTGGCATAATCAGTGCGCGGCCATTATAGCGGCTTATATCGCGAACGGTATCGGTCAGAACATCACCATCGCGAAGATGAACATGCCAGTCGTCAGGACGAGTAATCGTAAGTGTAGTCATTCAGGGCTCCCACCATTGAAAAGTTACTGATTGGAGCCTAAACGTAAGTGAAAACTGTGAAAGCAAACGCTTACGCTTAGGCGACAGGATGATAGAGGAATTGCGCGTCTATTTCATCCTATTTTTCAGATTCATCAGCAGGAGTGGTAAAAACCGGCTTATTTCATGATCAGCCACAGGGCATGAATCATACCCGGAACGAAGAAGAAGAAAGTGAGAATCAGGTTGATGATGAAATCTTTCCCCAGCCCTTTATCGACGAATACTGCCAGTGGTGGGAGCAGGACACACAGGATGATCATCAGCAGTTTGTTTGTATCGTTCATTATTTTACCTCGGTATTGAGTGACAACTAGACGCCATAAATTTGACAATATTATCGGAAATTTGATCCCGGTCACGCAATCTTATCAGGTCAGGAATCTGTCAAAACTTATTTATATTTTATTGAGTTATCGATTACTGACACCGCAGTAGACTGCCAAGTGACGAAACCCATTGTGTGGGATCCACACTCCGATCACACAGAATTATAGCCGAGCAGGTGGATTGTCAAATGACTCTGGTTGAATATGTCGCACGAAATCGATTGCAAGGTATGACTTTCATTCGACAGGCGTTTAAGATGGTGAATCAAAAAAATAATCAGAGCAAAGGTTAGCCATGTCGTCTTCATCTCGTCTTACACAAATTAACGTCTATCCGGTCAAATCCGTCGCCGGTATTGCCATCTCATCCGCCTGGGTAGAAAAACAAGGACTTGCGTTTGATCGACGCTTTATGGTGGCAACCTCTGACGGGGTGATGGTGACAGCCAGAAAATACCCTCATATGGTCAAGGTTCAGTCCAGTCTGACTGCTGACGGCATTATCTTTACTGCGCCTGATCAGCCTGCTCTGAAGTTACGTTATGCCGATTTTAAACACCAAGCTGCGCCCGCTACAGTCTGGAACGACAGCTTCGAAGCTTACACCACGACGGACGAAGCAGACGACTGGTTCAGTGACGCACTTGGTCAGCGGGTCGAGCTTTTGTATACGGGAGAGCAGTCCAATCGCGTGCCGGAACGAGTCGGCAATAACGTCAGTTTTGCCGATGGTTTCCCGGTTCTGGTGATCAGCGAAGGCTCGTTGGACGAGCTGAATCGTCGCAGCTCTGAATCTCATCTGATGGATCAGTTTCGTACCAATCTGGTCGTCAGCGGGGGAGAACCCTTTGTTGAAGACAGTTGGAAACGTATTCGTATCGGTGAGGTCGAATTTGAATCGGTCAAGCCGTGTTCACGGTGCATCCTGACGACTGTCGATATAGACAAAGGTGCGTTTAAACCCTCTAAAGAGCCACTGAAAACCTTATCTCAGTTCCGCGCGAACCGCAGCGGTGATGTGTTTTTTGGCCAGAATCTGATAGCGCTGAATGAAGGGATGATCCATGCCGGTGATCCGGTTGAAGTGCTGGAGTACAAAGAAAAAGAGCAGTATGAAGACCACTCCCCGAGCCGCATGACGCTCACGTGTGTGCAGCGAGAAGAGATTGCCCGTGATTTCGTGACATTCTGGCTAGAGCCTGATTCTGAGTCACTACCGACATACCTGCCTGGGCAGCATTTGCCGATTGAGGTTGCGATCGGTGGAGAGCGCATCGGGCGACGCTATACCCTGTCGTCCAGCCCATCACGTCCCGGACGTCTGGCTATTTCGGTCAAGCGTATTGACGCGGGCAGAGTGTCAAACTGGTTACTGGACAATTTGCAGGTGGGCGACACGCTTGAAGCTGAGTCACCGAGTGGCAGCTTCCACCTCGGCGAGAAGCACGATCAGCCAATCTTACTTCTTTCCGCTGGCAGCGGCGTGACGCCTATGCTGTCAATGTTGCGTTATCTGGCCGATCATGATCAGGTCCGCGATGTTGTGTTCTACCACCAGTGCCGCACGGAAAGTGACATTCCGTGTAAACAAGAGCTTGAGGGACTCGAACGTCAGCATCCTGGGCTCAAAGTAGTACTGTCGCTGACGCAGCCTGCACCGGATTGGTTCGGCCTGAAAGGGCGTTTGACCCTGTCACATCTGAAGCAGATTAAAGACGTCGAGCAGCGCCAGGTGTTTGTGTGTGGCCCAGACGGATTTATGCAAAAGGCGAAGAATCTGTTGTTGAAACAAGGCCTGCCAGAGTCTATGTATCATCAGGAAGCTTTTGGCGTTGCTATCAGCGCACCTAAAGCGCTCAAAACGCTGCAAATCAGTGTCAATGGAACGCTTTTCGAAGGCAACAATCAAGCCACACTGCTGGAACAGGCTGAAGCGGCCGGTGTACCGATTTCCAACAGTTGCCGAGCAGGGCTTTGCGGCGCGTGCCGGGTGACGGTGGAGTCTGGCAAAGTGGACCAGCCAGATGTGCCCGCCTTGCAGGACAATGACCGTCACATGGGCATCGCACTGGCGTGTTGCTGCGTGCCGGAAACGGATATCGAAGTCGTGAACTGAAAATGTTCACCAGACAAAAAAGAAAATCCCTGGTCACAAGACGTGACCAGGGTTTGTTGATTCACAACAACTCATGGATAGTTTTGGGTTTGTCGTTCAACGTTCGGGACATAGCCCGGCGGTGTCCGAAAACAATAAAACCTTAAAACAAATCCCGTTGTGCCGATACTGTCCAATTGGACAGGTTTTGGAGTCTGGTGATGGTTTTCAGAGCAAGGTCAAACCTGAGGTTGAATGCAGCCGCGCAGTATGGCTTTGGTGATTGCCTGATAGCGATTGACGGCCCCGAGTTTTTTGGCCGCGTTGTTGAGGTGAAATTTAGCGGTACGCTCTGAACAGCCGATGATCACGGCGATTTCCCAGGTACTTTTCCCTTCGGCTGCCCAGGTCAGGCACTGCAGCTCTCTTGCTGTTAAAAGTCTGGCCGGCGCCGTGCTGTGTAATTGGGGGTGAAAGTGGGCGATGTTTTCTGTGATTAATGGCGTCACTAATTGAGCCAGTAGGATCTGCTCATCCATTTTGTCATAATGACGGCCGTCAGACGTTGCGAAACTCATGCAGCCAAACTCACCGTTTAGTCCATGGAAAGGGACGGTGAAACCTTTACGCAGATCATTCAGTCGGGCTTCCTCAAAGATCTCCCGCCCGATACGCTCACTTTTATCGACGTGATCCCAGTTTATTGGCAGCACATGATTCATGCAGTATCTCGCCACCGGATCATGATGTGCGTAGCCACTTTCGGCGTATTGCTCACTCCAGGCCCGGGGATTGATAAGATTGAGCACATCCGCTTCTTCTTCCATACTTTCTTCGAGGTAGAGACCGAATAAAAACGATTCGTGGTTCAGCTCGTTCCCGATAGAAGTCAACAGAGTTTGCAGTTCGTCAACGCTGTTAACGCGTTGGTTTTCTTGGATTAAGCGTAGTAACTTATTCATTGCAGTGAAGTGATTGTCAGCTCTGGCGACAGTATATATCAACCTGTCGGGATAAAACCCTGAGTCACAGGTGCTCTCTCGAATTACATAACAAAGTGAGAGAGTGCCCATAATTTTCAAATAAATCAGGAGTTTGTTGATATGCAACTTCGCAATTATAAGACAAGTGATGCCAAAGCATGCTGGGCGTTGTTTTTTCACACAGTACATACGGTCACCGCTGCTGATTACACAGACGCGCAGCGCAATGCCTGGGCACCGGCCGATTTTTCGATGCAGACATGGCAACAGCGCCTAGACACCATCCGTCCCATCATTGCAGAAGAGGACGGACATCTGGCAGGGTACGCAGATTTACAAGCGGATGGACTGATTGACCACTTCTTTGTTAGCGTGCACTACCAGAAATGCGGTGTTGGTCGGTTTCTTATGGAAGAGATTGTTCGTCGGGCAAAAGAGAAAAATATGGCACGCCTGTACGCTCATGTCAGTAAAACCGCAAAGTCGTTTTTTGAAAAAAACGGCTTTGCGGTGGAGCGCCAGCAGGAAGTAGCGATTGGCGGTATTACCCTGACGAATTATGTGATGAGCCGCCAGATATCGCCGGAGCAACCATGAATACGTTATAGCTGACCGGCATTTTCGATAGGTGCCAGCGCTTTACGACGCAGTTTTACTTGAGCCAGAATCACACCTGAGATCACCATTAATCCGCCCATCAGATGATAAGTGTGGATCTGTTCACCGAGTAACGTGGCAGCCAGAGACACCGCCACCACTGGCAACAGGTTCATGAACATGGCGCTTGAATCCGCACCGATGGCATCAATGGCTTTGACCCAGAGCCAGGGGGCGAGCAGGGAGGCCATCACAGAAGCATACGCGATCAGCGGCAGCGACTCGTGGGTGGGTAGCAGTTGTTCACTGCTCAGCCATAACGGCGCTAACATCGCAACCGCAAAGAGTCCTTGCATGTATATCAGCGTCCAGTTGCTCAAGGGCATTTTCCAGCGTTTCAGCAGTACGCAATATGCTGCGTAGACCACTGCGGCCAGAACCATCAGAGCGTCCCCTTCAGTGACGTCTTGGTGGAGGAAGAAAGTGATGTCGCCTTGGCCAAGCATGAAGGCCAATCCGGCCAGCGACAGGACGCCACCTACCACACTCAAAGCAGACACGGGTTTGCCCAGCAAAGGCAGGCTCAAAAACACGCTCAGCAAAGGCACCAAAGAGGTGATCAATGACATATTGGAGGCGCTGGTGGTCAGGCCTGCGTAGTATCCCAATGATTGGTTCAGTACCATGCCCAGCATCGCCAGAAAAGCCAGTTTGGTCAGATATGGCTTAATTGTTGACCATTGGCGTATAACCGTTGGCAGGCAAAAAGGTGTCAGCAACAGCATGGCAACAAACCAGCGGTAAAAGCTCATGGCACTGGGCTCAATGGCACTTGCGGCCATTTTGTTGACAATCGAGTTGCCGCCCCAGATGAGCACAGTGATTAACGGAAAGAGATAGATCATGTGACCCCCATCTCGAAATAATGGATGGAGCCTAGTCTGTCACGTCGCTATAATTGTATGTATCTGTAAAAAGACATTGAACGTGATAGGAAGACAAGTTTGAAAAAGAACGCCAGACACCTGCATCCTTCGTTATCTATTGACCAGGCACCATCAGACGTGTTTATGAATTTCGAAGCGTTTCTGTCGAATACCGAAACCCGTGTTCACAGTCATACCTGGGGACAAGTGCAACTGATCAGCGGTGGTATTTTGGAAATGGAAGCGGAAGACACTCGCTTTTTGGCGCCTCCCCATCTGGCGATCTGGGTTCCCGCAGGCATCAAACATTGCAGTTATAACCGTAAGCCCATCGAGTATTGCTCGTTGAACATCGCTCGAGGGTTAACTCAACATTTTCCGGAACAAACCAGTTTAATTAAGGTCACGCCGATTGTTTCTGCAATCATTGATGATTTTCGTCGCCGGCACATCAATGTCGCTCAAAGTGAAGAAGACGTGCGTTTGGTTCAGGTGCTGCTCGACCAACTGGCCACACAAGATGTACAACATCAGTTCCTGCCGTCCACCGATAACAAATACCTGTCAACGATTCTCACCGCGGTCGAGGAAAACCCGACTGACAATACCAGCCTCAGTGAGTGGGCGGCGCGGGTGCATACCACCGAAAGAACCCTCGCCAGGCACTGTCAGGCTGAGTTGGGGATGAGTTTTACTGAATGGCGTTTAAGGGTGCGTTACCTGTTTTCCATGGAATTGCTGCGCAAAGGGCATTCGGTCAAAGAGGTGGCGTTGACCTTGGGCTACAACCAGGCCAGTCCGTTTATATCGATGTTTAAAAAATACTCCGGGCAGACCCCGGAGCAGTATAAGAATCGCTTGCTGTAAGTTTATTTGAGCTGCGTTAACACATAGTCCAACCCACCAGTCACAGCGGCGACTTGTGCGTCGTTGCACTCTTCATCGGTGACCTTTGGGCTGTCTGGGTAGACTTCGGTTGTCGTACCAAAGCGGCAATTCGTCACGCCACCACACAGACCCAGCTTTTTCATGGGGTACTCAATGACGCCCTCTTGAACCACCGTAGAACCGATGATTTCTCCGTTGTCGTCTGCTGGCGCAATATGAGTCACTAAGCGAACCGCATCAATAACGGCTGTCTGAAACTCGGGGACGGGGTTGTCGGTATCTCCGACGGTGTAAAAGCCGTCTGGAATCATACCTGCCACGTATGCTTGGCCATCGCGAGCCGCCAGGGCGGGTCGAAACTCTGTTTCGTCAGTATCCGTGGTTTCGTGCAGGTCGATGTGGACCAGCACCTCACCCAGTTCGGACACCAGTTGAATCAGATTGGCTGACTCTTCTGCCGGGCTGTCGGCATAGAATGAACGGTTTGGGTCCAGCGCATTCGGATTCCAACGGTTGATGGTTTCGTAACCCCAAGGGCTGACACAAGGTGCGATCACCAGATTAAAGTGGGGGAGGTATTTGTCTGCCTGTGTCGCAGCAAACTTGAGCGCACCATGAACGCCACTGGTTTCGTAACCATGCACACCGCCAGTAATCAACACTGTGGGTTTGCTTTCGTCCCAATCGCGACTTTTGATGCAATACAGAGGATAACGTTCTGGGTCATAAGAGAGGGCTCCGTACTGTTCGACCAGAAAGGCGTCTTTTAGTGCCAGAATTTTAGGCACCACTTGCTGTTGGTACTCACGTTTGATTGTGGTGTGTTCACGCCAGGCTAGGCGTTCAGCGTCGCCCCACTTTTCTCCAGGTGTGCCGATAGGGTAGGTATATCCGTTACGCATCTTCGCGACCTTCTCTGTGATGTTCTATTTCAAGCCATATAGCTTAAGAGTGTTTAGAAGATTGAGCAAATGGTATCCATCTGAGCAATACTGAACAGCGTAACTATCGGAAATTTAGTTCAATTCTTGGCATTGAGGCCTTGAGAATCTGTCGGCTGATGTTACATTTGCTAACATCTGATACTTTGAGAATCGATTATGGCGGGATTAAGCCTTTTAACTCTTCTGGATGACATCACCACAGTGTTGGATGATGTTGCATTAATGTCTAAAGTGGCGGCGAAGAAAACAGCTGGTGTACTGGGTGACGACTTAGCTCTCAATGCGCAGCAGGTGTCTGGCGTTGCCGCGGAACGTGAGATCCCGGTGGTGTGGTCGGTGGCGAAAGGTTCGTTTCGCAACAAGTGCATTCTCGTTCCCGCAGCCTTATTGATGAGCTCCGTTGCGCCGTGGTTGATCATGCCGTTACTGCTGCTCGGAGGTTTGTTTCTGTGTTTTGAAGGCGCTGAAAAGGTGTTGGAAAAACTGTTTCATCACGGAGAAGCGCACTCTGAAAGCGAAGCAGAAGCCAATTTAGCCAATGCTTCGATTGATGAATATGAGAAGAAAAAGATCGCCGGCGCGATCCGTACTGATTTCATTTTATCGGCGGAAATCATCGTGATTGCACTGGGGACGGTGCAAGGTCAGGCGATGGCGACTCAGATCCTGGTGGTGAGCTTGATTGCAGTGATCATGACTATCGGGGTGTATGGGCTGGTTGCCGGTATCGTCAAACTGGACGACTTGGGCTTCTATATGGAAAGAAAAGCGCAAGGCAAAGGCGTAGGTTCTGCCATTGGCCGAAGTCTTATCACATTTGCGCCCAAACTGATGAAGATCCTCACCGTAGTGGGGACGGCGGCGATGTTCTTGGTCGGCGGAGGGATCGTGGTGCACAACGTACCAATGATTCACCACTTGATTGAACCGATATTGCTTGAGTTGCCGAATGTATCACTGGCTCACGCGTTCATTCCCGTTATTCTCAACGGTCTGATTGGTTTATTAGCCGGACTGATTGTGGTCGCTGGCTGGAGTGTGATTGGTCGTCTGCGTCATTAAGTCCACTGCATCAGCAAAAGCCGACCTCTGAGTCGGCTTTTTTGTGTCAGTGCATCTGCAGTGCAATGTCTTCAATGGCGCGCTTGAGAGCCTCTACAGACTGGGCACCGGCAATCAGGTGTTTGCGGTTGATGATAATTGCAGGAACGGCGCTGATGCCAGCTTCAAGCCACTGTTGCTCGGTGGAGGCAACGGTCTCTGCCCAGCCGGGATCGCTCAGAACCTGCTTGGCGACTTGAGTATCAATCCCAATCTCTTCTGCGATGGCCAATAGAGTGTCGGGCAGGCTGATGTCACGATTGTCGGTGAAATAGGCTTCAAATAGAGCCATTTCCAGATCAAACTGTTTGTCCTGCGAACGGGCCCACATCAACAGTTGATGGGCTTGGCGGGTATTGTAGATACGCATGTCGTCGACAAAATGGAACGAAAACCCCACTTCTTGTCCCAGTTGGGTAATTGTTTTCCGGTTCTCATCGCTCATCGCTTTGGAGGCGCCATACTTTTCAGCTAAGTGTTGCTGTAAATTCTGTCCGCTCGGCCCCATGGCGGGGTTGAGTTCAAAAGGATGCCACTGAATTGAGGCGTCAAAGGTCTCGCCAAGTTGTCTGAGTGCCAGTTCAAGCCTTTTGTATCCTATGATGCACCAAGGGCATACAACGTCTGACACAATATCAATTTGCACTTTAGGCATACCCGCTCCTTGGTTGTCGATGCGCGTAATGCGCGGGAGTCCTTTGGTTGTTTTTTGTACGAACTATAAACTTAACGCGTATTGACGTGAATTTCTACGCCCCTGATCTAATACACAGATAAAACGCAAAAGGGGGAACGACTTTAATCAGGCGTTTCTATAATAAGCCTGTCCAGATGAATGGACGTGGATAAATGGAAGAAATGCATGGAAAACGTTATGGCTACTGACGTCATTCTACATGCCTTTGACTGGCCTTATCAGCGCGTCGCTGAGCAAGCCAGTGCGATCAGCGCTGGCGGCTACAAATCGGTGCTGGTATCACCGCCTATAAAGTCGCTTACATCTGCGCAGGGCACGCAATGGTGGCAACGTTATCAACCCCAAGATTATCGTGTTATCGACAACCAGCTTGGTAACACTCAAGATTTCAAACACATGATCGCGGCGCTGGAAAAGCACGGCATCAGTGTGTACGCCGATGTCGTGTTCAACCATATGGCGAATGAGTCGTCTCTGCGCCTTGACTTGCAATACCCAAGCGCGGCGGATATGGCCGACTATCAGGCGCGAGCGGATTATTATCAGTCTCAGCGGTTGTTTGGCGATCTCAGCCAGCCACTATTTACTGAACAGGACTTCGTCGAAGCGTTCGGCATCAAAGACTGGCAGGATAAGTGGCAAGTTCAGAACGGACGCATAACCGGTGGAGCAACGGACCCAGGACTGCCGACGTTACGTGCTCATCACCATGTCATCGTCCAGCAGCAGGAATACCTTAAGGCACTCAAAGCGCTGGGCGTGCGTGGTTTCAGAATTGATGCTGCCAAGCACATGAGTATTGAACATCTGAAAAACGTTTGGACCGAAACCATAACCAGGGACATGCACATTTTTGGTGAAATCATCACTGATGGTGGAGCCACGCGAGCGGAATACGACATTTTCCTTGAGCCATACCTGGCTGAGACTCGTCTTGGTGCGTACGATTTTCCGTTGTTTCAGACCATGTTTGATGCTCTGGATGAGGGAGGCAGCCTGACATCGCTGGTGGATCCGTACTGTTTTGGGCAGGCATTGGCGAAGTACCGGGCGGTGACGTTTGCCATCACTCATGACATCCCAAACAACGATGTGTTTGAAAACTTGGTGATGGATGAAGCGCTGGAACAGTTGGCCTACACGTACATTTTGGGGCGTGATGGTGGCGTGCCGCTGATATACACCGATCTCGATACCAGTGGTATCAATAACCGCGTTGGTCAACCTCGTTGGGTCGATGCCTGGAAAGATCCCGCGATGCTTGCACGTATCCGATTCCACAATCAGATGCACGGTAAAATCATGACCGTACTGGAGGCCAATGATGACTTGTTGGTGCTTGCCAGAGAAGAAGCAGGGTTAGTGATCATCAATAAGTCCACACGTGGACAGAGGGTGGACATTGCTCAAAGCGGTACTCTTAAAGACCTGCTGTCTGATACGTTGTACACCGCCGTACAGGGTAAGTTGAGCCTGGATGTGGCGCCGGTGAGCAGCATGATGTTGGTGGTGCAGGAGTCATAAAAAAGCGCAGCAATTGCTGCGCTTTTTTACTGATAATTTTCGCCAGTCACTAATTGGTAGAGCTGTTCAAACTCTTCCAGGTTATTGTTGAACAAATCTTCAACGATCTGTTCCGGTTTGGCGCCTGACTGCATGCGTTTTTTTGCTTCGCGCATCGTCAGTACTAACTGGTGGCTGCGAGACAAAAATGAGTCGGAGTCCGGCTCCCAGCTTGAAATGGCTTCACTCAGTTCACTGGTGTAGAGCAGCGGAGAAAACGCGGCGACTTCACGTTTCAAGAGCTGAAGAATTTCGGCTTCGACGTCGGGTTTTACTTTGGCATGCACCAACTTGTTCATTAACGCGTTGCTGAGTTCGGTCTGCTTTACATACCCAGCCTGACTCGGCAATGGATCGGTGTTTCGCACGGAAAAGTCGACCCGCTCAATTTTAGTGGCCGGAAAAAAGGACAAAGCGCACAGACAATCAAACGGAATCCAGACAGAATCACCAGCTTCGACAGCGTATTCATTTTTCCCCAATCGCAGCAACATCAGCCCTTCCGTTACGCGAATAAGACTATGTTTGAGGGCTTTTTTACGAGGCGTGGTGACAAGGTACGCATATCGTGTCACCTGATGTTCAATAGCGTAGTTCATTAGAGCTCTCTCTCATATTGGGCCGCTAAGGGTAACGATTATCATATAAATTGCAAACTTAGCACGGAAATCGTTGCAGATCCCTGGTCTGACCTTCAGAATTCTGTTAGTACTTTAGCTGTTATGTCCGCTAAGTATGCGTAGAATAGGCCAGCTTTTTTTTGATGTAGTAAACAATGACTTCTAATAACGATCCATATATTGATATTCGTCCCTACAATGACGATGAAATTCCTGCTGCTATTGAGCGCTTGATTAACGATGAAGAGTTTATCAACGCCATCCTCCAGCATCGCTTTTCAAACCATGCTACATGGTTTAAAGCGCTGATGTCTCCGATAGTCAAGATTTACCTGAAGTTTAAATGGGCGAAACTGACGTCTGTTGAGGCGATACAGCTAGAAGTGAAAAAATATCTGGATCAAACCATCGAGTCGACCACCAAAGGGGTGACGTACTCAGGCCTTGAGAAGCTGGACAAAGAGACGGCTTACTTGTTTGTGTCTAACCACCGTGATATCGCGATGGATCCAGCGTTAGTGAATTACGGGCTGTACCAGAGTAGTCACAAGACGGTGCGTATTGCGATCGGAGATAATTTGCTGAAGAAGCCGTGTGCCACTGAACTGATGCGGCTCAACAAGAGCTTTATCGTAAAACGTTCAGCGAAAGCGCCACGTGAGATGATGAAAGCACTCGGCACGTTATCGTCTTATATTAAGCATTCTCTGGATACGGGCAATTCAATTTGGATCGCCCAGAAAGAGGGACGAGCAAAAGATGGCAACGATTTTACCGATCCGGCGATCCTGAAGATGTTCCATGTTGAAGGCCGTAAGCAAAAAATGCCTTTCCCTGACTACATTAAATCGTTGCGTATTGTTCCGGTGTCTATTTCGTATGAGAACGATCCGTGTGATACGGCTAAGGCCATTGAACTGTTCGAAAAAGCCACCAAAGGAAAATACGAAAAGGGTGAGTTTGAAGACATCGAAAGCATCATTCAGGGTATCGTTGGCTACAAAGGGCGTATTCATGTGGCATTTGGTGATGTGATCGATCAAGTTTTTGAAACCCCGGACGAACTGGCCAAAGAGATTGATCGCCAAATTCACGATCATTACAAACTGTTCCCGATTAACCACCTGGCGGCGGGCAGCAATGAAGGCGTGACCGATGAGGTTCGTGCGCTGCTGCAAGCCAAACTCGATAAGCTGCCGCAAGGGGCACATCAGTACCTGCTGGACAGCTACGCCAATCCGGTCAGAAATATTGTCTGATAAAAAAGAGATGCGATGGCATCTCTTTTTTGTTTCTGTTAACGGGCAACCGCGCCATTGAGAGTTAAGTTTGTCGGCCACTTGCTGATTTGGTTGCCGCCGAGATAGATGTTGCCTTTTACCGTCATGGTGTCTGGAAACTGAGAGATTTTTGAGCCACCGATAAACAGGCTTCCGTCTACCGTTAACCCTTCCGGCAATGACTCCAATGGCGTTCTGATCACGCTCAGATCGCCTTTCACTCGAAGCCTTGGTGGCAGTCGGATCAGTGGCGTGTCGGTAAAATTCAAATATCCGCCCACTCGCACGCCGCGTGGCCATTGTTTTACTTGAGAACCAAGCAAGTTTGCATAGCCTTTGATCTTGGTCCCGCTTTGTATCCGGCTTAGTTGGCTGTTGGAAGCGTCCAGACTGCCCTGAATGTCCATATCGGCTGGTAGTGTCTTGATCGCGGTTTTGGCAATGTTCAAATTGCCTTTCACCACCAGGCCATCCGGTAAACTGGTATACGGTTTATTACGCAGATCCAGGTTGCCGTAATTGTCCAGATGATTCAGTAACCGGTAACTGTCGAGTGGTTCCGCTATCAGGGATGCAGGTAAGCAGATCAGAAATAATACAAACAAGTGACGCATGAGGTATCAAGGAGTGGCGGTAACATTACACCTAGTATCGGCAGGAGGGCCGAGAGCTTCAATCAATATTGGAGAAATCGCCATGGTGGCGGTGCCGGGATCACAAAAGCGGGTATTGGAATCCCGCTGTTGTGAGCTGACTGTACTGGTTTTAGCGTGACAGAGAACGAGTTTTGAGTTCGAAGATCAGTTTCTCGGCGCTAACTTCAAATTTAAAGCGTGCATGGAGCTCGTTGCTGGCATCGTTCATCGGCGAAACTTCAAACTCTACGTTTTGGCAGACTTCTTTCGCCAGTGCGGCGTATTTTTCAAACTCTGCTTCCAGTTGAGAACGACTGGCGCCAAACAGGGTGACTTCTGCCACTTCGTCGCCTTCTTTGATGATAAAACCCATTTCACCTGCGCAACCACAGGCTTCGCACACATCCTGAGTCTCAAATTGATCAGTGCTCATCTCAATTACCTCTTACCTGAAAAGGCTTCCAGTGTAGCGAGAAGATAACCGGGTATCCACAAATTTAGTAAGGGAAGTGCAGAGTCAGGAAGAAAACTCACTATGATATCCTAAATTAGACACTTCTTAACCTATTAATAACAATTATTGGTGCTTTTTACGTGTGACAGACCTCAAAAAAATGGTGTTTTTTACGTCATATCTTTGTCAGGACAGCTTAGAGCCAATTGCCTAAATGAATAATTTATAAGATTATCTGGCAATTAATTCATATATCGAAAATATGTTAGTTCGTAGTTGCATAGCAAATTCAACCTAAAAATATGATCAAATATGCAACATCAGTTTGACTCCATCGCACAATGTAGCGTTTTCGCTACATTGTCGGATTCACAGACACATTCGAAGTTACCGAAAAGGTAATCAGGCGTACTTGGATCGTTATCACGGGGCTAAACGCGAAACAGATTTCTGACTCAAGGTTTGAGTCGGGTGGATTCACAGAGAGAAGAGTCTTAACCATGCCAAAGCGTAGTAAAGAAGATACTGAAATCACCATTCAGAAAATCATGGATGCGGTTGTTGATCAACTGCTCAGATTGGGTTATGACAAAATGTCATACACAACGCTGAGCCAACAAACCGGCGTCTCTCGTACGGGTATTAGCCACCACTTTCCAAAGAAAACGGACTTTACCGCCGCTCTTGATGGTCGCATCTTCAAAATGTTTGTCGAGCACCTCAATATGGATGCCGGTCTGGACGCCTTTGCACAAAGCTGGCTTAACGCGTTGGATAACAAAGAGTTTATCGCTATTTTGCGTTTGCTGTTTCACCATATCGTGACCACAGAGAAAGCCGAGGAATTTGCGGCAAACGGCATCGACAGACTGTACAAACTGGCGGAAGCTCAGTTTGGTTCTCAAAGTAGCAAAGAGTTGGAATGGCTGATGGGTAAATCCTTGATTAAAATGGCCAACTGATTTGAATAAATGCCTTCTTCGGAAGGCGTTTTTGTTGTTGGTGATTGTTATTCAATCCTTTGCTTATTACCGCTTATCTCTTCATTGAGGTGTGAGGTTAAGCGCTGATTTATTCTCTCGCTTCATTTCTGCGTACTGCATGATCTGTTACACTTCGGACTATAGCTAACGATAAGTAGAAGTAGGTGATTGCATGTCTTTCCCGGTTCTGATTTGTGACGACTCTGCTCTGGCAAGAAAGCAGATGGCTCGTTCACTGCCCGCCTCTCTGAATGCCGACATCACCTTTGCTGTTCATGGTATTGATGCGCTAGAGCAACTCGGCCAGCGTGATTTCCGTTTGATGTTTCTCGATCTCACTATGCCTGAGCTGGACGGTTTCGGTACCCTGGAAGAAATGCGCCAGCGAGGAATGGATGTTCCGGTGGTGGTGGTGTCGGGGGATATCCAGCCTAAAGCACGAGAGCGAGTGCTGTCGCTCGGTGCCAAAGCCTTTATTCAAAAACCGATCGATAAAGATGCTCTGAACGCTGTTTTGCGTGAATTGGTGCAGCCTCAGAGTCGCCCGCAGGTGATAACACCGATAGCGCTTGAATTGCCGGTACTTCGGCGCCGTGATATCTACATGGAAGTGGCCAACGTATCGATTGGCCGCGCCGCTGATGCGCTGGCGCGCCATTTTGATGTGTTCGTCAATCTGCCGCTGCCAAATGTGAATATCTTTGAAGTCAGTGAACTGCACATGGCGCTGCGCGATCTGGCCGACAACGATCAGGTCTCCGGTGTATGTCAGGGCTTTAGTGGCGAAGGTGTTGCAGGTGAAGCCCTGGTGCTACTCAGCGATTCCAGCGTGTCGGATCTCAAACGTTTGATGAAAATCCCGGCGGAAAGCGAAGAGCTTCAAGAGCTGGAGTTGCTAATGGACGTATCAAATATTTTGGTCGGCTCGTTCCTGAATGGTTTGGGAGAGCAGGCTGAGGTGCGTTTCTTCCAAAGCCCGCCAGTTTTACTCGGACAACATATCTCAATCGATTCGGTGATCGAATCGACCTCAGGCAGTTTCAAGAAAACCATGACCTTTGAAGTCAGTTACACCATTGCGGACACGTCGATTCGTTGTGACATGCTGTTTATGTTTGTCGATGAATCCTTGCCGCTTCTGGACAAAAAACTGGCGTATCTGATGGAGGACTTCTGATGTTAAATCTTCCTGCTGAGTTTGAGCAGTTCCACTGGATGGTGGACATGGTTCAGAATGTGGATCTCGGTTTAGTGGTGATCGACAGGGACTATACCGTTCAGGTGTGGAATGGTTTTATGACTCATCATAGCGGGATACACTCCGCAGATGCGATCGGTAAATCGTTGTTCGAACTCTTCCCTGAAATCCCCAGAGAGTGGTTCATTCTGAAAACGAAACCCGTTTACGATCTTGGCTGCCGCAGCTTCATCAGTTGGCAACAACGGCCGTACCTGTTTTGTTGCCGTAACGTTCGCCCGGTGACGCAGCAAGCCGATTTCATGTACCAGAACATCACCCTGAACCCAATGAGAACACCAACGGGACAGATTAAGTCACTGTTTTTGTCTATTCAGGATGCAACCGCAGAGGCTTTGATGTCTGTGAATCGTCAATTGTGATCGTCGTTTTATGATTGTGGCTGAGTGTGAATACGTTGCATGTCAGAGTGTGTGAGTTAACGAAAATGCACTAAAGGCCGAGGAAAACCTCGGCTTTTTAGTTTACGCTGAGGATACCGGTTAAGCAGTTCACGGGAGCACGTATGTCCCTTCCAGCTCACTACTATTCGGCGCAACAGGTTAAAGCCGGAGAAGTTCTCGCTGCCCGCAGTGCGGGCGTTCCAATGTACACCCTGATGAAGCGGGCTGGTCTAGCCGCATTCCAACTGCTCAGGCAATCCCATCCCAGAGCGCAACATCTGTTGATATACACGGGCGGAGGCAACAACGGTGGGGACGGCTATATTGTCGCAACGCTTGCATTGCAGGCAGGGTTGTCCGTCACACTTTGTCATCATGGCGACCCAGAGCGCGTGAGCGGTGATGCAGCGTTAGCCCGAGATGAATTTTGCCAGGCGGGAGGGAAGATCCGCCCGGACGATACACAGTTTTACAGCCCGGACGTTGTAGTCGATGCAGTGTTGGGCACTGGTTTGAGTGGTCAGGTCAGAAGTTCGACTCGCCAGCTTATCCAAATGATCAATAGCTATGAATGCCCAGTGATTGCGATCGATGTTCCCTCAGGATTGTGTGCCAATACAGGGACAGTGTTGGGCGCGGCGGTGCGTGCCACTCAGACGATAAGCTTTATTGGTCTGAAACAAGGTTTGGTGACGGGGCAGGCGCGTGACTATGTAGGTCAGATGCACTTTGCTGGTCTGGAAATGGCAGAAGTGTTTGATTGCCAGAACTCACCGTCGGTGTACGCCATTACGCCGGCGTATTGTGATGATCTGTTACAACCCCGCCGTCAGAGCGCGCATAAAGGCCGTTTTGGTCGTTCGGTTCTTATCGGTGGCGATCTGGGGATGGGCGGCGCAATTTTGCTTGCGTCGGAGGCGTGTCTTCGTGCTGGGAGTGGCTTAACAGCGACACTGACACAACAACAGCATCTGACCCCATTGTTGGTCAGAATGCCTGAAGTCATGGCATCTGACTGGTTGGAGGGGTGCACTATGCGTGACCGGATTCACTGGGCCAGCGCCATAGGTTTTGGACCGGGTCTTGGGCAAACGAACTTCAGTAAAACGTTGTTTGATCATATTAGCCATCAGAATAAACCAAAAGTATTCGACGCGGATGCGTTAAACCTGCTGGCGATGTACCCGAATCAGGATGACAATCGCATCATTACCCCGCATCCCGGGGAAGCGGCAAGATTACTCGATTGCACGGTCGCTGATATTGAGGCCGATCGTTATCAGGCAACAAAGTCTTTGCAGGAAAAATACAGTGGTGTATGTGTATTGAAAGGTGCAGGAACGATTGTGTCCAGCGATTACACCACACGGGTGTGTTTGGTGGGCAATCCCGGCATGGCTACGGGTGGTATGGGTGATGTCTTGACCGGCGTGATCACTGGTTTTCTGGCACAAGGGTATGAGCTGATGGATGCTGCGTCACTAGGTGTCTATGTTCACAGTCGTGCCGCCGATCTGGCGGCGGGAAGTGCAGGGGAACGCGGGCTGGTGGCCAGTGATCTGTTCCCCTGCATTAGGGAGGTGGTTAATCGAGTTCGATAAGCTCGTTACCGGATTTCTCACCTTTCAGTACATGCGCGATGTTGCTGAGTGTGGTATCGGCAATATTGTGCAGTGCGTCTTCGGTCAGAAATGCCTGGTGCCCGGTGAACAGCACATTATGACAAGCCGACAGACGTCGGAATACGTCATCGACGATCACGTCATTTGATTTGTCCTGGAAGAACAGGTCTTTTTCATTGTCATACACATCCAAACCCAGAGCGCCAATGCGGCCACGTTTTAATGCTTCGATAGCCGCAACCGAATCCAGCAATTCACCACGGCTGGTGTTGACGATCATGACACCGTCTTTCATCTGATTGAACGCCTCTTCATTGAGCAGGTGATAATTCTCTTCGGACATCGGGCAGTGCAACGTAATCACATCACTTTGCTTAAACAGCGCTTCTTTTGAGCAATAGGTCGTGCCCAGTTCGATGGCCAGCGGATTTTCATAAGGGTCGTAACATAGAATGTGCATGCCCAGGCCTTTCAGAATACGCATGGTGGCCAGGCCAATTTTACCGCTGCCAATCACACCGACGGTTTTCCCATGGAAGTTAAAACCGACCAACCCGTCTAATGCGAAGTTGGCGTCTCGGGTACGTTGATACGCTTTGTGAAAACGACGGTTCAGACACAACATCAACCCTATGGTGTGCTCTGCCACGGCTTCTGGTGAGTAGGCGGGTACGCGCACCACCTGAATGCCCAGACGTTTGGCGGCACTTTGGTCAACTTTATCAAAGCCAGCGCAGCGCATCGCGACCACTCTGACACCATGCGCATGAAGACTCTCCAAAACCGGAGCGGAGAGATCGTCGTTAACAAATGCGCAGACAACCTGGCAACCTTGTGCCATTTTGGCCGTTTTGGTCGTCAGCCGAAAATCGTGAAAATGGAGGTTAAACTTGTAGTGAGCATTAACCTTTGAAAATGAAGCTTCGTCGTAAGATTTCGAGCTGAAGAATGCTACATCAATCATAATGTTCCTCTCTATGAAGATGAGCAGAAAGGAGAAATTTCTGCGCCTTCGCTATTTCTATACTTAACTCATTAAAAAATAAACCATGAATTCGTTGTGATTACATCGTTGGCTGAATAAATAGCCAGTTATTTGCTTTTGCGTTTCGTTACTTTTTCAAGTTTAGAGTGATTTTTGTACGCTTAAGTGAAAGTGAGACATCATGATATCAGCGTGAACGGAGTGATGTGAGTCACAATGTTAGGTTTATCCGACAAAGTGAAACGGTTTCGGAAAACGTTTTTATCGACTCATTTGAGTTGCTTTAGGAAAGGTGATTGGGTTCAAGTGGATGATCTTTAAAAGAAATATTATCCCTATAAGAAACCAGAAAAGACGAGGGAGATTTGCGGTATGGATTCTTTCCTAAGGTAGCACAAAAAAAATGCATTTGTGAGTCTTGCGCGAAAGAAATCACAGCCTATAATGCTGAAAACCGGAGCGTCTGCCAACGCTCCGGTTTTTTTGTGTCCGAAGAACAGTAAACACGTCTGCCAACGTTTTTACTACGCAATCTGCGATGACACATCAGTTAATGAATCAAGGAAATGCACAATGCGTATCGAACAAGAACTTAAGTTAGGTTTTAAAGACGTCCTGTTTCGCCCGAAACGTTCAACCCTGAAAAGCCGTTCTCAAGTAAATTTAACCCGCGATTTTACATTCAAGCATAGTGGCCGTCAATGGTCTGGTGTGCCAGTTATTGCAGCGAACATGGATTCGGTTGGTAGCTTTGACATGGCCAAAGCACTGGCCGAGCATGGTGTGATGACTGCAGTGCATAAACACTACACCGTTGCTGACTGGGCTGAGTTTGTGCAAAGCACAGACGCCCCCGTACTCAATAATGTGATGGTATCAACCGGTACGTCAGATGCTGACTTTCAGAAAACCCAAGACATCATGGCGATGTCCGATGACTTGATCTTTATTTGTATCGACATCGCGAACGGGTACTCTGAACATTTGGTTGAGTACGTGGAACGTGTACGTGCCGCCTTCCCAGACAAAGTGATCTCAGCTGGTAACGTCGTGACCGGCGATATGTGCGAAGAACTGATTCTGGCAGGTGCAGATATTGTGAAAGTTGGCATTGGCCCGGGTTCAGTGTGTACCACGCGAGTGAAAACCGGTGTCGGTTATCCGCAGTTGTCCGCCATCATTGAGTGTGGTGATGCAGCGCACGGCCTGGGTGGCATGATCATCGGTGACGGCGGCTGTTCTTGTGCGGGGGATGTGTCAAAAGCCTTCGGTGGCGGGGCCGATTTCGTGATGCTGGGCGGCATGCTGGCTGGCCATGAAGAGTCTGGCGGTGAACTTGTCGAGCAAGATGGTGAAACCTTCATGAAATTCTACGGCATGTCTTCACAATCGGCGATGGATAAGCACTCCGGCGGTGTTGCCAAGTACCGTGCAGCTGAAGGTAAAACCGTATTGTTGCCATTCCGTGGCAGTGTTCACGGTACAATCTCTGATATCCTTGGTGGTGTGCGCTCAACCTGTACCTACGTAGGCGCAGCAAAGCTTAAAGAGCTCACCAAGCGTACCACCTTCATCCGTGTACAAGAGCAAGAGAACAACGTATTCGGTAAAGAGAAGTAATCCAGTATCTCGGATATTTCGAATCATATTGAGAGCCGCATTTAGCGGCTCTTTTTAATTTAAAAGGTTATAGGGAATGAAACTCCCCAGTATCCAGGTTCTGGATGCTGTGAATCATCATGGCAACGTATTTTTTCAGATTTTCTCTTACTATTTTTTGATTGAGAAAGGCAATCTTTATACCTCTGTTCTTTACTTCTCTCATCTCCATGAATTCTTGGGCCAGACTTGACATCTGTTGAACCGTAAACCCCATTCATACCATGATGGCTAATATTAGAGCATCCAAATAGGAATACTGACGTCAGTATAATAAAACAAAACTTTTTAATCATAAAACGACCAACTTACAAAATAAAACCTAAACTATACATAAAACCTAAGCTATACATAAAAACTAAACTATACAATTAAACTAAATTCATCATCTAAACTTTTGGCTCTTTTTAATATCACCGAAAAGGTATATACCGAAATTCCAACGATGGCGCCTCTTACTCCTTCTGAACTAATGCCTAAAAATAACATGAAAATTGGGTGCTCATCATTAATAGTAAACGCTAGGATCTGAAGAGTGTTTTTAATTGGCTGAAATAAAGAGTCAAAAATAACAAGAATACCAATTAACTTTAAAACATTTATGTTTTTTTATCCCAAAAAATACCAGATCTAAAACGGTAAAAAATAATCGATGACAAAATTAATGCTGTATAATACGGAATAAAGCTCATGTAGTCTAAAATAACGGTGTATATGCGCGTTGACCTAAAGTTAACATCGTAACTTCCCAACTCAGGATAAGATTGAAGATAACCCATATATATATCGGTAAAGGCCTCACCAGACCACCATGATTGTATAAGTATCCATAGCTCAAACAAAGAACTAGATAGTGATAAAATACACACAACAAAACATAGAAATGAAACGTGCTTAGATGAGATGTTCGTTGCATAGGTATTTGAAATAACAGGTGTTTCTTTCATCAAAACGGTCCTAACTCTAAAATAGAGTCTTATCTTAATACAAAAATAATTTATTGAGAAACGATAATTTTTGCAAATTTCTTACCATGTGAGAAAAATTTAGTCCTCCTTTTACCCTTAAAAAATGTACTACTTTGAGTAGTTTTTTTATGTAAAAAGGGCTTGAGTACAACACGCTCTCGAAACATTCACACCCGCACCAACAGGATGTGTCTTCGGTTAGCGTCAAAAAATGGTGAGTTGGCTCAACTCGATTTACCTTAGGGGTTATCAAACCCGAGTGGGCTGAGTGGCTCTTTATTAATGCGCAAGCTGAAACCATCGTAGTAAAGCCGACGTTCGACGCTGCATTTGAAAATCATAGGGCGCTTGTTTCCGGTTGGTATGGATAACAGGAGGGGCAAAAAAGGTGAAGTGCCTTCTTGGCTAAGGAAAGTCGGAAGCTCAATATATGGCAGAAATTGCTTTGAAAGCTGGCCCCAAGCTGGTCACATTGAAAATAAAGCCGAACGAATGATGCGCTGAATATCGCCATTTGAACTGGTTTTTATACAAGTTGTTTTTTTAAGCTTTTGATTTGTAATGGCTAGTTTAGTTATTCTAAAGTTCTACAGCATGTATTCTAAGGGCGCGATGGGCAAGCACTCTGGCGGCGTAGCGGGCTACCGGGCAGTTGAAGAAAAACCGTACTATTGCCATATCGTGGCAGTGTGCACGGCACCATCCAGGATATCCTCGGCGGCGTACGTTCAATTTGCGCCTGCGTAGGTGCAGTCAAGCTCAAAGAGCTAACCAAGCGCACCACTTTCATCCGCGTACAAGGTCAAGAGAACAACGTATTCGGTAAGGAGAAGTAATCGAGTTACCCAGGTCTTTCGAATGATTAAGAGCCGCATTTAGCGGCTATTTTTCCTGAAAGTTAAATAAATTTACTTAAATATCAATAGTTTAATTTTGTTGACTGAAAGTTTGTTATAAGTTTATATTTCCCGGAAATTATTTGCTGGCTAGGCAAGTCAGTATGTATATAAAGGGAAACTACTATGAAAAAAAGCTTCTTATTGTTGTCAATGGCGTCGTTGTTGTCGGCTCAAGCACTCTCTAAAGATATCTCATTTTCAAATCCAATAACTATATTGCCAAATGAAGATATTCAATCCTTTGAACTCTCAGATTTGGATGGTGATGGAAGACAGGAAATTGTATACCTGACGTCTAACGGTGAACTGAAGTATGCAAGCCAAGGCCACTACATAGACGAATCCTCTCGTGATTTGCTTAGGAGTACGGATTGGGCTGTTGATGGTCATACAGATGTGACGTTAAGGTTTAGTGATAGTGGGTATCTCATTCTGAAAATGGGGGCAGGACAAGGAACAAATTTACGCTTAAAAGATGGCACATTCACAGGGAGTAGCGGAAGAGGAGATCACTACATATTGATTGACCACATTTCCGATACAGAAATAAGCGGTAAGTTTACGTGTCATCAATTTGGAATTTATGGTGAGGTTCCTTTCACTGCAACCCCAGAGTAAAAATCAAATTAAAATATCGAAGTTGCCTATTTAGCTTGCAGATAGAAGAAAGTATGAAAAACAGTGATACGGATAAATTAATGGAGCTTCAATGTGCATTTCGTGAGCCATTTATTCTTCGTTATGTTATCAAAAATCAAGGTTGGAATGCTAAATAGTCAACAGCTCGTCTTTTATAAGCTCTCTTTTTTCTTCCAATCTCGAGAGGAGAAAATCGAGGGTTTACCCGTCTCAATCAGCTGTTCGTAACGGCCGTCGATGTATTGTATAGGTATGTGCTGAACTGAACAGCGATTGCCCAACGTCGGCCGCTTGGTTATTAATGGCGCCGTGTCAAAATGATGCCGACTTTCTCAAGGCTTTGATATCTTTTGACGGCGGCGCACCAAACATACGGCTGTATTCCCGGCTAAACTGTGAAGGGCTTTCATAACCGACTTTAAACGTTGTCGCCATGGCATCCAGGTTTTCGGTCAACATTAAACGACGAGCCTCATTGAGGCGCAGCTTTTTCTGAAACTGAAGTGGCGTCATTGAGGTCATCGAACGAAAGTGCGTATAAAAGGCAGATTTACTCATGCCGCTGTATGACGCTAACTCACTGACACTTAATGGTTTAACGAAATTATTCTTTAACCAGTCGATGGCTTTGGACACTTGATGGCTATGGCTACCTGACGTGACAATCTGATTCAGTCGAGTGCCTTGTTCGGTTGTCAGTAAACGATAGAAGATCTCGCGCTTAATTACAGGAGCCAGAATTTTGATGTTTTCCTCTTCATCGAGCAACCCCATCAAACGTACGAATGCATCCACTAAAGGTTCAGAGAGCGTACCCACCGCGATGCCTTTTTGAGCTTCCTTATCGTGATTGAAAGCAAGTTCGCTGTCGACGATCAACTGAGATATCTCTTGTAAATCGAGCTCCAAAATCAGTCCCAAATATGGGTGCTCTTCACTCGCCTCCATAATGTTGGCGATGATGGGCAGTTCTACTGCTGAAATTAAAAAATGATTGGCGTCGTAGACAAAGCTTTCGTCCCCAAGGAGGACGCGTTTTTTCCCTTGAGCAATCAGACAGATACTAGGGTGATGCGAATAACTGGCGGGTAAGGTGGGTGATGTCCAGCGACTGAGTCTTAGTCCCGGGATCGCCGTATCGTACTGATTGCGTTGACCGGTCCATTCCTTTATTTGGCGAATCAGCTTTTCACCGCTGACGGTTGTGTTTTTTTGGCCAGACATGGTCACTCCTTGGGGGCATCATTCGCTCAAAAGGCATAAAAACTGGCAGTTATTTTCAGCAATAATTTTCCATATGTAAAGACAATCAGGCAAGTGCAGGCCTTCAGCCTGACGGCGAGAAAGGTTGAGCGTGCTGGTATCTTAGGTGCGCATTAATATTATTGTCTATCTATACAATGTCTTATGAGTATTTTTGAGAGCCACACATTAAAGATGCAGTGATGGGGGGCTTATTTCTTTGGAGAATCAGGCAAGTTTTAGCAATGAATAGGCTAACGAGTAAGACACAGACAAGCGTAAAGTAAAAGCAAGGTACGAAATAATGGCCTCCACGCCGACAAATCAAACCATTCTTCAGCTCATTATTTATTAAATGTCGGAGGTAAACGGTGCAAACAACAGTCAGTGCCAGAGTGCAGATCGTGAATGCCACTGCCGCAGTGAACAGCGCGAAGCCAAGTTGAGGCACAGTATCACGCCAACGACACGGTCAGTCATGAAACATAAGAGTGTTGATTTTGAAAACTCGGGAGCAATGATGAAAAACGACGAAAACACACTGATTCCACGCGAGCTTCAGGCGGGAGTCTTTAATGGTAAAGGTATTTTTGATTTCGGTGAACGAAATGACGCGTATGCCGATTACTTTACCGGGACGAGCTTCCTGTCTCTGCTGAACCTCCAAGGCGTTACTGTCGCCAATGTGACCTTTGAGCCTGGTTGTCGCAATTTCTGGCATATTCACCATAAAGGTGGACAGATTTTACTCGTAACCGGAGGGAAAGGTTGGTATCAGGAATTCGGCCATCCTGCACAGGAGTTGTTACCCGGCAAGGTGGTTTATATCGCCCCTGGAACTAAGCACTGGCATGGTGCCGCAAAGGACAGTTGGTTTGCGCATGTTGCGGTAGAGATTCCGGCGGAAGGGGCCAGGAATGAATGGTTAGAGCAGGTCTCTGATGAAGAATATAACGCGTTAACCTAGTTCATCTTTCGGGGGGTATTCGTTTTTCCACTGCCTTTGAACGTTCCTTTTTTATTTCAGATGTGACTTATCACAGGTAATGACGGGGAGCATGGAGCCTGCGAGTAAGCGGTGGCGTTTAGTCTGCGGCTAAAGCACCACTGCTCGCAAGGGTAATCCGGAAAATGACGTGGCCAACTATAGTGCGGCGTATGTGACGTTCCAGCCCGGCGCGCGCAGTGCCTGGCATTCTCATCCCGCCGGGCAGCACATCATCGTGACATCCGGAGTCGCCCTGACAGGCACGCGTGATGGTAACGTGATTCGCTTTTCTGAAGGTGAGAGCGTGTGGTGTCCTCCCGGTGTTGAGCATTGGCATGGTGCAACGCCTGAAGCCGCCATGACACATCTGGTGGTGACGCCTCAAAAGATGGCCAGAACGCGATCTGGAAAGAGAAAGTCACGGACGAACAGTATCTGGGATCGCAATAAGAAAGAGCCGCATTTTGCGGCTCTTTCTTATTTTGGAGTGGAATTACGTCTGAAGCAATTTAGATCGATGGAATACCAACGCTGGTAGTGCTGCCAGAGCGGCATAAAAGCCGACGTACGTGACGCTTTGTGAAGAGAGCGCTTGTACGATCAACGGACTCAACCCACCGAAGATCGACAGGGCAACGTTATAACCCAGGCCGAGCGGTAGCGTTTGAGAATTGGCTTCTTTGAACAGCATCGTGGCCAGATTGCCGAGAATCAACGCCGAAATCAGCGAAATCACAAACAGCGCTCCAAGTTGTACGACCAATTGCCCATTGTTGAGCAAATAGTAAGACGGTACAAACAGTAACACCGCGCCGAGCAGCCCTACCTGAAACATTTGTCGGGAGTGGCTGAATTTGTCGGTCAGCCAACCCGTCCCAATCAGGAGAACGAACAGACACAAAGCGTTGTACAAACTGAAGTGTTCAATGTGCAGCTGATCATTGATGATATTGCTCGACAGGTTTTGGATGTAGAACACGACGCCACCGACCATGGCAATCACGAATATATTGGTAAACAATGACCAACTGAACTCGCGTTTCACAGTCGCGACTTTAAGTTGTGGTAAGCGCATCCGGAACCAGAAGCTCATTGCGATGTTCACCGCGCCAATAAACAGTGGAATACGCCAGCCGTACTGTTGCATTTCCTCGCCGGTCAGTGTCAGGTTAAGGATTTCGACCACAACCACAGAAATGATCACCCCCACGATGGAGCTGGCCACAATCATGCTGCTGATGCGCGACTGCTCTTTATCTGCGGTGTTTTCCAACAGATAGTTGATGATGGTTGGATACTCACCACCAAAACTGAAAGCTTGTGCCATCTGCAGAATCAAAAAGGCAAAAATGATGTACTGACCAAAAAACTCCACCGGCAGACACGCCATCAACAGGGTTGCAATACCAGTTAGGGTACTGGTAAAAATCAGCGCCTGTTTACGGCCGTGTTCATCCGCGATTTTACCGACTACGATGCCACCGAGTGGGCGCAGCAGGAAGCGTAGGGCGAAAATGATCCACACCAGGATGCCACCTTCGCTGATGCCTTGTTGCTCAAAAATTTTAGTGATGTATGGAGAAATAGCAGCGTAAACTGCGATGTCATAAAATTCGAATACGTTACCAGAGACAACTCCAAATCTCTGTTTCCAGTTAAGTTTCATTGTTTTCCTCGATTATCTCCAACTGATTTCCATCCGGATCCAGCGTGAAGAAGTACCTAAAGCCACCTAGCCTGGCGAGGGATATCTCAGAGCATTTCCCTGTGCCAGATAATTGTTGTTTTGTTGTTTCGATATCACTGACGCAAATCGCAAAATGTGTGATTCCACGGCGCTGTATATGGGGTAAGCAAGTCTCCTCTTTGTATTCGGTGAGTGGTGTATGATGAAACTGAAACAGTTCTATTCGAGCTGAAGTCTGATTACTGAGTAACACAATGTGGACCTTGTCATCCTGGTACTGCTTTTCTATCTCGAATCCGAATTGTTGATAAAAGGTCAGACTTGTTGTCAACGACTGGCAGGTGATGGATACGTGGTGCAGTGATGCAGACATGCTTCAGTCACTCCATAAAGTTTGAGCTGTTGGAACAGGTGGGAGAGTGGTCGGTTTTCGCAGCGGAATTTCGCTTTAATTTTTTCAATGCGATTCCGCTCAGCCTGTTGGCTGCAATGATGAAAAAACGCAATCTCTTTGATACTTTTCAGTTCAAGTAACTGGCGTATGGTTTCCATTTCCTTACTGCTCAGACACACATCACCAAATAAAAACGCATCTTTGTCGGAGCTGAGTTGAATTAGGGAGTGAGGTGTGTTGGGGGCAGATTGAATCGACTGTGTTAAGGAGATGGGCTTTGTCTGGCAATGTTTCCAAATGGTGTCGGCTTTAAATGCTAATGCCGGTCGCAAACTGGCCAGATGATGCTGCTCTGCCGGCAGCAGAGGGGCGCTGGTCGCGACAGAGAGGATATCGACACACTGATTGTCTGGAGACAATTGCGTATAATCGGTTTTGTATTTGATCCCACGCTGAGCCATCAAACTGTTGTGATTGTCATCGCGATAAGCCGTCCACTCTGTGATGCCACTGCGCATACGCGAACCAATATTGCGATACAAACCGGAATCCCAATACATTAAATGCCATTCGTAATCCGTCGAAATGGTATTAACGAGATTGTTATCAATATTGATTCTTGAAAAAGCGAGATGGATAACGCGGTTGTCACTGATTGAAATAACCTCATTAAACTGTTTAGAGGCCATTTCCATATTTAAATCACGTACATCCATGTTAACGGTTTAATCGTAGGAAATTGATGAAAGAAGGTCATTTTGAAACTCGTCCGGCGTTATTGTCAAGGCAGCTAGATCAGTTACAAAGGTCAATCGATAAAAATCCAATCGACCGACGATTTACGCCTCGTTTAACTGATAATTTCGCGAATATAAAGTGATCCTGGTAACGGTTTTATCAGTGACAAAACCCGCATTGCTTATGTTTTTGCTATTTGTCAAGTTGTATTTTACAACCTGTTATCGCCCGGTAGCTCAGCCATAATACAAACGCTCCTGAAGCTATTTATGTCTGACGTTGCGACTTCAGGAGTGGGAAAAGTGTCAGTGATTTTTTCAATGGGCTTTTCCTGGATGTTTAATTTGATTTGGAGACGTGAGTTTTTCGCTCTGGTTCTGATATCAACATTAGACCCTCGCCAATTTATACGCATATAATTATGTAACGCCACAAACGGAATGTTTGTGGCATTTTTTTGTCCAATTGCAAGTAACAAGACGATGCGGTTGCGTGACGACACCTCATTTTTAAACAATTCCTTTGAAATTCAATGACCTCGTTTCTATGGTGGAGTACGGTTTATCGGCAATACCAGTTAAGTGGTATTGGGCGGTTCTCTGCTTGCAAAGGAATGCAGTTCTGACTTCTTAAGGACAATATAATGATTAAAATTGAACAAATGACGCCCTCCCATTATGAAGAGGTCTGCGACTTGAGCGTTTCTCAGGAGCAGATGCAGTATGTTGGCGATATTAACGAGATTTTGTGTTTGATTTCCACGGCAGTTCACCCCAATGTGATCCTGGCCGATGGCGCTGTGGTCGGTTTTTTCTTGACGGATATGACCTATCAACATGCGTATGATTTTTGCGAAGCGGGAACACTTGGGTTTCGTGCATTCTTTATCGACCAGCGTTTCCAGGGGCAAGGTTTGGGCACCCGAGCGATGTCGGTTATTAAGTCATTTATCCAGAGCACTTATCCGGCGTTTAACTGGCTGTATCTGACGGTGAATTGTAAAAATCCGGTTGCTCGTCATTGCTACGAGAAAGTCGGGTTCGAAGACACCCAGACGTTTTACTATGGTGGTAATGCGGGTCCGCAACATATTATGCGTTTAGGTTTACACGCTTGTTAAACGCCATCGCAGCCTCCGGTTGAGATCTGGTTAACCGGAGGTATAATCGACGCTCTGACAATCTCTGGCTCCGATTTATGCGACATATCAAAACCACACTCCATCCTGACATTGACCACCTCGACAATAAGATTGTGTTCAAGCGCAATGCAGCTCGTGCGATTGTGGTGGATGGAGAAGACATTCTTTTACTCTATACCGAGCGTTATCATGATTACTCCATTCCTGGTGGAGGGATTGATGAAGATGAAGACGTCATTGAGGGCATGATCCGCGAGCTGGAAGAGGAAACCGGGGCGAACAACATTCACAGCATCAAGCCGTATGGTATCTATGAGGAGTTCCGTCCCTGGTACAAAGACAATGCAGACATTGTTCATATGATCTCATACTGTTATACGTGCAAAATTGATCGTGAGCTGGGCGAAACTCGCTATGAAGATTATGAGATAAAAAACGGCATGAAAGCGGTCTGGATGAACATCCACGAGGCCATTGCCCATAACGAAAAGACCATAGCAGACAGCCCGAAAAAAGGCATGAGCATCGAGAGAGAAACGTATTTGCTCCAGTTGATTGCCAAAGAGATGATTTAACGATAAAGCCGCTGACTGTTCAGCGGCTTTATGTTCCATGTTCAGTCTACGACAACAGCCGTTCCGCTGGCAGAAACCATCAGCATTCCATTGCCCTGACCAAGCACTTCGTAATCTATATCGACACCAACCACGGCATTGGCGCCGAGGTCTTGCGCTTTTTGCTCCAGTTCCTGAAACGCAATTTCGCGGGCACGTTGCAGCTCCCGCTCGTACGTGCCAGAACGGCCGCCGACCAGATCGCGGATACCCGCGAACATATCTTTAAACAAGTTCGCACCAAGAATGGCTTCGCCAGCGATCACGCCTTTGTAAGCCACAATCCGTTTACCTTCCACACTTGGGGTTGTTGTTACGATCATAGTCACTCCTTCTCATTTTTAGTTGAGATAACCGCAGCAAAAGAAAGTTCGATTTGTTTTTCAAAAACGGTCTCAAGGTTGGTATTCTTCTCTATACTTATTCAAGTGATTGATTTATTAATATTAAACGCGTCTAAGCCGTTTAAGAGATAAGAGAAGTTCAGGGAGATTACCAGATGGGGAAAATGAATCGCATCGTACTTGGCGTATCCATATCGTTACTCAGCGCCGCCAGTGGTGCCGCCGTGGTCGAAACAACCAGGCTGGTCGGCTTTGGAGAAGCGAAGTATCCGGAAAACTTTTCCCATTTTGACTACGTGAATCCTGATGCCCCGAAATACGGTAGCATCACCTTTGGTGCGATTGGTACGTACGACAACTTCAACCGCTATGCATCAAGAGGCGTCGCCGCGGCACGCACCGCGGAATTGTACGATTCACTGATGTTTTCACCCAGCGATGAGATTGACGCTTATTACCCCTTGATTGCCAAGAAGGTGCGTTATTCTGATGATTTCACGTGGGGGGAGATAGACATCAATCCTGATGCGCGTTTTCAGGACGGTGAGCCCATTACGGCAGAAGATGTGGCATTTACGTTCAATAAATTTATGACGGAAGGAGTTCCGCAGTATCGGGTCTATTTTCAAGACATCAAGTCCGTGACGGTGAAAGACAAGCTCACGGTGCGCATTGATATGGCGACGCCAAACCGGGAAAAACTGTTCAGCTTTATGCAGTCGACACGGGTATTGCCAGAACACTTCTGGAAAGATAAGAACTTTGCCGAACCGCTGAATACGCCTCCGGTGGGCAGCGGCCCATATAAAATTGTGGATTACAAGTCAGGCCAGAGTGTTACGTATGGCCTGGATGAGACTTATTGGGCGAAAAGCCTGCCAGTCAATGTGGGGCGTAATAACTTTACCCGCATTCAATACGATTACTACCGCGATGACACAGTGATGCTGGAAGCGTTTAAAGCCGGAGAATTCGACTTTCGTCAGGAAGCCTCAGCGAAGTTCTGGGCAACGTCTTACACCGGCGTGAACTTCGATAAAGGTTTCATCAAAAAGCAAGAGATCCCGCATCAACAGCCAGCCGCTGCAATGGGGTTTGTGTTCAATACCGAACGTCCTGTTTTCAAAGACCCAAGAGTTCGTGAAGCTCTCAGTTATGGTATGGACTTCGAGTGGATGAACAAGAATATGTTCTACGACCAGTACACTCGCACGCGCAGCTACTTTCAAAACACGGACTACGAAGCGAAAGGGACACCCGGAGCGGGTGAACGCGCCGTATTAGAGCCATTTAAAGACCAACTGCCGCCGCGACTGTTTACGGAAGAATATCAGCCGCCGGTGACCGATGGCAGTGGCCGGATTCGGAGCCAGATGCGCAAAGCGTTTGCCTTGCTCAAGCAAGCGGGCTGGGAACTGAAAGACAAAGTGATGACCAACGTGAAAACAGGTGAACCACTGGAATTTGAAATGCTGATCTACAGCCCAACTACCGAGCGGATTGCGATACCGGTGCAGAAAAACCTTCAGCGAATGGGGATCAGCATGAAGATCCGTTCTATCGATACGACGCAGTACACCAAGCGTCTGCGAGAACGTGATTTCGATATGGTCTCGTCGTCCTACTCACCCAACCCGTATCCTAGCCCGAATTTATTGATTATCTGGAACTCTCATTATATTGATTCCACGTACAATACTGCCGGTGTGCGTAGCCCTGTGGTTGACAAGTTGACCGAAGAAATTGCGAAAAATCAGCAGGACCCGGAGAAGCTACTGACCTTGGGCCGTGCGCTGGATCGGGTATTGCAATGGGGTTTTTATATCATTCCTCAATGGCACACCAGCATGTACCGGGTTGCAATGTGGGACAAATTTGGTCGCCCTAATGAGATACCGAAGTACGACCTCGGTGTGGACACATGGTGGGTAGACAAGCAGAAAGCGCAAAAGCTACCAGAGAAGCGTCGCTGAAAAGAGGGATAAATGGCAGCTTACATATTCAGGCGTCTGTTATTGGTGATCCCCACGTTGTGGGCGATCATCACGATTAACTTTTTTATTATCCAGATTGCGCCGGGTGGGCCGGTAGAGCAGGCCATTGCCCAATTAGAAGGGCATAACTCGGGTATCATGGAGCGCTTTGCCGGTGGCGGTAGTGAAGTCGACTTACCGTCGGCCAGCGACAATGGCTCTCCGACAGGGTACAAGGGTTCTCGCGGGTTAGATCCTGAAGTGGTCGCTGAAATACGCAAACAGTTCGGCTTTGATAAGCCCATTCTTGAACGTTACTGGGACATGCTCAGTAATTACGTCACCTTTAACTTTGGTGAAAGTCTGTTCAAAGGTGGGAACGTCATCGACCTGATTGTGGAGCGTTTACCGGTCTCCATCTCTCTTGGCTTGTGGAGTACGCTGATTATCTATTTGATCTCCATCCCCTTGGGGATTCTCAAGGCTATCCACCACGGCTCGCGATTTGATATCTGGTCTAGTGCGGTGGTCATCGTCGGTTATGCTATTCCGGGCTTTTTGTTTGCCATCATCCTGATCATTGTGTTCGCCAGTGGGAACTATTTCAGTTGGTTCCCTCTACGCGGGCTCGTGTCTGGCAACTTTGAACAACTGACCTGGTATCAGCAGATTGCCGACTACTTTTGGCATTTAACGCTGCCTATCCTGGCGATGGTGATTGGCGGATTTGCAACCCTGAGTATGTTGACGAAAAACTCTTTCCTCGATGAAATCAATAAACAGTACGTTGTCACAGCCAGAGCGAAAGGGTTGGATGAGCGCAGCATTTTATACAAACATGTCTTCCGCAATGCCATGTTGATCATTATTGCAGGTTTTCCCAGCGCCTTTATCAGTATTTTCTTTACCGGTTCTATGTTGATCGAAGTAATGTTTTCGCTCGAAGGCATTGGCCTACTGGGTTTTGAATCGACGATTCAGCGCGACTATCCGGTTGTGTTCAGCTCACTGTATATCATGACTTTGCTGGGATTAATCCTGAGTATTATTTCCGATCTGACTTACACATGGGTCGATCCTCGCATCGACTTTGAGGCGCGTTAATGAAGTTAGTGTCATCCAGAAGAAGAAACCCGTTAAATGAAGCGCGCTGGCAACGTTTCCGTGCCAATAAACGTGGCTGGTGGTCGTTATGGTTTTTTTCTGTATTGTTTATCATCAGTTTATTTGCCGAACTGGTTGCTAACGATCGGCCGCTGTTTGTCGACTATGACAATCAATGGTTTTTCCCGGTGTTTCATGAGTACGCAGAAACCGATTTTGGCGGCGAATTCGACATTGCCGCGGATTACACGGATCCGTATATTCTGGAACTGATTGAAGAGAAGGGATTTGTTGTTTGGCCGTTGATCCGTTTCAGTTATGACACGATTAATTACAATATCCAGGGATCAGTACCGTCGGCACCGGATGCCGTTAACTGGCTGGGAACCGATGACAAAGGTCGGGATGTCTTGGCCAGAATTATCTATGGCTTTCGTATTTCGGTGCTCTTTGGTTTCGTGCTCACCATTGTATCGAGTGTGGTTGGTGTTGCGGTGGGTGCGACACAAGGTTACTACGGGGGCTGGCTGGATCTGTTTGGGCAACGTTTTATTGAGATCTGGTCGGGAATGCCCACCTTGTTTCTGCTGATCATCTTGTCGAGTTTTGTTGAGCCGAACTTCTGGTGGTTGCTGGGCATTATGGTGCTGTTCAGTTGGATGAGTTTGGTCGGTATCGTTCGCGCGGAATTTCTGCGTTGCCGCAATTTTGACTACGTGAGAGCCGCGCAGGCAATGGGCGTGGATGACAAACGCATCATGCTCAGACATATGTTGCCAAATGCCATGGTCGCTTCACTGACCATGATGCCGTTCATTCTTTCCGGCTCTGTCACGACACTGACTTCACTGGATTTCCTGGGTTTTGGATTGCCGGCCGGTTCGCCATCGCTGGGTGAACTGCTGGCGCAAGGCAAAGCGAACCTTCAGGCTCCTTGGTTGGGCATTTCAGCGTTTATGGTGCTTTCTTTGATGCTGACGCTACTGGTGTTTATTGGCGAAGCGGTCCGGGATGCGTTTGACCCACACCAACAAGGGAGATCCTGATGACGAAAACAGTATTAACAATCCGGGAGCTGTCGGTTGGTTTTGGCCGCAGCAGCAACATCGAACAAGTAACAGACAAGGTCTCTTTTTCCATCAATAAGGGTGAAACGCTGGCATTAGTTGGGGAGAGCGGCTCGGGTAAGTCGGTGACGGCCAACTCGGTACTTAAATTGTTGCCCCGAGGATCAGCGCATTATCTGAATGGGCAGATCCAGTTTGATGGCGTTGACATGCTCACGTGCTCAGAACGTCAGCTTCGCGGTATTCGTGGCGGGCGGATTGGTATGATCTTTCAAGAGCCAATGGTGTCGTTGAATCCACTGCACAAAATTGGCAAGCAGTTGGTGGAAACTCTGGCGGTTCACCGCGGCATGCGCACCAACAAAGCGGAATCGTTAGCGATTACCTGGCTCGACAAAGTGGGCATCCGCCATCCTAAAGTCAAAATCAATGCATACCCGCACGAGCTCTCAGGTGGCGAGCGGCAACGGGTGATGATTGCCATGGCACTCATCAATGAACCAGAGCTGCTGATTGCCGATGAACCCACCACGGCGTTGGATGTGTCGGTTCAGGCTCAGATTCTCGATTTGTTGAAATCGTTGCAACAAGAGTTGGGGATGGCGATGTTGTTCATTACCCATGATTTGTCGATTGTGCGCCGCATCGCGGATCGTGTGGCGGTGATGCAGGACGGAAAATTGGTTGAACAAGGAGAATGTCAGGCTCTGTTTTCTGATCCACAGCATCCCTATACGCGTCAGTTGATCAACTCCGATCCACGAGGATTGCCGGTGGATGTCCCATTCGGTAATGAAACGCTGCTGAGCGTGGAACAACTGAAAGTCTGGTTCCCGATCACTGGTGGATTATTTAAGCGGGTTATGTCACACGTAAAAGCGGTGACAAACATGGCGTTTGAGTTAAAGCGAGGCCACTCCATTGGCCTGGTTGGAGAAAGTGGCTCAGGAAAATCCACGACCGGTATGGCAATTCTGAAGTTGGTCGCATCTGAAGGCAGTATCGTTTATGCCGGAACGGATTTGCAGGCATTGGATCGAAAAGGCATGCTGCCGTATCGGAGTAAAATGCAGGTGGTATTTCAAGACCCGTTTTCGGCGCTCAATCCGAGAATGTCAGTTGCTCAGGTGATTGGTGAAGGTTTGCGGGTTCATCACCAGCAATTAGATGAAGATGCGCTCGATCGTATGATATGCGAGGTGATGGAAGAGGTGGATTTGGATCCGCAGACCCGGCACCGTTATCCGAATGAATTCTCCGGTGGTCAGCGACAGCGTATTGCGATTGCGCGGGCATTGATTCTCAAGCCCGAGTTCATCTTACTGGACGAACCGACCTCGTCACTTGACCGCACCGTGCAGGCTCAGGTATTGGATCTCCTTAAGTCACTGCAAGAAAAATACGGGTTGACCTATCTGTTTATCAGTCACGATTTGAATGTGGTTAAATCGCTCTGTCACTACACGATTGTAATGCGTAATGGCGAAGTGATTGAGCAGGGTGAAACTCAATCCATGTTCAGTCATCCGCAACAGGAATACACCCAACAGCTCGTGAGCTTATCCAGTTTTTAGCAGCACTGCCGGTTTGGTGATTAGGTGAAAAGCATTCAGAAAAAACCGCAGACTTCGCAGTGACAAGTTCTAAGGTGATGGCGGTGAAAACCTAAAAACTTGGCTGCAGCCCTATCGGTAGCCGTCGGCGCTATGATGCTCCCTCTCATAGGGTGAATTGACTGGCGCTGGCGATACTCAGTGGCTTGGAGAACCAGTATCCTTGCAGGTAGGTCGCGCCCATCTCGGCAAACGTTTTTTGCATTTGAGCATCTTCAATACCCTCGATTACTACATCTACGCCATTTGTACGGCACAGTTGGGTGATGAATTCGAGATAGTCGAACGATACCCGATGTTTAAGCGAGTGCCAGGCCAGCGCTTTATCGATTTTGATTTGGCTCAGGGGCAGCTCGAAAAAGCTGTTGAGTGAGCTGTAGCCGGCGCCAAAGTCATCCAGCGACAGGTTAAATCCGTATTGTTTCAGCTCTTTTAGCTGACGTCGCGCGTACTCGTTATTATCAAGAATAACGGTTTCCGTCAGCTCCAGCACGATGTTACGCGTAGGAACATTGGCCCGCGTGGCGATATTGTTGACCTGCTCCGGGAACTGCGGCGTCAGTAACTGCACCACGGAGACATTGACGTTCACTTTGACATCACAGTTGTGCATCAGGTGATAACGGTGAATGAACTTGCAGGCTTTTTCAAACACCACATAGCCGAGGTCGACAATCAGACCTTTTTTCTCCGCCACCGGAATGAACTCATCCGGGTAAATTTCTCCGAAGGTTTTAGAACGCCAACGTACTAATGCTTCAAAACTGGCCACTTGCTGTGACTGTGCATCCACGATCGGCTGGAATTTTACGTTCAACTCACCATTGACGATGGCACTTTTCAGGCCTTGCTCGATGAAGAAAAAGCGCTCCACTTTACGTCTGGTATCACTGCTGTATATCTCCAGGCGATGGCTGTTGCGCTCGCGGCCAAACTGACAGGTGCGTGCGGCGATTTTTATGACCTCTTCCGGGGAAAGTTTGCGGTCAACGCGAGGGTAGATCCCGACACTGATGTCTTTGCCGTACGCCAGGTTATTGGCCGACAGGCTTTCCTGATAATTTGACATGATGTGTCGACCCAGAGACAACAGCTCGTCGTCGCAGAGATCCCCTTTGACCAAAAGAGCAAAATCTTCGGTGCGCAAACGGTACAGTTCGGATACTTCGTAAGGGAGATCGTTAAGCGTGCGCAACAGGAAGTTGAGCATGCGTTTGAGCAGTTTGGTGTCGTAGTGGTTGAGGTAAAAGCGCATCTCATCATTTTGAATGTAGATAAGGGCGTAATCGCTTTCTTCTTGTCTGGCAAGGCGTTCCAGTTCTATGGTCAGTTTTGATTGATTCGCAAGTCCGGATGGGACATCGGTTAGCGCCGCCTGACGCAGATACTCTTCCATCATCTTCTGAGCGGAAATGTTCCGGTGACTCCCCAGAATAAAGCGCTTGCCGTTTTGCTGCTTGAGTATGGCGGTGCCTTCTATCCAGATATAGTGTCCGCTTAAATGGCGTACCCGATATTGATTGGTGATTCGGCTGACCTGATTTTCCAGCAACTTATGTATTTCCCCGGCAAGGACATCACGTTCATCTGGGTGCACCAATGCCAGCCAGTCCTGTATGTGGGCAAATTCAGTGCCCAGCCCGAACTGGCGATAGAAATTGGGGTTCATGAAGGACATTTCATTCTGCACGCTGACACAGAAAATGCCTTCATTGAATACATCCAGAATGTTGATGAAGCTGTCCTTCATCATTTGATCGTAATAGTCTCTCACGACGGGAGAAGTTTCCATTAAGTCGAGTTTCGCCAACATAACCAGGTGGAAGAGTGAATGCCATCCAACCAGGCTTGTGACTGTTTGCGCTTCGTATCAGTTTGCGGAATCAGCGTTACTGTTTGGATAGACTAAATAAGTTTGAGGTCTGAGTAACATAACGGCTGTCGATGAAACATTTATGAAGCATGGTACTTTAGTTAGGCGACAATTTATAAAAAATAACTTAATTTTTAGAGATTTACTGGGGCGAGCTGACGTTTTTGATAGATAGCTCACTGTATCCTGTTGTCTTATCGTCTTCTCTGTCAAAAACGTAATCTGGATAATAATGAATGATCAGCTCTGCGGTCGTATCAATGAGGCATCCGTCGAGGACATGCCCTCCCCATACCTGACCGTTAACGTCAGAAACACTGATGTGAAGATGCTGATGTTGAGGGGTCAGTGTGCCCATCAGTGATACGATTTCATAAGATTCACACCGTCGCATGTTCTGTTCGGCGCCCGCCAGTCTCACATGCAATTGCGATAAACTGCCCACGCAAGATGCGATACTGCCCGCCTGGATGTGACGCTGAACTACAAGACGTTGGATTGCCTGTTTCAGATCATCCCCTCGGGTGAGTCGGATGGCGTAGGCTTTAATGTCGCTCATAGTTCGGGTTCTCGACTAACAACAGCAGGCATTCTAACGCATTATCGAGATCCTGGTAACGCTTTGCCTTACCGAGCACCCGCATTCCCTGCATCTGGTTAAGTATCAGGCAGGCCAACTGATGTGAGGAGAGATCGTCCCGCACTTTCGCGTTCTTTTGCCCGTTGTGCAGCGCACATTCGATGCGTTGCAACAGAAAGTCGAACAGATGATGCCCTTTACTGAGAACCTGGTCGTCCTGGCCAGCATGCTCCACCAGTGCATTTTGCATGAAACAACCACAAGGTCGGCGGCGCTGTAGTTTGGCAAAACTGATCAGGAACGTTCTCAGCTCTGTCCAGTCAGCGTCGGAAGTGTCCAAAGTTTGTGCGGACGGGAACGAGACACTGTTAAGGTACGCATCGAGCGCTTCGTAGTACAACGACTGCTTGTCACCAAATGTGTTGTACAGACTGAAGCGGTTGATTTTTAGGGTATCGACCAAATCGGAGATGGCTGTATTGGCGTAGCCTCGTTGCCAAAACAATTCCATTGCTTCCAGCAGTTTTTCTTGCCGGTCAAAGTTACTTTTTCGTGCCATGCAGAGATGAATTCCTGACTAAAATAATTCTTGACTGAACGTTTAGAAATTATCTAGATTGTAATCTAAACGATCGTTCTGAAAAAGTCATATAAGGAAGTGACATGAAAATTTATGAAACTGAAATGACCCCGAGTTGCCGACGCGTCTCCCTGTTTCTTAGAGAGCTGGGAGTTGATGTGCCACGAGTTCAGGTTAATGTGCGTGAAGGAGAAAATCTGACGGACGAATTTCTACGCAAGTGTGTGAATGGTAAGGTGCCTTTGCTGGAACTGGATGACGGTACGACCGTATGTGAAAGTGTCGCTATCTGCCGTTATTTCGATGAAGTGACTCCGAATGACCACGCGTTGTTTGGTCGCAACGCACTGGAAAAAGCGCAGGTGGAGATGTGGCATCGAGTGGTTGAGTTTCAAGGGTTGGTGGCTGGTTTTCAGGCGTTTCGCAACCTGACAGGTATGTATAAAGACCGGGAGCATTGTGTGGAAGCGTGGGGCGTAGAATCGAAGGCCAGGGTTGAGGCGTTCTTGCCACAACTGGATCAACGCTTGGCGGAAAGCTCATATGTGGCTGGTGAACACTTCACCATCGTGGATATCACAAGCTATATCTTTATCGGGTTTGCGATGAAGGGGTTGAACATTGAAGTGCTGAACCGCTTTACGCACATAGCAAAGTGGTTTGAATGTGTGTCAGCCCGACCGGCGTTTCAATCCTGATTCGATGGTGTCCGCCGTTGTCTGACGGGTTGAGCGCTTCGCAGATAAGCACTCTTAAGCGTATCAAACGGATACCTTGCTAGAAAGGTGGTGGTTGTTTGGCGGCAGAAATCGCACAACGCGCTTTTCACGCCGGCGTATGTTGAGAAAACTGTATCCTGCCTGATAATAGCGGTACACTGCGGCAACGAAAACAAAGTCAGGTTTGTTATGACAACAGAATTGAACGAGCAACATGAGCAGGAAATTGAAATCGAGGCCGAGGGCATTGAGGTTTCTGCTCAGCCGATAGAGCTGTACAAAGTAATGAAGATCGCCAACCTGGTGAGTGGCGGCGGTGAAGCCAAACATGCCATCGCAGAAGGTTATGTTGCGGTCAACGGCGAGCTGGAAACACGCAAGCGCCGCAAGCTGTACGATGGTGATTTCTTTGAATTCAATCAGGAATACTACGTTGTATTGTGCGATGCGCCGGTAAGTGAGCCAGAACCTAAGGCCAAACAGCCAGCGTCAAAGGCAGCTAAGCCTGTTGCAGAGAAAAAGCACAAACGGGCAGGTGACAAGTCTGGCAAAAAAGCCAACAGTAAAACCGCGCCAAAAGAGCAGAAGTCCAAGCCGAGTCGAGACGAGAACAGCGGCCGAAATTCCATCGATTTCTTCTGAACGTAAAAAAGCCAGTCTTGCGACTGGCTTTTTTATTTCATCTGTTCACTCTGTCTCTTTTTTGATGGGCTGTCTGATTGCTCCATCAACATATCAAGCTCTTCCTGGGTAATCAGATCACTGAAGTAATCGATTTGGTGTCCCTGGTATCTTAGTTTCTCTACCAGTTCCATTTTTTGAGAGATGGTCAGGTCATCCACTTCGGTGAGCAGTTTCTCAAACTCTACTTTATCCATGGTACCACCCCGGTACAACTACAACCCTTATGAAGTATGGCTTAAGAATGATTATATGCCAATGCGAGAAAAATAAATTGCTTGTTGATCAGCAGTATAATAGCCGCTATATTGCGCTAATCAAAATAATAATGATTCTCATTAATAAGGCGTATATCATGAAAACTTCGTTCGGAATCTTCACGTTAGGGGTGCTGGCTTCATTCACAGTGTCGGCGGCACCGGTGACCGTTACCCATGAAATGGGCAGTACCACGCTGGAGCAGAACCCTCAGCGCGTTGTCGTGATTGGCATCGGTGCTCTTGATGCTGTAGACAGTCTGGGCGTCGAGCCAGTCGCGGTAGCAAAAGCCACGACACTGCCCGCGTATTTGGCGAAGTACGATGACAGCAAATATGCGTCGGCTGGCAGTTTGTTTGAACCGGATTTTGAAACCATCTACATGCAAAAGCCGGACTTGATCGTCATCGGGTCACGTGCGGCTACCAGCTTTGATGAGCTGAAAAAAATCGCCCCGACCATTGTCTTTGCAGCCGATGATAAAAAAGGCTACTGGGAATCGACTCAGGAGCAGTGGCGAAACCTGGGTAAGGTGTTTGGCAAGAGCGAGCAAGTGGAGCAAAAAATCGATGCGCTGGACAAAGAGTTTCACTCGATTCGTAGCTACAACCAGAACAACAACATTGATGCCCTGACGGTCATGAGCTCGGGGGGCAACATCACGACGTTTGGCGAGCAGTCTCGCTTCTCTGCTATTTACAAAGATTTTGGTTTTAAACCAACCGTGGAAGGCATTAAAGCCAGCCGTCATGGCGACCTTGTTTCTTACGAATACATTCGCAAAGCTGATCCAACAACTTTGCTTATCATTGACCGCGATAAGCTGGTCAACAAAGGTAAGAGCCACACCCGAGAAGAGTTTGAAAATGACCTGATCAAAGCGACCAAAGCTTACCAGAACAAGCACATGACGTTTTTGGATCTGAATGCCTGGTATCTGGCGATTTCTGGTGTGACGGCCACTGAACAGATGATCTCCGATGTGAAACAGTCTGTTGGCATGATGTAAGCCAAATTCAAGCAGAGGTTAGCTTTGAAAAAGTTATTGCTTGTTTTGCTGTTGCTCAGCGCTGCGTCCCTGTTTGTCGGTGTCGGAGAGTTGAGCGTAACACAACTGATTCAGGGAGAAGCTGCCGCGTGGCAGCTTCTTGTTTACAGCCGCGTTCCACGTTTGTTGGCCATATTGCTCGCGGGGGCAGGGTTGAGCATTGCTGGTCTTATTATGCAGCAGATCAGTCAGAACCGCTTTGCGGCCCCTTCAACCTCCGGCACCATTGAGTGCGCCATGCTGGGTTATGTGCTCAGTCTGGTGATCTTCGGGGACGGAAATCAATTATGGCTGATCTTTTTGGTCGCAATGGCCGGAACGCTGGTGTTCGTCCAGTTTATCCAGCGCGTTCAGTTCAAAAACGCCGTGTTTGTGCCGTTGATCGGGATAATTTTCGGTAATGTGGTGGACTCGTTAGCCAGCTTTATCGCTTATAAATACGATGCGATTCAAAACCTGTCCGGGTGGGCGGTGGCCAATTTTGCCAACCTGCTTCAGGGCGATTATGAGTTGCTCTACATCGCTTTGCCAGTAGCGGTGTTCAGTTACCTTTATGCGGCTCGTATTTCTGCGGTGGGGATGGGAAAAGACTTTGCCATCAATCTGGGGCTGAACTATCAGCAGGTGCTCGTAATCGGTGTGATGCTGGTGTCGGTGATGGCCGCGACAGTAGTGATGATTGTCGGACAATTGCCTTTCCTTGGGTTGATAGTACCCAATTTAGTGAGCCTTTATTTTGGCGACAATCTACGTCGTAACATTCCGTTGACCGCGATTCTGGGCGCTCTGATTGTGCTGGTGTGTGATTTGGTTGGCCGAACGCTGATTTTTCCATACGAAGTGCCGATTTCCATGATCATCAGTATCCTCGGCGGCGGAGTGTTTATCGTGTTTATCCTGCGAGGTCAGCAACATGCAAGATAAATACAAACTTATCGGCCTGCTGGCGATCGCACTGGTGTTCGCGACGCTGTTTGTTGCCATTGGCTTAAATGCGGATAACTATCAATATTTTCTGTCCCGTCGGGTGCCTAAAGTCTTGGCAATGGTGTTAGCCGGAACCGCGATTGCGCTGTCGTCAATGGCGTTTCAGACCATCACGAACAACCGCATTCTCACTCCAAGCATTATGGGCTTTGACGCGCTGTACCTGTTTACACAGGTGTTGGTGGTGGCCACTTTTGGCGGCATGAGTGCTTATGCGCTCAATGCATACCTTAACTTCGGTTTGTCTGTGGCAATGATGCTGGGATTCTCGTTAGTGCTGTTCTGGTTTTATTTCCAGAAACAGCAGCGTAACCTGATTGCATTGTTGCTTCTGGGCGTGATCCTGGGTCAGTTGTTCTCCAACATTTCGTCATTTTTCATCATGCTGATGGATCCGAATGATTTTGCGTCGGTGCAAGCCAACATGTTTGCCAGCTTTAACAACGTCAAAGTGGATCTGGTGTATCTGTGTATGCCGATTCTGGTGGTGGTTAGCGGGTTGCTTTACCGAATGCACCGGACGCTGGATGTTTTCTGGCTCGATAAAGACAATGCGGTGAGTCTGGGTGTTGACGTGGAAGGCACAACTAAACGGGTGCTGATGTTATCGGCCATTCTGATTGCCGTTTCGACCGCTTTGGTGGGGCCGATTATGTTCTTTGGTTTGTTGGTGACCAACCTGACTCGTGAGTTTTTTAACGCTTTTCAGCATCGCGTTCTGCTGGTCGGGTGTTCAATGTTATCGGTCGCTGCGTTGCTGAGTGGGCAATGGATTGTCGAAAACCTGTTTGCATTTTCAACCACGCTCAGCGTCGTGATTAACTTTATCGGTGGCGTCTATTTCTTATCGATGCTGATCCGCAATAAAATTTTATAGTTATGATTAAACTGGAAAAACTGACCAAAATGTTTGGTCAACAAGCGGTGGTGAGTGAGGCCAGCGCTAACTTTGAAAAAGGCAAAGTTACCTCTATTATCGGCCCGAATGGAGCCGGAAAAAGTACCTTATTGTCTATGGCGAGCCGACTGCTTCCCCGAGATGCGGGGTCGGTGGTGATCGACGGCAAAGAGCTGGCGGAGTGGAACACCCAGGCGTTGGCAAAACGGCTGTCGGTGCTACGCCAGGCCAATACCATTACCATGCGTTTTACTGTGAGGGAAATGGTCTCGTTTGGGCGTTTCCCATATTCGAAAGGCAAACTGACCGCAGAGGATGAATCTATCATCGAACAGGCAATCGCGTATCTGGATCTGCAAGCCATTCAACACAAGTACCTGGATGAGTTGAGTGGCGGCCAGCGACAAATGGCGTTCATTGCGATGGTGATTGCTCAGGACACTGACTACGTTTTCCTCGATGAGCCGCTGAACAATCTCGATATCAAACACTCGCTCCAGATCATGCGCACCATTCAGCGTTTGGCGCACGAGATGAACAAAGCCGTAGTGGTTGTGATTCACGATATCAACTTTGCTTCTTGTTACTCAGACATCATTCTGGCACTGAAACACGGCAAAGTGGTGGCTGGTGGACGTGTAGACGAGGTGATTGACGAGAAGGTGCTCAGTGACATCTACGAAACGCCGTTCAATGTTTTAGAGCTGGACGGTAAACGTATGTGTACTTACCATTAACGAAAAACAGCCGCTCATTGAGCGGCTGTTTTGCTTTATTTGGTCAGGTCTTCAATAATCGGGCACTGGCTGCCTGAATCGCCCGGGCAAGCGGATACCCAGTTTTTGAGTTGTTTTTTAATTTCCGTTAATTCGCGGATTTTCACTTCGATTTCTTTGAGCTTTTCTTCGGTCCGGCTTTTCACATCACGACTTTGTCGATGTGGGTCTTCGGCCAGGTGCACGAAGTCTTTACACTCTGCCAATGAAAAGCCGGCGTTTTTCGCGCGTGAAATCAGGTTGAGCTGCTGAATTTGCAGTTTGGAGTATTCACGATAACCAGACTCACTGCGAAGTGGTGGCGCGATTAAGCCTTTTTCTTCGTAAAGACGAATCGATTTACTGGATAAACCGGTCAGTTTGGCGACTTCCCCAATGTTCATACTGCTCTCCGCAATGCGATATCTGCCCCGATTCTACTCCTGCCGTGCTAAGAGTTCAAAGTTTTACAAAAGCCGTGGGTGGCTGTCCAAATGCTTTTTTAAAGGCGATGGTAAAGTTGGACGGGTGCTGGTAGCCCGCATCGTAGGCCGCTTCGGTGATCGTGACCAAACCACTTTCCAGATGCTGCTTGGCGATCTCCAGCCGCCGCTGACGAATATACAGATTCACTGTCATACCGAGTTGTTGCTTAAAGCGACGTTGCAGATTCGATACGCTCATCGAAAACTGCTGCGCCAGTTGTTCCAGATTGAGGGGGGCACTCAGGTGTGTTTCGATGTAACTGATCATGTCTTCAAGCTCGCCATACTGATTTGCCGTTTGTGCGCAGTGACACTGATGGATTGTTCCGGCTTCGGATTGCTGGCAAATATGCGCCATGAGCTGATAAGTGAGGCTCTCCATCTTCATACGCTCAATAAAACTTTTCGGTGAGGGCAGAGCAATCAGCTCTCCTGCAAGCCGGATGATTTCTGGTGTCATGCGAATATTCAGATGATTTTTGTGATGCTCAAGGAAACAGTCCATGCCGCATGGAAGGCCAAGTTTGGTCTGAATCCAGTGAGGATGAAACATCATATTCACTTTGACGACATGGACGTTGGCCTGCAGTGCCCGGCGAAAATTCGCGGCTTTAGCCAGGTTGACCATAACGCCTTGCGGTCGCTGATCCGCTTCCAGTTTGAATGCCAGATCGTCGTAACCGAAATCGAGCTTACCCTCCAACAACAGGGTGACAATCACAGCCGGTGGTGCCGTGGAAACCACCTGAGAGTTCATCAGTTCATAGCTGTTACCACCATGTAACGCGAAGGCCTGGTCGCATTGATAAGAGAAGAAGTGCCCTTCAGCAATGGGATTACTGCCATTGGCCGACTGACTGACGATCAGCTGTTTTTCGTCATGGTGGACTTTTTTGGTCAAGGCGATCTTATGCAGTCTAGTACCGCGAACTTCACTATTGGTCATATTGCGCTTTCTTCATAACAGCTATGCGATCTCGCATAACCTATTCATCTTCCCGTTAATAGTAATGAAACTTATCATAATTGCGAATTGTTATCATTTGTATTTGTGGGATAAATTTCATGAAAAGGGTTAAAACTACACCTCATAAAAGAACCTTACTGGGTTTAGTGATCAGCATGATGTTGGCGGCTCCGGCTGTTGCAGAGGAAAACACTCAGTTTGATGAAGTCGTTGTATGGGGAACCAAAGTCTCGAGTAACTCAGAGTCACTGGGGGCGGAAGATATGTCGGTAAAACAAGCGGATCACATGTCTGACTTGTTACGCGATATTCCCGGGGTTGATGTCGGTGGTACTCACTCGGTCAACCAACGAATTAACATTCGTGGTTTAGGGGAAACCGACTTGGATATTCGTCTTGATGGGGCATCTCAACATGCCAATATGTTTCATCATATTGGCAACCTGACGCTCAATCCGGACATTCTCAAATCGGTCGATGTTGAAGTTGGCAACAACTCCGTGACTCAGAATGGCCTGGGCGGGGCGGTCTATTTCGAAACCAAAAATGCCAAGGATTTGTTGCGATACAACGAACGTTTTGGTGCCCGGGTGTTTGGTGGTTACGCAACCAATGACAACCAACAGGGATCGCTAACGGCCTTTGGCCAGTTAAGCGACCGCGTCGACGCCATGATTTATGGTCATTACGTTGAACATAAAAACTTTAAAGATGGCAATGGTGAAGAGACCTTCGGTGCAGCTGGTGATGTATACAACATTCTCGGCAAAATCGGGTTTGAACCTTCAATGGACCACCGTTTTGAACTCTCCTATGACCTTTATCGCGACAGCGGTGATTACAGCCCGCGTCCGGACATGAACGGTGGTGCAAACGAAGGACTCAGCGGTGAATTGCTGATTCCCACCGATTATGACCGTGACACGGTCACTTTAAGTTATGCGCTTAATAAGCAACATCACAATGGCAAAGTGGTGGTGTACAGCAGTCAAACCGAAATCGATCGTGATGAGAGCAAAACGGGTTGGGAACGCATGGGGCGTGCGTCGCGCAACACCGCCACCAACCGCAATACCGGGGTTAACGCGACGTTCCATTCGGATGTTAGCCTTATTGGCCTGAGTAACCACGTGACATATGGCCTGGATTACATGAACAAAAACAGCACCAGTAAATACGGTGGCAAGAAATACATGGATGAGAGCGCAATTTCGACGGCGGTGTTTGTCGAAGACAAAGTGTATCTGCTGGACAACTGGAGCGTGACAGCGGGCTTGCGTTTTGACGACTACAAACGTGAAGCCGAAACGGGCACAGACAGTTTCGACGATATGACCTGGGCGCTGGCGACAGAATGGAATATCAACTCAGACTGGACCTTATTTGCCAGCACGCGCAGCTTGTTTAAAGGTCCGGAATTACTGGAAACCTTTGTCCGTTATCAGACCACGACCTATCTGGATGACAACATCAAAGCGGAAACCGGTTTGAATACGCAAGGCGGTGTGCGCTTTAACAAACGTATTGATGATCACTTCATCAGTTCTAGTCTGACGCTGTTCAGAACGGACATTGACGATTATCACGCTGAGGAATGGAACGGGGCTGGTTACACTATAGTCAACCAAGGGGATGCAGAGTACAAAGGCTTTGAGTTCAGTGCTTCTTATGGATATAAACAGTTTAATTCGAAGCTTTCTTATGCCAAGTCGGATAACAAAGACAAAACCAATGGCGGTCCGGTTCTGGAGAATGAACGCAGTTCAGACATGGGCGACTCCATTGCGCTGACACTGGATTATCAGGCGGATTCGATTGATACCATTTTCGGCTGGACCTCAATTGTGGTGCTGGATGAAGACAACGTTTTGGAAGGAACCGCAGACAAAGACGGCTACAATGTCCACAACCTGTATGTACAATGGTTGCCTTCACAAGCGCAGAACTTGTCTGTCACTTTTGGAATCGACAATATTTTTGACGAGGCCTATGTGTCACATGCTTCGCGGACGGGCCTGGCGCGTGGTCTTAATACCGACGACTACGAACCGGGACGTAACGTCAAGCTCTCAGCGGCTTATCAGTTCTAATCATCCTTTTTCGGCTCAGGCTTGCCATTTTTTGGCAAGCCTTTTGGCGTTGAGCTACCGCATTTGGAGAAAATCATGTTACATGCAAAAACTCACGTTCACTCTGAACATGTCAGTAAGTATTTGGTGGTGTTGTGTCGCCATTTTGCACGTAAAGTGCATGCACAATGGGACGAATGGCAGGGCATAGTTCATTTCCCGGTTGGTACGGCCAGAATGGAAGTCGATGAGAAGCGCAGCACGCTGAGTATTTTTTGTGAAGCGGAAGACGACAAGCAACTGGCAATGCTCAAACAGGTGCTTGAGCAGCACATGGAAATGTTTGCCCGGCGTGAAACCATAGTGCTGATCTGGGACTAATCAAACGGGGTGGTAACGATACGTTTTTTGTTGCCACTCCGGGCATACCGTTCGGGCATTCGTTGTGATCACCGATATATTTCATTGGATAAAAAAAATCGCTGCTTGCTGTAGATCAAGAAAATTTCGTTTGAGAGAAAATAAAAATTAAAACAAAGTTGAAAGATTCAAAAATTATTGAATAATGGATCAATACAAACAAGAAGTGAAACACTTCGACCCTCAGTCTGAAACAGGATACATAATTCATGTCTAATAAGTTCGTGCTGGTCATCAACTCTGGTAGCTCTTCGCTGAAATTCGCAGTGATCGATTCTCAAACCGGTGACGCCATCATCAGTGGGCTTGGCGAATGCTTTGGTCTGCCAGAAGCGGTGATTAGTTGGAAATACGACGGTGACAAAACCGAAGAGGCGATTACCGCCCCTGACAATCACCACCAGCACGCCATTAACCGAATCGTTGACCTGATGGACACATTAGGGTTCAGCAAAGATATAGTTGCCGTTGGTCACCGTATCGTTCATGGCGGGGAAAAATTCACTTCGACTGTTCGTATTGATGATAAGGTGCTGGCTGAAATTAAGAGCCTGTCTGATCTTGCTCCGCTCCACAACCCGGCAGGTGCGAAGGGTATCCAGGCGTCGATGCAGGCGTTCCCTGAGCTGCCTCAATTCGCAGTGTTCGATACCGCATTCCACCAAACTATGCCTCGCAAGGCGTTCACTGGTGCAATTGCGCATGAACTGTATGAACAGTATGGGATCCGCCGATACGGTTTCCACGGCACTAGCCATTATTACGTCAGCCGTGAAGCGGCTAAAATGTTGGGCAAGAAGGCTGAGGAATCGAACTTTATTTCTGTCCACTTGGGTAATGGCGCCTCGGTATGTGCTATACGCGATGGCCAGTCTGTTGACACGTCGATGGGCTTTACGCCGCTGGCTGGCTTGATGATGGGGACTCGCTCTGGTGACCTGGATCCTGGGATCATCGAATTTCTGATGAAGAAAGGCTGGAGTCAGGAGCAGGTGTTTGAAGCGCTGAATAAAAAGTCAGGTTTCCTCGGGGTGTCGGGCCTGACGTCTGATGCACGTGGGATTCTAGAAGCGATGGAGCAGGGACATGAGGGCGCGAAACTGGCGTTCGAAGTCTTCACGTATCGTGTTGCTAAATACATTGGTTCATACCTGATTCCGCTCGACAGCCTGGACGCTATCATCTTTACGGGCGGTATCGGTGAGAACTCGTTGCCAATTCGCCGCGAAATTCTCAACAACCTCAAACTATTGGGCTTTGTGGAAGATGAGAAGGGCAACGAAGAGGCACGCTTTGGCAGCGCTGGCATTATTGCTCAATCCGAGCTGCTGGGCGCTGTGGCGATGGTTATCCCAACCAACGAAGAGTACGTTATCGCCCGACAATCAGTTGAACTGCTGTAGTAGTTATTGAAATCATATGTTTGAAAGCGAGCTTAGTGCTCGCTTTTTTTCGTCTTAAATGCTCTGCATTGAACACTGCAGACAGGTGTGCATGTTAGTTTCATCTGAATGGTGACGACTAAGGGGACCATTTTTGTATTATAACAATTTGGCTAAATGACGTGGCCTCTTTATTGCGTACAAAACAACACATGTTTTACCGCCATCAAAACTCTCCTTTCAAACATTTCCACATTCCGGTTTTTTATCAAGAAGCTGTTTGAGTCAAGCGTTTAGGATAAAGCTATGGTAGTCACTGAGTCACCTTCGAAAATGTAAATAGCTTTCGACAGTGCTTCATCACTGACTGAAATCGGCCGGAGTTTTTCAGCAACAATCTCATGCAGATAACGATAGTAATCAATTCGATAGTGGACTTCTAATGAAATAGATATCCGACTTGTGTCCATTTCTTAGTTTGTGTAGTTGGGCATAATACATTACAAATCATGAAAGTTACAATATTAAACAGTTGCACGTATATGTTATTCTTGAGAAGTTAGAACTCTATAATAATTAAGAGCCGCTAATAGCGACTCTTTTGGCCTTGAATTTATCAAGTTGCGCTAAGGCTAAAATAGCCGTAGTAGCAACAAACAATAATCTCATTCAATAGTACGTATCAAGCTCACCATCAAAATGGTAAATTGCTCCGAACATCTAAATTATCTAAGTAAGGCTTACATATCTCAGGAATAATAGGCTTTCCTAAAGTATATAAATGCTTAGTTCCACTCTCTCTTTGGTCTACTAAACCTGATGAAGATGCCCATAAGATGCCTTTACCATTACCGTATACGAGGGCGTCTGATGAAGTGACACTTTCTCCAGTAATTTGTGAAATACTTACGTGGAGTATTTTTTCATTGATGCGATCATAATAATATGCCTGAGGACCTTTAGGGCCATAACTCACAGCAGTGTTATATTCTTCACTTTTTGATAAGAAAGCGATGCTTTCACCATTGTTTGATATGGTTGGGCTCATAACACTATGAATAAGTTTGTCATCTGGTCCTTTTACATATTCAGAAATTCCTGTATCAATATTATATAATGATAGGTATGTACTTTCTGTAAATTCTATGTTTTTTTCAGGATTTTCTGGTTTTTTTGCCGGATATATCAGGAACTTTCCATCAGGGCTAATAGATGAATAAAAATTGCTAGGTTGATGGATAAAGTCTGTTTTGTTCGACTTTATTTTTATAGATTTATGTTTTATTCTATCATATAGGTATATGGCTATTTCTTTATTTTTATCATCATAAATATTATTGATGTCCATTTGCTCCGTTGATGTATACGTTAGATAACGTCCATCGTTAGAAATAACTCTTGATGGAGATAACCATATGTTTGCTAAATCTCCGTCTATATCAATGTTAATTACTCTAGAGGATTTGTTTTGTATGTCGGTTATTCCGACGACTTTTTCTTTATCGTTTTTTAACTTGTTTCCTGTGTCGCAAGTATATTCATAATACGAAAAGTTTTCATTAATAGGATAAATGTTGAAATGGGTTTGCTTATTTATACATTTTCCTTCCATTTCATCAGGGTATTTTGCATTCAGTAGTTTGTCTTCTAATCTGTCCCATATGACGCCGTTATAATCCCTCGAGTTTTCGGTATATGTAAAGCCAATGTATCTACCGTTAGAGGACATGGAAGGATTTATCATTTTGACATTGTAAGCTAAACTTGCTGGTTGTCCCAATCGTGTTGTTTGGTTTGTTTCTGTGTTCTTTAGGAAATATCCACCATCTAAACTATCATCCGCAAGTGGTATTCTAGGTAAGGTATTATGAAATAGTACGTACTTGCCACTATCTGTAATTGACATACTATGAGGCTTTATATAACTCCCCGAATTGCCAGATGGTACCATGTTTGAATTGGAGTTAATGATATATGGAGAAAATATATCCTCGTTTGTAATGTTAGATTTTTCAAGGTCAAAATCAGAAGCGTAGGTGTAAAACGTAAAAGTAGATAACATAATTATAGATAGTCGGTACGTCATTGGTTCTCTTCAAATCCTCTTTAGTAAACTATTTATCTATATGGCGACACTTTCTACTTTTTATTAAAAATATTGAAAATTTATTTACCAATAGGGGGATAGTAACAAGTGAATTTTGTTGAAGTTAATCCACACTACATGACATATTTTATAAATGAATAAAGTATAAACAACTAGATAAGTCGCTGACTTTCTCTATTGTACAATACAAAAGTATCGGTTTAGGATTGAGAGTCCCCTCTTAAAATGGAGAAGCTTGAACGAAAAAACCTCACAAAAAATAAATAATTTATCTCTATATTAGAGAGTTAATGGCTCAATTTACGTCTCATATCCTGTTAGTTATTGATACTATTCTCCTATAATTAACGTGGCGCGGTTTTGTTGAAGATAACATAATCGGTCAACGGCTCGAGAGTCTGTGATTGTGAGCTACTGCAATTCATCCAGAAACGCGTTCAAAGGCGAGCAAAGAGGCTCGCTGTTTTGATCTTGTTACCATCGTTTTGAAAAGCATAAGAGCATGATAAACATCTAACTATTAATATACTTGTGTTGTTGCATATAGAGTGAGGTGGCACAATGGTGGCCGGTTGTGAGCATCTTGGATCAAAAGTGATAACCTGCGTTTTGAAAGCAAATCGTTGCGCTGACCAGTTGTATATGAGTGAACACAGTAGAGGCATTTGAGGTGATTCAACGCTTTTTGTTACTTTCCTTCCTTTTACTAAGTGGTTGTACTGCAACCTCGATTCCATATTCAGCCCAGTTAGTTCAAAGTGATGAATTAGCAGCAAAGATCATCGAACAGGTGGTTATGGAACAGCCGTTAAAATATCGGCCAGAAGGCGTTGTGATTACTAAAGACTATTTAGGGTTAGCAGACGGAATTGAGGTTAAGGGTCACTCACTAAGCAGTGGTGTTGTGAATTCACAATTAGTGTTCTCGTCGATAAACCTTAAAACACTGGATGTCTCGACACGTTACTACTTCAACTCATTATCCCGTTTAGAGCTTTACAGCAAACGTGACTGGTACATAGTACAGTTGAAAAATGATGAACATCATATCGTAAAACGTTTCTATACTCGGCGCTTGGATAAAGCCGAGCGTTTAATTGATTCTATCAACCACATGATGGCGTCTGCGAAAGCATTTGGCACACAGTGATAACGCTAGTTTTTGGGAGAATATATGGCATTTTCAGATTCAGAACGACAAGCGCTGTTAGCGGTAAAAGGAGTGGGGCCGACGGTAGTCAAACGATTCGAGGAGATCGGTATTGATTCACTGTCAGAGCTTGCCACTTATCGCGCAGACGAGATTGCTGACAGAGTGGCTTCGATGTTGAGAACGACGTGTTGGAAAAATAGCCCGCAAGCTAAATCTGCGATTGAAGCGGCCATCGCGCGGGCAAAAGAGTCGGTATGAAGCGTCAGCCTGAAACAAAAAAGCGAACCTGACGGTTCGCTTTTTTGTTCACTTAACTATCAGAGCTAACACAGTCTTTCGGTTGGTATGTTTTCGATGTGATAAAGGTTTTGTTCAGATTAAACCAGACGTATCTGATCGATGCGCCAGTATCCAGGATGCTTGACAGGCTTGAGCAAACATTAGATTTCAGTAATTCAGAATCAATATCCAACCAATCATCTTTAGCGAATGTATCTAAATAGGTAAATTGAATCTCTAACGTATTATTCAGGACGGTCGCTTTGTCCAGACGTTGCGCATCATCGACCTGAACAGGTGCTTGTTCGTTCATCTTCTTCGCCACAGCCAAGATAAAACCAGGCTTGATCAGTTGCTTAAAAGCTGGTTGATGCTTCTTAAGTATTTGTTGGAATATCTCGGATTTTGCCTCAGTCATTTTGATGAGCTTTTCTTTACCACCTGACAGGCTATGAAACTTGTCAAGACAGACTAAAAGGTCATCGGTGACACCCGGGGTAAGGACGTTCGTTGATAAGAATTCAAAGATATTTGGGTCAGTCAGCATCTTTTGACAAGAGTCAGAGCGCTTAATATCAACCATTTTTGTCATTTCATCCCGAGTCACAACCTCTTGGTAACGCGCTATGAGTGCAGTCTCTAATTCTTCAGTAAACACGTTTTCTTTTACAAACGTTTCCATAGAAGACTGAGAGACTGAATACTGCTCAGATAATACACGGGCGACAAGGTCTTGAACCTTTGGAGAAAAGTCCATTTTGACGAATTCTACGTAGGGATCCTGAGGCTGTTTTGCCAATGCACTGGCGCTGATAAATAACAAGCTCACCCCAAATAGGATTTTGTTAATCCAGTTGAGATTCATTCATATACCTTTTAATTTTTTTGGGGGGATGATTTTTCGTAAATACTAATAGATAGGTGGTTTATTTTCAAAATAATCAATAGTTTCTTATGAGTAGATGTGACGTTTATCAAGTATCCACACACTAATCAAATTGTAATAAGTATCTGATTATTCGGTTGTTAATGTTGTTAAGTAGTTATTTGGATGGCATCATAATAATGATATTCTTCATTAAATGATTAATTTGTTATTTATACGCCGTACAAAGAAAAACAATGAGTATAATGCCTTATGTTCAGTGGTGATACACAGTTCTGACGCTGCTTGCTTTACTCAATTAAATATAACTGGATCAACAAGGAATAAATATGAAGTGTCCAAAATGTCATTCTGATTTCGAACAGCTGCAAACCCCGTTGGGTGATGTGGAACGTTGTACTGAGTGCAAGGGGTTGTGGATTGACGCTTATGAAGTCGAAGCAATGAAACCTCTGGCAGAGGTAATTGATTCGGGGGATGAAGAAGTGGGTAAAGCCTTTAACGCCATAGACCGTATCAATTGCCCAGTGTGCCCGAACAATCAGTTATTGCGCCTGGTGGATCCAAAGCAGCCGCATATTTGGTTTGAAAGTTGCCCGACGTGTAAAGGACGTTTTTACGATGCGGGTGAGTTTAAAGACTTAGCCACGTTAGATTTATCGGACTTTTTTAAAAAATTTGGGTTAGTCGAACGCGTTTAGCCTGATTAAGCTTGCAGGTCGAAGTTGGGTATTCACCAAATTCAGCACAAGATTCAATCTGAACCTGCAACAGCGTAATAAACATAAAGCGAGCCAAAAGGCTCGCTTTGTTTTATCTGCCCAACACTTATTTTACGTAGATTCTTGGGTTGGCATTGCCCCAAATGGTGTAAAGCTCCGGGAAGATAACTTCGGCGCTATTTTCCATTTCTGCGGCAGAGATGGTTTGGCCTTTCGAGCTGCCAAACAGTACGACTTCACTACCAGGCTTGACTCCTTTGATGTTGGAAACATCGACCATGGTGGTGTTCATTGAGGCCACACCGGCGACTTGCGCGCGCTGACCATTGATGATGACTTCCGCTTTGTTGCCCATTTTGCGAGGGTAGCCATCAGAGTAGCCGACCGGGATATTAGCCATCAGGCTCTCTTGAGTGGTGGTAAAGCTGCTGTCATAGCCAACGGTGCTGTTTTCTGGCAGGTGATGCAGAGACGCCACACGAGTTTTGAACGACACAATCGAAGGGTATTCCAGATTGGTCGGCAGGTCGCCGTACAGAACGCCACCCGGGCGCACCATATCCAGCTGTGCTTCTGGTACATTTAACGCTGTGTACGAGTTTGCGACGTGCAGCAAAATGTCATCGCGTTGAAGGGGAGAGTGCTCAATCAGCCACGCAGAACTCTCTTTAAACGACGCCAGTTTCCGTCTTACATCATCGGCGTCATAGTTCGGGAAGTGGGTCATGATACCAACAATGCGTATGCCTGTAGAGCTGGCGATTTTTTGAGCTTCTTGCTTGCCGTCTTCGGTGGTCATGTCAACGCCATTACGGCCCATACCGCCATCGTTGAGTGACAGGTGAACTTTGATTGTTTGACCTGAGGTCTTAGCCAGTTTGGTCAGCGCGTTGGCTTGCGCCGCGCTGCCGATCAGCTCTTCGACATTGAGATGAAGAGCGTCTTTGATTTCTCCAAGGCTGGCTGAGCGCACACGCATCAATTGGCCTTCGAAGCCACTGTCGCGCACTGCTTTTGCTTCTGCATTGCTGGCGATAGCCACACACGGGATCTGCTGTTCAATAATCGTTGGCATCAGGCCTTGAATGCCATTGCCGTAAGCGTCTGCTTTCATCACAGCACAAATTTTTGTATGGCTGTTCATGTGAGACTTAAATTGCTCAATATTCTCACGAAACTGCCCGAGGTTAATCTCCAGCCAGGCGTTCGTTGCCTGAATGTCTTCTTGTTGAATATCCGCACTGACTAGGTGTTGTGGGGCGCTGTTCGCAGGCATGGCGATAAGTGTTGCGGTGGCAATTGAGAATGAGAGCAAAGTTTTTTTAAAGCGCATAAAGTCTCCATACGCAGGTGTATTGGTTTTCTTGAATGGGTATCTATATTGAGCGGAATCGCTCTGGGTTGATGCTCCGGCCAGGCCGGAGCATCGAAAGTGTTATTTGAGCTTGAAGCGGCCCATCACTTCCTGAAGTGAGACAGAGAGCTGGCTTAGTTCGCGGCAAGCCTGGGCGGTTTGCTGTGAGCCTTGTGACACTTCTTGCGAAGCGAAGTGAATGTTTTCGATACTGCGGCTTAACTCGTCGGCAACGGAATCTTGTTGATTACATGCGGTTGCGATCTGGCTGCCCATATCTGAAATGTCGGAAATGGAACGTTCGATTTCACCCATCAACTGCTTAGACTGAACGCCTTGCTGCGCGCATTCGGTGATGCTGCTGCGTGAGAGTTCAGTGGCCGATTTGGCTTCTTTTGCCAGTGATTGCAACTGCTCAATGATGGTCGTAATTTCACTGGTGGAATGCTGCGTGCGGCCCGCTAACGTTCTGACTTCGTCGGCAACCACAGCAAAGCCGCGGCCAGAGTCACCTGCTCGTGCTGCTTCAATCGCTGCGTTGAGCGCCAATAGGTTGGTTTGATCGGCGATATCACGGATAACGTCAACGATGACGTTGATCTTACTCGATTGCAGTTCAAGTTCCGTCACGGTGTCACCGGCATTACCAATTACGTTGGCGACGTCTTCGATGGTATCCACCATATGCTGAGTCACCTGAACACCGTGTTGGGTGCGCTGGTTAGCTTCGCTCGCCTGGTTGGCGGATTCTTCCGTATTACGGGCAACGTCTTCTACCGCGGCTTTCATTTCTGTCATGGCTGTGGCGATGTGCGTGATTTGCAGTTGCTGATCTTTCATCCCCGACGCGGAAATATCGGAAATTTGTGTCATTTCCTCAACGGCACTGCTCAGTTGCGTAACCGCGGCGATCACATTGTCGATTACCTGACGTAAATCGTCCTGCATTTTACTGGTGGCGTCAGCCAGTTCGCCCAGTTCGTCGTTGCCGATGGCCTGACGGTTAATGTCATTGGACAGATCGCCGGTAGCAATGGAGTTTGCCTGCTCGACCACCAGTTTTAATGGCCCACAGATCAGACGGGTCAACAGGTATGTCATTGCGACCATGATCAGCAGAATCACCACATTGCTGATGATGGATGAAGAACTCAGATCATTGATAGACTTGAGGATATTATTCCGGTTGTTGTCCATCGCCTGTTTCAGGATCTTGATCAACTTACCGAGTTCAGCATCAACCGCTTCAAAAGCAGGCAAAGAAGAGGCAAGGATAGGTTGTGCTTTGCTTTTGTCGTTGGCCAACATTGTATCGTTGTATCGGTCCATGGTGCTCAGGTACGTCTCTAGGTAGCGCATGACCTGTTGATAGGTCTGTTGCTCTTCACCAGGCCAGACAGTTTGACCGTATGACTCTAATTCACGTGCAATTTCCTGACGTTTACGAAGGTTACGAGAGATTTGATTGCGTATTTTCTCTGGATCATCAAATGTGTACACCACAAATTGCGAACGTCGCCAGCGGGAAAGATCGTCTCTGATGGCGTCGACACGTTCAACGGCTGGTAACGTGTCGTCGGTGTAGTTAAGCAGCTCAACTTTGATGCTTTTGAGTTCCGAAGATAAAAATACGCCGAAAACGATATTAATAAGTGCAATGATCAGGAATGAAAAAGAAATCTTTTTCGCTATCGAAAGATTCTTGATAAACATATGTTTGATATACCTTGATTTATTATTTTGTAGCCAAAGTAAACCATGTCCGTATATGTGATATTGATCCATATTTTTACTGCAAGTTGTGCAAGGTATCACTTATTGATTCATTTTTCGATAACCATATACGCTTTAAATGAAAATAAATTTTGTCAATAATTTCAGTAAGGTATGTGTTCAGTGTTTTTGACGCAGCCATTATTCTGACGTTGATGACAAATTTGAATGTATTTCGTTCTTTATACGTATAAAAATCTCGCTCCACGCGCATCTAGGGGTGCTGTGTTTATAAATCCTCAATTTATTTAATGACAACGCCATCGCCGCCAGAATGCTTGCTAATTGGTCGTTCTGCCACGTTTTTTGGTTTTCTGGAACATTAGGCAAACAATTTGGATTTTCTGTCTAACACATCATCCGCGTACTTCTATAATTTTCTCTATAGCTAGTGATGAGCAATAAAACTATCTATACAACGTGCGGCAATCTCCATCACCTGAGCGGGATATCGCACGCCAATTCAATATAAAGAGAGCAGGAGAAGCTCCATGTCAGTTACTTTGAATGTGAACGGTGTCGATAGAGAAATCGACGCATCGCCAGACACGCCCATTCTATGGGCTGTTCGTGATCATCTTGATATGACCGGGACCAAATTCGGCTGCGGTATGGCGCAGTGCGGCGCTTGCACTGTGCACTTGAATGGTCAGCCGATTCGTTCCTGTGTGACGCCAATTCAGGCTGCTGTTGGTCAGAAGATCACCACCATAGAAGGCGTGGAAAGTCGTGCCGCAAAAGTGGTGCAACAAGCCTGGGATGAACTGCAGGTACCGCAGTGTGGTTACTGTCAGTCGGGGCAAATTATGTCTGCGGTTGCTCTGCTGGAGAGCAACCCGAATCCGACAGACTCCGACATTGATGCTGCCATGTCGGGCAATATCTGTCGTTGTGCAACTTACGTGCGTATTCGCCAGGCGATTAAAGACGCAGCAACGCAACTCAAAGCCGTTTGATAAGGGAGTGAACAATCATGCGTAGAATGTCCTTTTCATCAGCGGTGGATGAGGTTGTACCCGGCCGCCGTAAATTTCTAAAATTGATGGGTGGTGTCGGTGCGGGGTTAACATTGGGGTTCTCTTTACCTTTGTCACTCAATGCTCGCGCGGATGAGGCCGCGAAGGCGCCGTTTGAACCCAATGCGTTTGTGCGTATCGGGACAGACAACAAAGTTACCGTGATGATCAAACACGTTGAAATGGGTCAGGGTACTTATACCGGCCTGACGACTTTGGTCGCAGAAGAGCTGGATGCGAGTTGGGATCAGATGGTGGCCGAAGGTGCGCCAGCCGATGCCAAACGTTACAACAATACGCTTTGGGGCCCGATGCAAGGCACCGGCGGCAGTACTGCCATCGCCAACTCATACATGCAAATGCGTACCGCTGGCGCGGTTGCGAAAGCTATGTTAGTCGCCGCCGCGGCGAAGCGCTGGGGTGTGCCTGCATCTGAAATACAGGTGAAAGCGGGTGTTGTTACTCATGGCAGCAACAAGGCTCAGTTTGGTGAACTGGCTGAGGATGCGGCAGCTCAGCCCATGCCGGATGAAGCCAGTGTGATGCTAAAAACGCCCGAGCAATTCGTATTTATTGGTAAACAGAAAGTCAGCCGCAAAGATATCGGCAAAAATGACGGAACGGCGATTTTCACACAGGACATTAAGTTCCCCGGGATGTTAACTGCCATGATTCTGCATGCACCAAAATTCGGTGCCAAGCTGAAAACGCTGGATTCGACGGCGGCAAAAGCGTCTCCGGGTGTGGTGGATGTTCTGACCATTCCCACAGGCGTAGCGGTGCTGGCCAAAGACTACTGGAGTGCAAAAAAAGGCCGCGACTTGCTGCAAGTTAGCTGGGATGAGAGCGGCGCGTTCACTAAGAGCTCAGCGCAAATCATGACCGAGTATAAAACGCTGTCGAAGGAGAACGGCATTGTGGCTCGAAATGATGGCGATGCGGCGGGTGCATTGGCGCAGGCTGAGACCGTTATTGATACGACCTATGAGTTTCCTTTCCTATCGCATTCTCCTATGGAGCCGATGAACTGCGTTGCTCAAGTCACGGATCAGGGATGCGAAATCTGGAATGGCGAACAGTTCCAGACGGTTGATCAGATGAACATTGCGAAAGTGCTGGGTATCAAACCAGAGCAAGTCACATTGCATATGTTGTTAGCGGGCGGCAGCTTTGGCCGTCGAGCGAATCCGCATTCCGATTATCTGATTGAAACGGTTGAGATTGCCAAGCAGAAGAAGGGCATTCCGGTGAAGATGGTGTGGAGCCGGGAAGACGATACCCAGGTTGGCTACTACCGTCCGGCGTACGTGCATCGCGTCCAGGCGGGTCTGGATGCTGAAGGCAACATCACGGCCTGGCATCAGCATATTGTCGGCCAATCGATTCTGGCCAATACCGCCTTTGAATCGTTTATGGTCAAAGACGGAATTGATGCGACGTCAGTGGAAGGGGCATCCAACAATCCATACGCGATTCCTAATCTGAAGCTTGAACTTACCACGGTTAAAGAAGGCCCAACCGTGCAATGGTGGCGCTCAGTGGGGAGTACCCATACAGCATTTGCTGTCGAAACTATGATTGATGAGCTGGCGGTTAAAGCGGGTAAAGACCCGGTTGAAATGCGCATGAAATTACTGGACAAACATCCTCGCTGGCAGGGTGTGCTCAAACTGGCCGCCGAGAAAGCAGGATGGGGTAAGAGCCTGCCAGAAGGGACGGGCATGGGCGTCGCCGTACATGAATCGTTCAGTACGTTTGTAGCACAGGTGGCGCAGGTGTCTGTGAAAAATGGTCAGATTTCCGTCGATAAGGTGGTGTGTGCGGTTGATTGCGGTGTGGCCGTCAACCCGGATGTGATCGCCGCGCAAATGGAAGGCGGGATCGGTTTTGGTCTGTCTCCAACCTTGATCAGTGAGATTACTCTGGGTGAAGGTGGAGTGGTGGAACAGTCGAACTTCCACAATTATCAGGTACTACGAATGAACCAGATGCCGGAAGTTGAGGTGCATATTGTGCCTTCTGCTGAAGCTCCGACGGGTGTCGGTGAGCCGGGTGTGCCGCCAATCGCACCAGCGGTGGCAAATGCCGTGGCAGCGATCACCGGGCAACGCCTGAATGTACTGCCGCTGAAACTGGCGTCGGCGTAAGCTGTTTCTGATTTGAGTTTAGTTTGACTCTTTCAGCACAATGACTACAGGTGAAAACGATGTCCAATCATTTGTTGTATTTGCTGACCCAATGGCTTCGTCTTAAAGACGAAGCCAACTGGGTTCTGGGCACGGTGTACAAAACCGAAGGTCCGGCTTATCGTAAATCTGGCGCCATGATGCTGTTCAGTGACGCCGGACACCAATTGGGAATGCTCAGTGGAGGGTGCCTTGAATCTGATATTCACCTACACGCACGTAAGGTGATGCTTAATCAGGCGCCCGTCACACTGACCTACGACGGCAGCGACGAAGACGATCTTGCCTTTCAGTTAGGCATTGGTTGTGGCGGCACGGTTCATATTCTGTTGCAGCCCCTGACGGCCGAAAATGGTTATCTTGATTTGCCTTTGGTGCTGGTGGCACTGCAGCAGCACCACAAAGGCCATTACTTTCAAAAGGTGTCGAGAAAAGACGTGGCTGCGCGTTTTATGACTGAAGCGATGCCGGAGGAACATCAACGTACGGGAGCCACATTAATCGAGCAAGAAGACGGCGTCTGGCTGTGTACGCCGATAGATGCCCCGCTGCATGTCTTGCTCGTTGGTGGTGGCATAGATGCCAGGCCCGTCGCGCAGATGGCCCATCTGCTTGGGTGGCAGGTTACATTGTGGGATCCCAGACCAGCCAACGGACGGATGGAGTACTTTCCCCATCTTGCCCATCGGCTCAGCGGCCAGGCCAGTGAATTGCCAGCTCATTGCCGTGATCATAATGTGCAGGCGGCGATACTAATGAGTCACAACGTGAGCTTGGACGCTGAGGCGCTGGCCGCGATGGCGGGGGTCCCCCTCAAATATCTGGCGTTACTCGGCCCAACCAACCGACGTGACAAAGTGATGAGCCTAGCAGGTATTTTGCACGATGAGTTATCGGCTACGCTATCTGGCCCTGCCGGATTAGATATCGGCGCTGAGCTGCCAGAAACCATCGCACTGTCTATTCTGGCGGAATGTCAGGCCGCGACGACTCGTGCGACAGGGCGCTCTCTCAGTGATGTCCTGCCTTTGTTTCGGGCGGCATCCTGAATGGGAATGGTCGACAGGAAAGTGGCTGTGGTGGTGATGGCTGCGGGGGAAAGTAAACGCTTTGGTGGCTGCAAACCACTGCATCCGTTAGATGGTAGCCACACATTCTTATCGCAGGTTGTGACACAGGCATTGGGCAGCCAAATCGGGCCGGTGTTTGTCGTCACCGGCCGTTGGCATGATGCCATTGAACAGGCTCAGAAAGCGGGTCAACTGGACTCGGTGCCACTGCTTTACTGCCAAGATTGGTCTAAGGGATTAGGGCGATCCATTGCCTACGCCACACAGGTAATGTCGTCGGACTTTGACGCCATGTTGATTTTACTTGCTGACCAGATTGCTCTGCGAGCAGAGGACTTACAGCGTCTGGTGGAAAGTGAATCAACAGACCAGATCGTATGCGCTTTCTATCACGAAAAACGAGGTGTCCCCGCTTTGTTTCCGGCCAGCAGTTTCGCTCAGTTGCAGCGACTCGATGGTGAGCACGGTGCCCGGCAGTTACTGCGTCGTGGTGATACCCGTGTGCGGGAAGTGCCGATAGAGCGGGCAGCGTTTGATATCGATACGCGTGAGGCGTTGAACGATTGGCAGCGACGGATGCAAGCCTGCCAAACTGACGGTTAAACACTGGCGAATAAATCAGTTGTGTAATCACGTGTGTCAATCAATTCAAAGAACGATGTCCAGTTCAGCCATCACAAGGCCATAGCCTCCAGCCATCAGACCAGTAATGTGGCCGTCGTCTGTATGGAGTTCAACGGTTATAAGACTGGTGAGGCTGGCTGGTATGCAAGCTCGATTTTGCTCAAACCAAACGTTACCGAGCGTTGTTAACCTGGTTAAAGCAGCAACTGGTTAAGGCTTCCTGAAAGACATCGTGGCTGCAAACAAAGATTCCGTCATCCTCTTTTGATGTAATTGGCATATGCTAATAATTAAATTGTGTCATGGTGGGATTTTGTATGAGTAACATTTTAGCATCGCATGGTGGTTGCGCAGTGTGTGCAGACCCGGTGAGCAACCCGCATTCATTGGGTGTTCGGTACGAGTATGGCGCTGAGCGGGGTGTTCAGGCGAGATTTACCGTGGCACCACATCATCAGGGGTACAACGGAATTTTGCATGGTGGCATTGTCAGCGCATTGTTGGATGGTGCGATGACGCATTGCATACTGCACCGTGACATATCAGCATTAACAGCACAACTGGATGTGCGCTTTCACCGACCAATCACACTGGGAGAGCAGGTCATTGTCACCGCACAATGTGAGTCCGAGCGGCGCGGCATGTATACGATGAGCGCCGAGTTGAGAGTCGGCGGGGAGTTACGCGCCAGTGCGAAAGGGAAGTTTCTACGGTGTGACTTGGCGCGGCTATAACCATTGTGGCGGTGTGTTGACCAGAGTGGCTATGATGCGGTTTTATACTTGTGCAGTAAATTCCACGGAATGTGGCAAAGTGCATGATCTTCCGGATGACGTGTCAGTCGGTGTTGGTGCTCTGTATCGCTTTTGACGTAGTTCTTCAGTGGCAAGACCTCCACGGCAATGCGTTCGGCATCGCAACGCGAGCTTAAGTAGGCGGTCGCCAATCGTAAATGCTCCGCATGGTTGCTGTAGATGCCTGTTCGGTATTTGGTACCGACATCTTGCCCCTGTTTATTGACGCTGTATGGGTCAATAATTTCAAACAAGTGCTCAATCAACTGCTCGATTGAGATCAGGGTGGGATCGAACTCTAACCGCACGCATTCGGCGTAACCGTCGTAGTTACCCTGGGTCGTATTTGAGGCGCCGTTGGCTCGGCCTGCTTCGGTTGATATCACGCCAGGAACGTATTTGATAAATTCCTGAACGCCCCAAAGGCACCCGCCAGCCAGGTATATTTCTTCCATATCAGTGAGTTATGTTAGTTCTGTATTTGTGTATTTCCACTGTAGCAGAAATCGCTTCTGAGATGAATGTGGGTTCGATTTCGCACAACATGCGTTGCCACGACGAATAAGCGCCTGTTCTGCGAGCGTTCGCACCGTTTGTTATACATTGATTATGATAATGTGCGCATATTGATAACCAAAGGAAGTGAGTATGTATCAACTATCCATTGTCGTATTCGACGACTTTACTGATGTCGATTTTTTCCTGATGCGGGATATTCTGGGTCGCAATAAGAAGGACTGGTGTGTAAAAGTATTGGGGCTAAGCAGTGAACATACGTCTACTTTGGGAATGACGGTAAAAACCGATGGGCATGTATCCGAAGCGTGTGATTCAGATGTGGTGTTGTTTGTCAGTGGTTACAAAGGCGTTCCGGCTGTGCTGGAAAATCCTGAGTTTATGGTGTCACTGACGTTAAACCCTGACAAACAACTTATTGGGTCGATTTGTGCGGGCTCGTTCATTCTTCATCAACTGGGTTTGCTGGATGGAGCCCCTCTTACGACGCACCCGGATGCTAAACATCGCTTGCTGGAAATGGGGGGAGATGTGCAAGACGAACCTTTGGTGATTGTCGGCAACATCGCGACGGCGGGTGGTTGTTTGTCGGCGCTTTACCTGACCGGGTGGGTGGCGGAGCGACTGTTTGACGCAGATAAACGCCGAGAGATTCAACGTCAGTTGATTCCGGCCGGTCAGGCTGAGATCTATGAAAACCTGATTCACGGCACGATTGACGCGGCGCTAAAGCAGGCGAAGTGAGGAGAGCATGAATCGGAATGGGAAGATACAGGCTGAGTTACCCCGTATCTCCCTATTCGCCGAATATATTGTGAGATTAGAGTACGATCAGCCCAAGCGGAGCGAGCAGTTGTGCCTGTTGCCAGTCACAAATTTTTACGCCATGAAGCGACACGCGACGGATATCCAACCCTTCGAGTTCGATATGAGTCAGGTCGCATTCCTCCAAATTAAAGCTTCCCCATTGCTCGGTACTGAATTCACCCCGGGACAAATCGGAACCTTTCAGATTTGCACCAGACAGGTTGGCGCCATTCCAGCGATTCTCAAACAGATCGCACTTTTCTAGTAACACCCGTTCGAAGTTGGTGTACGCCAGATTACATCCGGTGATGAATGCAGAACAAAAGAACATCGTATGGTTGATGCGGTTGGCAAAATTAGCTTGCTGAAAGTTAGCGCCTTTGAGATCGCATTTACGCAGTTCTATCCCCATACAGTCAGCACCATTGAAAAGACTCATTGCCAGCATACAGTTGGTGAAGCTCGCATCTTTTAACTTGGCGTAACGGAAGTCACAGCCCTCAATGGCTTGTGCTTCGATAAAACGACAATCGGTAAACGTGGTATCTCTAAGATCGGCGCGCCGAAAATTGCATTGATAAAATCGGCAGTTCGTAAAAGTGTGGCCCTGAAGATTTTGGCCAGAGAAGTCCTGTTTAAGAAACGTGAGATCGGTTTTAAGCATGTTGTCTCCTTTGTTGCGTGCAGACTAACATTGCAAGTGTTTGATTTTCTACAAAAATAACTTCTTTAAAAACAGAGATTTAAAAGTGGCTCAAATCGCCGTTTTAAGGCGTTAAATCACGCGTCTAAGGTGGGTGTTTTTCAAAAAGAGGACAAGGCGGTGTGAAAAAAAGTTTTGTTTAATATGGGGCCGGATGGGCGTTTTTTTCAGTTTGACGTTAGGCGGAGGAATACGTTGCTTAAATATGCTGAAAGTGAGAACAAGCAGGCGCCTAAACGTAATAAGGATATAGGGTCGTAAGCCCATAACATCGCTTCCTGACTCAGTTTGAGTATAATTTCCTTATAACTCGGGTATTTGCTGGCAGTGATTGAGGAGGAACGCCATGCGTTTGTTTTACGCTCTGACATTTGATACCGACACCAAAACACGCATCACGCATTATCAGAAACAGCTGGCCAGCCATGCTATCAAGGGGCGCCTGACACGCGAGTCAAACTACCACGTCACACTGGAGTTCATTGGTGAGGCCACGCCGACGGAAAAGAAAACACTGACAGAGGTACTTTATCAGTTGGACCAGTGCCCACAGAGCATTCGGGTGGATCATTTTGGCGCTTTTTCGGTGAAAGGGCGGCAGTTGGTGTGGTTAGGTGTCCAGCAACAAGCGGAGCTGATGGCACTGCAAAACCGGATGCGGGACAGGCTAAACGACATGGGGTTTTATGCAGAGCGGCGCCAGTACACGCCGCATATTACTTTAGGAAGAAACATGACGTTGCGTGATAAAGTACATTCACTCAAGGCCGAGATGGCTGAACTACCGGTTTACTCGTTGGCGTTGATGGAGAGCAAACGTGTAGGGGACGTTTTGGTTTATGAAGCCATTGAAGAAGTGTTGCCTGCCTAAACTGCACCGGTTTACAAGTCTTGGGTTAAACCGTGCTGACGTCGGATCAGGGCGACGAATAGGGATGCTGCTGTGTCCATAATGTCGTCTGGAAAGTCGTAATCCGGGTTATGCAGTTCCGGATGGTGTGTTCCGCTGCCGATGCAAAACATCGCGCCGCGCCATTTGAGCAGAAACTCAGCGAAGTCTTCTGACCAGCGCATCGGTTCATCGAGTTGATGAACGGAAAGTCCGAGCTGGTTTGCTTGTTCGACCAGCATTGAGACATGCTGTGCTGAGTTAACGGTTGCGTTAAACGGCTCATCCCACTCTACATGAATGTCCAACCCACTTTGTGCTCTGAACTCTTGTAGTGCCTCGGTCAGCAGCGTCTGCATCGCCTGAAACGTTTCATTGCATTCGCTGCGCATTGTCGCCATGACTTTCGCTTCTCCCGGAGAGACACCATACGCCGCTTCGCCCAGCTGTGCATGCACAATAGTCACCAAGCTGAAAGCGTCGGGAAAGCGTTGTGGCATTCCTTGCAGCAGTTGCATGATGTCCATCATCGTGTTGGTTGGGCTGATCCCATTTTCAGGCCTTGCCGCGTGTGAAGTTTTACCGGTGAGTGTGATAGATACACCAGTGGATGCGCAGGCAAAGGTGTCTGTCTTGACGACGATCTGGTGCAGCGGATAGCCAGGCAGATTGTGGTAAGCATAGGCGTTGTCGACGGTCAGGTCGCGCAGTGCCGGATGCGTCAGCATCGAAGCGGCGCCTGTGCCGATCTCTTCTGCTGGCTGAAACAGTAACACCACCTGACCGGACTTAGGAGGATGCTCGGCTAACTGCTGCGCGATTTTAAGCAAGGAGGTAGTGTGACCGTCATGACCACAAGCATGCATTACTCCATGGTTAGCCGAGACGTGATCATGTTGTGCCTGTTCTTCAATTGGCAGGGCATCAAAGTCTGCGCGGATCAAGGTGGTTTCGCCTTCGTCTTCACCTTCAATAATACAGAACAAACCGTGCCCGCCGATTTCGGTTACCGGCTTCAGGCCGAATGAACTGAGCACGCGCGCGATGGTTTGAGACGTGTTCACCTCTTCCAGCGACAACTCAGGGAAACGGTGCAGATTTTTGCGAAAAGCGACCGCATTAAAAACTGGTGCGTCGTTGGATGGCGTATCCATAGTTGATCCTTAGGCCTTGATACTGCTGACAGATTTTCATCATAACGGGCACGGGCAGCGAAATATGTGACCTCAGACCGGGTTTTGTTGCTGATGGCGCAGCGCCAGAGAGACTTTGGATGTAGGCTGTCGGTTCAATGCCCGGCTGATCATCCAACCGGCTTGCGCGACTGCCTGAAGATCGACACCGGTATCAATCTCAAGCCCCTGGCACAGGTACAATACGTCTTCTGTGGCGACATTGCCGGAAGCACCGGGCGCATAAGGGCAGCCTCCTAATCCAGCCACACTGCTGTCTATCGTCGAGATGCCCATGTTCAACGCCTGATAGATATTCGCCAATGCCTGACCCCAAGTGTCATGAAAGTGCACCGCCAGCTCGGTCGCTGGTACACAACGTCTTACTGCTTCCAGCATTTTGGCGATCCGATAAGGCGTGCCGGTGCCTATCGTGTCGCCAAGTGACACCTCATAGCAGCCGAGTTCGATCAGTGCTTTGGCAACCGACGCAACCTGATCGGGGTCGGTCGGGCCGTCATACGGACAGTCGGCGACACAGGATAAATAACCCCGCACCGCAATACCTTGGCGCTTTGCAGCTTCAATTACAGGTTCAAAACGTTGCAGACTCTCGCTTATCGAACAATGAATGTTGTGCTGGCAGAAACCTTCTGACGACGAGGTGAAAACAGCCACCTGAGAGGCGCCGCTTTGTACGGCTTGTTCGAACCCTCGCAGGTTGGGTGTCAGCGCTGAGTAGGTGATCCCCGGCTGGCGTTTGATCTGGCTAAACACCTGCGTGGAATCGGCCATTTGCGGCACTCGTTTCGGCGAGACAAATGCGCCAGCTTCTATGTGCGTCAGTCCGGTTAACGAGAGTTGATCAATCAGTTTAACTTTCATTTCCGTTGGGAGCTGCGCTTCATTTTGCAAACCATCCCGGGCGCCGACTTCAATTATCCGTACTGCGTTTGGTAGCAGGCTCTCTTCCGACATCTCATCTCTCCTTATTCCAGTATGGCCGCCGTTTGTCGAAGAAGGCGTTCAGGCCTTCTTGTCCTTCTGGTGAAACTCGAATTGCTGCGATCGCGTCGCTGGTGTGGTTAATCAAAGCCTGGTCGATAGGGTGATTTTCACAACGTTGACACAGTTGTTTAGCTGCCGAAACCGCTTGAGGGCTATTTGCCAGTATAGATTGGATGAGAAAATTCATTTGCAGATGCAGGGCATCGTGATCGGCTTCCACGCTGTGTAATAATCCCAGATCCAGAGCGGTAGTTGCACTGATGCGTTCGGCGGTTAACATAAATCGCCGCGCCTGACGAACCCCCATAGCTCGGCACACATACGGGCCGATTGTGGCCGGGATCAGTCCGAGCTTAACCTCACTTAAGCAAAACTGTGCATCTTGCTCGGCAATGGCGATGTCACAACAACAGATCAACCCCAAGGCACCACCGTAAGCGCTACCATGAACCACGGCGATAGTCGGGTGGGGGAAGGTATCGAGTTGGTGCATTAGGGCGGCCAACCGACCGGCATCTCTCAAGTTTTCGTGTTGGCTTTTGCCCGCCATGGATTTCATCCAGTGCAGATCGGCACCGGCTGAAAAGTGGGCGCCGTTCGCATTGAGTATCAGGCAACGCACGTCTGGAGCGGCTTTTAATGACGACAGACAGGTCAGTAGCGCTTCGATCATGTCTCCGTCAAACGCATTGTGTTTGCGGGTGCGATTCAGCGTGAGCTTAGCGATACCGCTGCTGTCAATGGTGCAGATAAGCTGTTCCGGGGTTGGGATTACCGTTTCCGAACGAGACATATTTCACTCCTTACATGCGGAAAATACCAAACTGACTGTCTGGAGTCGGGGCTCGTGATGCCGCTTTGAGCGCAAAACCGAGTGTGCGCCGGGTTTCTTTCGGGTCAATGATGCCATCGTCCCATAAGCGTGCACTGGCGTAATGGGGTAACCCCTGATTTTCGTACAGATCCAGCATGGATTGACGGTAGGTTTGTTCAGCGTCGCTGTCCCAGTTTTCACCACTGCGTTTCATTCGCTCGCGTTTCACCTGGGTCATAACCCCCGCTGCCTGTTCGCCACCCATCACCGAGATTCGGGCATTCGGCCACATCCAGATCAAGGTTGGATCGTAAGCCCGCCCACACATGCCATAGTTCCCTGCACCATAAGAACCACCGATAATCACGGTAAATTTAGGCACATCGGCGCAGGCCACCGCCATCACCAGCTTGGCGCCATGTTTGGCAATGCCTTCCGATTCCATTTTTTTGCCGACCATAAACCCGGTGATGTTTTGTAAAAACAGCAACGGAATTTTTCGCTTGGCACACAGTTCGATAAAATGTGCCCCTTTTTGTGCAGACTCGGAAAACAGAATTCCGTTATTGGCGACGATCCCAATCGGGTAACCATGTAGCCGGGCAAACCCACACACCAGTGTTGTGCCATATAAGGCTTTAAATTCATCAAAGTTAGAATCATCCACCAGGCGAGCAATGATTTCACGCACATCAAAAGAGAGACGTAAATTGGCGTTAACGATGCCGTACATGTCTTCCGCCGGGTAGCGTGGTGGTAACACTTCGTGAGCGGGAGAGGCTGTGGGGAGTTCGTTGCTGCTGATTACCGCTTGGCGCGCCAGCGTCAGTGCATGCTCTTCATTGAGCGCATAATAGTCGGCGACTCCCGATTTTTTGCAATGCACGTCAGCGCCACCCAGCTCCTCATCGGTTACGATTTCACCGGTAGCGGCTTTGACCAGAGGAGGTCCTGCAAGGAAGATGGTGCCTTGCTCTTTGACGATTATCGACACGTCAGCCATCGCAGGAATGTAGGCTCCGCCTGCAGTGCACAGGCCGAGGACCACGGAGATCTGAGGGATGCCCTGTGCGGACATGCGAGCCTGGTTAAAAAAGATCCGGCCAAAATGTTCTTTGTCTGGGAACACTTCGGCCTGATGCGGCAAGTTGGCACCACCTGAGTCGACCAGATACACACAAGGCAGGCGACAACGCTGCGCGATCTCCTGAGCACGAAGGTGCTTTTTGACGGTAAGTGGATAATACGTGCCACCTTTGACTGACGGATCGTTGGCAATCACCATGCACTCGATTCCCTCAATGGTGCCGATGCCGGCCACAACTCCGGCACAGGGCACAGATTCCTCGTAGACACGCCAGGCGGCAAACTGACCGATTTCCAGAAACTCACTGTCTTTGTCGAGCAAAGCCGCAATGCGCTCGCGTACCGGAAGTTTGCCTTTTTTGCGCTGATGTTCCAGCGCGGCAGGTCCGCCACCCTGACGGATGATTTCGATGTCTGAATACAGTTGTTCAACCAGTTCAGCCATGACTTTTTGGTTGGTGACAAACAGGTCGTCATGCAGCTTGGCTTTGGTTTGAATGATGGCCATGAATCGTCCTTTCCACTATGCCATTAAATGGGGTTATTCGTTACCGGGACTGCTCAAACAGTTCCCGGCCAATCAAAATTCGCCTGATCTCGGAAGTGCCGGCACCAATTTCATACAACTTGGCGTCTCGCAGCAGGCGTCCGGCGGCAAACTCGTTGATGTAACCGTTACCTCCCAGCAACTGAATCGCGTCGAGCGCCATTTGTGTGGCCAGTTCGGCGCTGTAGAGAATTGCACCAGCGGCGTCTTTACGAGTGACTTCGCCGCGATCACACGCGGCCGCCACGGTGTACACGTAAGCGCGCGCGGCGTTCATTCTGGTGTATATGTCGGCAACTTTTGCCTGCACCAACTGAAACTCGCCGATCGACTGACCGAACTGTTTCCGGTCATGGATGTAAGGCAGAACAAGATCGATGCAAGCTTGCATGATGCCAAGCGGGCCTGCCGCGAGCACCACCCGCTCGTAATCGAGACCGCTCATCAATACTTCTACACCCTGATTAACCTTACCGAGTACGTTCGCGTCTGGCACAAAGCAGCGATCAAACACCAGTTCGCAAGTGTTCGAGCCTCGCATGCCCAGTTTGTCGAGTTTCTGAGCATGACTGAATCCGGCAAAGCCCCGCTCGATAATAAATGCCGTAATACCTCGTGATTTTGCCTGGGGCTCGGTCTTGGCGTACACCACCAAAACATCAGCATCCGGGCCATTGGTGATCCACATTTTGTTGCCAGTTAGCCGATAGCCGCCTTCGGTGCGTTCCGCTTTAAGTTGCATGCTGACCACATCGGAGCCAGAGTTGGCTTCGCTCATCGCTAGTGCACCGACGTGCGTGCCGTCAACCAGTTTAGGCAGGTATTTGGCTTTTTGTTCGTCGTTACCGTTACGGAAAATCTGGTTGACGCACAGGTTGGAATGCGCGCCGTAACTGAGCGCGACAGAGGCCGAGGCTCGGCTGATTTCCTCCATTGCGACGACGTGAGCCAGATAACCCATTCCAGCACCGCCGTAGGTTTCACTGACGGTGACGCCGAGCAGCCCCATTTCACCCAATAATGGCCACAATGGGTTGGGGAACTGATTATCCTTGTCGATCTGAGCGGCGATGGGTGCAATGTGTTGCGCCGCGAATGCATTGACGTGTTCTCTGAGCAGGTCGATGGTTTCCCCAAGACCAAAGTTCAGCGGTTGGTAATCCACTTTCATAACGCCTCCTGAGAGCATCGGCGTATGGCCGGATGCTCTTGGGTTGTGCTTGTTGATGATTACTGGGCTGTATGAATCTTTAAAAGAACGGCTTCATGTTTTCCGGCGGAAGTTCAGCCCGATTCGGAACGGTTGAGCGCCTGATGACAGCGCTCCCTGGCAGCATTGAGTTCACTCATTACCACATTGATGTCATCCATCTGCCGTTGTAACGTCGCCTGTTTCTCATCGATGATGGACAGCATTTTCAGTAGCTGGGTGTCACATTGATTGGTGTCGTAAAGCTCAAACAATTCGCGGATTTCAGCCAGAGAAAACCCCAGCCGCTTGCCGCGAAGGATCAGTTTCAGGCGAATTTTGTCGCGCCGTTGATAGATCCTGATTTTGCCTTGACGGGTTGGGTGGATCAGGTCCATATCCTCATAGAAACGGATGCTTCTGGTCGTGATATCGAACTCTTTGGCCAGTTCACTGATTTTATACGTTTCCACCTGATCATGCCCTCCAGCTGTGTGGCGACGAAAATTTAAAACGTGTTCAAATCTGCTGACACTCATTCAGACAAGAGATTTAAATGTTGTCAGTCTGTTTCTTTACGTTTACGTAAATGTTAGTGCTATGCTTACGTAAACGTCAAGAAATCACAGTGTGGATTCATGGTCGCATGCGATTGCAGTCCAGGCTTGTATCGGCGAAATGCCGGTCTGTTGTATTGAGTGGTAAAGCCTGAGTAATGATCCCGGTGCTGTGAACCCAACGTTCGCCAATGAGGACGGGTCATGGAAAACACCATATGGATTGTGTCGGCAAAAAGGACGCCGATAGGGCGCTTTCAGGGAAAACTGAGCGCATTCTCATCACCGCAACTGGGGCAACATGCCATCAAAGCGGCGATGGATTCAATAACGTTACCTCCGGAAATGGTCAGTGAAGTGCTGATGGGCTGCGTATTGCCTGCCGGGTGTGGTCAGGCCCCTGCGCGCCAAGCCGCATTAGGGGCGGGTTTACCTCAATCGGTCGGTTGTACCACGCTGAATAAGGTCTGCGGCTCGGGCATGAAAGCGGTCATGCTGGCCCACGATTTGATTAGAGCGGGCTCAACCCACTGCGTGATAGCCGGCGGAATGGAAAGCATGACCAATGCGCCGTATTTGCTGAAAGAAGCGCGCGGCGGGATGCGCATGGGGCATAAAACCACCTACGATCATATGTTTCTCGATGGGCTGCAAGATGCTTATGAGGGAGAGCTGATGGGGGTTTACGCGCAGCAAATCGCTTATCGTCTCCACTTCACCAGAGAGCAGATGGATGAGTGGGCACTGAAATCGGCATCGCGTGCAATGGATGCGCAGCGTCAGCACCTGTTTGTGGACGAAATGGCGCCGGTTGATGTCAGTGATGCCAAGTCGGGCTCGCAAATTCTGCTCGATTATGACGAACATCCCCAATCGATTAAGCCTGAAAAAATACCCACGTTACGTCCGGCGTTCGCTGCCAACGGTACCATCACACCAGCCAATTCCAGCGCCATTGCGGACGGCGCGGCCGCGCTGGTGGTCATGGACGCGGAAACCGCCATGCATCACGGGCTGGAACCTTTAGCCATCATCAAAGGGCACGCGACCCATGCCCGCAAACCGGCTGAATTTACTCTGGCACCAGTGTACGCCATTGAACACTTGCTGTCCGAACTGGACTGGTCGGTGGATGAAGTGGATCTCTGGGAGATCAACGAAGCTTTTGCGGTCGTGGCGCAGATCGCGGTGCAACACCTGGCTCTGGACGAAGACAAAGTCAACGTCAAAGGCGGCGCATGTGCACTCGGCCATCCGATAGGCGCCAGTGGCGCCCGTATTCTGGTCTCTCTGATCCACAGTTTGCGTCAATTGCAGTCGCTGGGAACAGACGGCGACCCAACCAAGAAAAAAGTCATGCGTGGTGTGGCTTCGCTCTGCATTGGCGGCGGTGAAGCGACGGCAGTCGGCATAGAAATTCCCCTGTAAATGAAACGAGTACCGGCCACGTGGTACAGGTCGGCCAACATGGACGAATAAGGATCCAGTTATGATTGAGTCAGTTCCCCTGTTTATTGGTGGTGAGTTTCGTCAGTCTCAGGCGACGGAATGGGTTGAGGTGACCAACCCGGCGACCAACGAAGCCATTGCGAAATTGCCGTGTGCCACCCAGAGCGAGATGGAAGAAGCCATCCGCAATGCGGCGACCGTGTTTGAAACGTGGAAAAACGTGGCCGTACCGGAGCGCGCCCGTTTGATGCTGCGCTATCAACATCTGCTCAAAGAGCATCACGAAGAACTGGCGACCTTGCTGTCACAGGAAACCGGCAAAACCATCGCCGATGCTAAAGGGGATGTCTGGCGGGGCATTGAAGTTGTCGAGCAGGCGGGCAACATCGCATCCAACATGATGGGCGAAATGGTCGAGAATGTCGCGACAGACATCGACACCTATTCGATAACCCAGCCGCTGGGGGTGTGTTGTGGTATCACGCCGTTCAATTTTCCGGCCATGATTCCGCTGTGGATGTTTCCGCTGGCGATTGCCTGCGGCAACACATTTGTGCTGAAGCCCTCTGAACAGGTACCACTCACCTCGATTCGTCTTGCGCAATTGTTTGAGCGGGCGGGCGCACCTGAAGGGGTACTCCAGGTGGTTCACGGCCGTAAGGAGCAGGTCGATTATTTGCTTGAGCATCCGGACATTCGGGCAATTTCTTTTGTCGGTTCGGTGCCTGTTGCCCGCTATATCTACCAGACGGGCACTCAAAACTTTAAGCGTGTGCAGGCGTTTGCCGGGGCAAAAAATCACATGGTGATCATGCCGGATGCCAACAAAGAGCAGGTGATCAATAACCTGGTGGGGGCGTCGGTCGGCGCTGCCGGACAGCGCTGTATGGCGATTTCAGTCGCGGTGTTTGTGGATGGTGCCAAAGATTGGATTCCGGATCTGAAAACGACCATGGCCAAAATGAAACCGGGTCGCTGGGACGACAAGCACGCAGCGTATGGACCACTCATTAGTCAACAGGCGCGCGAACGCGTCCTCAAACTGATACAGGAAGGGAAAGATCAGGGCGCAGTCTGCGAACTCGACGGCAGTGAGTGTGTTGTGGAAGGTTTGCCAAACGGTAACTGGGTAGGGCCGACGCTGTTTCGTGGTGTGACGACAGAGATGTCGATTTATCAGCAGGAAATTTTCGGTCCGGTGCTGGTGTGTATTGAAGTCGACAGCCTGGAAGACGCCATTGAGTTGGTCAACCGCAATCCATACGGCAACGGTACGTCCATTTTTACCGCCAGTGGCGCTGCGGCGCGCAAATATCAACACAACATTCAGGTAGGTCAGGTCGGTATCAACGTACCGATCCCGGTGCCATTGCCCTTTTTCTCTTTCACCGGATGGCGCGGCAGTTTTTATGGTGATTTGCATGCGTATGGCAAGCAGGCGGTACGTTTTTACACCGAGACCAAAACCGTCACGTCGCGCTGGTTCGAGGATGACATTCCATCCGGACCCAATCTGACGATTCACTTGCAATAAGTACTGAAACAGGATTGCGCTTACAGCGGAGCAACATATGGATTTTGAACTGAATGAAGATCAGCGCGCGTTTGCCGACACGGCGCGCCAGTTTGCCACAGAACGGCTCAGCCCAATGGCGGCTGAATGGGATGAACAGCATATTTTCCCTAAAGACGTACTCAGAGAAGCGGGGGAACTCGGTTTTTTGAGCTTGTATACCCCGGAGGAACAAGGGGGGCTGGCGTTGAGCCGGCTGGATGCTTCTATTGTGTTTGAGCAGTTGGCCATGGGATGCACATCGACCACGGCATTTATGACCATACACAACATGGTGACCTGGATGATCGCCAGCTTTGCGACGCCAGAAGTGAAAGACGATATCTGTCCTAAATTGGTTACGGGTGAATGGTTGGGATCATATTGTCTGACTGAACCGAACGCCGGATCCGACGCCGCCTCGTTGACCACATCAGCCCGCAAAGAAGGTGATGGTTATGTCCTCAATGGCGCGAAGACGTTCATCTCTGGCGCTGGTGATACCGACGTGTTGGTCGTGATGGCGCGGACCGGAGATGCGTCACCGAAAGGCATTTCTGCCTTTGTGGTCCCGGCGAATGCGGAAGGCATCACGTACGGCCGCAGAGAGCCTAAAATGGGATGGAACAGTCAGCCGACCCGAGCGATTACGTTCGATAATGTGAAAATTCCCGCCAGCCATCTGATGGGCGAAGAAGGGCAAGGCTTTACGTTCGCGATGAAAGGGCTGGATGGCGGACGCATCAATATCGCCACCTGCTCGGTTGGCACGGCGCAACAGGCATTGAATCATGCCACGCAATATATGCAGGAGCGCAAACAGTTCGGTAAAAACCTGGCTCAGTTTCAAGGCTTGCAGTTCAAGTTAGCGGACATGGCGACCGAGTTGGTAGCCGCACGTCAGATGGTACGTTACGCCGCCAGTAAGCTGGATCGGGGCGATCCTCAGGCGACGGCGTATTGCGCCATGGCCAAACGCTTTGCGACAGACGTCGGGTTCAAAGTGTGTGATGAGGCGCTACAGCTCTATGGCGGCTATGGTTATATCCGTGAATACCCGATGGAGCGCTACTTCCGCGATGTGCGTGTGCACCAGATTCTGGAAGGTACCAATGAAATTATGCGTCTCATTATTGCCCGTCGCTTACTCACGGATGAAGCTGAAATCTTATAACGTCAGAAGGGATAACACGATGTCACAATATACTGAGCAGACGATTCAGTCCCAGATTCAGAATCATGTTGCTATTGTCACCATCAATAATCCACCGGCCAACACCTGGACGGCGCAAAGCCTCAATGAGCTGAAACAATTGGTGGAATGTCTCAATGAAAATAGAGAGGTGTACGCACTGGTGATCACCGGCCAGGGCGAGAAGTTTTTTTCAGCCGGAGCCGATCTGAAGCTGTTTGCTGACGGCGATAAAACGGTCGCGTCTGAAATGGCGCACACTTTTGGTCAGGCTTTTGAAACTTTGTCAGGGTTTCGTGGCGTTTCTATTGCGGCGATCAACGGCTACGCGATGGGAGGTGGGCTTGAGGTGGCGCTGGCGTGCGATATCCGTATAGCGGAAGAACAAGCAATGATGGCGCTTCCTGAAGCGAAAGTTGGTTTGCTGCCCTGTGCGGGCGGAACACAGAATCTCACGGCGTTAGTCGGAGAAGGCTGGGCGAAACGCATCATTTTGTGTGGCGAACAGGTTAACGCACACAAAGCGCTCGCCATTCGGCTGGTCGAAGAAGTGGTGCCTAAAGGTCAAGCGTTAGATGTAGCCGTAGCACTGGCGGAATCCGTTGCCAGTCAATCACCGTCGTCGGTCAGCGCTTGCAAGACATTAATCCAGAACAACCGTTACGAATCGCAAGGCCAGGGTCTGGTAAAAGAGCGCGAGTTGTTTGTCCGATTGTTTGATACCGAAGATCAAACGGAAGGGGTTCAGGCATTCTTGCAAAAACGTAAGCCGGTGTGGAAAAACAGATAGCCAGAGGCTGTTTACATCAGGACAAGAACAAGCAGACAGCTTTCAGGAGGTCGTATGACTGATCAAGTCAGTTTCGCAGAGCTGCAATGCAGCCAGGGAGAATTCAGAGTTGGGGTGGCAACGCTGGATAATCCACAGTCGCTCAATGCACTTACGCTCAACATGCTGGTGCAGCTCAAGGCTCAGTTGGAAAAGTGGCAGGACGACAAACAGATTGTGTGCGTGGTTCTGCTCGGTAGCGGAGAAAAAGCGTTTTGCGCGGGTGGGGACGTTCGCACGATGCATCAGGTGATGTGTGAAGAGCCCAAAGCCATCATTGAAGAGTTTTGTACCCGCTATTTCAGCGTTGAGTATCAAACCGATTATCTGATTCACACATATAAGAAGCCAGTGATCGCCTGGGGAGACGGCATTGTCATGGGGGGGGGCATGGGGCTGTTTATGGCCTCCAGCCACAAAGTCGTGACGCCCAAATCGCGGCTCGCAATGCCAGAAATCAGTATCGGATTGTACCCTGATGTCGGCGGTACCTGGTTTCTCAACCGGTTGGAGCCAGGGATTGGATTGTTCCTCGGCCTGACTGGCGCGGTAGTGAACGCCTCGGATGCGTTGGATATTCATCTTGCCGATCACTTTTTACTGGCGGAGCACAAAGACCCATTACTCGAAAGCCTGCAAAACTATGTCTGGCAATGTGGTGCGAACCAACACGCAGTGGTGACCGATATTCTTGAGAGTTTGTCGCGTCAGTTCATTGATAACATGCCGGTTAGCCAGCTCAAACCATTTCGTGAACAGATCATCAGTGCAAGCAGTGCCTCGGATCTCGGTATCATCCAGGACAATATCATGATGATTGAAGGCGACAGCCACTGGCTCGCCGCGGCGAAAAAAACCTTTGCAGAGGGCAGCCCGATCACAGCTCACATCTGCCATCGCCAAGTGACACAATGTCACTCGTTATCTCTGCCGGATTGTTTTCGTCAGGAACTGACGCTGTCGGTGCGCAGTGCGGTATTGGGCGAGTTTAAGGAAGGCGTACGCGCCAGACTCATTGATAAAGATGGCCAACCCGACTGGATGTACAAGTCCATTGATGATGTAGAACGCAGTGTAATAGACACCTTGTTTACTTCGTTGTGGACGCCGGAAACTCATCCCTTGAGTCAATTGGGTCAAAACATCTAATTTTTCAGCCAGGAGGCACGAAATGAAGAAAATTGCATTTATCGGTCTGGGTAATATGGGCGCACCGATGGCTCAGAACCTGCTTTCGGCAGGCCATCCGGTCCGGGTGTTTGACCTCAATAGCGCGGCGGTTGCGGCGCTGGAATCTTGGGGGGCGGAATCTGCCACCACACTGGAAGAGGTCGTGCAGGGGGTCGATGTGGTCGTCACCATGCTACCTGCCGGTCAGCATGTTCGATCCGTCTATCTGGGTGATCATTCCGGTGGCGTCGGGTTACTGAATCTGGTGAGTGAGCATACGTTCCTGATTGATTCATCCACCATCGATCCGGAATCGGCCCGCATTGTTGCGGCAGAGGCTGAAAAGAAAGGACTGGATTTTGTGGATGCCCCTGTTTCTGGGGGGGTGGCTGGCGCGCAGGCCGGCACGCTGACGTTTATTGTCGGCGGTACCGATTCGGCGTTTTCTGAAGCAGAAGCGATCTTACGCCATATGGGTAAGAATATCTTCCATGCCGGGAAAGCGGGTGATGGTCAGATGTCGAAGATCTGCAACAATCTGATGCTGGGTATTCTGATGTCGGGAACCTGTGAAGCGTTGAACCTCGGAATAGAAAATGGTCTTGATCCGACCGTTTTGTCCAACATCATGCTGCAAAGCTCCGGGCGTAACTGGGCGTTGGAATTGTATAACCCGTGCCCCGGCGTTATGGAGAACGCACCGGCAAGCCATCAGTATCAACCCGGCTTCATGAGTAAATTGATGTTAAAAGATCTGGGGCTTGGTATGGAGGCGGCGCTGAAAAGTCAGTCGTCGATTCCAATGGGAGCGCTGGCGCGCAATCTGTACGCAATGCACAATGCCAACGGCAACGACGAACTGGATTTCTCGAGCCTGTTTGAGTTTTACCGGGCAAAACAGGGAGAGCACAAATGAATCTGAATGAAAGTGTTATTGCGATTACCGGCGCCGGCCAGGGATTGGGTCAGATGATGGCGATTACTCTGGCGCACGAGGGGGCGCAGTTGGCGCTGTTGGATGTGAATGAAGAGGGTCTGCGACGTACTCAGGAGCAATGTCATATGCTCAGTGTCAAAGCCAATATTTATCCGGTCGATGTAACGGATGAAAGCCAGGTTGAGCAAGTGTTCGATGAAATTGTCGCGGACTTTGGTCAGTTGGACGGCTTAATTAACAACGCAGGTATCTTGCGCGATGGCATGTTGATCAAAGTGAAAGATGGTGAAATGACTAAGATGCCGCTGGAGCAGTTTAATACCGTCATGCAAGTCAACGTGAATGGCACCTTTCTTTGTGGTCGGGAAGCCGCCGCGCGTATGATTGCAACCCAGCGCAAAGGTGTCATCATTAACATCTCCAGCGTTGCCCGGGCAGGGAACATCGGCCAGACAAACTACGCTGCGTCGAAAGCTGCCGTGGCGACCATGGCCACGACCTGGGCGAAGGAACTGTCTCGCTATGGCATTCGGGCGGCGGCCATCGCCCCCGGGGTGGTGCATACCGCAATGGCAAACCAACTCAAACCTGAGGCGATCGAGCGTTTACAGAAAATGATTCCGGTCGGCCGAATGGGCGAGGCGGCTGAAATTGCCCACGCGGCAAAGTACATTTTTGAAAACGACTACTTTACCGGGCGTGTTCTGGAAGTGGATGGTGGCATGAGGATGTAGCTTTGCTCTCACGATGAGTGACGCAAAACGCTGATCTGTCTGGTCAGCGTTTTTGTGTTTGTGATGGGCAGTAAAATATCGCTGGGCGAATCGATACTCAATCGATATCATAAAAGCCAGTCATACGAAGAGGGCTGTTTTGGCCCTCACTTTGGCCCAATTCAACAAGGAAAACGCAATGGAAAGCGGAACAGTTTATTTGGCAGTGTACGACACTATGGCCGACTGGGAGTACGGTTATGTCATGGCTCATCTCAACTCCAAAGAGTTTCAGCAGCATCCTGGCAGTATTACAGTCAAAACGGTGGGGCGCACTTTAGAGCCGGCCACCACCAAAGGTGGAATTCGGATTCTGCCCGATCTCTGCTTAGACGACTTGCAAATCAAACAGGCGAAAATGCTGATCCTTCCGGGCGGAGATAGCGCTGAATCTGACGGGATCTCTGATTTTGCCGACAAAGCCGTTCAGTGTGTGGCAGAGGGCGTTCCGGTCGCCGCCATTTGTGGCGCGACGGTAGCGCTGGCGAAGAAAGGTTTACTCGACAATGTGCCACACACCAGTAACGCCGCTGCGTATCTGGAGATGACCGGCTATCAGGGCAGCGCTCATTATCGGCAGCAACCGGCTGTCAGTTCTGATTTGATCATAACGGCGGGCGGTGTCGCTCCTATCGAGTTTGCCGTCGAAATTTTCCGCAAACTGAATGTCTACACTCAGCCAGTGTTAGAAGCCTGGACGATGTTATTTAAAGATCAGAACTTACATGCGTTTCACAAGCTGATGGCAGAGTCAGAGCAGTGATGTATTAAACTGAGGCCGAGAATTGGTGTGAAAGGGAGTTCCCATTAATGGATACAGCGCAGATCATGCAGGCATATAACCAGTTTGAGCGTCGGCAATTAACGCCAGCGGGTGGTGAGATCATTGTTGCACCACACTTGGTTAAGTTTGTCTCGGATACGGAATACGGCAGTTTCATTTCTTTTTTTGATTTTTCTTCACACCAAGCCGGGCCGTTCATTCAGCAGGAAATTGAGTTTTTTACCCGTTGTAAACGTAATTTTGAGTGGAAGACCTATTCGACGGATTCTCCCTCAGACATAGGTATGCGGTTAATCGAGCACGGTTTTGTGCCGGCCGAAGCAGAAACATTCATGGCTCTGGACTTATTACTCGTGCCATCCGTGCCTCCCCAGAGCATCACCGTGACGGACGTCACCGAAGAAGGTGGCATACGCGATGCCATTACCGTTCAGGAGCAGGTTTGGGGACAGAACTTCGATGGCCAGTTTGCGTATTTGCTGAATATGAAGCGACTGTCACCAGAGATGATCTCGATCTACGTGGTGTATGTGGAAGGAACACCGGTTGCATCGGCGTGGATCATCTTTACGCCAAACAGTCCATTTGGCGGGATTTGGGGTGGCAGCACACTGGAAGCGTTTCGTGGGCAGGGCTATTACACCGCGATGTTGAATGCACGTATTGCTGAGGCAAAAGCGCGCGGAAAACGATATTTGATCATCGATGCGTCCGATATGAGCCGTCCGATTGTCACGAAGTATGGCTTTCAGGTTATTGCGCAGACGATAGGTTACCACTACCAGGTTGAGACAGAGGGGAAAGCGTAATGCAAAATGATTCTGGTTCTAATCGGTATGCCAGCAGTGTGGATACCAAGATTGCTTCACTCGGTGATTGGCGCGGCGAATGTCTTAGCCAATTGAGGACGCTGATTCACGAAGCGCTTCCTGAGGTTAAAGAAGAGTGTAAATGGATAAAACCCAGTAATCCACTGGGCGTGATTGTCTGGTCACAAGACGGCATGATCTGTACCGGAGAATCCTATAAGGAGAAAGTCAAACTGACATTTCTCAATGGTGCTGCTATTGACGATCCTCAGCAACTGTTTAATGCCAGTCTGGAGGGCAAAGCTCGCCGGGCGATTGATATTGCTGAAGGTGGTGAATTAGATGCTCTGGCATTTCAGTCACTGATTCGCAGGGCGGCGGAGTACAACCGTCAGCGCTGATTGTGAGGTGATGTCTCCTAGTTGAACAGCACCTAACCTGACACAGTGTTTCGATTGTTGATACACAGAACGATCACTGGATAGAACTTCACAAATTTCAGTATATGCGCTTTGTTGTTCAAGGCTGCCCGTTAGAATCCTGTTCTATCGAGGTGACTATATGCAAAAAAGTGAATTTATTCAGGAATATCTCAAGATCAAAGGTGTCAGTGAGCGCCTTGTCAGGCCCTATCCGTGTTGGTTGGCGAGTATTCCGGGCAAACAGTATCGGCCAAGATTATTTGAATCGCCGTGGAAGCTGTTTTTGTGGCAGAGCGTGCTCGGGACGGTGTCATGGGGAGTGATCATGTTCTTGTCCGTCTGGCAGTTGCAGGGGATCACACTCGGACAGTGTTATTCATCACTGTTTTTTGGTGTCGCGACCGGATTGTTGCTTGCGCTGGACGTCTTTTCGGCCAAGAAAAAGTTCGGTATAACCAACTGGGAACAGTGGCTTGAGGACAACCAACTCAAATACTGATCTGTTGATAGATCATTAACTATATAGGTAAGGCATGCGTACATTCGCAGGTTTGCTGCTGACTCTGGCAGCGTTCGCAACACAGGCGGACACACTCAATATAATAGATGGTCAACGAGAGCGTGTAATTCCTGTGACCATCGGCTATCCGACTGACCCATCATCTTGCCTGGTGACCTCACCGTGTCCGGTGGCCGTTATCAGCGCAGGGTATCGGGTGCCTTATCAGCAGTATCAATTTCTTTCTGAGCCACTGAATACTCAGGGGTATCTGACCGTTGCTGTCGATCATGAGCTAGAGAATGATCCGCCGCTATCGCGGACGGGCGACCTGTATCAAACCCGGATCGAAAACTGGCGTAGAGGAGCACAAACACTGGACTACCTGCAACGTGAGTTAGCCAAAAAATTTCCAGAGTACCAATTTGATCATCTCACGTTGATCGGTCACTCTAACGGCGGTGATATTTCCGCGTGGCTGGCCAACGAAAACCAGCCTTATGTTTCTGCGGTGATCACACTCGACCACCGACGGGTCAGCTTGCCGAAACGTTCAGATGTACGGGTATTGTCACTGCGTGCGACGGAGTATCCGACCGCGGCAGAGGTATTGCTCAGTGACAACGAGCAACAGCAATATGACGGATGCATTGTCACCATCCCGGATTCGAAACATATGGACATGTCCGACTACGGCAAGCCAGAGATCAAACAACAGGTCGCGGCCGTAGTGACAGGATTTCTTGCGCATCAGCCTTGTCATGAAATCAAGGCGTTACGTTAAGCATCGCGATATCACAAGCAGAGGGAAGGCGCACGCGCAGTGCTCTGCATAAATGGCGAAAAACCTATTGGTCAAAAAGAGCGCTGCGTCACGATAGTTATAGCCCGTTTTGTCGTTTAATTATGCCACTGATTTCGCAAAGGTTGGGTTCTGCCATTAAACTTAAAGTGTCATATTAAACTTATAGTGTAATGGCTTCAGTTGAGCGGTTGAGCAGGAGTAGCACATGGAAAAGCTCGTATCTAACACCGGATCCGTTGATAAGTATCAGCTCCACTCGAAAGATTCGTTTATTGCGTCGGCTGAAGCGCAAATCAAAGACATGAAATACCGCTGCCTGAATCTGGTGGTGGCATTTAAGTTCAGCGCCGATGCCTCTGATGTGGAAAAGTTTGAGAGTCGGGCGCTGTCACTGAAATGCGTGCGCTTATTCGCTAAAGTGCAAAGTAATCTTTACCTTGCCTCGCTGTGCGAACCTTCCTTTTCTGGCCAGAATCAGTTTCGCCAGATGTGTCAGGTGATCAAAAATTTCTTCGATGAACTCATGGCCTACAGTCCGAAAGCGCATCAGGCTGCGAAAAAATGCTGCATTGGCATTTCCGCGCTTGGTCATGACAGTGATACGGTTGCCAGCGCTGTGGTTCACGCGATACAGGCGACGATGTCTAACACTGGTGATGATGGTACGCAGCACCTGTGCTTTTTTAGCACGACGTTACAAGCCCAACTTAAACGCGAGCGTGTGTTGGAGAACTATCTCCAACAGGTGATCCGAAACAGTGCACTGCGCGTGACTTATCAGCCCATTATCAATGCCAGAACCTGGCAGATCGCAGGTTATGAGGCGCTGTGTCGCTTTCCATCAACAGAACAACTCAAAGCCGATACCCGAGAGATGATTGGCATCGCCGAAGAGCTGGATCTGGTGTCTGAAATCGACCTGATGGTGTACCAGAAGAGTTTTACCGATTTTGTCAGTCAGCTGCGTGAAGAAGGTAACTTTATCAACGTCAATCTGTCGCCCAACACCAGTGAAAATATCGGCTTATTATTTGATTTTGTTGAATTCCTTGCCACGTCGGTGGATCTGGATATGTCACAGATCGTGATTGATGTGAATGAACTCAAACCCAACTCAAAGCCGTTTGAATTTCGGGAAGTCCTACCCAGACTCAAAGATAAGGGGACACGAGTAGCGCTGGATGACATGGGCATGGGGTTTGACATTGCCTATTATCTGGAGTCGGGGTGTTTTGATCTGCTCAGAATCAGCCGCAGTTTCTTCCGAAATTTCAGCGAGTCCGGAACCCATCATCAGGTGGTTAAACTCCTGATTCAGTTGTGCCACAAATACCACATCGAAGTGATTGCAGAAGGGGTTGAAACGCTCGAAGAAGCTCAGTTATTGGCTTACCTTGGCGTGGATTATATGCAAGGTTATGTTTTTTCCCATCCGCTGGAAATGGATGAGCTGAAACGCTCATTGGCGGAGGTACACGAGCGGATTAAGTTAGTTACGCATTGCAATTATGACGAACCTGCGTGTGGAGATGCCTCAGGAGGAGCGGATGTGATGGCGCTGGCCGAAAAAAATCTACCTCATATGGATCCGGGAGAACCAATTTCACTTGCATACGAGTATCAGCGCTCGTTGGAAGCTGAGGTGCTGCCGGTGATCAATCGGGGAGAGTGTGTTGGTTTGATCGACCGCCCGACACTTAACCTGCATCTGACGCCAGCCATGGGCACCAAACTCGAAACCTCGAAAGAAGCGGCGATCTGGAACAAACCTGTAGCGGGAGTCATGAATGTGCATTTCCCCAGAGTTGAAAAGAGCATGCCGATGTCAGAATTGATCGAACTTGTGCGCAGCAACCGGCTCAGTTTACCTGTGGTGGTAGTGGAAGAAGGACGCTATAAAGGCGTCATCACCCAGCGCCAGATGATTCAGCAATTAACTAACATGTGCGGCCCAAACTAAATACATCTTGTCGTCGGCTTTTTCGCGAAAGAAAAGCCGGTCTGCGCCTGTCTTATATCTTCATATCCCTACCCATAACCGTTTGTTCTAACCAAATGATGAGGTGGGGGTTTTATCTAGCAATTTTGCCCAGATATAGATTAAGTCGATCCCTAAAACAGATAAGGAAAAACGATGGCAAACGAATACACACCACCAAAAGTCTGGAAGATGGATACTGAGAACGGCGGTCAGTGGGCGAGCATCAACCGCCCGGATTCAGGTGCCAGACATGAACAGGAACTGCCCGTCGGCCAACATCCTATTCAGCTCTACTCAATGGGCACGCCGAACGGTCAGAAAGTCACGATCATGCTGGAAGAGCTGTTGGCTCTTGGGGTGAAAGAAGCCGAGTACGATGCCTATCTGATCCGTATCGGTGAAGGGGACCAGTTTGGTTCAGGTTTTGTTGATGTCAATCCAAACTCGAAAATCCCTGCTATGGTCGACCGCTCAGGTGACGAGCCTGTAAATGTGTTCGAATCTGGCAATATCCTGTTCTATCTGGGGGAAAAGTTTGGTCACTTGCTGCCGACAGAACTGACCGCTCGCACCCGGGTGATGAACTGGTTGTTCTGGCTGCAAGGCTCTGCGCCATACCTCGGTGGTGGTTTTGGCCATTTCTATGCCTACGCACCTGAGAAGTTTGAATACCCGATCAACCGTTTTGCGATGGAAGCCAAGCGTCAATTGGATGTGTTGGATAAACAACTGGCGAAAACCCATTACGTGGCGGGTGATGAGTACAGTATTGCTGATATTGCGATTTGGTCCTGGTATGGAAACGTGGCTTTGGGCAACGCCTACGATGCGGCAGAATTTCTGGATGTGGAAAGCTATCCTAACGTTCTGCGCTGGGCAAAAGAGATCGCAGAACGTGAGGCTGTAAAGCGTGGTCGCATCGTTAACCGCTCATGGGGAGAGGAGTGGGAGCAGGTGCCAGAACGTCATAGCGCGGCGGACATTGACCGCGTGTTAAGCAAACAGCCGAACTGATGTTGTCTGGCTTACCCAGAAAAAAGCCTCTCAATTGAGAGGCTTTTTTGATCGCGTTTACATGCTCTGATAATTCGGCCCGCCACCGCCTTCCGGTGGCACCCAGTTGATGTTTTGCGCCGGATCTTTAATGTCGCAGGTTTTACAGTGTACGCAGTTAGCGGCATTAATCTGCAGCGCCGGCGCATTGTCGTGCATGACGATTTCGTACACGCCCGCCGGGCAGTAACGCTGAGCCGGTTCATCAAACCGCGGAAGATTGGAATCGACCGGGATATTTGGATCACTGAGCACCAAGTGACAAGGTTGATTCTCCTCATGCTGAGTGCCGGACAGGTACACCGACGAGGGTTTGTCAAAACTGAGGATGCCATCTGGTTTAGGGTACTCAATCGGTTGAAACTGGTTTTTTTCCATAAGCTTGGAATGATCAGGGCGTTTATCGGTTAGCGTGCGTGGAAACGAGTGTTTGAATACGGGTTTCCAGAAGTTATGCTCGAATGCCGCCAACGCGCCGCCACACAGGCTGCCAAACTTATGAATAGCAGGGACAAAGTTACGGGTGCTGTGTAACTCCTGGTATAACCATGACGCTTCAAATTTGCCCTGATAATCCGGTTCAGAGTGGACGTGACCGGCTTCCAGAGCGTCATACACTGCCTCTGCGGCCAGCATACCGGATTTCATTGCGGTGTGATTCCCTTTGATCTTTGCACCATTCAGCGTGCCAGCATCACAACCGACCAGCACCCCTCCGGGGAACTGCTGTTTTGGCAACGAAGACAATCCGCCTTTGGTGATGGCCCGAGCTCCGTACGCAATGCGTTGGCCGTCTTTGAGATGCTGACGAAAAACGGGGTGATGCTTGAGGCGCTGGAACTCATCAAACGGGCTGAGGTAAGGATTGCGGTAGTTAAGATCGACAATCAGGCCGACCGCGATATGTTTGTCGTCCAGATGATAAAGAAAGCTGCCACCGGTGGCTTGTTCTTCGCGCAGAGGCCAGCCTGCAGCGTGAATGACCTGTCCGGGTGAGGCGTTCGGCACTTCCCAGATCTCTTTCAAACCGATGGCGTAGTGCTGTGGCTGTTTGCCTGCATCAAGGTGATAATGTTCAATCAGCTGTTTACCTAAGTGCCCACGCGAGCCTTCAGCAAAAATGGTGTACTTGGCATTGAGGTTAATTCCAGGTTCGAAGTTGCTTTTAGGCTGTCCGTTTTTATCCAGCCCCATGTCAGTGGTGGTGATGCCGCTGACCGCGCCGTTGGCATCAATGTTGACGTTAGCCGCAGGAAAGCCAGGGAAGATCTCGACACCCAGCTCGCTTGCTTGTTCCGAAAGCCAGCGGCACAGATCAGCCAGGCTAATCACATAATTGTCTTCACTGTTTTTCATCGGTTCAGGAGTCGCGAAACCGGGCACCACTACGTGGTTGTTTTCTGTGGTGAGGTACAAAAACTCATCTTGCTTGACCCGGGTTTGCAGTGGGGCATTCATGCTTTGCCAGTCGGGAAACAGTTCATCGAGAGCCGTCGTTTCAAATAGGGCTCCTGAGATAATGTGTGAGCCGACTTCCGCCCCTTTTTCTACAACGCATATCGATAACTCTCCGCCTGAGTCACGGTTAAGCTGTGCCAGTTTGCAAGCCGCCGACAATCCCGCCGGGCCAGCCCCGACGATGACGACATCAAATTCCATTGATTCTCTTTCCATGGTGTAAACCTGTCTCTACGCAACGATTTTAATCATAAATATAGTCCAGTTGACGTAAACGTAAACTCAACTAAGCTCAAAGATAAGATCGATCTGGCAAACTATTTCTATATTTAACGCTTACTTAACCCGTAGCGCTCAGGTCAGGATATTCAGCTGTTATCCAGTCAGATCAATATATTATAAATGACCTGAGCAGCGTCTCTAAGATAAGTGAGGAGGCTGTGTGAAAGTTTTAGTCGCAATAAAGCGCGTGATTGACCCTTACGTAAAGATCAGGGTCAAGAGTGACGGCTCTGGTGTGGAAACCAACAACGTCAAAATGGCGATGAATCCGTTTTGTGAAATAGCAGTAGAAGAAGCGGTGCGCCTGAAAGAAGCGGGGATCGCAGACGAAGTGACCGTGGTGTCCATTGGCGATTCCAGTTGTCAGGAGCAACTGCGCGCGGCACTGGCGCTGGGTGCGGATCGTGCTCTGCACATTGACGTGGCGCAGGCCCCTCAACCTTTAACCGCCGCTAAGCTACTGCAGGCTGTGATGAGTCAAGAGTCACATGGTCTGGTCTTGCTGGGTAAACAGTCGATAGATACTGACAACAACCAGGTTGCGCAGATGTTGTCGGCACTGACGGGACTGGCACTGGGCACCTTTGCTTCGCAGGTAAAAGTGGAAGGAGACACCGCGCTGGTGACGCGTGAAGTGGATGGCGGGCTGGAAACCGTCAAGTTGTCACTTCCGGCGATCATAAGCACGGATTTACGTTTGAACGAACCGCGTTATGCGTCATTGCCCAATATTATGAAAGCGAAGCGGAAACCGCTTGAGGTGATGACGGCAGACGATCTGGGCATCACGGTGTCGAGCTCACAGCAGGTACTGGAGGTGATGACCCCACCGGCACGTCAGGCTGGGATCATGGTGGACAGCGTGGCCGAGCTGGTGGACAAACTAAAGAACGAAGCCAAAGTGCTGTAAGCGATGAAGCAGGAGACAACAATGGATGTGAATCAAGTATCCGTGCTGGTGGTCGCCGAGCACGACAATAGCAGCGTATCCGTCGACACGTTGCGCGCACTGAAAGCCGCTTTAGATCTCAAGGCTACAGATGGTATTTCAGTTCTGGTGGCTGGTCATCAATGCCACTCTGTGGTCGAACAGATTCAGCGCCTGGAGGGCATTAAACAGGTGTTGGTCGCCGATGATGAATTATATCAACACCCACTGGCGGAATCGCTGTCGCTGTTGATTGCCAGAGAAGGTAAGGCGTTTACGCACCTGATCGCCGCCGCGACTACTTTTGGCAAGAATGTGATGCCAAGAGTGGCCGCGTTACTGAATGTCGGACAACTATCGGATATCGTCGCCATTGAATCACCCGATGTGGTGGTGCGTCCGGTGTATGCCGGGAATGCGTTGGCGCGGGTACGTTCGGACGATTCGGTGAAAGTCATGACGGTGCGCAGCTCGGCTTTTGATGCCTTGCAAGTGGCCTCAGGTGAACTGGCTGAAGAGCACACCATCACCATCGAACCGGATCCAGGCCTCGCTGAGTTTGTGAATGTGCAGAAAACAGAGAGTGCTCGTCCTGAACTGCCAGCCGCTCGCGTGGTGGTTTCAGGTGGACGAGGGCTGGGCAGCAAAGAGAGTTTTGCACTGGTGGAACAACTGGCCGACAAACTGGGTGGTGCGATTGGCGCATCCCGCGCGGCGGTGGACGCCGGATTTGTCTCCAATGATCTACAGGTGGGGCAAACCGGGAAAATCGTCGCGCCCGAACTGTATATTGCCGTTGGTATTTCTGGGGCAATACAGCATCTGGCAGGGATGAAAGATTCGAAAGTGATCGTGGCAATCAACAGCGACCCGGATGCGCCTATTTTTCAGGTGGCAGACTACGGTTTAGTGGGCGATCTGTTTGAGATCATGCCTGCGCTGATTGAGTCTGTTTGAAGGTAACGTGTGTATCGAAGCGGCGTTTCGATACCACATACATCAAATAAGAAGACAAATGAAAAGCGGCGAAATCGCCGCTTTTTACTTTTTGTTGCTCGTTTCTTGCACTATGAGGTCATTTCTTTTTGCAGGTGCTCGACCATGGCTTTCGCGAAACGTGCCGCTTCACCACCCGTACAGGCTCTGTGGTCGAATGTAATGGACAACGGCATCACCTTGGCAGGAACTGGCTGGCCGTCACGCATGATCACGCGCTCAAGAATACGCCCTGCACCGACGATGGCCACTTGCGGAGGAGAGACCACTGGTGTCGCAAAAATGCCCGCAATCGCACCGAAGTTCGACAGAGTGATGGTGGCGTGTTGCAGTTGTTCGCGGCCAACGCGGCGCTCGCGAATGCCCTCTACCGTTTCGTTCAGCCAGTCACGCACCCCTTGCGAGCTGTATTTGTCTGCGTGACGCAGTACTGGTACATACAAACCGTGCGAGCTATCAACGGCAATCCCGATGTTCACTGTGCTGTGAACGCAGCGCGTCATGGTTTCTGCGTCAAACCAGGCGTTCATTGCCGGTTCTTGTTCACAGGCGTAGACGATGGCGTGAATCAAACGGGCAGAGATGTCTTCGCGCGGTTGCCAGTTCACCAGCAACGCTTCTTCGGTGATCGTTACGGCGGCGACATTGTGGTGAGACTCCGCCATGGTGCTGACCATAGTGCGTCGTGCACCTTTTAGTACTTCAGTACCCGGAAGCTGTTTATCGGCTTCACTGTATACATCGGCATCGGTGATCAAACCGTTCGGGCCGCTGCCGTGGGTTTTATGCAGATCGACCCCCAGCTTTTGCGCCAGTAATCGGGCAGAAGGCATAGCGGAAAGCAGAGCTTCCGAGGAGGTATTGTGATCGCCGCCAACCCAGAAGTCATCGACGTCTACCTGATGTGACTGGTGAGAGACACTGCCCACTACCGTGGCAGCATCTTCTTTTTTGCGTGTGGATTGTGCTGAAGCACTGCTGCCGGACTCTTCGATTTCGAGCAACAAGGCACCGATGTTGATCACATCGCCTTCCTCACCGTGGCGGCTGACAATCTTACCGCTGTAGGGGGCGGGGACATCGACGGTGGCTTTGGCTGTTTCGACCGTCAGGACAATTTGGTCCACTTTTACAGTGTCGCCAACATTGACGTGCCAGCTAACAATTTCCGACTCGGCAAGCCCTTCACCGAGGTCAGGGAGCATAAAAGATTTCATTTCCAACCCTCCACTAGTTCTCGTGCCGCGTTGACAATGTCGTCTTGCTGAATCATGAAGTAATCCTCATTTTTATAATAGGGCATAACGGTATCCATACCAGTCACACGTCGTGGTGGCGCTTTAAGTAAACACATTGCGTGCTCGGCGGTACGAGCGAGAATCTCTGAGCCAACACCACAGGTTTTACTCGCTTCATGAACCACCAGAAGGCGGCCGGTCTTTTCCAGTGAGCGGAAAATAGTGGCGGTGTCGATGGGTTTAATACTGGCGAGGTCGATCACTTCAACTTCTATCCCTTGAGAAGAGAGCGTTTTCGCTGCTTGTAAAGACTCAACCACACTGGCTCCCCAGGTAACCAGCGTCAGATCGCGTCCTTTGCGCAAGGTAAAGCAGGTATCCAGTGGTAATGCGATACCGCTGTCACTCACTTCCGATTTTACGGTGCGGTAGATACGTTTAGGTTCGAAGAACATCACCGGATCGTTGCTGCGAATTGCAGCCAGCAGCAGGCCATAAGCCCGCTGTGGCGAAGAGGGCACCACGACCTTAAAACCAGGAACGTGAGCAAACAACGCTTCAATACTCTCTGAGTGGTGTTCCGGCGCGTGGATCCCACCGCCATAAGGGGCACGAAAGACGGCAGGACAGGTCAGACGTCCACGAGTGCGGTTACGCAGACGCGCCGCATGACACATCAGATGTTCCATGGCCGGGAAAACAAACCCCTGGAACTGGAATTCTGCTACAGGGCGCAGCCCTTGGCTTGCCATCCCGACTGCCACACCGCCAATCAGGGCTTCGGCCAGTGGTGTATCAATCACACGCTTGAGGCCGAATTTTTCTTTCAGGTCAACGGTGGCACGGAAGACACCGCCGTTATCGCCGACATCTTCCCCCAGCACGATCACATGATTGTCGTGTTCCATTTCATGATGCAAAGCGAGGTTGACCGCTTCGACTAGAGTCATCTCAGCCATGTTTGCCTCCTTGCATGCGCATTGCTTTATTAATCAATTCGTCCCGCTGCGGGTGCAGCTCAGCCGGTAAGGTTTCGTAAAGATAATCAAAAGCCGACTCAGGCGCCTGAGGCGCTAAGTTCAGGTAGCGCTCTACGGCCTGTTCCACCAGTTGTTTACAGTGCACTTCCCATTCGGATTCTTCTTGCTCTGACCAGGCACCCTGAGCCATCAGGTACGCTTTGAGGCGCTTCACGGGTTCGTACTGCCACGCTTGTTGCAGCTCATCTTCACTGCGATAGCGGCTGGCATCGTCGGCGGTCGTGTGATCGCTAAGGCGATAGCTGACCGCCTCGATTAATGTTGAACCTTTCCCTTTGCGGGCGCGTTCCATCGCTGTGTGAATAGCATCGTACATGGCGACGACATCATTACCGTCAACGGTCATGCCTGGAATACCAGCTCCTTTGGCTTTTTCAGACAAGAAATCGGCGGCGCACTGTAAGCGGCGGGGAACGGAGATCGCCCACTGGTTATTGTTCACCACAAAGACTAGCGGAATATTCCATGCTCCGGCACAGTTGATCGACTCAAGAAAATCTCCTTTCGAAGTCGCACCGTCGCCACAAGTGACCAGCGCTGCGTGGTGTTGTCCCTCTATTTTCAATGCAGCGGCCACACCGACGGCATGAGTACATTGGGTCGCGATCGGTACGCAGAAAGGCAAGTCCCGGCAGTGCTCTTGTGACGATGTCACGTTTCCAGGGTCGGATAAGTCAACCGGATAAAAGTCGCTACCGCGTTCGTCGCCGCCCCAGTACTGCATGTTTTTTTCCATCGGGATACCGCGTACCCACATGGCGGGCATATCGCGATAATAAGGAATGAACACGTCATCCTTGTGCAATGCGTGACCAACAGCAATGCCGACGGCTTCCGCACCCAAATGGGAAGGATAGGTACCAAGTTTACCGGTACGTTGTAGTGCGACGGCCTTATAGTCGTAGGTACGGGTGAGTACCATGTCACGATAAAAGTTGGTCAGGGTAGGTAAATCTGCCCAGGCTGGCAGCGTTCCAACAGGTTCTCCCTGATGGTCGATAAACCGATGCATGGGTAATGCCTGAACGTTCATCTCAAGCTCCTTTTGATGCTGTCTGACGATTGAGACAGTTGATCACTTGTCAATGCACAGGTAATACCGGAGAACATAGTAGGAACGGTATTCGCGATAACGACGACTTCAACATTCTGTCCTGCGAATCATCAATGCGGCATCTTATACTGCTGCCTATGCCACACTATCCAGTGATGAATCTCGGTATACCCAGTCAATGTAAGTGTAACTAAAGTGTTAAAATGTGCGCGAAATTGTTAAATTTCGGAGAGTAAAGGAAAAATTACACCCTTAAAATTCAGATGAAAGTACTGGATATTTCATAGAGTCTGCAAAAAACCTGAAAGCATTCACTAGTGAGAAAAAGAAAGCTGGCACATTATCAGGGCAAAAAAATGACAAAAATTTGCTAAAAAGCACTGCTGAGAGACTGCATTTAATGAGAAAGAGATAACTGTTTGAAACAAAAAGAGTTCCTATAACTATCTGGTTTGTATATAAATGCGCACATAATATTAATAGTATGGATAATCAATGGTTCACTATTTGGTGAGCCGGATGATACAGCCTTTTGACATATCGAGCCGTCAGCGTTTACTGCGACTGCAGAATTGGCAACAACAAAAAAACCACCTGTGATAGCAGGTGGTCTCTAATCGACGTGCATGGGTATAACCGCTTACAGCATGTCTCTCACACGGTAGTAAGACATCGCAAGCACCAGTGCTGGCGTGCGGAGTAATCGGCCACCGGGAAATGGCAGGTGTGGGATCTTATCAAAAATGGCAAAGCGCTCTGCGGTAGTGGCGACACACTCTGCCATCAACGTTCCGGCCATTCCGGTTGCTGCAATACCGTGTCCGGAGAATCCCTGGGCAAAGTAGACGTTGGGTTTCAGACGGCCAAAATGCGGAGCCCTATTCATAGTAATGGCGACATTACCCCCCCAGGCGAAATCGATTTTGGCGTGATCCAGCTGCGGGAAAATATCCAGCATGCGGGCGCGCATGGCTTTTTCCAGATTGAGTGGCTCCATACCAGAGTAACTGACCCGGCCGCCAAACAGCATGCGATAGTCGCCTGAACAACGGTAGTAATCGAGCACAAAGTTAATATCACAGGCTGCGATATGGTTTTTCATTAATGCAGCGGTTGCCTCCTCGCCAAGTGGCTCAGTCGCGCAGATGTATGTGCCCACCGGCATGACCTTGTTTTCAAGCGAGCTTTCCAGCCCTTCCATATAAGCGTTACAGGCAAGGATCACATGTTTGGCTTTAACTGTGCCGGCCTGAGTGTGCAGTGTAGCGGTCTCACCGTGCTCAATTTTATGTACTTTGCTGGCTTCATAAAACAAAGCGCCAGCCTCACTGGCGGCTCTGACCAAGCCGAGTGTGTAGTTGAGCGGGTGCAGATGGCCGCTGTTGCTGTCAAACAGACCTGAGGTGTATTTGTCACTGGCAATGTTGTCACGAACCTGTTGCTTATCCCACATTTTCAGCGATTCATAGCCGTAGCGTTGATGCAGATCGTCGTGCCATTCCTGCAACTCCTGATCCTGACGCGGCTTCATCGCCAGATGAGCCATACCATCACGCCAGTCACAGTCAATGTTGTACTTGCGAATGTTCTCTTTGGTCAGGGCCAGTGCCTCGACAGAAATATCCCACAGCTTTTTGGCATCTGAAAAGCCAACCATTTTTTCCAGTTTATGCTGATCGGCTGCCCAGCCAAATATCGCTTGACCGCCACTGCGTCCTGAGGCGCCCCAGCCAACCCGGTTTGCCTCGAGCACAATCACTTTAAAGCCACGATTGGCCAGTTCCAGAGCCGCCGTTGTTCCCGTGATGCCTGAACCAATCACACACACATCGGCGGTATGCTCCCCCTGAAGTTCGGGAAACTCAAAACTCTGATTTTTCGATGCCGCGTAGTAAGAATTGGTGTGCTTCACTCTCATGTTGGCGTCCTTTCTTTATGGTGTTGGGTGGGTGTTTAGAGATACCACTGGTATTCCAGTGGTGATACCTGAGCTGAAAAACGCTCCTGTTCGTGTTTTTTGGCGGCAAGATACACTTTACAAAACTCTTCGCCCAGGCTCTTGCGTAAGAACTCACTGGCGGCAAATGCCTGCAACGCGCCATCCCAGGAGATAGGTAAGCTCGGTAGATCGAGTAGGGTTGCGTCGCCATCGATCGGCTCGGGAGCCTGAGACTGTTGCTCAATTCCGTCTAATATAGATGCCAGCAGAACTGCCACAGTGAGGTAAGGGTTCACGTCGGCACCTGATAGGCGGTGCTCGATCCGTTTGTCGCTTTCTCCGCTGGCGGGGATCCGAACGGCGACGGTGCGGTTATCCCAGCCCCATGTGGCATGCAGTGGCACAAACATGTTTGGTTGCAAGCGGCGATAAGAGTTGGCATTCGGCGCAAATACCGCCATGCACTCTTCCAGGTGATTCAGTGTCCCGGCAACGGCGTGCAGTAACTGCTTTTCATCACTGCCAAATACATTCAATCCGCTTTCATCCAGTAAACTGATGTGGATGTGGCATCCGTTGCCAGCATAGTCGGTGTAGGGTTTGGCCATAAAGTTAGCGTAGAAGCCATGCTTTTTGGCAACGGAACGCACCACACGTTTTAGCAACATGGCCTGGTCACACGCCAGTAACACATCGGTGGTGTGCTTAAGGTTGACTTCAAATTGTCCCGGAGCGTATTCCGCACTGATGTTCTCAGCGGGAATGCCTTGCTCGTGACATGCGGAAATCACCTCATCCAGAAAAGCTTTGAACTCATCCAGCTCTTCCAGAGAATAAACCTGGGTTTGAGTCATGCGATCGCCACTGAGTGGCATAATTGGAGGCTGAGGATTGCCCGCCTCATCGGATTGCTGATCCTGAAGATAAAACTCAAGCTCAACCGCCACACAAGGCTGATAGCAGCTTTGTTGCAGCTTCTCCAGTTGCTGAGTGAGAACATGGCGAGGGTCGGCGAAAAACGGCTGCTGTCCGTCGGGTTCATACATAGTGACAATGGCTTGAGCACTGTTTTCCTGCCAGGGGATCAGTTGCAGCGAGTCTGGCACCAGTTTGCAGATGCAGTCACCATCTCCTTTTTCAAAACCCAATCCGGTTTCTTCGACGGTTTCACCACAAATATCGAGCGCAAATACGGAAGCCGGCAGGCAAATACCTTGCTCGACGACTTTGCCCAGTTGAGGTGTATTGATGCGTTTGCCGCGGACGACACCGTTCATGTCAAACAGGATCAAATCCACGGTTGTTACATCTGGGTGTTGTTCGATAAATCGTTCAATCACACGTTGATCATGTTTACTGATCAAGTGATTTATATTGTCGGTTTGCTCGGCAATATTCGTTAAACCCACAGTGCTTCCTCCACGCTAACGTAAAACATTTCCTTGTTTTATAAGGCTCCGAAGAGCTTGCAGACGACATTGCTTGCTTTTTAACCATATACCTGATGTTTAGTAAATTACAACACCAATGTAACTAAAATGTTAATTTAAGTCCCATTAATTACAAAATATTTAACATGCTCGGTTGACTTTTAAACAGGTTGAGGCCAATGCTAATTATCAGATAGTGATATTTTCGTCATTGTCGACCTGGGCCGAAAAGACGCGATTTTCAGATTTATTCACCTAAAGTCAGAACGTTAGTGTTCTTTTAACCACAGGGTGGATACCCAAACAGGGTAGTCCAACAAAGTGAAGCCAGTTTTACACACAAAACGCCAATAGCTGAACAAAGAAGGATTTATGGAAACGATTAAGAAATGGATTGAAGAGAATCGAATTACGGAGGTTGAGTGTCTGTTTCCGGACATGACTGGTAATGCGAGAGGGAAAATCATGCCAGCGAAAAAATTTCTTCGGGAGGGGGGCATGCGTCTTCCCGAAGTGGTTTTTTTCCAGACCGTGACCGGAGATTGGCCAGACGATGAAAGCATGATCGATCTGACTGAGAAGGACATGACGCTGGAACCGGATCCGAACACAATCCGATTTGTCCCCTGGACCAAAGACCCAACAGCTCAGGTGATTCACGATTGCCTGACAGTGGAAGGCGACCCAGTGGAAATTTCTCCGCGTGCGGTATTAAGACGCGTACTGAGCCTGTACGAGAAAGAAGGCTGGCAGCCGATAGTGGCACCTGAGCTGGAATTTTTTCTGGTCAAAAAGAACCTCGACTGGGATTACCCGCTGGAGCCGCCTGTCGGCCGCAATGGCCGCCCGGAAACCGCGCGTCAGTCGTTCAGTATTGACGCGGTTAACGAGTTCGACCCCATCTTTGAGGACATGTACGACTACTGCGAAATGCAGGGGCTCGACGTAGATACGCTGGTGCACGAATCCGGCGCGGCGCAGATGGAACTGAATTTCGACCACGGCCAACCTCTCGACCTGGCGGATCAGGTGTTTCTGTTCAAACGCACGGTGCGTGAAGCGGCGCTGCGTCACGACGTGTACGCCACCTTTATGGCAAAACCGATGGAAGATGAGCCGGGCAGTGCAATGCACATTCACCAGAGCCTGGTCGATAAAGGCGGCAAAAACCTGTTTGCCAATGAAGATGGTTCCAACAGCGAACTGTTTCTGAATTACATCGCAGGCATGCAGAAGTATACGCCCGCGGCGATTGCCTTTTTTGCGCCAAACGTGAACTCGTATCGCCGTCTGGTGTTTGGTGAATCGGCGCCTACCAACGTGGCGTGGGGTGAAGACAATCGCACGGTCGGATTGCGCGTGCCAGTTTCCGACCAAGAATCACGCCGGATAGAAAACCGTTATGCCGGCGCTGACGCCAACCCTTATCTGGCGATGGCGCTGACACTGGCTTGTGGTTATCTCGGTATGAAAGAGAAGCTAAAGCCGACTGAAAAGTGCACGGAGGACGTGAGTACCGGGCCATATTCACTGCCTCACACCTTAGAAGAGGCGCTGATGTTGCTGGAGAGCTGCGACGAACTGCGTGAAATTCTTGGGGACCGCTTTGTATCCGCTTACGTTGCCATCAAACGTAAAGAATACAAAACCTTCTTCCAGGTGATCAGCTCCTGGGAACGTGAGTTCTTACTGCTCAATGTTTAAATAGAAAATTGATTTAAATGTCAGATGGGAAAAAACTATGTCTAAATGGATTGAACAAGACAGTGCACACTGCCTGCACCCGTTTACTAACTTTAAAGCACTGAATCAAAAAGGTTCTCGTGTCATCAAGCGCGCGAAAGGCGTGTACATTTATGACGAAAACGACAACCGGATTCTGGATGGTATGGCGGGCTTGTGGTGTGTGAACATGGGCTACGACTGTCAGCCGCTGATTGATGCGGCGACCGAGCAGTTACACCAACTGCCTTATTACAACCTGTTTTTCCAGACCACCCATCCACCGGCGGTTGAGCTGTCGACGCTGCTGGCGGAAATCACGCCAGAAGGCATGAATCATGTTTTCTTTACAGGCTCCGGCTCTGAGTGTAATGACACAGTGGTGCGTATGGTTCGCCATTACTGGGCCAGCAAAGGCAAACTCTCCAAACAAACCATCATCAGTCGCAAAAATGCCTATCACGGCAGTACCATGGCTGGTGCCAGTTTAGGTGGCATGGCGTTTATGCATGCGCAGGGTGGCTTACCTCTACCGAACATTGTCCATATCGATCAACCGTATCACTTCGGTGAAGGTCAGGGTATGGATGCCAACGAGTTTGGTCTTGAGCGCGCACGCCAACTGGAAGCGAAAATTCTTGAGTTGGGTGAAGACAATGTGGCGGCCTTTATTGCTGAGCCTATCCAGGGCGCCGGTGGCGTGATCATTCCACCAGACAGCTACTGGCCTGAGATTCAGCGCATTTGTGACAAATACGACATTCTGTTGGTGGTTGATGAAGTCATTTGTGGTTTCGGCCGAACCGGTGAATGGTTTGCCAGCCAAACATACAACATCAGACCGGATTTGATGTGCATGGCGAAAGGCATTACGTCCGGTTACCTGCCGTTGGGCGGTGTTATGGTGCGTGACCATGTTGCCGAGGTGCTCACGGATGCAGATACCGAGTTCGCCCATGGCTTTACCTATTCAGGCCACCCTGCGGCCTGTGCGGTTGCTATTGCCAATATCAAAGAGATGCAACGTCTCAATATTGTCAGCCGCGTTAGAGAAGAGATTGCCCCTTATTTTGCCAGCCGCTGGGCTGAGTTGGCTGAGCATCCTTTAGTCGGGGAAGCGCGCAGCAAAGGCTTAGTCGGGGCGATAGAACTGGTGAAAGACAAAGCCACACACGCCCGCTTTGCCAAAGAGATCGATGTTGGCACCCGCTGCCGCGAACACTGTTTTGCCAGTGGCGTAGTGCTGCGTGCGGTCGGCGACTCGATGATTTGTTCACCACCGCTGGTGATCAGCAAGGAAGAGATCGACCAACTGGTTGATCTGGCAAAACTCGCACTGGATAAAACGCTCGCCGACGTTCAGCAGTAGTTGACGAGGACAACACCAAAGCAAAGAAGAGGAAACGGAGATCCACATGGGAAAACTAAAAGCTTACTTTGGGGTAGCGTTAGGGATGACGATAGGGCTGAGCCCGATAACATCGCTTGCTGCGGAGGATAAGGTACTCAACATTTACAACTGGTCTGATTATATTGCAGAAGACACCATTGCCAAGTTTGAAAAGGAAACCGGCATCAAAGTGGTGTACGACGTGTTCGACTCCAACGAAGTGCTGGAAGCGAAAATCTTGTCAGGCAACACAGGGTTTGACCTGGTGGTACCGAGTGATTCATTCCTTGGCAGACAGGCGCAAGCGGGCGCTTTCCAGAAACTGGATAAGAGCAAGCTCACTAACTACGCCAACCTGGATCCTCGCCTGATGAAGATCCTCGCGGATTCGGTCGACCCGGATAACAACTATGCGATACCTTACCTGTGGGGGACTACCGGTCTTGGTTACAACGTAGCGAAAGTGAAAGCTGCTCTGGGTGAAGACGCACCCGTCAACAGCTGGGATCTGGTGTTCAAACCGGAGAACATGGCAAAGCTGTCGAAATGCGGGGTGGGCTTTTTGAATGCGCCGACTGAAATCATGTCAGCGGCGCTGAACTATCTCGGCAAAGATCCCAACAGTACCGATCCGAATGACTACAAGAAAGACGCACTGGCGCTGCTTAAGCAGATTCGTCCGTACGTGACGTACTTCCACTCGTCTCAGTACATCAATGATCTTGCCAACGGTGATATTTGTGTCGCTATAGGCTGGTCGGGCGATGTACTGCAAGCCTCAGACCGCGCAGCAGAAGCGGACAACGGCGTTGAAGTGGCGTACTCGATTCCCAAAGAAGGCGCGCTGGCCTGGTTCGATCTGATGGCGATTCCTCGTGACGCCAGACACCCGGAAAATGCGCACAAGTTCATCGATTTTCTGCTGCGTCCGGAAGTGATTGCTGAAATCAGCAACTACGTTTGGTACGCCAACCCGAACCCGCCGTCGCGTGAGTTTGTTGAAGCAGACATTTTGGACGATCCGGGCATCTACCCAGACGAGGCAACGCAAGAGAAACTTTACAGCTCTAAGCCTTTGCCTCACAAAACGTCTCGTGTACTGACTCGTGCATGGACAGACTTCGTTAAAGACTAATCAGCACAATTTGGCGACCTGTTATTGGTCGCCGTTTTTGTTTTGGAGATCAGCATGACAGTGATGTCAATCGATACCGACCTTTCTCATAATTATTCTGAGCCAAAGACGCCGAAACCGCTGCTGGAGATACGCGGGCTGACCAAAGATTTTGATGGCCACCTTGCTGTTGACGCCGTGGACCTGACCATTAATCAGGGCGAAATTTTCGCGCTGCTGGGCGCATCAGGGTGTGGTAAATCCACTTTATTGCGCATGTTAGCCGGTTTTGAACAACCCACCGCCGGACAGATCATTCTCGATGGTGAAGACTTGGCCGATATTCCCCCTTATCGCCGTCCGGTGAACATGATGTTCCAGTCGTACGCGCTATTCCCGCATATGACGGTTGCCGGCAACATCGCGTTCGGCCTCAAGCAAGACGGCTTACCCGCCAAAGAGATCGAAGCGACGGTCAAGCAGATGCTCGATCTGGTCCATATGGCGGATTACGCCAAACGTAAGCCTCATCAGTTGTCGGGTGGTCAGCGTCAACGGGTCGCACTGGCGCGCAGCTTGGCGAAAAAGCCCAAATTGCTGCTCTTGGATGAACCTATGGGGGCGCTGGATAAAAACCTGCGTGAGAAGATGCAGCTTGAAGTAGTCGATATTCTTGAACGGGTCGGGGTGACCTGCGTGATGGTAACGCACGATCAGGAAGAAGCGATGACCATGGCTAGTCGTATTGCGATCATGAACAAAGGGCAGTTTGTCCAGATTGGCTCGCCAACCGACGTGTACGAGCACCCGAACTCGAAGTTTGCCGCCAGCTTCATCGGCAAAGTGAATATCTTTGAAGGAACGCTGGAGACCAACCAGAACGACCAATCTTCTGTACGCAGCCCGGATCTGCCTCAGCCTATCTTTGTGAATCATGGCATTTCCGGTGCGCCGGGTATTCCGGTGATGATTGCGGTTCGCCCGGAAAAAATGACGCTGTGCGACAACATTCATCACGGCGCCAACAGTTGCAGTGGGGTGGTGGAAGACATCGCTTATATGGGCAATCAGTCCATTTATCATGTGCGTCTGGCGTCGGGCAAGCTGGTGACCGCCACGTTACAGAATACGTCGCGGCTGCGTAAAGGCATGCCAACCTGGGAGCAGAAAGTCAATCTGTGTTGGGACATGGAAAGTTGCGTGGTACTGAAGATATGAAGAAACCAGCCAAACTCAAAATTTGGCGTATTATTCCCACGCCAAAATGCCTGCTTCTGGCCGTGCCGTATGGCTGGTTGATGTTGTTCTTTATGCTGCCGTTTCTGATTGTACTTAAGATCAGTTTTGCGGAGGCGCAGATCTCCATTCCACCCTATTCAGAGCTGGTCACTTACGCAGAACAACAAATTCGCCTGCTACTCAATATTGGTAACTATCAGTATCTGTTTGAAGATGATCTGTACATTTCCTCATACCTGCACTCCATCCGGATTGCTCTGGTGTCAACGTTACTGTGTCTGCTGATCGGTTTTCCGCTCGCCTGGGCCATCGTGCATTCCAAACCATCGACACGTAATGTTCTGCTGATGCTGATCATATTGCCGTCCTGGACCAGTTTTTTGATCCGCGTCTACGCCTGGATCGGGATACTGAAAAACAATGGTCTGCTTAATAACATGTTGATGACTTTCGGTATTCTCGATGAGCCACTGCGCATCTTGCACACCGACTGGGCGGTGTACATTGGAATTGTGTACACCTATCTGCCGTTTATGGTATTGCCTCTGTATACCGCTTTGATGCGAGTGGATTACTCATTGATTGAAGCGGCCAGCGACTTAGGCGCTAAGCCGTTTACCACGCTGTTCAGTATTCTGGTGCCGCTGACCCGTGCGGGTATCATCGCCGGCTCCATGCTGGTGTTCATACCAGCGGTGGGTGAGTTTGTGATTCCTGAATTGCTCGGCGGTCCGGATTCGATTCTGATCGGTAAAGTCTTGTGGCAGGAGTTTTTCAACAACCGAGACTGGCCAGTCGCTTCGGCCGTGGCAACGGTGATGTTGCTTATCCTGATGGTGCCGATCCTGTGGTTCCATCGCTATCAGAAACGTGAGCTGGAGGCACAAGGATGAACAGTATTCCCGTTTACAACACCCGATGGAAATGGGTGATTCTCGGAGCCGGTCTGACCTTTCTGTATCTACCGATCCTGATCCTGATTATCTACTCGTTCAATGAAAACCGCCTGGTGACGGTCTGGTCTGGGTTTTCGGTAAAATGGTACTTCGAACTGCTGCAAGATGACTTGTTGATGGGCGGGGTAAAACTGAGCCTGCTGATTGGTTTTTTGTCGGCGAGCGCTGCGGTGGTGCTCGGTACCATCGCCGCGTTTGTGTTAAACCGCTTTGGCAAGTTCCGCGGTGAAACTGGCTTTGCGTTTATGATCACCGCACCATTGGTCATGCCGGAAGTCATTACCGGGTTATCGCTGTTGCTGTTGTTTATCGCACTCGGGCAAGTGTTTGACCTGTTCAGCCACCGCGGGATGATGACCATCTGGATTGCGCATGTGACCTTCTGTACCGCGTACGTCACGGTGGTGGTCAGTTCGCGTTTGCAAGAGGTTGATCGCTCAATTGAAGAAGCGGCCATGGATCTGGGCGCACCGCCCTGGAAAGTGTTTTTCCAAATCACACTACCCAGCATTGCTCCGGCGATCGTGGCGGGCTGGTTGCTGGCGTTTACACTGTCACTGGATGATCTGGTGATCGCAAGTTTTGTGTCCGGTCCGAGCGCGACGACCTTGCCGATGGTGGTATTCTCTAGTGTGCGTTTGGGGGTGAGCCCGAAAATCAACGCATTGGCGACGCTGATCATTCTGGCGGTATCCTGTGCTACGTTTATAGCCTGGTGGGTGATGGCAAAAGCCGAGAAACGCCGCTTGCAGGAGATAAAGATGGGTCTTCAATAGCTTACGGGCAAGGCCAGTCATCGACATACAATAACAATACGCGCCCCTTTTGCCCGGCATCTGGGGCGCGAATAACAACGAGAAGGTAGCAGCATGGATAGAGACATGGATGTGGGAAAACAGCTGAAAACAATACGTACCATGCGTGGCTTATCACAGCGGGAGCTGGCTAAACGCAGCGGAGTGACCAACTCCATGATCTCTCAGATCGAACAAAATCAGGTTAACCCATCGGTGGGTTCATTGAAAAAAATACTCGATGCGATTCCGATCTCCATGGGCGAGTTCTTCACGCTGGATGTCGAAACGCAGCACGATGAAATCTTCTTCTCCCCGGAACAATTGACCGACCTCGGTGATGGCAGCCTCCAACTGTGGCTGGTGGGCGCCAAAAGGGAAGGGCGGCAACTCGCCATCATGCGTGAGATTTATCCGCCAGGCGCCGATACCGGAACCGATTTTATGCAGCACGACGGCGAAGAGGGCGGTGTTATCTTACGCGGCGAAATCGAAATCACGGTTGGCAACCAAACCCGGGTGCTGAAAGCTGGTGATTCATACTACTTCGAAACCCGTAAGCCGCACCGTTTCCGTAACAAAAGTCGCCTCGAATGCGAGCTGATCAGCGCTTCCACTCCTCCCACATTTTAACCCTTGCTTTCATACATGGCGGCGTCGCGTCGCTGTGTTTCGAACATTATTCACGATATGTAAATAATCGATACTCGCGCTTTGTCTTTGATTTTGATGTCCTATATTGCGTAGTGATGTGGGATGAAATGATAGGTTGGTAAGTTTAAGTTGATAACTCGGTTTTGCCCCTTTATGCGTTAGATCTTTTACTCATTCAAATACTGTTCATGCACTTTTGCCCTATTAAAAGTTATCCATTTTTCTAATGCTGCTCGCTGTGTGACCCCCGTGATTAGGCGTTTAAAACATGTACGATTCTTGTCTGCGCTGGTGATACACCTCTGAATTTTTGAGATTGCTCAAAAATTCAGCTAACCCCTATGAGCCTAGGGGTATATGATGTTTTACTTATGTAAGTAAAACAATGGCTAGCAGGTAATACTATGTTATCACTACACGATGCAAAGAGACGATTGGGCGAACTCATAGCCAACGAATCAGAATCAAATATGAACGAAGCCCAGACAAGATTCCATATCATTGATACGGTTTTGAAAGAATGTCTTGATTGGGAAGATTTCATAGAAGTTGAGCATCATAAGTCCAGTAACGGTTTCACTGATTATGAACTTGGCCACCCACGTCGGGTCATTGTTGAAGCAAAAAGAGAAGGTATCGGATTTGAAATACCCGCTGGCATTTCATCAAACTCCACTCTTCCTATTCAAACCCTATATCAAGCAAGCCCGAATTTAAAATCTGCGATGGAACAAGCTGCAAACTATTGTGCTAGACGCGGCGTTCCTATCGCCGTGGTTACGAATGGCCATCAGTATGTCGCATTTTTAGGCACTCGCATCGATGGTATAAATGTAGATGAAGGAAGCGCATTGATATTCACTTCTCTATTGCACATGTATGACAATTTCAATGAAGCGTGGAACTGCCTGTCTAGACATGGCGTAGATGACAAGCGCCTTATACGAAAACTTACCATTGGTGACACGTCTCTACCATCAAAATTATCTACGAAACTTATAGACTATCCTAAAATAAGATATCCAAGTGATATACAGATAAATTTGCGACAACTATCAGAGCTATTTATCCAAGATGTTGTAGACAATCCAGAATTGGAAAAGGACTTCTATAAAAAATGCTATTGTGAAAGTGGCGTACTTAATCGATATTCCTTACTTAGTAAAAATATATTAGAAGCTCGCTATTCATCAATCTTTTCTAACACCGAGCAACAACCGTCTACAACGCCTGTATCGTCGAAGAAAGGTAGTAATTTTACGCCTGAAATTCTAGCGGAGGCATTATCAAGACGTCCTATAGTTTTAATAGGCGATGTAGGTGTTGGTAAAACATCATTTATTAAAAACCTATACCACAATAGCGCCTATAATGAATTTAAAAGATCATTTATGTGTATATAGATTTGGGTTCCAACGCAACACTTGATACGGACATTAACAATTTGGTTCTCGACCAAATAAACAAACAACTTTTAGATGAGTACGGAATAAACATTTACAACATTGACTTCATTAAAGATATATATAAATCAAACATAGCCATATTCGACGAGGGTATTTGGGGGAAATATAAGGACTCAAATGTTGATAAGTATAATGACAAGTTGGACGAAAAGCTTGATGAATTGCAAAGTAACAAGAGAAACCACATAAAAGAATCAATAGAAAGAATAGCCAAGAAACACAACAAGCAAGTAATTATTTGTATCGATAATGCCGATCAGCGTGAATTTGATATTCAACAGCAGGCTTTTATTATCGCTCAAGAACTTGCAAAAGAATGGAAAGCCACAGTTTTCCTGTCTGTAAGACCTCAAACTTTTTACAAATCTAAACGTGCGGGAGCTTTAAACGCTTACCCTCATAAGATTTTTACGATACTCCCACCTAAAGTAGAAGATGTTGTATCCAAACGCTTAAGGTATGCATCTCGGTTAGCCAGAGGCCAAGAAGTTAATGTTGATTATGGTAACGTGAGATCTGAGAACTTGGCAGTATTCTTAGATGTTTTAGTAAATTCCTTACATAGCAACAAAGATATAAATGAATTTCTGACCAACATTACTGGTGGTAATATACGCTCTGTAATCGAATTTGTTACAAGTTTTATTGGTTCACCGAATGTAGAAGCGGCAAAAATTATTGATTTACAAGAAAGTGAAGGTAGCTATCGTATACCCCTTCATGAATTCACTAAGCAGGCTCTTCTTGGTGATTACTCGCATTTTAGTCCAGAGACATCTTTATCAATGAATGTACTAGACGTTTCGGTTCCAGACCAAAATGAACATTTTCTAGTCCCTTTGATAATTTCATATTTGAACCATAATGGGTCACACCTTAATAAAGATGGATTTTGTCAGACAACAACCTTAATAAATGAGATGCAAGACAACGGTTATTCTGTAGAGCAAATAGAAAACGCCCTTAGGCGAGCAACCAATAAAAAATTAATCGAGACATCATTGAGAGTGACCTTCGAAGAAGATGAAGGAAATATTTTGTTTGGTGACATGCCACAAAGTTTCCGCGTAACAACAATCGGTGTATATCACATTAGTCGATGGTTAGGTGAATTCGCATACTTGGACGCAATGGTCTTTGATACTCCTATATTTTATAAGGAAACTCGCGAAAGAGTTGCATATAATGTTGAATCCTTAGCAATAGATAGCCGATACAAGCGAGCCTTGGAGTTTAAACGTTATTTGATTCAAGTATGGAACTCAATGTCTATAAGCCCTATCTATTTTGACTTCAATGAAATTTGTACATCTGCAAATGAAAGCTTCAATAAAGTAAAACTTTTCATACAACAAAATTCTCCCAGAAAGGGAAAGCATATTAGAGCAAGTTGAATGGTATCAAAGGGCTCAACGAGCCCTTTTATTTATGGTTTTAATTTAGAAATCAATCTAGCATATTTCAATACTTCACATTTTATCTTATTTTCTAAATCTGCCCCAATTTCCAAGAACGCTATGCCTGTAATTATTTCCTGCGGACTAATAAATTTACCATTAGGCACTTGAAGCTTCCCATTCGATACTCTGAAGCCTTCCCACATAGGCAGATATGATAACTCTTTCCCATTAAACATTCACATGAGACGTTTGCATTCAGGAGGTATTGGTTTGCCCCTATCCCACTCAGTGACTGTTCTCACACTTTTAAAACAAAGTTCTGCTGTCTGCTCGCGTGCCAAGCCGCACTCAAATTCACGAAAAATGTAATTCTTGGTCATCTAGTGATACTTCACTGTCAATACTCCGAAAAGGAGTATTATTGCGATATGTCATATGCCACCAAGGATTATACATAATGACGCAAAGTGCGCACTGCTAGAAGGCGTATCAACTTGCTATGTTTACCTTATACAAAATAATTCATTAATTGCTAATTTAGAAATACCACTAAACGATTTTTGTCCAAATGCGAGTTAGCCCTCCCGTACAATTGTGCTGCGACAAGCATACAGTTTTTTGTACGCCTTAGTTTAGTCAAACTCTATCCAGGTGGATTTGATTTCGGTGTATTTTTCCAGTGCATCAAGAGGTTTATCGCGACCGTAGCTGCTTTGCTTGTAACTGCCGATTTCTGTTAATACCGCGCCGCCACCGTAGGCGAGGGTTGCACCGTCTTATATCCGCTGTTTTTCGCCGAAATTGAGACATATTGGGCCATACCAAGGATATGGTTGCGTAATTTATATAAACAAAAAGAAACGCATAGGTGCGACTTAGCAAATGCATACTGAAATATCACCCAAATTAATAGTCAAATCGTAATTCGACCACTACATTATATGAAATGATGTTCATATTGGTTTTTGCCATTTTCAGCTTGCCGCTGTGTTGTCCGTAACGCTGGAAATACCGCGTAGTGCGACTCACCTATAAGGAAATTTACGATGACTGACACTAAATCATACAGCGCAAATGAAAGCTCGATTGGTTTTACTTTTAGCACACCTTCTTTTGTCCAAGACTTAAGTGATAGGCCTGATCTACAAGCTCGGCTTAATACAATCTGGAATACGTACCTATACGCGTTTGTCGAGCAAGCAACCCCAAGCGATGACGCATACTTTTACAACCCCGCGACCACGCCTATTCCCAGCAACTCACAATCTGCACCGGTAACTTGGAATGCATTTCCAGGGCGTTTGCAACAATACTTCTCGGCATCAAACCCAGTAGAACCACCAAACCCATATAAACTGTCTTTAACTCAATTACGTGAGTTGGGTGACACTGGCTGTTACAGCAAAGATGGTCAATCACAGGCTATACAAGATATACCTAAGATCTTTTGCCCCGAAGCGGACTGGCAAGGCGCTTTAAATCCATTTCTGCCTTATGGCCCTCGTGGCTGGCAAGACGAATACTGCGAATGGGCTGTACAAAAGAATGATGAAGGCAAAATCACCCGTGTCGATTTTGCGTGTGAAAACCCAGAATACTGGCATGCGCTTTGGTCTGTGAGCCCAGAATCGGTGGCGAGTATCTATCAAGAAACCCTCAACTTTGATGCGCCGTCCAGCAGTTGCATTACTGTGACCGTTGATGATTTAACGCTTAAAGATGAAAATAACCATCCGGTAATAGATCCCGTAAGTGGTCACCCTGTTTATAACCCACTGAATATATGGAATAACAGCCCTATTTCGAACCGCCAAAGCACGAATATGAATGGTGGGGTTATGCATTTAACTAGCACACCAAACACGCTACAAACGGAAATTGGCCTGGCTGGATTTTCGACACCACAATATGAGAGTGGTAATAGCAACCAACAAGCGCTTCTTTGTTGTGGGCAATTTGGCCAAGCGTATCGCCATAGCGACCCACATATTGGTCAAACAGTAAACCAAATCGTGGGCGGACAGTTCATGCTTGATCAGTACTTCAAAGTGAACTTGGCTAACCCTTTTGGCTTGTATATTCAACAACCCGAAAGTTTAGACTCATGGACATTCTCAAACAGAATACAGAAAGGCATCAATGTACCAGTTGATGCGAAAGCTTCCGACGTTTGGCAGGTTGTCAGAGGGAACGTTTCTGTCCAAGACCCCGTTACTGGCTCACCTTTCCCAGGCAATCTTATTCTCCACGCTATTTGCCAAATTCCTTCGTCTTGGTTGGCAATGGATCCCACGCTGACACTGGAAGACATCGAGATCAATAACGAGCCCATTCAATGGGGCTCTCAAATATCCGAGCAAATTAACATTGGTCTGTTTGCAAGGCCACTGAGTGCTACCGAAAAACCGTCTCAAGTACCTTGTACCGGTCCGTCTGCCGCTGGCGCACCGTTGCAAGCCATGCAGCAGCATGTATGGGACGCATATTATCGTGTTACCGAAAGTAATCCTGCTGGATCAGAGCTTTCACTGGCGAGTAATAGTGTGATAGTGCCAGCCGTCGTGAAGCTTGGTAATACTTCGAATATAGCACTGACAGTGAACAAACTTCCTTCTGGTGCTCATCCGACGGTTAAAGTACTTACTGGCTCAGATAATGGTGCAAGTGATCCAAATATCACAATCAACGTGTTGGACCAAAACACCGTGACCTATGCCGTTCCAGGAAACTCGGGACCTGGCACTTACACCTCTTTGTCACTAGAGATTGTTACGCAGCCAAATGCAGAACCCGGTCTGAGAGCGATTGAAGTCAGTTATTCTGGCGCACAGCCACAAACTCTGGCTTCTCTGATTCAGGTGCTATAAGGAACTTCGTAATGAGCAATCGACATGTTAGGCCCATAATACGGGCCTCTTTTTTCTATTGGCTTGCCGTTACACTTGCCATGTTTAGCAGTATTATGCAAACGGCCAGAGCTGATACGGTGCCCAACCCCTGTACAGGCTTTGGTACAAACCCGGTATCGTTGACTGCACAATTGCCCAGCAGTTTTTCTTCGAGGGTGCAAACCAATGCAAATTGTACGGCATGGCAGCAATTTATCTATGCAAATTGGGCGGCAGATCCCAACAACCCGGGTTATCCAAATACGAAAGTACCCGCTAGCGATTTTGGTAACCCCACCAAAAGCGATCTAACCGTATGGGAAAGCTTTTTGCAGTCATCGGAAGTGTTTACTGACTCACCAACCAATGCCTTGGCGAGATCCTCAAAAAACCGCCCGTTGGTTTTGCAACAAGTATCAAAAACAGGTGCTCTTGATTTAAGTGCGATTGGGCAAGCGTCTGGAGAATGGTTAACGGATCAACGAGGTAATCTTGTTTATTATGACATTCGTTTAAATCCTGACGAGGTGGATTATATTTACAATGCTAACCCCACGGGTAAAAATTTAACGTGGGCGCAAGGGCAGCTTGCATGTGCCCAGGGCTTGGGGGGGCTGCGTTTACCTTCAGGTTATGGGGACGACATTACTTGTGATGGAAAAACTAGGACCTTTGGGGGAAATGTGGGGGCTATGGAGATCAAAGCTGCGTGGATCAAATTACCCGAAGATGGTTCGTTGAATTATCGTTATTTAACATCACAAGCGGTATTAGTTGAACCCGGTGCGGATGATATTGCGGTACAACAAAGTAACACGGTAACCGTAGGTCTGGTTGGGCTGCATATTATTCGGCACTTACCCGGGGCTTCTCAAATGCTTTGGTCAACGTTTGAACAAGTTGATAACGCGCCAGATGCAGGTACAGGCATGGTTAATTTGCCGCCGAATCCAAATAGAAAACCGCAATCATCTTATACATTCTTCAATCCAGATTGTGATCCTGAGCAAGATATATACTATCAATGCAAGCCAAATTGGACGCCAGACATGAAGGCGCAAACGCCATGCGAAACTGAATCCCCAAGAAATCCAGCAAACTGTATTCCTTACTCAGCCCCTGCTCAGGTCAATAGGGTCACACCTGTTGTTTCAACCTCTAATGACGTGAATGCGTATGTATGGAGCTTACTGTCTGCCGATTCCGTGTTCAATTACTATCGTCTTATTGATGTCCAATGGCCAAACAATTCTACTAGTGTAAAAGCAGGTTCGACAACACCACTGACAACGGGAGATATTACCCCAAGCGACAGCACACGGATTGTTGCCAATACCACCTTAGAAACTTATGTGCAGAGTAAAGATAGTTGCATGGATTGCCATAAATACGCTTCGATAGCTAAGCCGGCTCAAACTGACGTGATAGCGGCATTTAATAAGCTCAAACTGGCGGGGAATAAAGCACCTAGAACAATGTTATCTATCGGCGCTTCGAAAGATAAAAGTGAGCAGTCATATGGTGCGTATTATTCGTTTATTTTTTCTGCGAGCACCATCAGGAAGTAAAAGGATTATAGCGGCTGGATTATGAACTTTTACCTTGCAATGGTAAGCGTCTATCTGTTGATAACGTTTCCTTGGTGAGCCTTAACCGTTTAATCGATATATGACAACGCCCCTGTCTGGTTATCATACAACCACACAGGGGCTTCTTTACACGCGTTGGTTTAGTCGAGTTCTATCCAGGTGGATTTTATCTCGGTGTACTTTTCCAGTGCGTGAAGAGATTTATCGCGACCATTACCGCTTTGTTTGTAGCCGCCAAATGGCATGGTCATGTCGCCGCCGTCCCAGTTGTTCACAAATACAGTGCCTGCGCGTAGGGCACGTGAACATTTTACTGCGGTTGAAATGTCGGATGTCCAGATCCCGGCTGCGAGGCCATATTCCGTATCGTTGGCGAGCTGGATGGCTTCATCAATCGAATCAAACGTGGTGACACTGAGAACCGGACCGAAGATCTCTTCGCGGAAGATTCGCATTTGTGGTGTCACGTTGGTGAACAGCGCCGGGCGGATAAAATAACCGCCGCTTTCTGTTAATACAGTGTCGCCGCCGTAGGCGAGGGTTGCACCGTCCTGTTTGCCAGCGTCAATGTAACTCAATACGCGTTCATATTGCGCCTGATCGACAATCGCGCCGACCCGGGTGCTGTCATTGAGTGGATCGCCCGGTTGCCACTGCTGCATGGCATCGATCACTTTGGCAATAAACGTCTCTTTAATAGAAGAATGCACCAACAGGCGTGAACCGGCGGTGCACACTTCCCCCTGGTTGTAACAGATAGCGGCGGCGGCGGTGGCTGCGGCTTTGTCCATATCTTTTACATCATGGTGGATAATGTGCGGGCTTTTCCCGCCACACTCCATAAAGGCTCGTTTCAGGTTTGATTCTCCGGCGAAGCTGAGTAGCTTTTTACCCACCGCGGTCGAGCCGGTAAAGGTAATGCAATCCACGTCCATATGTAGCGCCAACGCCTGACCAGCTTCATGGCCAAAACCAGGCAGCACCTGCAAAACTCCATCAGGAATACCCGCCTGGCTGGCCAGCTCCGCAAGCAAAATGGCCGTCAGCGGTGACTTTTCAGATGGCTTAATGATCACCGAGTTACCGGTAGCCAGCGCTGGGCCAATTTTCCATGCAGCCATCACGGTCGGGAAATTCCACGGTACAATGGCTGCCACTACACCGAGCGGCTCGCGGGTGACCAGCGCCAAAGCGTCATCGGTAACAGGCGCGACTTCATCGTACATTTTGTCGATCGCTTCTGCGTTCCATTGAATACAACGGGCCGTTGCGGGGGCATCGTAACCAGAAGCGTCCGAGACGGGTTTTCCCATGTCCAAGGACTCAAGCAGCACAAACTTGTCGTGATGCGCGTCAATCAACTGCGCGTATTTGAGCATGATGGTTTTGCGCTCAGCGGGCGGAAGACCGGCCCAAACACGTGATTCGAATGCGTCACGCGCGGCTTGAACTGCACGATCAACATCGGTCTGCTGACAGCGAGCGACCTCAGCCAGCGCTCGCCCGGTCGCGGGGTTAATGATGGTAAAGGTGTCCCCGGAAGTCGCGTCGCTCAATGTGCCATTGATAAACGCCTGTGTAGAGAAGGTCAGCGTCTGCGCTTTGTCATGCCATGTCATAGTGTCCATTTTATGTCCCTGTTCCTTTCCTTTGTGGGTTAATTGGGGTGGAAGCGGTGTTTCACCTTAAATCAGAAGCTGGCCGGTGAATTAGCGCTAATCAGAACGCAATCCACCTCACCGATATTACGAAAGCGGTGAGGGCGGCTACTGTCAAAATAATAGCTGTCACCGACATTGAGCAAGGTGACTTCATCACCGACGGTCAGCTCCAGCTGGCCCTCTACGATCACGCCGCACTCCTGGCCTTCGTGCGACAGCATTTCTTCACCTGTATCGGCGCCCGGGCTGAGCGTTTCTCGCAACATACCGATATGGCGATCCTGATGGTAATGGCCCACCTGACGGTAGCTGATTGCACCGCGCCCAATCTCTGGTTGCTCTTTTTTACGCGCGTAAAACTGCTCCGGCTGGTGGTCGTCAACCGAGAAAAACTCCGCCATGGACGACGGTATCTTGCTGAGCAGTTTACTGAGTGACGCAACCGATGGGCTCACCGCATTGTTCTCTATCTGAGAAATAAAGCCGTTGGTGACCCCGGCACGCTTGGCCAGTTCACGTTGTGATAAACCAGCTTGTTCTCTGAGTGCTCTGAACCGGCTTCCGATATCCGCATTCATTAACGTCATCCTCATGAAGTGAATGGTGATTATTAAACTAAACACAAATGTGGTTCAAATTTGCTCAAAAAACCAGTTTTTGTTCATAATTTAATCATTGCACAGCTATTTTTTTCCGTATATAGTCATTTTTGTTAAATATATTGCAACATCACGTTTACAATTTGCCGTTTAGTCGTAGATGGGTGTTTAGTAAATAAAACATTACAGTAAGCTGATTAAGGAGTGGCAAGATGCCTGGTTCTCATACTTCATCGAGTCTTGAGTCATTTTGGATGCCGTTTACGGCCAATGCTCAGTTCAAATCGACCCCTCGTATGCTGGTCTCCGCACAGGGAATGTATTACACCTCAGACGACAATCGTCAGATCCTCGATGGTACGGCAGGCTTGTGGTGTTGTAACGCAGGTCATGGTCGTCGCGAGATCAGCGAAGCGGTGTCTGCCCAAATTCATCAGCTCGACTTTGCGCCGACTTTCCAGATGGGGCACCCGTTGCCGTTCCAGTTTGCTGAACAACTGGCGGAGATCGCGCCGGCCGGGCTGAATAAAGTCTTTTTTACCAACTCGGGGTCAGAGTCGGTGGATACCGCGCTGAAAATCGCACTGGCGTATCAGCGTGCGATTGGGCAAGGAACTCGTACTCGATTGATTGGCCGAGAGCGCGGTTATCACGGTGTTGGGTTTGGGGGGATTTCCGTTGGTGGTATCGTCAACAACCGCAAAACGTTCGGTTCGTTGCTTACTGGTGTCGATCACCTGCCGCATACGCTGAGTATTGAACACAGCGCCTTTACTAAAGGTTTGCCAGAGTATGATCCGGGCTGGGCTGAAAGCCTGCAGAATATCGTGAACCTGCATGATGCCAGTAACATTGCTGCGGTGATTGTCGAACCGATCGCTGGTTCAACCGGGGTCATCATGCCGCCGAAAGGCTACCTGAAGAAGCTGCGTGACATTTGTACTCAGCACGGCATTTTGCTGATCTTTGATGAAGTGATCACCGGGTTTGGTCGCGTTGGCAGCCCGTTTGCTGCGCAGGAATTTGACGTGAAACCAGACATCATCACCACGGCGAAAGGGTTGACCAACGGCGCGATTCCGATGGGGGCGGTGTTCGTCAGTGAGGAGATCTACGATGCGATGGTTGCTCCGCAAAGCCAGGCGATTGAACTCTTCCACGGTTACACCTACTCGGGTCATCCGGTGGCCGCTGCCGCAGGTCTGGCGACACTCGACATCTATCGCAATGAAAACCTTTACACCCGAGCCTCCGATCTGAGTGACTACTGGGAGCAGGCCGTGCACAGCCTGAAAGGGTTGCCTCATGTGAAAGATCTGCGCAACTACGGTCTGATTGCCGGCATTGAGCTGGACAGCATTCCGGATAAACCGGGCTCTCGCGCGTTTCAGGTGTTTACACGCTGCTTCGAAAAAGGGGCGCTGATCCGCGTGACTGGCGACATTATTGCTCTTTCGCCGCCACTGATTATTGAAAAGCAGCACATTGATGAGCTGTTTAATCTTATCGCCGACGTTTTACAACATATCGAATACAAGGAATAAGTCATGTCGATTCTGGTATCTAATTTTATTAACGGACAACTGACTCAAAGCCGCAGTGCGCGGGCCGCGGATCTGTTTAACCCGGCTAACGGCGAACTGCGAGGCCGGGTACAGCTTTCTACCACCGAAGAAGCGCTGGAAGCGGTGGCGGTCGCCAAACAGGCACAAATCGGCTGGCAGGCCACGTCGCCTTTGCAGCGCGCCCGCGTGATGTTCCGCTTCAAAGCCTTGTTGGAAGAACATGCGGATGAGCTGGCGACTCTGATTTCGACCGAGCACGGCAAAGTGCACAGTGATGCTTTGGGTGAGCTGACTCGTGGTCTGGAAGTGGTGGAGTTTGCGTGTGGTATTCCACATCTGCTGAAAGGCGAGCACTCGCTCAATGTCGGACGTGAGATCGACAGCTACTCCATGATGCAGCCAGTGGGCGTGTGTGTTGGTATTACACCATTTAACTTCCCGGTGATGGTGCCACTGTGGATGATTCCTATCTCGCTGGCTTGCGGTAACAGCTTTATTCTTAAACCGTCAGAAAAAGATCCGAGTGCATCGCTGATGCTGGCGGACCTGCTCAAGCAAGCCGGGTTGCCAGACGGGGTATTTAATGTCTTGCAAGGCGATAAAGAAGTGGTGGATGCGCTACTTGAATCTCCGGATGTGGCAGCGGTGAGCTTTGTCGGTTCGACACCAATTGCGGAAGCAATTTACACCAAAGGCTGCGCGAATGGTAAGCGTGTTCAGGCGCTGGGTGGAGCGAAAAACCATCTGGTGGTGATGCCGGACGCGGATTTAGAAGGCGCCACCAACGCGATTATGGGCGCGGCATACGGCGCAGCCGGAGAGCGCTGCATGGCGATTTCGGTCGCAGTGGCGGTCGGTGAAGACACTGCCGACAGACTCGTTGCGGCACTGAAGGAAAAAGTGCAGGCGCTGCGTGTCGGACCTGGGCTTGGCGTGACACCGGAGAACGAAATGGGGCCGCTGGTCAGTGAGCCACACATGAACAAAGTACGTGACTACATTGACTCCGGGCTTGAACAGGGGGCCTCTCTGGTTGTGGATGGGCGTGAGATCAACGCCGGGACGCCGGGGTATTTTGTTGGCGGAACGCTGTTTGATCACGTCACGCCGGACATGACGATTTATCAGGAAGAGATTTTTGGACCGGTACTCTCTGTGGTGCGAGCACGCGATTATCAGCATGCGCTTGAACTTATTAACGAACATGAGTTTGGTAACGGTACGGCGATCTTTACGCGTGACGGTGATACTGCTCGCGACTTTACGGAGAAAGTCGAGATCGGCATGGTCGGCGTCAATGTGCCCATCCCGGTTCCAATGGCATTCCACAGCTTTGGTGGCTGGAAGCGCTCCGTGTTTGGCCCACTTAATGTGCATGGCAATGATGGCGTCCGCTTCTATACTCGTATGAAAACCGTCACGGCACGTTGGCCAAAAGGGCAGAAAGAAAGCGAGTTCGTGATGCCAACCATGAAGTAGGTGACCAATGAAGATAGGAATTCTGACGTGCGGGTATGTGGACCCGCCGTTATCGGACGGATACGGTCAGTATGCGGATATGATTGAGCGTTCGATGTCGGTGGTGAACCAGTCGCTCTCATTCGAAAATTACGATGCCATCAAAGGGGATTTGCCAGCGCTGGACAATTGCGATGGCTTCATTCTGACGGGCAGTGTGCACAACGCGTACGATGACGATCCCTGGATCGTCGATCTCGCTGAGTGGATTCGCCGCTGTGAAACACGCAGAAAACCGTTGGTCGGCATCTGTTTTGGTCATCAACTGATTGCCCGAGCGCTGGGTGGAAAAGTGGTTAAATCGGAGAAAGGCTGGGGGCTTGGCAGTTACGCCGTCAATGTGATTGAACAAAAGCGCTGGATGAAACTTGCCATCGACTCAGTTCGGCTCTTAGTCAGTCATCAGGATCAGGTGGTCATCCTGCCGTCTGGCATGCGGGTGATTGCCCACAATGAGTTTTGTCCGAATTTCATGTTAGCCAAAGACAATCATATCTTTACAGTGCAAGGCCATCCTGAATTCAGTGTCGATTTTACGGCCAGACTGGTTGAAAAACGTAAGTCGATCATTTCTGACAGCCATTATCGCAGTGCTTATGAGGAACTCGATAAAACACAGGATTCGGCGTTAATCTGTCACTGGATTGACGAGTTTTTTGTCTACAACCAGCAGCATCAGGACGAAAATCGCTATTCTCAAGTGGGGTAGGCAACGTTGGTTGTCGATGAACCGTGCTCAGTTAAACGTAATAAAGCCCATCACTGATGGGCTTTATTTTTATGAGAAAACGAGATGAATACGGTCACTTGCCGACGATTCGTCGCATGGTGGCGTCTTTATCGATGTAATGATGTTTGAGTGCGCCGGCAACGTGCAAAACCAGCGCAATGACAATGATGTTGACTGTGGTGTGATGCACCGCGCTGCCCGCTTCTTGCAACCAGGGCTGCTTTTCTCCGGCGGCGATAACTTCCCAGCCGAACACTTCGATGGCGCGTCCGCCGGCGCGACTCATGATGATCCCGGACAGTGGCATCATCAGCGTGACTAAGATGAGAACAACGTGGATCAAATGGGCCAGTTTCTCTTGCCATGCCGGGAGAGTTGAAAGCGGTTTAATCCGGCCTTCTTTTATACGCCAGCCCAGTCTGAATAGCGCGAGTAACAAGACGGTGGCACCCAGCGATTTGTGCAGAGCGACCCATTCTCCTTTTTCCGGCCCGCGGGGCAGTTCAGACATATACAAGCCGATGGAAAAAACGGTCAGAAAAGCGATGGCTGTCAGCCAGTGAAGGCTAACGGTTTGCCAGGACAGCGAGCGCGAATCACTCATGATCATCTCCTTATGATGACAACCCTGTTCAAAAGTACGCCTATTATGCATCTGGTTTAAAGGTATAACTATGAGGGCACACAAAAAATTTGCATGAATAGTGTGCAAACGACGTGAGTTCTAAAAATTTGAACGAGTTGTCCGGGCTGTGTGACTGTTTAATTGCGAGAAGGCAGGTAAACTAAGCCTCATAGAAGAAAGAGGAACGAACATGTATCACTTCCATGTCTATTTTGCGTTAAATAATGTGGCTACCGCTGAGGAGTTGCATCAAAAAATTCGTCAGACACAGGCGGACAAAATCGAACGTATCTACCCGTTGGTTGAACGTTTGGTTGGCCCGCACAAAATGCCAATGTTTGAGATTCATGTGGCGGATATCAATAACGGATTTGCTGACTGGCTGGATGCCCAGCGTGGCGATCTGTCCGTGCTGATACACCCGGTAACGGGCAATGACCTGAAAGATCATACCGAAGGCGCCGCGTGGCTTGGGCGTGAGCTGGGTGTGTTTGAAGAGAAGCTCTGAGTGTAAGCATTAAGAAGGCGTCCGCGAGCGGCGCCTTGATTCAATTTTCGCTGGTACTGCCGCCTATTAAGCTGGCGTTGTTTCCGGCTCTTCAACCAGATTGTTGATCCATTTTTTCGATCGGACGCGTTGGGTTGTCAGGCCGATCTTGACCACTTCCTCCAGCAGAATCACCATCATGACCCAATGCAACGGCCAACCCAGTACCAGCCCGGTATAATACGCCAGCGGGATCCCGATAGCCCACTGACCGAACAAATCGATAAAGATACTGTAATTGAGGTCTCCGCCACTTTTCAGCACACCGCCGATGCCGACCATGTTGAACACCTTCAGCACCATACCAAAAGCCATCACCAAACAGACTTTGACGGCCAGATCATCATGGCTGATTGGGCTTTTGCTGAGCAGATAAGCGATGAGGGGCTCGGCTGCCAGGCAGGCGAGGGCGAGCAATAACGCCAGCGTACAACTGATCAGTACATACCACCAGGCTGTGTCCTCGACACGGCGATAGTTTTGCGCGCCGATTTCATTGCCGAGAATAATCGATGCCGCTACGGCAAAGCCGAGAAAAGCTGAAATCAATACGCCTTCAATCGGTGCCAGTAATGAAATGATGGCCAGTTCGCTGACACCGAGCTGACCGACAATCACGTTGTAAACCATAATGCCAGCTGCCCAGCCGGTGTCATGGATGATCAGCGGTGTTGCCAGTTTGATGTAACGCTTGCGGTGTGGTTTGAGATGGCATTCTGCCCAGCTTGTTTTATCCGGGAACAGGTGCGGATAGCGTTTATACGCCACATAAAACAGTGCGATGGTTTGTGCAATCCTTGAAAGGGTTGACCCCAGTGCGGCGCCAGCGACGCCAAGCTCCGGAAAACCAAACAGGCCAAAGATAAGCAGAGCGTTTAGCAAGGCGTTAAGAAGCACCGCGAAGATACTGATACGCGTCGGTAAGGCGGCCTGGCCAACCGAACGCAGCGCGCACTCCAAAGGAATGACTAATGCAGAGCACAACAAACTCATTCCTGTGAGCAGCAGGTAATCGCTGGCCAGAGGCAGATACTGGGCATCGTTAGAAATCAGCGAAACAACATAATCCGGTTTAAACGTATACCAAAGCGCGAACGGTATAGTAATGACAATCGCAAGTACCCAAGATTGTGCCAGCGTGCGACGAATGCCTGCAAAGTTACCAGCGCCAAAATATTGCGAAGCCAGTACGCTGACTGCGCCGCTGACACCGAAAATCACAATGATGTTGAAGAAAAAGATCCGGTTTCCGACGCCCACTGCTGCGGTCGCATGTTCGCCAAGTTGGCTGACCATAAAGATGTCAACCACACCCAAAAGTGAAAACAGCATCGATTGCAGAGAAACAGGCAGACCAATTTTCAACAGTTTTTGCCAAAACGGTTTGTCGAGATGATGAACTGACGAGAGCATCGCAAACTTCCCAATAAAATTATGCAATGAGTTTAATCTCATGTGGGGGATAAAGTATTCTCTCTTTCCATCAAAAACTTTTGTCAAACTATCATGATTGCAGAGAAACAAGAGCGGTTTCAGATCTCAGAGCAGACTCATCATGAGTTTATTGACCATGCTCAGATACTGGCGCTGGCTGAGCTTGGCATCGCACAATGCGGTCTGGCGACGGCGCGAGATATGTTCTCGGTGTATCGAAAACACCAGCAAAAACACATGCTACTTTACACTGTAAAAGGTAAGGGCTGGCTGCAGTCTGGCGCATCACGCTACGTACTGGAACCTGGCTCTTTGATTTATGTCCCAGCCAAGACAGAAAATGGCTTTGGTATCGAGCAGGAAGAGTGGCAGTTGGCGTGGTTGTTCTTAGAGCCTGGCGTTACAACCGGGCCGACATTGGGGAATGAAGTGGTGTATCGATTAACCCCCACTGCGGAGCCGACCTATGCTGCGGTATTGAGTTTAGTTCGCGCGGCGAATCTGCCCTCATCGCTCAGGGAAGCTGTGGCCCACCATGCGGTGGGGCAGCTCAAACTGCTGATGCATGCGGCCGGGGAAAGTGACGTGCCGCGTGTGGTGCAACGATTACGTCGGGTATTTGATGTTGCACAGCGTCAGTTGCACAAAGACTGGAGTATTGAACAGCTCGCTCAACGTTACCCCTGCTCAGCACCTCACTTTCATCGGCTGTGTCTGACGCACTTTGGTCATGGCCCTAAAAGCCATTTGACCAAAATGCGAATGGAGTACGCGGCACGTTTGCTGACTACCACCGAGTGGCCCATTCAGCATATTGGTGAAATGGTCGGTTATCCGAATGCGGCGAATTTCAGTACGGGGTTCAAACGTTGGCATGGTTTGACGCCGAGGAGTTTTCGCCAGACCAACAACGGCCGGTTGCCCGGCCGCTCGTGGTGATCAGAATCTGATTTGATAGACAGAGGTTGTCCCGCTGACCTCATTACCAACCGCAAGGAAGTGCAACCCATGACGAACGAAGTGTTTGATCGACTCCGGGCCTAAATCGCCAGCCGCCGGGTTGTAGATATCATCTGCGCAATCTCCGTCTTTGACCGTCATACAGACCTTTTCGGCAAAATGACGAGGGTTGGTATAGCTGATGAACCGCGCGCGCGTTGGGTTGGTTATCTCATACACCATAATGCCCCCCTGACGCTCTAGGCCAATAAACGCATAGTGTCGGCTATCAATCGTGGCGACTTCAATCGCTTCTGGTTCAGATCCTTTATCATCACTGCGATCATCTGCGCTGATGTTGTTGTCATTAGTGCTGTTGAAGTGGGCACGATCTTGCTCTAATACGATGCGGGCAAATTGGTCGCCGCTGTCGAACATGCGCGTTCCGTCTTCACGCCAGATTGAAAAAGAGCGGGCACCAAAAGCTTGCACGACATCTTCCGCTCCAAGTTGGGTTGCGGGTTTGATGACCTTGAGGCGAGCCAGTTGTTGATTGTCTTGTAGCGCCGCCTTCAATGGATGAGCGTCATCGACTTTCAGCTTCTTACCGCGGACTTCGTCACTGTAGGCAATACAAAAGTCTTTTTCTGTACGGTATGCTGAAGTGCCGGTTAAGTCATCACCGTCCCATTCAAAACCTTGTGCTTCACACTGCTGTTGAGTGTTATTTACACCATACTCACGGCCGTCACCTTCGTTTGCCGTGACAATGTAACTTATTCCATTGACACGGTAAGTGGCGATAGAGTCAGGCATATAAAGCCCCACAAGTTGAGGATAGCTGTGCAGGTTGCCAGTCTTTTTGTCTTTATTTGAGGCATCGAGAGTGGCTGTCTCCCAAGACTTACCACCGAGCCCGTAAATCGCGTCAACGCGTGCTGAGCCGACGTCGATTTTAGCCATTGCGTTGTTTTCCTGAAGCGCAACAAACAATTTTCCGGCCTGATCAAAGCTCAGGTATTCCGGCTCGAGATCTTGGGCCACACTGGCTCCGGGGGCGGAAATACGAACCGAGTCGCTCAGCTCTGCCGCGCGTTGTTCGCCTGTATTGAAGTCACGAAAGTCAATTTGGGTGACTTTGGCATCCAGCGGACCATCGTATAAATCGATCAGCGTAACGCTGCCTTCTGGATCTCTCGTGTAGTCACTGTTGGGCTCACCCTCATTGGCGGCCGCAATGTAACGACCATCTTTGGAAAAGGCGACCATATCTGGCAGGGCACCTGCTGGATACGTGGTGATGAGTGAACGGTCGTCAGAGCGATACAGAGCTATAATGCCGTTGGCTTGCTTGTCGCCGTTTTCAATTGCGACGGCGATGAGCCCGTGATGCGTCGCGACACTGTTTGCGGCGCCGATGCGGGTGCCGGAATGACGCGCTGCTGATTGCAAGTCGATGTCGCCCTCTTTGTCAGGGCGGCCAGTGGCGTCCAGGTTCAGTACATCCACCCGTTTTGCCTGTGCGTTCACGACGTATAATTTATCGCTACACGTGTCGTAACTGACAATTTCTGCTGCGGAGGTGGCAAATTTGCTGTTGGCCACCGAGGTGCCCAGTAAGCGAAGTCCTGTAATACCGCTTAGTTGCTGGCGGGGTTGCTGGGGCGCTTGACACTGGATGTTGAGCTGGCTGACAGGGTCAACAGGGGCTGTCGTACAGCCGAGAAGCGTGCTGGCACACAGTGCTGCTAGCAGAGATGGTTTAAAAACGGAACGCATATATCCTCCATGACAAATTGGTTAAAAACCATAGTCTTGAAAGATGACAGTTACGTGCAGGTTGTATTAAGCCTTTGTTTCACAAAGAGCCGAAAGCCGGCAGCAAGGCCGGCTGAATAACATGAAATCAGGTATTGGACTCGGTTGCGGATATGGCGTTACGCAGGCGTTCAGGCACTCTGGCTTTTTGCTGCTTTTTAAAATCAAACATCACAACGGTCGCTTCACCGACGGTGGTGACTTTCCCCAGTTTTTTGCTGACGATTTGGTATTCCATCGTGAAACGATCTTCCTCAATAGCGGTCACCCGAGAGCCAACCAGCAAAGTGTCGGGGTAGGTGACTGGCAGTTTGTAACGGCATTGGGTTTCACTCAACACCGGGCCAATCCCTGTGGTGGCCATCTCTTCCATCAGTTCCAGTCCGGCAAAGTAATCAAGGCGCGCGGTTTCAAAATAGCGGAAATAGACGACGTTGTTGACGTGATTGAGCGCATCCATTTCGCCCCAGGCGACCGGGATTTCAGTGATGATCGGGTAATCTTGTAATAATTCCATAACTCAGTCCGTGTTATCGACAGGTAAATCTCTACTCTAAATGAGCTTTACATTTATGCAACATAGTAGAGTAGAAACTTTAATCAGGATCACCCGCAGAAACGTGGATTAGGCGGAGTCGTTTCGAGCAGTTTCAAGCAGTTCATCCAGTGTGGGCTTGCTAAAGCAGTCGGTGATGTGCATGCCAATGGTCAGATCGCTTAGGCTGATGTCTTCGGTGCCGGTGACCATGTCCAGATAATCTTTATGGACGCGCTGCGCCAGTTGGTTCAGTTCACGGCGGGTGTTGAGCAGCGAGACAATAGCGAACGAGTGATCATGCAAACGCCCGATGATATCGGCTTCTCGACACACTTTGTGCATGACTTCGGCCAGTGTTTCGACGCATTGCTGGGCTTTGTCTGCGCCATACGCGCTGATCACTTCGTCAATACGGCTAATGTCGATTGATAAAACGCCGATGGAAAGTTGAGTGCGTGGTGCGTCTTTAATTTTTTGCTCGGCCAGCAACGTAAATCCGCCCCGGTTGAGCACATCTGTCTGTGTGTCTTTCACATTCAGAGCGAGTGAGCCTTGGATCTGGTCGGTAATCGTCAGGTCTTTTCCGAGCGAGCGGGCAAACTGCGCGACTAACGCGGTGGTTTCAGCTTCAGACGCCGGCGCTTCTTGCAAAGCCACGCACAAAATGCCAAAAGATTTTCCACCGGAAAAGGTAATCGACTGAGCGATAAACCACTTAAAAGGCAGCTCTGCTGTTTCAGCGCAAAGTGGCGCGTTGACATCCAGCGTACGATGGACAAGATCATGCATGGCACTGCCAACAACGGCTTGCTGTGGAATAAAGTATTCTGAATGAGAAGCGGCCAGCATAACGTTATGTCCGTTGTGATCAGAACGGATAATCGCGGCATTGGAAGTGTGGCTTAGCCGTGCGACCAGGTCGACGATGTGTTGCCAGTCAGAGATGTTGTCAGCGTGCAGCTGCGGATGGGTTAAACACTGCTGTGTGTCAATCATAAAGAGCGACCTACCTTTATTCTGCTTCTATAAATATAGGATCCTAATCGAAATAGGCGAGCCTATCCTCAACGGAAAATATGAGCTATTGTCTTAGTCCACCCAATCAACAAGTGAAAAGAGCGACATATGGATTTGAATGCATTTGTTCAACTGATCAAACAGGACCCTGAAAACGTTGAATTTGAACAAACTATGGCTGTTATTGATGCGCATTACGAGTTTACGCCAACTGCGTTTATCAATGGTGATACCCGAAACGATGAAAACCAGAATAATGGCTCCTGCAAAGTGTTCGCGTTCGCATTGCTGAACGAATTGGCTCAGGATGAAACACTGGCCTGCTTTGGTCGTTATTACCGTCAGGATGTGCTGAGTAATCCGGTCGGAGACGATCACCAAAATATTCGCAATTTTATGAAGCATGGCTGGAGTGGTGTTCAGTTCGAAACACCGGCGCTACGCGACCGAGCCTGACCAAGCATCGACAACAAAAAAGGGAGGTTAGCACCTCCCTTTGTTTTTTTATACAGCCAATGGCATTTCGTTTGATGGGTCGTGTTTGTTGAACACACGATGCAGACCAAGCATGGCGAATACCGACATCACCAACATCAGTACGCCAAGGGGCAACTGACTGTGGGCGGGAACGGCAGACGCAATCAGCGTGGCGATACCCGCGCCCAGGTTTTGCATGCCGCCCAGAATCGCGCCACCGGTGCCAGCGTGGTACGGCAGTGGTGCCAGTGCACCTGTGGTGGCTGCAGGGAAAAGTATACCCGCGCCCAGGAAATAGACTGTCGCACCACCGACTAAGGTCAGAGCTGTAGTTTCACCAAATAGCCCTGGCACCATGACGATGACGGAACCCAGTACAATTGCAACAATTCCCACATTCAAGGCCAACTTTTCAGAGCGGCGTTGAGCGATCACACTGGAAAGGGCTGCACCCACCAGGTAGCCAGGAATCGGTAAGACGAACAACAGGCTGACTGTGGTGGCTGGCAGTTGCAACACACCGCCCAGCAACACACCCGCTGCGGCTTCAAAAACCGCCACTCCGGCAAAAGTCGCCACCAGGCAGATCAGGTATCCCTGAAAACGTTTGTCGGATAACACATATTTATAGCTGTGAGTGACCGACTCGTGTTTACGACGCTCTTTTGGCAAGGTCTCCATCATGCTGGTCATCATGGTGATCACCACGGCGATACCAAACAAGGCCAGGAACATATAGCTAGAGCGCCAGCCGAAGGCTTCGGTCAGGTAGCCACCCAAAACCGGTGCGATTAAGGGTGAGAAAATCACACACATGCTGATCAGACTGTTGGCACGGTGAAGCTCTGCACCACTGAAGCAGTCGCGCGTCAGCGTACGAGACATCGCACCACCACAACCAATGCCCAAGCCTTGAATAAAGCTACCCGCCAGGAACCATTCATACTGGTGCGCAAACAATGCGACGATGGTACCGACAATATAAATCAGCAAACCCACGACGATAATAGGTTTGCGGCCCAATCTGTCTGACAATGTCCCATAGACGAATTGTGACAAACCGTATGGGATCAAATAGCACGCCATGACTGCCTGCAAAGAAGCAGGGGACACCAAAAACTCGCCAGCCATGTGACCGATAGACGGAACGTACATGGTCTGAGTCATCTGACCGACTGCGGTCAGAATCGCGATAAGAAACGTCAATTTCACCAAAGGAAATGAAGCAGACATCTTTTATCTCCACTAAAAATCAGAACAAACGAAGCCTTAGCCGGCCTGAAACAGCTCGGCTAATAATAAGAAAAAATACGGGTCTTTCTGGCGCAGGATATTAGTGCCGCTCAGGCGGTTAAGCAATCAAAAAATGTGATCTGACGCAAGATAAAAATCTATCTTTCGGATTAGATAAATTAATGCATTATTTGTTTGTATGGATGGAGTTTAGTTATTCAATCGGCAGTGATGTCAGACACTTGCGGCACAAGCATTGATCGTTGTTTTCCATAGATGAAGTATCACGCTGCTCTAGTTCGAAACACCAGCAGTGATTTTTACCAGCGGCGATATCACACTGAGCATTTTGCCCACAGGAAGGGCACTGATGGCTGGTGATTTTTCCTTGCAGCGAATCGATGATGGTATCGCGTTGATCGTCGGAGAGGTGGCGCCACTGAATGATTTCTTCCATGGTTCGGTTGCAGCCAAGGCAGATGCCCCCCTGATTTTTACAAGCAGCGATACAAGGTGATTTCATAGCAGTTTCGTGGATTCGGACTTTGCCGCGCACTATACCTCAGTTCGGCGAGCCTTTCACGGCCTCTGTGTGGCTACTGGAGATTATCCGAGCCGGAGTAGCTCAGCGCCACTACTTGATGAATGCCATCGACCGTAATGGCATCGCGTCCAGAGCGTTTTGAGGTATACAGTGCCATGTCGGCGCGTTTCATCCAGAGTTTCCCGTTTTCCTCAGACTGACACTCAGCAACCCCGACACTGACGGTCACAACCACATTACAGGGGTAGGTGTGCTGACGGATTTGCGCGCAAAGCGAGCGCAAATGGCGATGGGCGACTTCCAGCGGATAGCCGCACATCAATAACATGAACTCATCCCCTCCGACCCGAAACAGCTTGACGCTGTCGTTGCTGAATTCGTTTTTCATCAATTGGGTGATCCGCTGAATCACCTGATCGCCGACATCGTGACCAAAGTTGTCATTAATCTGTTTGAAGTTGTCGATGTCGAGGATGGCAATCGTTGATGGAACCGCCTGGTTTTTCTCTTCCAGCGCCATGGTGAGGAAGTTGTCGAGTTGCCGGCGGTTGAGCGTACCGGTGACCGGATCGTGAGTCGACAAATAGCGCAGCTTGCTCTGCAGGGCGCGGACGGCTTCAACGACAATCTGGCTGATGGAACCGCAGACCAGCAGCGCCACGGTAAAGCGAAGCGTTTCTGAGAGTTCCTGATGTGCGTACGCTGCCAGTGAACAACCGAGCAATATCGTGACGTTGGCAATAATGGACACGGGTGAGGCGATAAGAAACGCGATGGTGGTGACGACGGGAAATGCCCAGTAAGTTGCGAGTGTGCCGAATATCACCACCGCAAGAACAATGTTAAAGACGATCAGCGCGAGTGGAACCATATAGCGCCACGGGTGCGCTTTGCCATTCAGCGTAAAATAGACTTCGGCCAGAAGGGCACATTCGAAAAGTAACAGCGTGGTGGCAATAACACTTTGGCCGATCAGATAGTTTTTGATCGCCAGAACAACAAAGATAACCGCGGTGAGGGCAGAAATGAGTTTGAGTACGTGGGGTTGATTTTCGGAATCAAAGATACCGGTGAACACTGCTCGTGGATCTTTGAACGCATTCTTCATGGGCGGCCCGCCGATATTATTTTGTACGTCGTTGTTCCTTTAAAGCTAACTGCAAACTGACTTGAATGCAAAATTTCGGGGCGATATTGACACAGAGGCAGAGCCAACGCTCTGCCTCTGAACTGAACCGATTATGGCTGGATATTAAAGGTGGCGATCACCGGTGGGTACATCTGAGTGGCGATGTAGTTATGCGTTGCGGTTGTCGGGTGCGTTACGCCCCAGAACACGTATTTATCTGAGCCGTGGTAGGCACATTCATCCGTAAAACTGTGGCTGTACAGATAGTCTTGGGCTGAACTGCGGTTGATGTCCAGGCAGGCATCTTTCGCATTAGCAAAGCCGTGTTCTTCTGGTTTAGTGGTGATTTGCTGGAACAGGCTGTGAGTATCAAACAAGACCAGATTGATGCCTTGATCCTGATAACGCTGAGCTTCTTCTTTTATGAACTCATTGAACTCGAGGATCTTCGCCCGCACTTTCTCGATTTCTTCCTGACTGGAGTACTTAAACTGAGGCGCACGCGTCGCGTCTGGCAATGTCATTAACAACACGTTTTTCGCACCAGAGGCAACCAGGCGCTGCATGGCACTGCTGTAGTCCGCTTTTACGTCTGGCACGCTGCGGTTGTAGTTCATGAAATCATTCAGACCAAACTCCAGCGTAAACAGGGTGTTGGCCGGGTTGTAGTTCTGTGCCAGTTGCATGTACTCAAGATAAGACGTGACCTGTTCAGTTACCCCGGTCAGAGCAACATACTGGTTTGAACCTGCCGCGCCGCCGACTGCCCAGTTGTAAAGGGGCAGGTTAAGGCTGTTAGACAAGTACTCTGTCCAGACCAGACCGTTCGAGAAATGGCCGAGGAACCAGGAGTTACGGTTCGGGAATACCCACTGTGATGCGTTAAACAGGTTTCCGGTGTCTGACAAGCTGTCGCCAAAAGCAACGACTTTGTTGATTGCATTAGCTGAACCCTGGTCATTACTCCAGATAGTGTGGTTGTACGAAAGGCGATTATCGGCAGCAAAGAACAGGATGTCTGCGGTGTCATGCGTGACGTTGAGTGTATCTTCACAACGTTGCTGGATCTCAGACTGCGGTGTGCTGGTGTAGAACATGTTCTTAAATGACCACGAAGACCACCAGTAACCATTCAGCTTGTAGTAGTCTCCGTTGGCATCCAGTGCCCATTCCCATTCGGTCGCAGGATCGTCGTGAGATTGAGATGGACGATACCAACAGCGTACATAAGTGTAGGTGTTGGCGGTTTGCACCATTTGCACCTGAGCAGCCGTCAGTGGTTGAGGTTCAAACTGAACTTCACCAGTTTGAGCGAATGCAGTCAAAGGCAACATAGCGAGTAAGAGAGATTTTTTCATAATTATCCACTTATTGTTAGAACAGAACTGACCTATAAATGAAACTTATATATAAAGTCAAAGTTGTCTCTGGTTTGCTTATTTCTAATTGGTATGAAGATCAAATAATTGTAAAAAACGCTTATAAAGAACAATAAACGTACAAATATGGAAACTGACACTATTAATACTTTTGTTCTTATTTTTTATCGCACTTATTTTATGCAAGTTGAATTATAAAAACGAAAGGTGAGTTTTGTTTTAAATTGTTGAAATTTAAGTTAACTCTAATTAAGTAACTTCTTTTTTATTCAGTGGTTTATGCTAACTTATGTGGCTGCGCTTTTGTGCGTTATCCTTTAATAAATCAAGGTTTTTATTGATGGAGACTTTTCAGGATTATATTGATTTAAAAGTTATTAATTAACCTGTTTTGATTTTTATCGTGCCTTGTTCGGTATTGATTTGTTCATGTTTAACGATTCTGTTGAATTATGACTAATCGTCACACTTAATTGAGTTTATTAATACTCCGATTATTCATTTCGTCAATGTTTCTTCTATTTTTGATCTACTCCTCCGAGGTCTAATCAGAATAAGGAATAATACATTGAAAATGAAACTCTACTTAGTTGCTCTCTGCCTGTTCAGTCCGTTCGTACTAGCTTCTACGAGCGCATCTGCACTGGACAATACTGGCTATACCCAAACGCGTTATCCCATTGTGCTGGTACATGGGCTGTTTGGTTTCGACACCTTGGCTGGTGTCGATTATTTCTACAGCATCCCACATTCACTCACCAAAGACGGAGCCTCGGTGTATGTGGCTCAAGTTTCAGCGACTAACAGCAGCGAACTGCGTGGAGAGCAGCTACTGTCTCAGGTTGAGATGTTGCTGGCAGCGACGGGTGCCGAAAAGGTGAACTTAATTGGTCATAGCCATGGCGGGCCGACAGCGCGCTACGTTGCGTCAGTGCGGCCGGATCTGGTTGCTTCAGTGACCAGTGTCGGTGGTGTGAATAAAGGCTCGAAAGTCGCGGATCTGGTTCGTGGCGCCGTTGCCGATGGCTCGGCTGGCGAGGCGATTGCCGTCAAACTGGCCGAAGGTCTGGTGACGCTGATCAACCTGTTGTCTGGCGGCAGTGATCTTGAACAGGATCCACTGGCATCACTGGCTGCTCTGACCACCGAAGGCTCACTGGCGTTTAATCAGCACTATCCGGAAGGCGTGCCGACCTCAGAATGCGGTGACGGTGAGTTTCTCGCGGACAACGGGGTGTATTACTACTCCTGGACCGGATCATCCACTTTTACCAACCTTTTAGATCCGACGGACGCGGCGATGACGATTCTTGGTCTGGCCTTTGATGGGCCGAGTGATGGACTGGTTGGGGTCTGCAGTACGCACCTTGGTAAAGTGATTCGTGACGACTACCAAATGAATCACCTGGATGAAATTAACGGCTTGCTTGGCGTGCACCATCTGTTTGAAACCGATCCGGTGACGTTATACCGTCAACATGCTAATCGTTTAAAGTTACAAGGTCTGTAAGGAGTAACTGATGAAAAAGTCCGCACTGGTATTATCATTGATGATCGCCTTGGGGAGCGCCGGTGCGGTCTTTTTATGGCCGCAGCCGACGGACATTCAGCCGGCGAGGCTGCAAACACCATCTCAACAAGACACCGAAATTGATGAATCGTCCAGCCGGGATTTACTGGACTATGCGTTGGCCGGATTGGGTGAAACTGATCTAAACCGCTTACGTGAGGAAGTCGACGAATACGCCAGTCAAAACGATCAACTGCTGGTGGATGAAACGTTGTTCGCACAATACGTCAGTTATAAGAAGGCGCTGGCTCAATTGATACTGCCGGATACCAATCAAAGCACGCGTGAAAAACTGGTCGCGCTCAACGAAGCGTTACTTGCGTTGCAAAGTGAGTACTTTACTCCTGAGCAGCAAGCCCTGTTATTTGGTGACGAAAACCGTTGGCGACAGTTGGCAATGGACAAGCTGGATATCACAGCGCACGCTCTGGACGAGGCTGATCAACGTAGCCAAATGGCGGCACTCAATGCTGAGCTGCCAGACTATCTGCAAAAAAGTGAACAGAACGCGACCATGGTTGCCGGGTTGATTGCAGCAGATGCTGAGAGTGAGCAGAACCGCTATTTGATCCGGGCCGAACTGGTGGGCGAGAGTGGGGCGCAGCGGTTGGCTGAACTGGACAACCAGCGCATGTCATTTGAATCTCAGTTAAATGATTATCTGCAGCAACGAAGTGCCATTCTGTCAGATGAATGGTTGGGTGAACAAGAGAAACAGCAACAGATTGCCGTGCTCCGGGAGCAACGTTTTGACTCGGTGCAGTGGCGACGTGTTGAAGCGCTGGAGCGCATTCACGATCAATCCCAATAAACGCATACAAAAAAGGCGCAACCCGAAGGTTGCGCCAGGAGCTTCCCATGGAACTTGGGAATAATCGGGGAATTACAGATCCACAACGATGGTTTTCGTTACTGTTGCACCGTCGTTATCCATCACGGTTAGCTTAACTTCATGTTCGCCATAGCTTGGGAAGATGGAAGTAAAGATACGTCCACGTTTCACTTTACCACCTGGCAGCGTCCACTCAGTGTCCACAATACGGCCATCGCTGTCTGTGCTGGTTGACCACATGGTGACCCAACGGCCCAGGTGGATGTATTTAGCACTCGCTTCAGGCAACGCATTCGGTGTTTCAACGGTCACCTGCTTGCTGATGGTGTCGGTTGCGCCTTTGTCGTCCGTAACAGTCAGAGAAACCTGATAGCTTCCTGCTTCAGCGTAAGACCAGGCTGGTGCCATTTCATCGCTGGTTTGGCCGTTGCCGAAATCCCACAGGTAGCTAACCAACTGACCGTCTTTGTCAACGCTATGGTTGAATGCTTTGACGCTCAGGCCGTCAACTTGCACTTCAAAGCCTGCTTCTGGAGCGATGTTGTCGTCGGCTGCTTTCGAAACGCGAATAACGCCGTACTCGTTGTTCGGAGCCTGGTCGATCACTTCGATTTCCAGACCAAACTCAGTCAGTTTACGACCGGAATCTGGTGATTGTGGGTTCGAGTAATCCTGGTTGTCTGCAAATGACGCCGTACCAATCAGGCTGACATCTTCCAGAACATCACCACTGCCGTTAACCAAACGCATTGGCGTCTGATCCTGTAGCGAGAAGGCCGCATCACGGATTTGGTAACGCGTTTGCGCTGCTTCGCCACTGTTGGCCCAAACCATCGCGTTCTGATCCGCATCAACTACGCCCAGCCAGCCTTCACCAGGGTGACGACCCACCCAGTTGTCTGTCATCGACTCGTCGACATACCATACGATCAGACCGGGTTCGAACGACATCAACTGACCGAAACGTTTGATGTTTGCCAGACCTTCGTCGACGTCGTTGTGGCTACGCCATTGCAGCAGGTAGTAGTGTGGCGCTTCGTGGTAGCCGTCTGTCAGGCGGTAACCGTTGAAAGCAAACGTTGAAGCTGCTTCTGCGTCGTCAACAGGAGTAACCTGACCATCAACATCCAGTACCATGTTATCGATGTACAGACCGTCCATCGCCAGACCACCATCGGTGACGTAGTCAAACGCCAGCTCGATATCCTGACCTGCCCATTCGCTCAGATCGAATTCCGCATCGATCCAACCACCGGAAATACCCGAAATTGCAGGTACCAGACCTGTTTTGTAAGGGTCGTCCATTGTGGTGATGTTACCAGCGATCGCCTGACCATTAACCTTCACTCGGGCGAAGTCGTAGTCTTTCTCGATCTCATACCAAGCTTTGAAGCTCAGTGTCACTTTACCGCCAGCAGGCACAGACAAGGTGCGTGACATGCTATTTTTCAGATCATCGCCTTTGTCTGAGTAGAAGGAGTATTGTCCTTCATACGGCTTCAGACCTTCGATACGTTTCAGAGGCAGATCCACTTTCACCATGTTCGGACGATCATTATCGGTCGTTTGGAACAGAGTGAAAACGCGGTCGCCTTTGTCCAGCTCATTGATGGTAATTTGATCATCGTTGATCCAACGGCCGCCAATGGAGTTTTGCAAGAACTGTTTTGCCCAAGAGGAGAAGGCAGTTGGCTGTGTACCGCCGATCTGACCAGCCCAGCTACCGGAAGACATGATTGACCAGTAAGAAACCGGCTCGCCTTTACCTGTGTATTGGGTATCGTATTCGTCTGGCAGACCTAAGTCATGGCCGTATTCGTGCGCACACACACCTGCCGCAGCATCAATTGGCTGAATGGTGTAATCGAACGCGGCAAACTGACCGTTAAACCGGCCCGGAACATTACTCTTGGTGCCTTCCAGTACATGGTATTGGCCTAGGTTGAAACGGTGAGACCAGATAGCGTCTGCACCCAGCACGCCGCCACCAGCTTCTTCACCCACAGAAGAGTGGAAGACCATCAGGTGATCGATAACACCATCGGGCTCGCGATAATTGCCGTCGCCGTCGTAGTCGTAGCGGTCTTCAACGTCATAGTCTGCCAGGTTGATGTTCGGGTCACGTGCCAGTTGATCCAGCGCTTCACGCACCAGCTCCTGAGCATTCATGTCATTGTCTGTGGTTGGTGAGTTACCACCGTAGAAAGCCGCGTTTTTGGTTGCACGGTACCAGCCCATGGCCTGACCGGAAACGCTGTAGCTGTCGCCAGATTCACTTTCGTAGTATTGACGCATCGAGATCAGATTTTCACCGTTCGGACCAGCATAACCGGCGCCTGAGAACAGCAGATTCTGATAGTGGTGTGGCTCATAGCTGTCGTAAAGCATTTCAGTATGCTCTTTGGTCAGCTTGTTGTCGTCCCAAGGCAGATCAGGGAAGTCGATCAACAGGGCCAGAACCTTGTCGGTACGTTTTTGACTGACGTCCAGAGCAAACACGCTGGCACGTTGGTGTCCTTTGTGCTTTTCAATCGATTTCAGCACCTTGGCACGCTTCTCCAGCGCTTTCTTGCCAAATTGTGCGTCTCCTTTGAAGCCTGAACGGATTTTAGCTTCCAGATAGTTATCCAGAGCTTCACGCTTTGCTGTGTCGGAAGCATTCTCATCGACAACGCCCTTACGAACGAGCATTTCGATGAGTTTCTCTTCGTTAACAACCCCCATGTCAGCTGGAGTTTGCGCGTAACCACTGACGCTAAAAAGAGTGAGCATTGCAGTTGCGAGCAATGTTTTCCTCATAGGTTTCATTGATATTTCCTTATTATTTTTTGTTTTCCGAATAGCCAACGGTTTCTTAAAGCAGGCTTTAAGAAGGTTCGTTGTTAGTGACTTCTGTGTCAGGTGCAATACACGCCTTTTTGGACGCGTCATCGACCTTGAGATCCTTGTTGTGATTTAATTTATTTCTGGCTTTCTGATTAAGATATATCCGAAGGGCTTCTTGCTGTTGCTCGTAGGACAATCCGCTACAAATCACGCCACGTTCAATAAGCGACTTTAATAACATTTCATCATTAGGAGTGGGTGTCGAAAGGGCGAAAAAAGACACCAATGACGATAATAAAAATACAATTCTTGCTTTCATTTTGAACGATAAAATCTGTAACTGATTTGTAACAAATTATATTCAGGACAAGAAATGATCAATAACAAAATCATTAATCAAATGATATTAGTTCCATAATCAACATAATTGGTTAACTACAAAAACAGTCATTAAATTAGTAGTTTATAGATACTTTAGTTGCGTTTTATGAATAATAATTCACTTGATGACTTATCTTAACTAAGTATTGTGTTAATAAATTAGTGCAAAAGCTCCATTGTCGGGCATGTAGTGCTTTCACTTTATTAGGGATATTGAATTTATCTGCACATAGGATAAATATTTATTACGTGTGCCGTGTTGTTAAATAAATATATAAAATAAGATGTTGAGCACAAATTTCATATTATTACTCAATGTGTTATTTGTAACTTATTTATAAAAAATATGTAACTTCTATGCTCTAGATTCTAGCCTTCAAATTTATACAAAGGATGGAAAAATGAATCTTACGCAGTGGAATGTATTGTTAGCTTCAATTCTGGCGCTTCCTGCCGTTGCAGATACCGATGTGTATCTGACCAATAACTCTGATCAAACTTTAACCATACAGGTCAACCATGAAGGATCGGACTTACTGCAATACGGTGAAGAATGGCAACAGCATGTTGAAGTGCTGGGGCCATGGGAAACCAAGCAGGTGATCAGCTTTAATCGTTGGGAAGGTGTGAAATCCGGTGAAACCTATCGTTTCCATACTGTTGTGTCTAATCCGCAAGGGGAAAGTGTTACCCTAAACCAGGTAATGGAAGGCCACTGGTACAATTCTACTATCGAATACGGTGTCTCGGCTTCCGATGTCGGTCTGCAGTTGCAAGACGATCGCAATGTACATCGCTTCGACAGCGACAGTTTTGGTGACCGTGCGGCCGAGCTGGCATTTAAATCGGCTCAGACCGCTCGTTACGATGATCTTTACTACACTATCACCCCCGCCAAAATTGATGAGCAGCCAGAGCCGGACGAAGATACGTTGAAGATGATGACTTACAACATTTGGGCGTTACCTGCGATTGCCTCCCACATCGACGACCGTTTTGACATTATTCCGGAATATGTCAAAGGCTATGATGTGTTAGCGCTTCAGGAAGTGTTTGCGGGGGGCCGCGACGAGTTTTTGCGTGAGCTTGCCAAAGAGTATCCTTATCAGACCAAGATGCTGGACAAAGATGGCGTCAATATTTATGACGGCGGTGTGATGATTGTCAGCCGTTACCCCATTGTGAATCAGGCTCAGTATGTATTTCCAGACTGCACCGGTACGGACTGTTTCGCCGATAAGGGCGTGAATTATGCCGAGATCATCAAAGGTGGTAAGGCGTACCATGTGTTTGCGACTCACACGGCTTCTTACGATACCGATACGGCACGTGACTACCGTCAACGTCAGTTTAAACAGATGCGCGCAATGGCACAGTCTCTCGAGATTCCTGCCAATGAAACGGTGGTCTACAGCGGTGATTTTAATGTCAACAAGCGTAAATTCCCAGGTGACTATCAACAGATGATCGCTAACCTGAGTGCGATTGAGCCTCAGTATACGGGTTATACGGAATCGACCTTTGACCCACGCATCAACGACTTCGCTGGTGAAGCTCTGTCAGGTGGTGAGAACGTGGAATATTTAGATTACGTGATGGTGAGCAATGAGTATGGCATTAAGGCTTACAACGACAATCGCGTGGATGTCCCGCGTTCAACGGATGAACGTTTGTGGAAACACTACAATCTGTCGGATCACTTCCCGGTCAGTGCGGTCATCAAAGAATGAATCGCCTTATCTCAGTCACTGTGCTTGCCGTTGTGGCGGGCACTTTGTGGTGGCGTTACAGCTCGGCACCAGTTTCAACTGTCTTGTCGCCGGAGCCCGTCTCAGTGCCCGATCAGCCTTCAGGTTCATCGGGCTTGGTACCTGAGAGTGTGCCTACACCGAGTTCGGTTTCACCCAGCCGCGAGTCATCCGAGCGTTTGATGGATCTGGCAAAGCGGCTTGAAGACGCACAGGGGCGAGCCTTTGTTTTTCAGGTGGAAGCGTTTTGGCGTGAGTGTCTGGATCGCGATAGCTGTGCCTTGGAGCTCGATTTAATACAAACCATGTTGACGCCGGAGCGTTATCAGTTAATCGCGCACTATCAACGTTTGAATCAGGAGTGGCAGCAGAGTCTTGGCAGCACCTCACTCAGTGATTTTGCGACCTTGCAGGCCAGAGTTGAAGAGGTTAAGCGCCTGGCTCAACAGACATGGGGAGAGGCTGCCAACATCGTGTTTGCTGACGAGTTTGCCGTCTATGACTTTAGTCTGGAAACGCAGCAGTTAGCCACCGAAAGCCCCGATCAGTTTGTGCAATCTTATCGCCACTTACTCAATCAATGGCATAAGAGTGAAGCAGCGATCGGTTTAGTCAGCTCTGCGGCCAAATACGAAAGAGGCCTCAGCCTGATTCCTCACTCATATAGCCAGACGCAAAGAGAACAGGTGTCTTCGCAGCTTGCGGCAATGTACCTAAGTGATGCGGAAGCGAACGACATACAAGCCAGAGCGCAGCAAGTGGCAGAGCAGACAACGCAGACTCAGAGCTATCAACAACAGCTGGAAAGATTAAAACGCACACTTGAACAACAGCGTCAGAGCCGCTTTGCCAACCTGACGGACAGTGAGTGGCAGCAATATTATGATGACCAGATTAGTGAGTTTCGTATCAGTTTCTTTTCTGGCTAACTGATTGTTAAATATATGTTTTATTTTATCGATTGCGATTGTCTTATTTGGCGAAAGTTTTGAACCAGCCTCTAAAAGGCTATGCATTTGGATTTATATTAAGCATTAATCGTTGATATAACGCAGCCTCAAATCATTACTATAAAAAGGGTGTTGCGTATGAAACACAATCAACGTCTATTCGTTCCCAAGAAACTGGTCACGGCGCTGTTGCTGGCCGGTGTCAGTTCCACTGCTGCTGCACAATGCGAATATCAGGATCTCATCCAGTCTCCGGATATCATTGCTGATATTTCGGACGCGGAACAATCCTGTTTCCGCTCCTGGTACAATGCGCCAGAAGAGGCAGCTCAAGGGTTATACAGTGAAGCGTCACTGCAACAAATCCAGCGTGCGTTGGCGACAGAAGTCACTCACTATCGTGGTGAGGACGCACAGGCCAAGCGAATCGCCAACTTGAGTGAGTTTGTACGCGCTGCGTATTTTGCCCGCTATGCCACGCAAGATAAACACGGCTACTACTCAGAAGCGATGAGTCAGTCTCTGGCTCAACTGTCTGATCAGTTCCTACGCTCTCCATTCGCGCGCGACTTGGGCCGAGATCAAGTGGACGCGATGTCAGGGATGAGCCTGATGGTTGACAGCGTAAAACAACTGCCGTTGGCGATGGACTCCATGCTGGGCATGTTGGATTCGTTTGACCGTGAAAGTGCGCAGAACCTGCAATATGTCGATGGCCTCAACAACCTCTTCCGCGCGATGTCCGGCCATGTTTCGCGCAGCGCGTTTTACGATGATATGGCTCGCCATCCGGAGTACCTGACACGCCTAAAAACGTTTGTTGACCAGAATCAGTGGGCACTGGGTACCGATGCAGAATTTTTGGTGTACAACGCCGTACGTGAATCTGGCCGTCTTCTGGCCACGCGCAACGACACGCTTCGTGAACAGGTGTTGGCGATGATGGAGCAGACACTGCAACAGCATCAAATTGGCACGCCGGGTGAGCGTCTTTGGTTGGCGGCGGCAGAAATGATCCTGTTTTACGCGCCGGAGCGGGGCGCCGAGCTGCGTTTGGCGGAAGGAAAAACGCAACTGGAGCAACGTTTGCTGCCGAATCGTTACACTTGTCATGGACCGGCAATCATTCGTTCGCAGAATTTGTCCGATCAACAAGCTCAAAAAGCGTGTGATGTACTGGAAGCCAAAGAGGCGGACTTCCACGATGTGGTTAACTCGGGCGCCGTCCCGGTGGCCGACGACCACAACGATCAGGTTGAAGTGGTGGTATGGCCAAGTAACGACGCTTATGTCACTTATTCCAACTTCCTGTTTGGCAACAGTACCGACAATGGTGGTCAGTATCTGGAAGGCACACCATCGGATCCGAACAACACCGCTCGTTTTCTGGCCTACCGTTACGATTCAGGTGACGATCTGGCGATCCTTAACCTTGAACACGAGTATGTTCATTATCTCGATGGTCGCTTCAACTTATATGGCGGCTTCGGTGATACGCTCAGCCACGGCAACATGGTGTGGTGGCTGGAAGGGTTTGCGGAATACATGCATTACAAGAAAGGCTATCAGGCAGCGATTGATCTGGCCTCGGACGCCAACTACTCGCTGAGCGATGTGTTTGCCACGGATTACAACCATGACGTAAACCGCATCTATCGCTGGGGTTACCTAGCAGTGCGTTTTATGATCGAAAACTACCCGGCTGACGTTGATCGTCTGCTTCAGCTTGGCCGCAGAGGCGAGTACCAGTCGTGGGCGGAAGAAGTGAAGCGACTCGGGCCTCAGTACGACAGCGAGTTTGCTACTTGGTTAACAACACTCAGCAGCGAAGAACCAGGCACGGATCATGGCGATGATAATAACGATAATGGTGATCAGAGCGACGATGTCATGCCAAGTTTCGGTATGAATCATTCAGCGCATTTCTCTGCCGATCAATATGAAGAGCAGCAGTTCTATATTGATATTCCAGACGGCGTCACGTCGTTTACTGTGACAACACGTGGTGACGGCGATTCTGATTTGTACGCCAGTTACCAGAAAGTGGCGCATTACTACGATTATCAGGTTTCCGAATATGGCTCTGGTAGTGATGAAGTCATCACGTTCACACCACAAAGCAACGGTTTTATCGCTCCGGGACGTTACTATTTCAGCCTGACGGCACGCGAGTCGTTCAGTGATGTTGAAGTGATCAGCCAAGTGGAAACCAGTTCACCGGCGAAAGCAGAAGACGACTTAACCCCTCTGCTGTTGACGAACGGACAAGCTGTGAACCTGGACATTAACGAAACACGTTATGCCGGTCTGTATGTAGACCGGCCGGCTGTCGTACGAGTGTGGCTGTCGTCTGTCGGCGAGAAAGACGGAGAGGTGGACCTGTATGTCGGGCGTCAAAGCTGGGCATCTACGGAGGATTTTGATCTTGCTTCCCAACACGCAGGCAGTAACGAGTATGTTGAAATGACAGTAGAGCAGCCAGGTTACGTCCATTTCAGTTTGGATGCACAGCATCCGGGTGGGCGTGTTGAGCTTAAGGCGACTTACTGATCTGAAAGTTAATATAGCAAGGCGTTCTGTTAGAACGCCTTTTTAGTCTATAAAACTAAATATTGATAGTTTAGTGGATTATAAATTTGACATGTCTAATTTAGGTAAAATTAAATATCAAATCAAAGGTTGGAAAAGTGATCTTGAGTGGAAAAACTGAGGTGTAATGAATCGTTTTTCTTTCACTTATTAAGATTACTGATAGGTTTTGAGGAGTGGAGTAACTGCTCTACTAATGATAAGAAATACAATAAGGATTCTTTTTATGAGACCAATAATACCTGTCACTTTATTGCTTGCTACGGCGATGGTTGGTTGTCAGTCTGATGATAAATCTTCATCAGGTGATAGTATGAGCGCTCAGGCGAAAGCCGAAGCGATCACCAAACAAAAGCAGGAGCTAGCGCTGCAACTGAGTGAAAGCTACGCGGATCTGGAAGAGACACTTAAGTCTCAGATCAGCACCGATCAATTATCTGTGTCGCTGAGCACCTTGAAAACGGCTGAGCCGAATTCTCAGTTCAGTCAGCAGATGGAAAAAACCGATGCCAACTTCCGCTCAATGAAAGGGATCAGCGATTTTGCTGATTCTATTCTGGAGTTGCGTTTGGCGGACGCGTCGATGGTTGAAGAATGGAAACAGGGTGAAAGCCCGCTATTTGCATTCGAACCAACCGGCGATGACTCTTCCTGGCAATATGTTGAGGCCTACGACATTCACGGTCAGCTTCATCAGTTGGATGTGTATCAAATGCCGGATGTTCCGGTCTTCGTTGTCGACAGTAACAGTGCTCAGGAACTGCGTGCAGGCCTGCAGGCGATGCAAGCTGAGATGCAGCGTTTGGGTCAGCGTACTCTGTTGTCAACCAAAGAGAGCACCGAGGGTTTCAGTAAAATGAGCCGTTCAGCCAGCACTGACAGTGTTGAACCGCTGAACACAACGCAACTGACTAAGATCCGCTTGAATGACGATATGGAACCATGGATATCAGGTAAGGCCGAAATTTACGCCATCATTACGGGCGTCAATCCAAGCCGCGATGAGCCTGCAATCGATTTGGTTGAAATGCCTTACCTGGATTACGACAAACAAGATTATTACCCGGGTCAAACCATTATCTTGTGGCCTCGTTACCGCTGGGGTGCAGTGGATATGATCCTGATGGAACAGGACGATGGCACGGACTATAAAGAGTTGGCAAAACTGCTGGTTCAGGCGGCAGAAGAAATCCTGAAAATGATCCCGGATCCGGAAGTTCAGGGTTATGCGATCATTGCTCAGATCACCGGTAAAATTATCGATGTGATCCCAGATGGTCTGCTGACGAACGACGATGATTTTGTGGACGTGTACTACACACTGATGCAAAACACGACCTATGAAGACCGCCCTGGGGCGGGAGGCAATGCGACGGCAACCTTCACTCCGGTGACGATTCAACCAACAGAGTAAGTACGTCATACTAAAATGCAAAGGCACCTTAATCGGTGCCTTTTTTCTTTTCTCCAGTGTGGCGATAACATCTTCTTATTTGCTTATAACGTTTCTAAATGACTGAATATAAATATAAAAATTAGTTATGGTATCAGTTGAAAACTTAATTGGTATGGATAGAACCTCGTTGTTAGAGTCTTAGCTCCAATTTCCATTTTTCTGGTAATTGGAGTACTTAACTCAGATAACGAGAGAAAATAATGATAAAAAACAACGCACTTAGTGCGGGGCTACTGGCAAGCTTATTGGTGACGCCCGTTTTCGGCACCACCTTGCCTGCGCCGGTCTGGCATCAAATGACGTTCAGTGATGGTTCGGTCAAAGATCTGCGTTTGATGGGATCGGAAGATATGTTCTGGTATCAGGATCGTCAGGGGACGTTGTACATTCAGGAGCAGGATGGGCTCTGGTACTACGGTTACTACGAGCAGCAGCAAAAGCGAGTCGTTTCGACTGAAGTGCTGGCGAGTGAGGCTCCGCCACCACAAGATGCCAACATTCATTCTCACCCGATTGATCCCGTGTATTTGTCTGTGCCACCAACGGAAATGACGCCGGGAAAGCGCCGTCTTACGTTGACGACTGGCAGACAGTTTGCCCCTGCCATCGAAGGGCAAACCGCGGTGACAGAACAACCTTTGCTGGTGGTGCAAGTCAGTTTTCAAGACGAGGTCATGGTAAATGACTTTCAGGCGAGCGTTTTTGGTATCAACCAGCAAAGTGTTCAGGACTATTTTCTCAAAAACAGCAATGGTCGCTACAAGGTTGTACCTGCCCGAGAAACATCGGGTACGGAGAATGATGGCATTGTGCATGTCACTCTCGACATCAATCATCCCAACTGTCATTCAAAGACCGATAACACGTGTCAGACAAAACTGAACACTGCGTTTGAGAAAGCCTATCAGGCGCTGGACGCAGATTTTGATTTATCAACGTATGACGATAACGGTGACGGAAACATTGAACCCAGAGAACTGTCTGTGATGTTCGTTTTTGCCGGGAATGACAAGGCAAGTGGGACGAACAAAACACCAACGATATGGCCGCATAAATACAGCCATAGGCAGGTAACTTTGGATGGAAAAACCATCAGCGCGTATTGTTTGTTCGCTGATTTTCAACACGACCACCAGTCCACAATGGGGGTAATTGCGCACGAGCTGGGGCATCTGATGTTGGGTTTACCGGACCTTTACTCCTACAGACACAATGGTTCTATCGGGCAGTGGGGGTTAATGGGCAGTGGCAGTTGGGGGAGTAAGCCGGGAGATTCCTACTCGGGCCAGACGCCGGTCAACATGTTGGCATGGAGCAAGGAGGCAGCCGGTTTCATCCAGCCTAAAGTACTGTCTCAAAGCGGTGCACAAACAGTACAAACTGCGCAGGGTGAAAGTGTGATTCACCTCGACCCTTATCTGAAGCAGTTTGGCCCACGTGCGTACATCGAAAACCGACGTAACATTGGGTATGACCGTGCACTGCCCGCTGAAGGTCTGCTGGTCACATCCGTGAGCGTTGACCACATGTTCAATGCTGAGGGGCCGATGCAGGTACAGATCCTACAGGCGGACAATCACGGGCTACTGGACAATGGCCATTCGACAGGCGATGACGGCGACGTATTTCCCGGCAGTAAACAGATCACGGAGTTATCGGATGCGTCACTCCCTTCGCTGATGACAGTCACCGCCGGGCGTGAAACCAATATCGCCCTGCGTGGCATTGTCAGCGATCCGAACGCGGCTCGCTTTAGTCTCGATATTCCGAGTGCGGCAGGAAAGTCGGCATGGTTGACGTCGTTCGGGCGCACTTATGTCTCATACCGAAACGGCATTGATGCGCTTGGCTTTGCTGTGGACGTGGGTCATACGCCGAAGCATTTAGTCGGTTTTCAATTTTACGCAAAGGAAAACACGGTCGCATTACCTATGCGTTACGTTTTACGCGTTTATCCGTACAACGTGAATTTAGGTCGTGCACATTTTGATCTGGCTGATGGCCGTGAACTGGCCAGCGGTGTGGCCCCTGTCGGTGGCGGGCAAATTCGTTTACCGGCGCCTGTGGCTCTGGAGCCGGGCATGTCCATGTTAGTACTGGAAATTGAAAATGGTACCGCGGAATACTCCACTCAATTTCTTGATGCCTATTTGGGCGATGGGCAACGCAAAGAACAATATTTTGGGGGAAAAGATGAGTATCTCGCTTATGGCTTGAGCCGCGGCGCCTACTATAATTTTCCGTTTGCGGCTCTGTTTGAAGAGCAGATCGCCAGCGATGTTGTTACGATGGATGATTTTGTGGTCATGCGTGAAGATCAGTCGGTGACAGTCGATGTCAAATCCAATGACCAGCATCTCAATGCGAATGAAGTGTATCGTGTTGAGATCGGTCAGCCACCTTCAAAAGGACGTTTTCGTGGTACGATTTACACACCGTCGGCCAATATCAATGGTGTCGATCACTTCACTTATCGCCTGGTGGATAGTCAGGGTGTGGCGTCTAACTATGCCAATGTGAGTGTAACGATCAGCGCAGTGAATGATTTGCCAGTATTTGAGGTTGATTATCCGCTAAATTCGGTGAAAGCGGGGCAGTTGGTCACACTTGCGGTTAAGAATATCCGGGACGTGGATTCCGATAGTCACAGCTATCGTTGGTCGGTCAGTCAGGAGACGCCGTTGTCGATCACTCATCCGCAGCGTTCATGGATACAGGTACAGATCCCATCCGATGCCAACAACGGAACGGTCTATCCTTTGACTGTCGTCGTGGCAGACAACCAGGGTGGTCGGGTGGCGAAAACCATCAAACTGGTGGTGCGTAATCGCGCGATTGCGATCAACGACGAAAGTGTGTCGGTGGTCTACGGTGAGCAGATCCTACTCCGGCCCGCAGGTGAGCACGATGACAGTGACATTCGTTCGATTGAAATTTTAACGCCGCCTTTGCATGGAGAAGTGATCATCAACGGCACGACGTTAGTGTACACCGCACCAGCCGAGCGAAAAGAAACACTTTACGATGTGCTGAAATATAAAGTGATATTTGTCGATGATTCAGTACAAACAGCGGAATATGAACTGCAAGTTCGCACTCAAAGTGTCGCTGAAAATCAAGGGGAAAGCAGCGGAGGTTCCGGCGGCTCAAATTCACCTTGGGTAATGATGACATTACTCTGGTTGTTTCACAGACGCTATCGGTAATGAATAAGAAATAGAGAGCATATGCTCTCTTTTTTATTATCGATCAAGGCAATCGATTGCGGAAATTAAACGTATTCTAAAGTAAATATTTATCGTTATTATTTCTAATTTGAGTTATTTGTTACTTATAGTAGGCATTAATTATATTAATGGTGATCTTTATTCCATTTATATGGCTTTATTGCACGAAATGTGAGCTGAATGTATAAAAAACACACATTCTTCATGATGGGTGTGAATACATATTGAGTTGGAAAAATCTATTTTTTGATAAAATATTCTTACATTAATCGCGGCTTTTGTGGTTAATTATCATTTTTATTTCATATATTGGTGATTGCCATCACATTATTAATGATGCAATCTCAGCCTATTTGTATATATGTTTTCATAATTAGATATAGTGTTGGAGCTCTAAAGTCCTTGAGACTATTGGGCTACAGCATATTTAAGTACTTGTTTATACATATCTATAAATTAGTTGCATAATGTTTTTTTATAAGCATATAAATAATAATTTTTTGTAACTGCTATTTTGTATTGGTACTTTGATGCCGAATTTTTTGGGGAAATAATAAAAAAAACAAAATAGGTAACATCGAGGTAAGTTGCTACCATGAAAACCATTAATAGAGTCATCGATGTAAAATATCTAAGGACATTTTCACACGTTGTTAAACACAAGAGTTTTACAGCAGCTGCTGAATCTCTTTTTATGACACAACCTGCTGTTTCGCAGCACATCAAAAAGATCGAAAGTGTAATAGGGGCCAGCATTTTCGACAGAAAGGAGGGATTTGGCCTGACCAAACATGGCAAGGTTTTGCTGGAATATGCAGATCAGACAATGTCCATGTATGAAAAACTGTTTGAGGATCTTGAGCGTGTAGAAATTCGTGATCAGTTTAATATCGCTATCGCAGACTCTTTTTGTCCAGAACTGGTAGAAAGAGTGGTGAGAGAGTTCCGAGGCTTAAATAATACGGATCTGTCGTTCACCAGCTTTGGCACAAGTACGTCGATTGATACCGATAAGTTTGATCTCATCTTTAGTCTGAGCCGTTTGCCTGAAGATCATGGTAAGTCGTATCAACTCAACACCGCAAATTATGTGATTGCTCATTCGAGTTTTATTGACCCGTATGACTGCTACCCACAGAGAATCGTGTATTGCAATACACTGACTAAGTCATTTGTGCAATCTGTGCTGAGCAAGAACCACATCGATTACGCTCATGTCACGAGTTGGGTGACAACCAGTTCCGCCCGGTTTATGAAAAACGAACTCAACACCAATGGTACGGTGCTGGTTTGTCCTGAGTGGTCGGTGAGAAGCACCGAATGCACCAAAATACCGGTGCGCCAGCAGGTGAATATGTATGTATGGTGCAGTGACGAGATTTCACAAGAGTTGGAAGTGATGGGGTTAAGAAACAAGATCCATCAAATGTTTGACCAAGTTCCCTCTACGACGGGGCATGGTAGCGTATGCACGGCTTAATTTAGTGTGAAAGCGCTGACAACGCAGTAAAAATAAGGCAACTGAGTGAGATGGGTATTCCGTAAGGAATGCCTTTCTTAAAGGCTTTGAACTGATTTACTTTTGCCCAGAGGTACATGGTGGCCAATTGAATTCCCCCAAAAATACCGATGGTCACCAAAGCGGGCATCAGTAAATCAGGTTGTATCCCCACAGTGAACGCGCTGAGAAGTTTCACATCTCCCGCCCCGAACACATTCGCAAACCACAACAGCAATAATACCGCAAAGCAGAGTAGAGCTATCGGCAGCGATGACCAGATGAATCCATACGCGATGGCGGCGATGGTATTGATTAACAACACCCACTTACTGATTTGATTCGGAATGAGGCGGCGCTGCCCGTCCGACCAGCACACGTAAACCGTGACCCACAGGTTGGCGAGGAAAAACGGTAAATAGAGTAATAGTGTTAATTTCATATGTCTGAGTCTATTGGTCAAAATAAATAATCTCAACACCACTTTTTAAATAAATATTTATGACCACATAAATATTTATTATTTAAGTGAGTGAATAAAATCGCCTTATATGATCATAATAAACAATAATTGGATGGTTTATTTATATTAGGTTACTTTTGTTTTGCAGTTTAACGATGGCACTCCTTGCCTAATAAATTTCTAATGAGGAAACTATGTACTACAAAACTCTGGCAAAACTAGCTGAATGGAAAATGAAGTTTGAAGACGATATTCGCGGTGTAACTGCTGTTGAATACGCAATTATTGCAGTTGTTATGTCGGCGCTTGTTCTTGCGGCCTTTCAAACTGATGCCCTTAAAAACGCTATTACTGGCGCCCTGGGCAAAGTTACAAGTAACCTGAATAGTGCTAGCAAATAATACCGATTAGGCGATAAAAACGCCAAAGGTATATAGCAATAAAACAAAAGGGGCGTTAGCCCCTATTTAATTATAATTTGGGCTTACTATGAATAGAGTTATTGTCTTTTTTCTCGTCGCGTTGGCCATTTTCACAACACTCTTTTTTGTTCAGAGCAATTACTTCTCCGATGATGAAGCACCCCAAGCCACTCAGGAAGTGGTGGAGCCTCAAATCATTGTATATGCGTTGAGTTTGGATGTGACAAAGTCTCAACCAGTTAAAAACAAAACTTTTTCAGTTCAGTCAGTTAAGGAATCCGAGTTGGCAGGTGCTGAGTATACAGCGAAGACAGATTTGGTGATTGAACCTGGCGCGTTGTTCAAACTGGATCTCGACGCTGGAACTTATCTAACCCAGTCTATGATCTCTAATCCGAGTGATCGCGATTATCTGTATTTGTCATTGAAGAAAGAAGAAGTGCCTTATTTTTATCAAGTGACAGGTATTGGTGTTATTCAATCGTTAGCACTGACTCCTGGTGATCTTGTGAGCTTTGTGTCGACCACATCTTCGAAATCAAATCTGATTGAAACTGGGTATGGCGATATTGGTGATCTTGTTAGCAAAGTGATTATTAGTGATGCGCGTGTTCTTCAAGTCATTAAAGGCAATGAAGAAGAAGACCTTAAGGATGATGAAGATAAACAGTACAGCTTAGTTATTGCGTTAAAAATGCGCGATGTTCTTAAGTTGGAAATGGCACAAAAAATTGGTGATGTGAATATTATTCCTTCAGCAATTGCGAATCGTTATTTGTCTATCCGAAGCAGCGACATTCTTGAGAATCAATTTGGTGTCAGGGAATTACGTGGCAAGGAATAATATGAAGTACAGAAGTCTAGGCTTAATTTCACTCCTTTGTGGATTAGCGTCATTCCAATTATATGCATCCAGTCTGATGAATTTAGATCAGGGTGCTGCAAAAACCATCAATTTAAAACGTCAGATTTCAACGGTATTTGTCGCGGATCAGGAGATCGCCGACTACAAAATCATCGATGAAAATAAAGTCGTGATTTATGGTGTTGGGCAGGGCAGTACCTCCGTGATTGTCTATGACCGTGGCGGGAACGAGATCTACAACTCGGAACTGGTGGTTAATCAGAGCTTGCGTTTGCTGAAACAAACCCTGATTGCCCGTTATCCGGACGAAAACGTGATGGTGTCTAATGTCGGCGATCAGGTCGTGTTGGACGGCGTTGTCAGCAGCGAAGAAACCAAGACGAAAATCTATCGTCTGGTGGGGGAAATGCTGAAAAAAGATCGCCAGCGTAATGTGTTCTACATTCAGAAAGAAGATGGTGAAAAGGGCGATGAGCTCGATTACACCGCGTCTTATGTCTACGCCCAGGTGATCAACAACCTCAAGGTTCTCACCACCGATCAGATCAACGTTAAGCTAACAGTGGCCGAAGTATCCAGTTCATTCTTATCTGAGTTGGGCGTCAGCTACAGTGACAGCGGCGAATCGGGTAAATTTGTCAACAAGCTGCTTGATTTTACGGCGCAGGACATCGTCGCGGTCATTTCTGCCAGCGGCGATGACAAAATTGGTCAAGTGTTAGCTGAGCCGAACCTATCGGTGATTTCCGGCGAGCAGGCCAGCTTTCTTGTTGGGGGCGAGATCCCGATTGCGGTTCGCGATGAAGACGGCATTACCATCACGTACAAAGAGTACGGGGTAAAACTGGCTATGGTGGCTAAAGTGACGGACTCTGAAAACATCCGTTTGTCTCTGTTTCCGGAAGTCAGCTCGATTGACGAATCCAACAAAACCTCGACCGGCTTGATCTCGGTTCCTTCACTGCGTACCCGACGCGCTCAAACTACCGTGCAGCTTAAAGACGGACAAAGCTTTGTCCTGGCTGGGTTGCTCACTTCGGAAGAGCGTGAGTCGCTGAGCAAAATTCCTATTTTGGGTGATATTCCGATTCTCGGCGCGCTGTTCAGTCACACCAAAACCAACCGCTCAAAAACTGAATTGATCATTGTCGCTACCGTCAATCTTGTCGATCCGATTGAGCAACAGGACGTCAAGCTGCCGGCTTTTCGTCGCACCAGTGACATTGAACGTTTGTTACGCATCGATTTGTCTGGCGTGAACGAGCCGGAACTGGAAAAAACCATCAATGAAGGAGGATTTAACTGATGAGAAGCCTGTTAATGGTGCTGCTGGCACTGGTGATGTTCGGCTGTTCTCAGGCCAATGTTTCGAACTCCAGTGTGATTGATGAAATGGAAGAGAGCATCGAATTTGATGTTGCGGATTCTGAGCAGTCGATCAATCGCGCAGTGAACTTCATCCGCGATCTCAACCATCGTGAACCGAAATCGCGTTTTTCTGTGTATTACAAAACGGGATCGAGTGAGTTTGTTGACAAGCTGAACGCAAAGTTTAAATCCGAGGGTATCGCCAAAAATCGTTATCGCGTGGTGCTTGCAGAGGCGGATCAGCAGAAAGCCGTGTTGATATCGGCGACCTATGTACGAATCAAAAGCCGCGAGTGTGGTGTGATGACCTTTGCCTCGCGTGATGAATACCGCTTTGGCTGTGCGCTTGAGCACAACCGCAACATGAGTCTGGTCAACCCAATCAAGAGTGAGTTGTAAGTATGGATCTGAACAATCTGTTTAAGCACTCTTCATCCAAGCTGAACTCATCGGCAGAGGCCACCGATCTCGTGGTCTCTGATGACGCGACACTGCTGGAGGCGGTGAAAGAACTCTATGCCATTGAAGGCTATCCGGTGCCGATTGAAGTGCCGGATCTTGACTCTGATGATTCCTGGAACCGCTCTGACGTCAAGCTTAAGCATGTGATTCTTGATATGCGGGGCACCAGCAGTATCGTCGATGAGGTGTCTGAAATCGCGACGCGTCTGGACGTCAGTATTTCTTTACTGGTGCTCAGCGATACCGACTCCATCAAGTTACGTAACCAAATTCATGCGCTGGGAGCCGTGTATGTGTTGTGGGACTCGGAACTGGATGGATTGCTGGCTTCACTTCGTGCGCAAAGCCATGACACTCCGACAGTGAAGAAAACACGGGTTGCCAAGCGCATCCTTATTTTGGGAACCAAGGGTGGAGTAGGTGTGTCGTGCCTTAGTTCAGTGCTGGCAAATGCGCTGGTTACGGATGCCAACCTGAAAACGTTACTGGTGGATCACGACTCAGGCGCGCTGAATAGCGATATCTATTTGGGGATCAAAGGTCTTAAGGCCAAGCAAAACAGTATCGACCTGAATCAAATTGAGATAGATGGCGCGATCGCGACAACCTATGTCCACAAAGTAACCGATAAGCTGGGTTATCTGGTGCTGGAGAAGAACAGTGCTTGTCTCGGCGACCATGCCTCGACCTTATACAACCTCTCTTCAGAGCTGATGGACCAGTACAACTTCATCATCGACTCGGTGCCGTTGTCGTCTTACGAAGAGGTCCACGATCAAGAGCTGTTGGATAAGTATCACCGTGTGTTTGTGGTCTGTGAACCGTCCGTGTCATCACTGCGCTCATACAACCTGTTGAAAAAGAAGATCGGCAAAGCAGACCATCAGGTCGTGTTCAGCATGAACCGCCCCAACAAGGATTACATGGTCACGTTAGCGAACGCCAAAGAACGTATCCGGACCAAAGACACCATTGATATTGCTTATGAGCCAACGCTGGAGAAAGTGTTGATTCAGGAAGGCATTGACGGGCTGATGAAGTCCAAATATTCGGCGCCAGTCGCCAGCATGGTGGCTGTGCTGACCGGTAAAAAAATCAAAGCAAAATCTCGTTTTTCATTGTTTAAAAAATGAATCAGTTAAAAGAAACTTACATCGAACTCAGAGATGAGATCTTTGATGCGCTGGACGCTTCATCACTGGTGGAAATCAGTAATGAAGAGTTGGAGCAGCAACTAAAAGACTCCGTCAATATCCTGATTGATCGCAAGCAATTACAGGTCAGCTCACTCAAACGAGTGGATTTGGTTAAGGCACTGCTGGATGAGCTGAAAGGCCTTGGTCCGTTGCAGAAGTTGGTCGACAACGATGATATCTCGGACATCATGATCAACGGCCCGTCGGATATCTTTATTGAAATTGGCGGTAAAGTCGAGAAGTCGCCCATTCAGTTCGTTAACGAAAAGCAGCTCAATACCATAGCCAAACGCATTGCGTCTAATGTGGGTCGTCGGATTGATGAGTCCAAGCCACTTTGTGATGCGCGTCTGGCTGACGGAAGCCGGGTCAACATAGTCATACCACCTCTGGCGATTGACGGAACCTCCATTTCAATCCGTAAGTTCAAAGAACAGAAAATCAAACTGGAAAATTTGGTTGAGTTTGGTGCGATGTCGGTTGAGATGGCCAAGCTTTTGTCGATTGCCAGCCACTGTAAGTGCAACATTCTGATATCTGGCGGTACCGGTTCGGGTAAGACAACGTTGTTGAATGCGTTGTCTGGGTTCATCGGCGAAAGTGAACGGATTGTCACGATTGAAGATGCGGCGGAGCTTCAGTTGCAAAAGCCCCATATCGTTCGACTTGAAACCCGTCAGGCCAGTGTGGAAGGGACGGGCGAAATTACCGCGCGTGAACTGGTGATCAACGCGCTGCGGATGCGTCCTGACCGGATTATCGTGGGTGAGTGCCGGGGTGGTGAAGCGTTTGAGATGCTGCAGGCCATGAACACCGGTCACGATGGCTCAATGTCCACATTGCACGCGAACACGCCGCGAGATGCGATCGCACGTACTGAAAGTATGGTGATGATGGCTACCGCTAGCCTGCCTATTGCCGCGATTCGACGCACCATTGTCAGTGCGGTTGACTTAATTGTCCAGGTTAAGCGCCTTCACGACGGTAGCCGCAAGGTGATGTACATTTCCGAAGTGATCGGGATGGAAGGTGACAGCGTGGTGATGGAGGACATTTTCCGCTTTGAAACCAGCGCTCAGTTTGAGGACGGCAAGATCCAGGGCGAATTCCGTACACCTGGTTTGTCGACGCGTTCCGTTATTTACGAGCGAGCGCGATTTTTTGGTCTGGAAGACACCGTGCGGGGGATATTCGCATGATGTTCATCCTGATATTTTCCTGGGCTGCACTGCTGGTTTACTGGTTGGTGCATCGCGCCCGCCAGAACCGCCGCCTGAGTCAGATCATCGATATGCATGCTGATTTTGAAGGGGTGAAGGGCGTGCGCTCGGTGATTGATGCGCAGCGGTTTGACATCAGTTTCAAAGCCCGTTTTCGACAAACCGTCAAAAGCATGATCAAAGTCTTTCAGCCCAATATGGGGCTCAAGATGATGCTGTTTTTCGCGGTGACCATGGTGGCAATTTACGCCATTAATGCATTTTTCCTGATGCAGGATTATCTGGTGTGCCTGATGGTGCTTGAACCCATTTTGTTTGTCATTTTTTATATCAAGCTGCAACAGATGCAGGCAGAGCGGTTCAAGAACCACTTTCCTGACGCTCTCAATATCTTAAGCGGAGCGATGTCTTCCGGGCAGAGTATCGTGCACGCGTTCGAATACGTGGGCAAACAGCTTGATAACGAAGTCGGACGTGAGTTTAAGTTCATGGCTGAACGTCTTTTGATTGGCGAAGACCCTGATGACGTTTTAGAGCGCAGTAGCACAACGTTTCCGTATCTGGAGTATTTCTTCTTTGCGTCGACCATTCGCATCAACTTAAGCCGGGGTGGTCAGCTCAAAGAGGTCATTAACCGCATTAACCGCCTGATGTTTGACTCTCGCGCGGTGGAGAAGAAGAAAAATGCACTGACATCCGAAGCGCGGGCGTCGGCCAAAATCATCGCCTGTCTGCCGGTGATATTTCTGGTGATCCTGAAGTTTACCAGTCCGGAAAACTACCATTTCGTGATGTTTGAAGACGGTGGCAAACCAATTTTTTATTACGTACTGGTGAGTGAGTTCATTGGCTTTGCCTGTATCTGGTTCATTCTCAGAGGAGTGGATTGATGGATACGACAAAGATACTGATCTGGGTAGTGGTGTTTGGCGTTTCGATGGGGCTGGCTGCGCTGGTGATGCGCTTTTACGACAACACCCGGGCCAACATTGCCACGCGCAAGATCATCGGTTCAACCCGTGAAGAGCGCAAGCGTACCGACTTGTTGAAGTCTTTGATCAGTCGGGTGAGCTTCAACAAAGACGAAACCAAAAAGAAACTGGTTTCCGCCGGAATATACAGCGACTTTCTGGCCGATTCGTACTACCTGTTCAAAATCATCCCGTTTGGCGTGTCGTTGGTGTTTATCGTTTTCAGCTATCTACAGGAAAGCATGGGCATTACATTGGCGTTGACTTATCTGATGGGCGCTTTGATCGCGTTCATTGTGTTGCCGGACACCTACGTCGCCAGCCGCGGGAAAGCCAACATCAAACGTATCAGTGCACGCCTGCCGTTTCTGCTCGATTTGATGAATGTGTGCGTTCATACCGGCATGACCATTGAGTCCAGTCTCGATTACCTATCCAAAGAGCTGCAAACCGTTGATAGAAACCTCGCTTACGTTGTGCGGGTTACGGTCGAACGTGCACGTCTGGTGGGAATCGAAAAAGCCCTGGAAGAGTTTTATGAGCTGGTGCCAACCAGTGAGTCACAAAGCTTTGTGATGACACTGGTCCAGAGCCTGCAATTTGGCTCGTCCATCGGTCCGGTACTGGCAACACTGGCGACCGATATCCGTGAAATTAACATGATGGAGCTGGAAGAAAAAATTGGCAAGATGGGCGCCAAAATGTCCATCCCACTGATTGCCTTCATCATGGTTCCTATTGTTGTACTGATTGCCGCCCCGGGCATTATGAGGATGTTAATGCAATGAATAAATGGCTGATAGCACTGCTCACCGTTTCGCTGTTTTCTGGCTGCGCCACGGTTGATACTGAACTGCAAACCAAAGAAAAACTGCTCATCGGTTCTGGCGATAACCAACAATTGGTGGAGTTTTATAAGAGCAACTTGCACAGCGTACCGGAATACAAAGTCAAACTGGTTAATTTGTATCTGGACATGAAAGACGTTAAATCGGCGGAGTTGTATCGCAATACCTACGATGCCGGCGATCTGGATGAGCCGGAATATATACTCACCATTGCTCGTCTGAACTACCAGAAAAAGCGCTTTGATAAAGCGCAAGAGGAGCTGAAGAAGTATCGCGACGAAGGCGGTGAGGAATACGAGTATCAACTGCTATCCGGCAAAATTCTCGCGCAGCAAAAACGCTTTGATGAAGCCATCAAACATTTTGAAGAGAGCCGCAAGCAAGGCGCATCAGATCGCGAAGCAGGAAACAACATTGCGGTCGTGAAAATGATGCAGGCGCAATACGCCGATGCGACCGACATTCTCTACGACTTGTATCTGGCCAGCCCGGGAGATGCCAGAGTGCGCTCAAACCTGATTCTGGCTTCGGTGAACGCAGAACGTCCGGACATTGCGCTGGAAGTACTGAAACACACCAATAACGAGCAGCAAGCGCGCAAGCAACTGGCTGCATTGATGTCATCCGTATCAAAAAACAAAGGGCAGAAGAGCACGATGAGAGTGGCAGACTCCCCAGTTTCGACAACCAGTCTGCAACGTGATGCCGCCAAAGGAGCGGCAACCAGCTACGTTGCGCCGACGTCTAAAGTCAGCTCGCTGGCAACGTCAACACAGTTTCAACCCAGTCAATCCAGCCTGGATGGTTCCGTGTTGGACCCCAAAAACCTGAAACCGGGGGCACCACCGACGTACCGTATTCAGGTATTGGCTACCTATACAGCAATCCCGGCGGATTATCTCAACTACCTCAAATCCAACTACGGCTCCGTATACTCTTACACGCACGGCTTATGGAAGCGTTATTGTGTTGGGGATTTCAACGATCTGGATCAGGCCAAAGCCTTTCTCGAAAGTCTCGATATCAAAGGTGCCTTTGTGGTTGACTACACCAAGAAAAGGTACGTAAGGCTATGAGAAAAAAGCAGAAAGGTTCGCTGACGATTGAAGCGGCAATGGGGATCCCCATTTTTCTGGCGATTGTGTTTGGCTGGGTGGAGATCTGCATTATGACGTTCTCGATGAGTATGACTGACAACGCCCTCACGACCGCAGTGATGCGGGTTAAAAAAGCCGGCGATTCCAGCAACAGCAATACGGTGAACTACAGCCAGATGATCCAGCATGAGCTTGCAAAAGCGGGCGGGTCACTGTGGAGCAATGTTGTTGAGCCGGGCAGTGTGAAGATCAAAGTTCACTACTTTCGCAACTACGATTCATTTCTGAAATGCACCGACCAGTTCTCCTCGGCAGATGAGTGTCCGGAGCGTAAAGATGACCCGGTGGATATGGCGATCGCGGTCTACGACCTCAAATACAACTATGACCCTATCGTATCAATATGGTTTCCGACCATGGCGATCCGGCGTGAAGTGGTCACCATTCAGGAATACGAACGTTGTGCATTCAAAATCGGACAGGGGGCGGGTTGTGCGAGCTAAACAAAAAGGCGCGTTTGCCGTCGAACTGGCGATGGTGCTGGTGTTTGCGTCCGGGTTATTTGTGGTGGTGGTGAACTACATGTTGGCGATCAACAAGAAAGGCCAGTTGGATCGCGCGGCTTATTCCCTGACGACGATTCTGGCTGAACGAAAGCAGCTGTTTAACGCGGATCTGGATATTTGTTCTGGTAACTGCAACCAAACGGAGAATACCGCGTACTCCATTGCCGCCGCGTCGATGAAACGCATGATCCCCAATTTTGACAAAACCAAATTCGGCATGCGCATTGATGAAGTACGTTTGGATGAACGGGTGTTGTCGAATGGAAAAGTGGACTATGTCCGGCGCCATAAGGCGCTGGAAAAGGGCAACGTTATTGGCTGCAACTTTCCGGACATGTCTGATATCGACAAAGCGAAGGCTATTGAGATGCTTCCGGTCACATCACGCAACCGACGTTTGCCGTTGTACCAGGTCTCCCTGTGTTATGAGACACCCGTCAATATTTTAGGTGTCGCGAACGGTGAAGTGTTTCGGATTGTCAGCTCTTCCTACTCATTTGCGAGGGTTTAAACGTGAGATCGATGAAAAAGAACCGTGGCGTCGCTGGTATTCTGTTTATTGGCTTGTTGCCGATGATGGTGATTTTTATGGCCTTTTCGATGCAAATGTCTCAACAGATGCTGGCGCATGCACGAGTGCTCGAGGCTGCGGAAGTCGCCAGTCTGGCACTGATCGCCAGCCCAAAGGAAGACGACGACAAGAACGTCATTTATGCGCGTCAACTGGTCGACCGTTATGTGCTCGATAACATCGATGATGTTGACGTGAAAGTGTACAACCGGCAGTGTTTGTACAAAGACGGTTGCGTTCAGGCCAGTGGTGAAGTTGCCCCTTTTACCGATTTTGTGGTGACGGCCAAAGCCAAGTTTCAGTCCTGGATCAGCTACGAGGACATGAATCTGAAACCTGAGTTCGAAGCCTCGGGTTCGTCGGTGACGCGAAAGTATCTGCCGCAGCCAGTTGATGTCTATTTCATTGGTGACTTCAGTGGTTCGATGACGTATGCCTGGCAGGGCGGTAAAAACAAGCTACAAGTGGTGAAAGAGACCATCCGCCGTGTGGTACGCGATATCGAAGATTTTAAAACGGAGCAAAAAAGCCGTGTCGCACTGCTGGGCTACAACTGGCATCACGTGACACAGACGGATGAGGTGGTCAGAATCGATTATCGCGGCTATCGCTACACTTGGCCAAAGAAGTACGCGTATGAATTTAAGCGCTCGTCGGCGTCGGCGACGGTGAATGAGATGTTCAATACGCCCAAGCCTTACAGTGAAATCCGTCCGGCAACCAGCAATATGTCAAGCTATCAGCGCGGGCAAATCGTAAACCAGAACCAAAGGTTCGCCAAAGATTACCCCTTTTACGATATTCCGTTGACGGAAGATTACGATGAGTTCATCCGTTTGTTGGATAGCAGCGACTTGCGGGCTTACGGGGGTACATCGTCCTGGAATGGCATCATCGCAGCGGCGCAGGAAGCCAATCGTGCCACCAATCTGAACCCGGAACAGGTGTTTATCGTGCTGTCGGACGGGGCTGACAACGATGCCAACTACTTGCAGTCTTTGGTGAATCAGGGGTTGTGTAAGAAGTTGCGCTCCACCATCAGCGCCAAGAAAAACCGTTTCCAGAGTAATAACCCGAGTGAGAACGAGAAAACCAAAGTTACCATGGGGGTGATTGGTATCAACTACAGCGTATCGGCCAAAGATGGCTTCGGTGATTGTTTTGGACGCAACAATATCTATCACGCCAAAGATGGCGAAGACGTTTACAAATATATTCTCAATCTGATCAATGAAGAAACAGGAAGACTTAAGGATTAACATGAAATACCCGCTCATCATCACCACTTTATTATTGTCACCATTCGGGTATGCCAATTGTCTCGGTGGGGTTAATGAATACGTGACCTCTACTCAACTGGTGTCTTCCCACACGCTTACCACGCAGGTGAAAGGCAAATTGGTTCAACACGACTCTACGCGTCCCGAACAAGTGTTGAACTCGTCGTCTGAGGTGGTGAAAGTGGCACGTCCGGACGAGGTTTGCTTTTATGATCAAGCGACTCAGTCGTTGGTTTTGAACTATGCACACGACAAATATCAGCTGACCGCTGCGCACAAAAATGTGCTGGAGAAGTATCTTGAACTGGTGAACGGTAAAGCGCAGATATTTATTGAAGGGCATGCCGACAGTATCGGTCCTAAGACGTATAACAAAGCTCTGTCAGCGCGTCGCGCCAAGCAGGTGGCGAACTACTTAAAACATAATCTCAAACAGGGTAACCGTATTGTTGAGAAAGCGTTTGGGGAGAGTGCGCCAATCTGCAATGCCAGTGAAAACCGCACGACTGGATGCAACCGCCGGGTCGTGCTTACCGTGAAGTCATGATCGGTTATTTGCTGCTTGTTGGTGTGTTTATGTTCTGGGCCGCGGCACGCAGCAGGGTCTGAATCAGATACAGATCACAAAAAGCCAGTCGGATGACTGGCTTTTTGGTTTCGACCCCGATGTTAGGATCAGGTGCGGTATCGAGCGAGTATTTCGCCCAGATTGCGTGTCGCGTTAGCCAGGTTACCGACGCCCTGAGAGGATTGCTCGGCGACTTGACGTATCACACTCGATTGCGCGCGAATGTCCGACAGTTCAGACGCAATATCGTTTGCGACCGCACTTTGCTCACCGGCTGAGGTGGAGATCTGAATACTCATGTCGTTGATGGCTCTCGCGGAGACGGCGATTTGACTGATGTCGTTGCCGATGTCTGTGACGAGATCGCTACTGGTTTGTGCCTGACTGACCGTCTGCTCGGTGATCTTAGCGATGGTCTGGCTTTCTGATTGCAGTTTTTCAATCATAGCCTGAATCTCGACCGTCGCTGATTGAGTGCGACTTGCCAGAGTACGGACTTCGTCCGCCACCACGGCGAAACCGCGGCCTTGCTCACCGGCACGTGCTGCTTCAATCGCTGCGTTCAGAGCCAGCAAGTTGGTTTGTTCTGAGATACCGTTGATGGTGGTGATAACTTCGCTGATCTGTGCGGTATTGTCGTTCAGAGTGGCAACAGAACTTGACGCCTGTTCGATAAAGTCAGACAAGCGCGCAATCTCATCAATCGCCTGATGCACTCGCTGAGAACTGTCGTTCACTTGTTTCGCGTCCATCTCTGTTTGGCCAGTTGCCTGATTGGCAATGTTCGCCACTTCTTGCGCTGACGCTGTCATCTCTTCCATGGCCGTGGCGACCGAATCTAGCGAAGCATACTGGTTGGTGATCTGAGTTTCACTTTGTTGCATGTCCTGTTCAAATGCAGCGGAAGTTTCACCCAACGTGGTTGAGTTATCTTTCACACTCACCACCAGGTCTGTCAACGTGTCCATAGCGTTATCAAGCGCGCAGCCAATAGTGCCAAACTCGTCGCGTCCCGGGTGGAAACCAAGGCGTGAGGTCAGATCTCCGTCAGCGATTTTCTGTGTGGTGCTGTACAACACCCACAGTGCGCCGCCGATAAAGGTCGCGACCCAATAGACGAAAACCGCAAAGGGGATCACCCACAAGTACGCCAGTAGAAAGGCAGATAATGCCGCGGAGCGAGCATCGCTTTCGGCATTACTCATGGATTTGGTGAGCGCGTAGACCTGGCCGGAGGCATGTCTGGCGGTCGCGGTCACGGTGCCTTGGGTATATTGGGTGTCTGCAATGGTCGTGCGTTTTTCCAGACCTGGTACTTGCAACTGATCTGGTGCGTTGGTTTGCAATAATCCCGTTAACTGATATTCAACGGCAAGCTTGGACTGATGCTCAATCGCATCAATCGTATTGAAGTAGCGACCTCCGGAAATAAAGGTAATTGTGGTAAGAAAAAGGGCAAATATGACCCACATTTTGTCGTTAATGGACATTTTTATGAACAGTCGGTCGATCGTCCTGAATTCGACTTCTCTCATAGGAACTCCGCAACAAATGATGAATGAATAGATGGTGTGATTATGACTTTCTTGTATCGACCAATATGAGCGATCCCACAGTATTATCTGAAAGATATGTTGTAAATCGTTGCAAATATGAGACGTAGATCGGGTTGATATTAGCTAGAGTGCATAAAAAAACGCCGGCATTTTTGGCCGGCGTTTTTGATGACTCAGTGATTGGGCGTTAGCCCAGAGAAGGCAGAATACCCAGCGTAATCAAGATTTGTGCGCTAACAATGGCGAAACCCGTTGCACCTGTGATAACTAGCGCCGGCTGCCCACCAAACACCTGGTATTTACTCTCAGACTGCTCATGTTGGCGAACTTTACGCACCATCAGGATGGGCAGGAAAATCGCCAGAATGGCCAGTGCGATCGCAGCGTAACCCAGCGCCATGATAAAACCTTGTGGGTAGAAGAGAGCAAATCCCAGAGGTGGCAGGAAGGTAATCAGTGATGCTGGTACACGACTTGAGCTGGTGTTGGTTTTTCGCAGAATGTCACCGAGGTATTCAAACAATCCCAGACTGACACCCAGAAAAGAAGTCAGCAAAGCCAGATCGGCGAACACGCCGACAATATTGGCCAGACTGGTGCTGTTGACGGCTTGGGCCAGGTTACCAATCAAAGCGCTAAGGGCTGAATTCTGAATCATTTGCGACTGACTGATCACACCCAAAGTGACGATTTGCCAGAAAATGTAGATAACCAACGGAATAGCAGAACCGAACAGGATCACTTTGCGCAGCGAGCGGGTGTCGCCATCCAGGTAATTAACAATCGCCGGAATGCTGCCGTGAAAGCCAAATGAGGTGAAAATCACCGGAATAGCGGCGACGATCAGACCTTGTTGCATGGGCATGCTCAGCAGGTATGACTCGGTGACATTTGGCGCCAGAAACGACAGCACCATTACCATTGCAATCAGTTTACAGGTAAACAGCACACGGTTGACTTTGTCGACCGTGCCAGTGCCGATCGTCACCACGGTTGCAACGATGATAGTGAAAACCACCGTTGCAACAGGCCCAGAAATGGTCAGGCCGGTAAATTGGCTGATACGGTCCGCAAATTGCGACCCTCCGCCGGCAATGTACGCGGCGCACAAGGCGTAAAACAGAAATAACATTGCAAAGCTCGCCAGCCATTTTCCTTTCTTGCCCAGAATCTGTTTAGCGAGCGTATGCAGCGTAGCATCATGGTCGGCATATTGATGAACCTCAAGCATCAGTAATGCGGTAAAGGCCATTAAAGCCCAAAGTACGACCATGATCATGATTGAAGTGGTAAAGCCGATACCCGCAGATGCCAGCGGAAGAGCGAGCATGCCAGCGCCTATGGTGGTACCGGCGATGATGAGTGTACTGCCGAAAATTTTTGATTGAGTCATATGTATATAATTTTGTACGTTGTTGTGATCAGATTGCAGATGTTGTGTCTGATATTTACTCAAAATTGAGTTTAATCCATTATGTATAGCAGGATTTTGCAGGTCATTATGAAATTGGTCAAGAGAAATGTACGCACTGGTTTACTCTGTGTGTAAGTTTATGTTTACAGGTTGAGTTTGGAGGCTCTGGCAATCGATTAATTGAGACAAACGTCAAATCAGATTGCAATTTTACTTTTCGCTTTCAAAAAACTGTCATATAAGAGGTATAAAAAGGAGCTGCAGAGTAGTACAACGTCTGCAGAAAACATCGAAGTAAAAAGGAGGTCCTGATGAGCGACCAATACGCTAACGATGAATGTCTGGAACTTTTAGACGCGATGGAAATAGGCTTTGACCTATCAGAATACGAAGAATCCATCGAAGAACTCGCCGAAAATCTTGTCAGATAACGGCGGCCGACATCATCAACCCGAGAGAGCCAGTGCGAACGCACTGGCTTTGTGCTTTTATATAAGTACTTCTCTTATCTCTTTACTGTATGAACTTTCTTGCGCATCTACACATCGCCGACCATTGTGACAGCAGCAAACTGGGTAATTTGCTGGGGGACTTTGTGAAAGGCGACCCAAACAAACAATACCAGCCATCGATAGCTCATGGGGTGATGCTGCATCGTTTTGTCGATTCGTACACGGACCAGCATCCATTGATGAGTGACGCGAAATCTTTGTTCGACGGCAGCGCACGTCGCTTTGCCCCTATTGCACTGGATGTCTTTTGGGATCACTGCCTGGCATCTCGCTGGGAAGAGTTTCACTCTGAGTCGTTGCGCCAATTTTGCCATAAAGCAGAGCAACAGACCCGGCGAGAGCACGTGACCAATCTGCCGCAGCGCTTTCTTATTGTGAGCCAGAACATGTGGCAAGGGCGTTGGCTTGAGTCGTACCGGGACATGGACAATATTGAGTTTGCGTTGCGACGCATGTCTGGCCGCAGCCCCCGCATGGGCCCGCTATCTGACTGCTTTGCCTATCTGGACAGGCATTATCATACCTTGCAACCGATTTTTTCTGAGCTCTATCCGGACGTATTAAACGCAGCAAAGTCCCAAGCATTCTGATAGAATCCCGCGCTTGCTCAATTGAAAGGTAATCTGCATGTCTCACCCGTTTCAACAACTTGGTCTTGGCCCTCAGCTTTGCGATACGCTGAGCGAGTTAGGTTTTAAGCAACCCACTGAGATTCAGTCTCAAGCGATACCACATGTGTTGTCTGAGCAGGATGTGTTAGCAGGGGCGCAGACAGGGACGGGGAAAACGGCGGCGTTTGGCTTGCCTTTGCTGCAACGTTTGATCGAGAGTCCAACAACCAGAGATGAACGGAGCAACGACGTGTTTGCACTGGTATTGGTGCCCACGCGTGAACTGGCTCAGCAGGTGTTCGACAACGTAACGGCATACGCGAACGGGATCGAGGTGAAAATCGTCACGGCGTATGGCGGAACCAGCATGAATGTACAGCTGAAAAATTTGCGTGGTGGTGCGGATATTCTGATCGCAACGCCAGGGCGGCTACTTGATCACATGCATTGCCGTAATGTGTCGCTACGAAACACTCAGGTTCTGGTGCTGGATGAAGCTGATCGCATGCTGGATATGGGGTTCATGCCTGATATTCAGCGCGTATTACGTCGGATGAGCGACAGCAAACAGACCTTATTGTTTTCCGCCACATTTGATAAGCGCATTAAAACGCTGGCGTACAAATTAATGGACACGCCAGTAGAAGTTCAGGTGAGTGAGCAGAACAGCACTGCAGATACCGTTAAGCAAATGGTGTATCCGGTAGACAAAAAGCGCAAAGCGGAACTGCTGGCGTACCTGATTGGCGCACGCAACTGGCAACAAGTGCTGGTGTTTACCAAGACGAAGCAGGGAAGCGATGCGTTGGCCAAAGAACTGAAACTGGACGGCATCAAAGCGGCGTCGATCAATGGTGATAAAAGCCAGGGAGCGCGTCAGAAAGCGTTGGATGACTTCAAGCAAGGGAAAGTCAGAGCACTCATTGCTACCGATGTGGCTGCGCGCGGCTTGGATATTCATCAGTTGGAGCAAGTGGTGAACTTTGATATGCCCTATAAAGCTGAAGACTATGTCCATCGTATCGGCCGAACGGGACGGGCTGGTCATCCTGGTTTTGCGGCGTCTCTGATGAGTCGCGATGAAGAATATTTGCTGGAAGCGATTGAGCGTTTGCTTGACACTCGCCTGCCACAGGAGTGGTTAGAAGGATTTGAGCCGAGCTTGTTCGAAGAAGTCGACACGGACAAGTCACCGCGCAAGAAAAGTCGCTCCGCGGAAAAACGTAAAATGAAAGCCAAGTTTAAAGTGCATGCCGGCCGCGGCAAGAAAATGACTGGTTGAGATGAACGCGCTTGCCGAGCGGTTAATTGTTGCCGTGGTTGCCACATGAAATAAAAATAGAGCCTTTCGGCTCTATTTTTCGTTTTACTCAATGTCAAGTAGTTCGACATCAAAAATGAGCGTTGCAGAAGGTGGGATCGGGCCCGTCCCCTTGGTGCCATACGCCAGAGTACTCGGAACGAAAAGACGCATTTTCTGACCCACAACCATCAGTTGCAGTCCTTCTTGCCAGCCTTTGATAACCTGGTTTAGGCCAAACGTAATTGGCTCTCCACGTTTGTATGAGCTGTCGAATACGGTGCCATCCAGCAGTTTGCCTTCATAATGCACTTTCACTCGGCTGTTCTCGCTTGGGTGCTCAGTGCCGGTTCCGTCTTCCAGAATCAGGTATTGCAGCCCGCTATCGGTGGTTTTCACACCTTCGTGTTTACTGTTGTCTGCCAGAAATGCCTGACCTTCAGCAAAATTGACGTCGGCCGCTTTGTGGTTGTTCCACATCCGATAGATAAAAAAACCAGCCAGGATAAAGACAATAATAGGAATAACAAACTTAGACATAGAAACAGGTTCCTTGTTTATTCAGGTTGTTGAGTCAGGAAATTAATGGTGTTGGCGATATCGTTGATGTCACGGTGTGCTGAGGTATTGATCAAGTACTGGCCATTGACGATGAACGTCGGCACTGCATTAATCTCGCCCTTTTTAGAGACATTTTCGGCCACTTTCATTTCACTGAACAGTAGCTTCTGCTGAGACTCATCCAGTTCGTAAGGGCTTGTCAGGTTACGCTCATGGAACACTTTCTCGATCGCAGCCTGACGTTCACTCAGTGTTGAGCCATCGCCCATTTGTACTGCCGCAAACAGCGCCTCCATCATGGTGTGATCGGGATCCTTGTGTAATTGCATCACTGCCGCATAGTACATCATAGCGCCGATTTGCGCGCTTTGGTTAAAGGTAACGTGCAATCGGCCGATTTGCTGATTGGTCAGCTTTTCCAGTTCAGGGATCATCGATTCCATTTGGCGACAGTGACCACAGTTAAGAGAAAACACCTCCGTTACCTGTGGCAACTTGTACACAGACAGGTCAGCGGGCAACTGAGAGTACTGTTTTCCCTCGATAGGTTGTGTGTCGTCACTACAACCTGCGAGCAAGATAAGCGATGAAAGCAGAGTGATGACGTAAGCGGAAAACTTTTTCATAATTCACATCGTTAGAAAATAAAAGTAGTGCGATTTTAGCGGTATGCGAGCCGGGTTAAAACCGGTAACCCGTCAGTAAAGCGCGAATTTTTGTAACCAGAGGCAATTTTTTATCCAAATTTCAGCGTATTCCATAAAACTGGCTAAAGGATTGCATACAGTAGCCGATAACTTAATCGAGTTTGATATCAGTGAACGGTATAGCCCATGAAGTATTATGTTTATCCTCTTATTTTGCTGCTGGCTGGTTGTGGCACGTTACCAGCGGAAGTGAAAAAATGGGGCTCCATGTTGGAGACGGCCCCGCAGAATGACTCTGAGCTAATGCATCCTGAATGGCGCAAACCGACGTTGACATCAGGGACGGGAAGTTACAGCGCGTATAACACTCAGCCAAGCCAGCCCCAGCCTCGCAACTATGGCAGCAACAGTTATCACGAACTACAGAATTTTCTCGCCAGCAATGGGGTAGATTACGAAGTGCTGCCGGGTGAATACATCATGGTCAAACTCAATAACACAGTGAAGTTCAATACCGGTTCTGCACGTGTGCTTCAGGAGTCAGGCAGTTGGCTCGATTTGGTAGGGCGATATCTTGCCACTCAACCTGATATTGACGTGGTGATCGATGGCCACGCAGACAGTACGGGAACGGCCAATTTTAACGATGGCCTTTCCAAACGTCGGGCGGCAGCGGTCAAAGATCGTTTAGTGCGCAACCAGGTTTCACAGACGTCGATTTTTACTCGTGGTTACGGTGAATATGTGCCAGCCTGCACTAACAAAACGTCGGCGGGTCGTTCCTGTAACCGACGGGTGGAAGTTCGCTTTATAGTGTCGAACAACTAACCTATTGATAATATAAATAAAAGCCAGCATAAAGCTGGCTTTTTTGCTTCGTGGCGCGAACTAACTCTAAAGGATGACGTGTTTCACGTTTGAGACGTTTCGATCTCGCAATACTTTGAAATAACCCTGCAACTTGTGCCAACATTCGCGTTACTCAACATAAAGATTACAATCATAAAAATGTCAGTCAATATCTCTTCATCAGGAGTGGAAGTGGCGGTCGGTGACGCTGATCAGCTGGTTTCCACCACAGACTTACAAGGTGTTATTACCTACTGTAACGAAGCCTTCTGCCGTATTGCCGGGTTCACTGAAAGTGAATTGCTGGGCCAACACCATAATATTGTCCGTCACGCCGACATGCCCAAAGCGGCGTTTGCTGACATGTGGAAGCACCTCAAAGCAGGTAACGCTTGGCGTGGAATAGTGAAAAACCGAACCAAGGGCAACGGCTACTATTGGGTAGATGCTTATGTCACCCCAATATACGAAAACGGAAAGGTATCGGGTTATCAGTCGGTTCGCGTTAAGCCAGAACGCAAGTGGGTCAATATTGCCGCAAAGGCGTATCGTAGCCTGATCGCAGCGGAAAAAGGCCAACGCCAGTTTAAGCTTAAGTTACCGGATCCGGTTCGCTACGCGATTCTATTGGGCTCGCTGACTGCGCCTTTAGTCAGCCAGATGATGGCGGTTGAGGGGGGGCTGCCGTGGTTACTCAACGCGTTGCCTTTGGGGGTGATTGCCGTGTTGTTCCGTCAGGAATTGTTTTCAACCCCTTCAAGACTGAGAGCACTGCAAAGCCGTTACGACAGCATTAGCCGTTTGATTTACTCCGGTGACGAGTTATTTTCTCCGGCCGATTACCATCTGAAGATGTCGTCAGCCCGTATGCGCACGGTGCTGGGCCGGATGACCGATTCTGCTTTGCCGCTACAATCCATGGCGGATGAACTGAGTGACACCACATCAGAAGTCTCTCAGGCACTGAATCAACAGGTCAAAGACATTCGGCAGGTACGTGATGCGACAGAAGAGATGCAAAGTTCTGCGAACACCGTTTCTGATAGCTCTCATAATGCTCATACTCTGATTGGCGAAACACTCAACAGTTGTGCGCAGGCGAAAGAGACCATCGACCTGACGCAACAAAACCTCGATCTGCTGAGTGAACAAGCTGAGAAAGCGACACAAACTACGTATCAGCTGAGTGACAAAGCGCAGAACGTCAGCCAGTTGATGGAAGAAATTGGTGGCATTGCGGAACAAACTAACCTGCTGGCGCTAAACGCGGCGATTGAAGCTGCGCGGGCGGGAGAGCAGGGAAGAGGCTTCGCAGTGGTGGCTGATGAAGTCCGTGCACTGTCGGGACGAACGCAAAATGCCACTCTCCAGATAAAAAGCAGTATCGATGAAATGCTGGCGACCATTCAGCAATGGCAAGGTGATATTCTCGCCAATAAAGAGCAGACGGATAAATGTGGCACCATCGCTGACCAGAGCTCACTGCGATTGGCGGAAGTAGAGCAGATGATGCAATCCATGAGTGACCTAATGACAGACGTCGACGCAACTGCGGCTAAACAACGCCAATTGTCAGAAGAAGTGAATCAGCATATTCACTCAATTGCGTCTGCCGCCGAGCAGAATCTGGCCGCAACCAGTCAGGTCGAACACAGCAGTCAGTCGCTGAAGTCTCATGTGGATGAATTCAGACAACTGGCGTATCGATTTGAAGAACGCTAATAAAGCTGACAATCTCCGCTCACCGGCGGGGATTGTTTTACCAGCCAATGTGCGCTGAAGTATCGCGTGTGGATGGCATGGTTCAGTAAAGCGCTTCAAACTCTGCAATGGCGCCTTTTAATAAAGTAGTTATCGAGAATGTCGTTAGGTTAATGGAAGCCATCGAATGGCAATACCGGTAACGCCTCTCTGTTTTAGACAGAGACTCCAAAAAACGAAGCCAGCGTCTATTTACCGCTGCCTGAAGGCGTTCAGAGAAAGACAAGGATCCGCTTGCGCTTTTCTTTGAATCAACGCGAGAATTTTTCTACTAAAGGTTTGCGGATACGCTGATGTCTTTCTCGGGGGAATGTGGCTGACGGTAATCTTTTATCGTACAAAAAAGCCCTGCTCAATGAGCAGGGCTTTGTTTAATTATTGACGATTATGCCAGCAGTTCTTTAGCTGTGTTCACAACGTTTTCTGTTGTGAAGCCAAACATCTTGAACAGCTCACCTGCCGGTGCAGATTCGCCGAAGCTGGTCATGCCAATGATGCGACCGTCAAAGCCTACATACTTGTACCAGAAGTCTGCGATACCCGCTTCAATAGCGATGCGTGCGGTGACGTCTGATGGCAGTACCGCTTCACGGTAAGCTGCGTCTTGTTTGTCGAAGGCATCCGTTGATGGCATGGAGACCACGCGAACTTGCTTGCCTTCGGCGCTGAGTTGCGCTGCGGCTTCGACTGCCAGTTCCACTTCCGAACCAGTCGCAATCAGAATCAGCTCAGGCTTGCCTGCGCAATCTTTCAGGATGTAGCCGCCTTTGGCGATGTTGGCCACTTGCTCAGCATCACGCGCTTGCTGCGCCAGGTTCTGACGAGAGAAGATCAGCGCAGTTGGTGC
>NZ_BATJ01000006.1 GCF_000467125.1 Vibrio proteolyticus NBRC 13287 | reverse complement strand
TAAAAAGCCCGGCGTACCGGGCTATCTGTCATCCACTGTTTTCGACCAATCGATATCCTACCCCGGTCTCGGTAATAATATGTCGTGGCTGAGCCGGGTTGTCCTCTATCTTATGACGTAACTGAGCGACGTGAATACGTACGTAATGGTGGTGCTCTACATAATTACTGCCCCAAACCTCTTTGAGAATTTGCTTATGAGTCAACACCTTGCCCATATTTTTTGCCAACAGCTTCAATATGTTGTATTCGGTTTTGGTCAGTTTTAAGGCGTTACCTTGTTTACTGACTTGTTGTAGAGCCAGATCCAAAACAATGTCACCAAATTCGATGGAAGCCGGCGCCTGTTGATCAGTAGATTTACTCATGCGAATCGCCACCCGAATACGGGCCATCAACTCTTCACTGCCAAAAGGCTTTGTCAGATAATCATTCGCGCCTGCATCCAATGCCTGAACTTTGTCCGCTTCTTTTTCGCGTGCGGAAATCACAATAATGGGTGTCTCTGTCCAGCTTCTTAACTCGCGCGTTAATGTAATGCCGTCCATATCAGGCAAGCCTAAATCCAGCAAAATCAAATGTGGATTCCAGTTTGCTACCGCATGTAGCCCTTGTTCGGCAGTGTCTACAATTTTGACCTGATAATCATAACCGGCAATCAAAACATTTAAAAAACGTTGGATTGGCTTTTCATCTTCAATAATCAGTATCTTGATTTCACTGTTCATACAGTTCTCTCAAATCATAAAGTTTGCAGGGAATCGTGACACAAAAACAGCTGCCCCCCCCTTCGCGATTGTTTGCAGTAATTTCGCCATGATGCGCTTGTACAATCACCTGACAAATCGCCAATCCCAAGCCAGTACCGTCAACAGCAGAGTTTTCCAGACGATAAAAACGTTCGAATATCTTGGTCAATTGCTCCTCAGGAATACCACTGCCCTGATCCGATACTGACAACACAAACTGCCCATCACGGTAATCCGTTCTGATCTCGATCTCGCTTTGATCAGGGCTGTATTTTGCTGCATTTTCAATTAGATTCGACACAACTTGTTCAAACAACAAGCTATCGAGTTCGACCAACATCGGTTCACTGATCAGCCGCACCTTATGATGTTTTACGCGGGCAGACAAGCGCTGCAGCGCACTGCCAATCACTTCCTCAGGCTCTACCCATTCTCGTTTCGGCACCAGAGCACCAGCGCTGTAACGGGTAATATCCAATAACTTCGTCAGGCTTCGGTTCAGACGCTCACCTTGTTCTGCAATGGAAATAAGCAACTCCTCGCGCACCGGAGCAGCCAGTTTCACGCTACTGTCTCGCAAAGTCGTTGCCGCACCGATAATGGTGCCAAGTGGTGTTTTTAGATCATGCGATACCGATGCTAGCAACGTAGTACGCATACTTTCCATCCGGCTGGTTGCTTCCACCTCGGCCAGCGCCTGAGTGGCTTGAGAACGAGTCAGAGACAGGCTAAGCAGTGAAATGACCCAGGGATCAACGGTGAGCTCTTTGTCCGCATCGACCAGCAATACACCTATTGTTTCGCTGCTGTCATTTAGCCAGTACGCGTTCATTCCTGGTGGCGTTTTACGCTCTTTAAGCCAACCTATCACATTGGGCGACGCGTTCTCATTCGAGCCAGCAAGCAGGTGCCAGCTCGGTTCAGCCAGATAAATCCGGCTCTCCAGCGCTTGCTCTTTGCGCAAAAATTGAATGGTAGCCTGAGCAATTTGTTGGCTGGTCTGCAAAGCGGACAGATGGCGAGCGAGCTGATAATTGGTTTTGTGCCGATGTTGCAGCCGTTTGTTTTTGTCTATTTGCTTGCGCTGAGACTGTGTTATATTGCTGGCGAATATCCCACTAAAAGCCATGACCGCAAAGGTAATGATGTGCTGCGCATTCTGAAACCGGAACGAACTGTAATCGGGCAGAATGAAATAGTGAAACGACACGATACCGACAATCGTCATCAGGTACGTATTTCTCGGCTTCAGCAATGATGCGCTTAAAATGTTGAGTAACAGAAACAACATCGCGACATCGGTTTCAATCATTTCTCTGCGGTACAGCACTCCCACGAACGTCACCAGTCCATACAAAGTTGCCATTGCGACAACCTTATGCACTTCTTGAATGTTCGCCACTTTTAGCGTCTTAATCATACCTGTTTCTCGTCGGTTCAAACAACTGACCAAGCAGGCATCATACAACTTTCCTGTTAAGTCGCAATGGTTGCGACGCAATATAAGGTTTATTGATTTATGAACTGGATTACAGACGCCAATACCGCCGTAGCAAAAATAGCTTATCAACTGAGTGAGGTGATCGCCGTGTATCCCATCACGCCCAGTACCAGTATGGCGGAATGTTGCGAAAGCTGGTCTTCACAACAGAAAGCGAATGCGCTTGGTACCGTACCTACCGTGATTGAAATGCAATCTGAAGGCGGATCGATTGCGGTGGTGCACGGCAGTGCGATGTGTGGCGCCCTGTCGACCACATTCACCTCCTCTCAAGGATTGCTATTGATGATCCCGACGTTGTACAAGCTGGTGGGTGAACTCACACCTTGTGTCATACACGTCGCAGCCCGCAGCCTGGCTACGCATGCATTATCGATCTTCTGTGACCATTCGGATGTAATGGCAGTAAGACAAACGGGGGTTGCGATGCTGGTCGCCAGCAACGGACAAGAAGCACAAGACATGGCACTTGTCGCTTATCTGGCTTCGTTGAGATGTCGGTTGCCGTTTATTCATTTTTTTGATGGTTTCATTACTTCACACTCGCTGTGCAATATCACGCCGGTTCTAGGCACAGAGCTTCGCGACTTGCTCCCTGAAGAAGATCTTCTGGCGTTCCGCCACCGTGCTCTGACGCCGGATCGGCCTACGCTACGCGGTGCTACTGCCGGACCAGACAGTTATTTTCAGTGCCGGGAGGCACAAAACAGCTATCACTGGCGCACACCGGAGATCGTGGAAGAGATTCTCAACGAGTTTGCCCATCACACTTGTCGCCAGTACCACGTCGTGGAATACAGTGGTCACCCTCAGGCAACCCGAGTAGTGGTCGCGATGGGCTCATCGGTTGAAACACTTCAGGCATTTGTTGAACAGCAATGTCGCCATGGCGAACAGATTGGCGTCATAAGCATTCGGCTTTACCGTCCGTTTCCCACCGAAGCCTTTTTGCAAGCATTGCCGTCAAGCGTCCAGCGCATCGCCGTTTTGGATCGAACCAAAGAACCAGGAAGCAGTGGTGAGCCACTCTATCTCGATGTGTTGCAAGCAGTTAGTCAGTCAGGGAACTCAGCGCAACTGTGCCGAGGGAGATATGGGTTATCCGAGAAAGCTTTTTATCCGGAGGATGCCCAGGCGATCTTTGAGATGCTGAACTTGCCAGACGAGTATCTGAAACACGAATTTACTATTGGTATTCTTGATGATATTACTCAGTTGAGTTTACCGTCAGTGACTCCACGATTTTTGTCTTCCTCGTTAGACAGCACTGCCATTGTTTATGGCTACGGTGGGGATGGCAGCATTAGCGCCTGCAAAAATGCAATCACCACACTCGGTGAGCACTTTTCCTGGCAAGTAAACGCCCAGTTTGATTACGATTCGAAAAAATCCGGCAACATCACCACCAGCTATTTACGCTTATCACCAGAATTGATTCGTGCTCCATATCCGCTAAGACAATCCGGTTTGCTTTCTGTGGCGCACATGAAACTGCTGGTTGAACGCGACATCGCCGCGCAACTGATGCCCAAAGGCACGCTGCTGCTGAATACTCCGTTAACAGGCGCTGCTCTGTGGAATGCTTTACCAATTGGACTGCAATGCAAAATTCAGTCGGATCAGATTAAAGTGATGACGATTGACGCCGACCGCATTGCTGCTGAACACGAGCTGAAAGACAAACCCAGCATCGTCATGCAGGTTGCGCTGATCATGTTGCTGGGTAAGGGTCAATGGCAACCACTGGTCGATAAGCTCAAAAGCGAATCTCAGGTTAGTCTGGCAGGGAAAAAACCGTCGGTGATAGACAATAATCTGCGTTGCATTGATGCCGGCGTCAAAGCGCTGAATGTATCCCCGTTTGAGGCTCAAAGTCAGCCTGCACCTGATTCAGCCGCCATGCCGCTGAGCATTAGCGTAACCTCGTTGACAGGACAGTTGCTGGCAGGCAAAGGGGATCACATTCCAGTATCGCAATATCCGGCCGATGGTGTCTGGCCAACCAACACCGCAAGATTGGAAAAAAGGAACCTGGCTGATGAACTGCCTGTTTGGTCTCCGGATCTTTGTACGCAATGTGGCTATTGCGTTGCAATTTGCCCTCATACTGCCATCAGAGCAAAGATCGTCACAGCCGAACACAATAGCGATACGTTGAAGCCACTAAAAAGCATGCCTTACCGATCACGACAACATGCTGGTTCTCAATATACCTTACAGGTCTCACCCGACGACTGCACTGGCTGTCAGTTGTGTGCTCAGGTCTGCCCGGCTTCTGCGCGGAACACCCCAGAGAACAAAGCTTTGATGATGGTTGCAAAATCGGACTGTTACGAGTTAGAGCAACGCCAGTTTCTGCAGTTTGAGAAACTGCCTTCCGAATCAGTCCACCTGCAAGACAGGATCGACGTTAAGACATTGCAGACCGTACAGCCCTATTTTGAATACCCCAATGCCTGCTCAGGGTGTGGCGAAACAGCCTATATTCGCATTCTGACCCAGCTATACGGCGACCGCCTGTATATCGCCAATGCCACAGGTTGCTCTTCGATATTCGGCGGTAACTTACCGACCACACCCTACAGTCAGGATCAAGACCAACGTGGACCGGCTTGGGCCAATAGCCTATTTGAAGACAATGCCGAGTTTGGCCTTGGAATGAAGTTGGCTGTGCAGCAACTCACGCAACGTGCGACTCACCTGCTCAATCAGCAACTGCCAGATCATACGTACAGCATACAATCAGATCAGATTCCAGAGAAACGTCAGCAAATCGAAACGCTTAAGTCCCAGCTCTGTCACGACACAATCAAACATGACGAACTGAAACTGCTGAGTAACTATCTGGTTGAAAAACAGGTCTGGCTGGTTGGCGGCGATGGCTGGGCTTATGACATTGGCTTTGGCGGATTGGATCACGTACTACGCTGCGGGGAAAACATCAATATACTGGTGCTCGATACCCAGTGCTATGCCAATACCGGGGGACAAAAATCGAAATCTACCCCTGAGGGTAAAACCGCCAAGTTGTGCTCACAGCCTAATACGCAAAGTGCCAAAGATCTGATCTCGATGTACCAACAGGTACCGGGTATCTTTGTTGCCCGAATTGCGCTAGGGGCCAATATGAACCAAACCATTAAAGCATTGAAAGCGGCGGGCGAACACACAGGCCCCTCGCTCGTGGTGGCCTATTCACCATGCATTGAACATGGTTACGATTTGGCTCACAGCGCCGACGTTACACGGTCACTGGTAAAAGGCGGAGGTTGGGATTTACTGGCTAATGTGACCCAAGAGCCGACACTCGCGAAATAATACAAGGCCCGTAAGGGCCTTTTATTACAGTTCTCGATACACCCCCATTTCTATCAACCGGTCAGATGGGATCCGCAGACGCTCAGAAGTACGAAGAGCATGCTTACTCATCAGAATAAACACTCTCACTTTCACTTCGTGCCAAACACTGCCGCCTTTAGATTTGATCCGCTCTGACGACATCAGAAAAACCGTTTCCTGTGGATGCAAATACAGATCTTTCAGCGCACATGAATGCGTCAGCTGTTCGGTATCGGGAAATTCCTGATAACCGACCCGGATTAACACCTGCCAGAAACTGTCAGACAACTGTGTAATTTCTGCTCGCTTGCACGGATGCACTTGTGGGATCGATTCATATTGAAACGTTAAGATTACATTGCGTTCATGCAGCGTTTTGTTGTACTTGAGGTTGTGTAGCAATGAACGAGGGACATGATGAGTCTCTCGTGACAAATACACGGCCGTTCCGGGAGCACGACGAATAGCTTCACTATCCAGTGATGATGAGAGTGCCACCAGCGACAATTCGCTTTTCTCAGTTAAAATCAATTTGCTCCGTTGTTGTTGCCAAATATACATTACCGTAAACAATCCCCCACCGATCACCATCGGTAACCAGCCGCCATGGGTAAATTTCGTTAAGGTTGCGGAGAGCAATACAAGATCCAACGAAATAAATACACAGCCAAACGCCACGACTCGATACAGTGACCACTGCCATCCATAGTACGCTACCACCAGAGTCAACAAGGATGAGATCAACATGATCGCCGTCACTGCGATCCCATAAGCCGCCGCCAGATTCGCCGAGGATTGAAAGCGAACCATCACAAACAAGACCACGATGCACAATAGCGTATTGGCAAAGGGCACGTAGATCTGGCCCTGTGACCGTGCAGACGTGTGTTCAATTTTCAATGCAGGCAGATAACCATAATTCATCGCCTGACGCGTCAGAGAAAAAATCCCGGAAATGACCGCTTGAGACGCAATGATGGCAGCCAATGTCGCCAGCGTGATTAACGGCCATAGCCACTGCTTGGAAACCAGGTTGTAAAACGGCTGATTTCCGAACTCCGGCGATGACAAGAGGTAGGCGCCCTGACCAAAGTAGTTCAGCAGCAACGCTGGCATAACCAAAGCGAACCATGCCTTTCGGATCGGCTTGATCCCAAAGTGACCCATATCAGCATACAATGCTTCCACTCCGGTTATCGATAGCACAACCAGGCCTAGTGTCGTCAAACCAGTGCGGCTGTGAGATAAAATAAAGTCAACCGCGTAACTCGGATTCAGTGCATGAAGGATTGCAGGATACTGGCCAATGGCCTTCACACCCAATAACGCCAGAGTCATAAACCAGAGCAACATAATCGGCGCAAAAGCACGGCCAATTCGTTCCGTCCCATACGATTGCACAGCAAACAGGCAGACAATAATCACAATAGCAACGGGCATGATGTAAGGCGCCAGATCCGCTTCGACAACCGCAATGCCCTCAACGGCTGACAATACCGATACTGCGGGAGTGATCACCGCTTCACCAAAGAAAAAGCCACTCGCTAACAAGCCAAGTAGCAGTACAGCATAGCTTAGCTTCGCAGGCGCATGTCGTTGAGCGATGGCGCACAACGTTAAAATCCCACCCTCCCCGTTCTGTGATGCCCGAGTCACCACCAACAGATATTTCAATGAAACGATGAGCACGAACGCCCAAAATACCAAAGACAACACGCCAAACACATTGTCTGGTGTCACCGCTATCGGATGGGAACCAAAAAAGACTTCTTTCACTGCATAGAGCGGGCTGGTACCAATATCACCATAAACAATACCGATCGCCAGTACAGCCAGCGGCACTTTACTTTGTTGATTGTATTTCATGAACCCTAACGTGTGGTAACACGTTCCTTACCGAAAAATATCCGGCCATGGTAGTCCGATGAATACAAAGAAAATGAATAGAAAGAAACGAAGTGTGTAAAGAGGATATAAAGATTGGAAGAAAATAACCATGTCATAGTAACAGGCAGTGAGCCACCCGACGCGACTCACCAGCCATTCCCATTCGCTCTAACGCTGAATTCCGGCGAGTTTGAGCAAGATATTTTCCAGTTGTTCCCATGGCATTAGCTGTGAATCAATAACTTCAAGACGGGATTCAAATCCTTCCAAAGACAATGCATTCACCGACACGACCTGGTTGGCAACATTAAAGGCGTAGCACCCCTTATCCGTGTTCACCACCGCTTTAACACGTTCTGCCGTTAGTGCACTCAACATCGAAAACAATTCGTCAAAATCAAACTGATATTCAGCGCCAAACAACCAGCCACAACTAAAATAGCCCTGACCTTTATTTTCCTTTCTAACGAATGTCTGGCCTGATGGGAGTTCAAACTGAGGCTCCATTTGCGCATGATGGTGATGATGAGCCTCTACCTTGGCGGAAGCGCCTTCACGTACTCGTTCGACGTCCAGCAGTTCGAGAGGGAGTTGCCCTTGCTTAACCAACTGGCTAAAAACTTTTGGCGGATCCTGATCAGTCACCCAATCATTGAACACATCGATATCATGGGTGTCACACTGATCCACTTTATTCCCTATTACGATATCGGCACTATCCAGCTGATCGTTGAAGTTCTGGTTTGAGGTATACTTTTCATCACTGAGATTACGCGGATCAACCAGCGCAATGGTTGCTTTCAGATCAACATAATTTTCGTACTGCGCAGAAGTAAGCGTCGCAACCACCTGCTTCGGATGACCCAACCCAGTTGGTTCAATCAACAGACGGTCTGGTTTCTGACGCAGCAATGCATTGATACCGACACTCATCGGCACACCTGCCGTGCAGCACATGCAACCACCAGGCACTTCTTTTATCATCGCGCCCTGATCAGTCATCATCGCTCCGTCAATACCAACCTCACCAAATTCGTTAACCAGAACGGCCCAATTTTGATCCTGTGGTTTGTTCTTTAATAGTTCCAGTATGGCGGTGGTTTTACCGACGCCAAGAAAGCCGGTGATGATATTGGTGGGTACTTTTACGGTCATGTTACGCTCCTTAACTAACGCCCTGAGTATAACGGAAATAAGCCGCAGCAAGCAGCTCATTATAACACAGGGTCAGTAAAATTCAGCGCAAACGAAAAGGCGCACATCATGGTGCGCCTTGTCCTCGTGACTCAATCGTGAGTTTGCGGATTGGGAAGTCTGTTGGTGCGACCCAATCAAGATACGAGGCTATGGAAATGAGTTTTTTGAATCCATCCAAATTTTAGGTAAGGCTATTGTATCCTCCCTGCGAGTCGGTTCAGATGCCTTACAAATTAACTATGGTTCAAAACCAGAAAAGTGCAAGCTGAGAATGTGATCCATGCATCATTTTGTATGCTTAAAATATCCATTTGAAGAATACTTGTTCACCATATATGCAAATCAATATTCCATCTTTACAACTATAGTTACCTGATGACAGGCGTATAATTTCAAGCACGTCGTTTCTGCCCCATCCCATTTCGAGGTTTTTCCTTTTATGACCAAAAGAGAGAAGTTAAAACATTCCCTGTTAGCGCATGTTCCTAAAGATGCCATCAATCAATTTCTCTCAAAAGATAAAACGCCAGTTTCCGTTCTTCTCATGGCATTACTGGTCGGTATTTTGGCCGGTGTGGTCGGCACTTACTTCGAAATCGCGGTTCACTTTGTCTCAGAAACCCGCACTCAATGGTTGAAGAGTGAAATTGGCAGCGTCCTTCCTCTATGGCTTGCGGCATTTTTAATTTCCGCCACTCTGGCATTTATTGGTTACTATCTGGTCCACCGTTTTGCTCCAGAAGCCGCAGGTTCCGGTATTCCTGAAATAGAAGGGGCAATGGATGGCATGCGCCCGGTACGTTGGTGGCGCGTTTTACCGGTGAAGTTTTTTGGCGGCATGGGCGCGTTAGGCTCAGGGATGGTGCTGGGAAGAGAAGGTCCGACAGTACAGATGGGCGGTGCCATCGGTCGTATGGTCACCGACCTTTTCCGGATTAAAAACGACGACACACGACATTCGTTACTGGCATCCGGGGCCGCAGGAGGCCTGGCGGCCGCATTTAACGCGCCACTGGCCGGCATCATGTTCGTAGTTGAAGAGATGCGTCCGCAATTCCGCTACTCATTGATCTCTATCCGCGCGGTAATCATTTCCGCGGTTGCAGCCAATATTGTTTTTCGCTACATCAATGGCCAGGATGCCGTGATCACGATGCCTCAGTATCATGCGCCAGAACTGCCCGCACTATGGTTGTTTCTGTTGCTGGGCGCCCTCTTTGGTGTATTTGGTGTCATCTTTAACCGCTTGGTGACCTTCTCTCAGGATATGTTTATCCGTGTCCACAAGAATGACCGCAAACGCTACCTGCTGACAGGTTCACTAATTGGTGGTTGTTTCGGGCTGATGTTGCTCTACATGCCCGAGCTCACTGGAGGCGGTATCGACCTCATCCCAAATATCACCAATGGAGGATATGGCGCTGGATTGCTGTTGCTGTTGTTTTTAGGCCGAATCATTACCACTATGATTTGTTTTAGCTCAGGCGCACCCGGCGGTGTATTTGCCCCAATGCTGGCACTTGGCACTTTGTTTGGCTACGCATTCGGCCTTATCGCCAGTACACTGTTACCTGAGCTGAACATTCAGCCAGGGATGTTTGCCATTGCGGGCATGGGTGCCCTGTTTGCAGCGACCGTGCGTGCGCCCATCACTGGAATTTTGCTGGTTATTGAAATGACCAACAACTATTACCTGATTCTACCGCTCATCATTACCAGTCTCGGCGCCGTCATTTTTGCCCAGATGCTGGGCGGACAGCCGATTTATAGCCAGTTACTTCACCGAACTCTGAAAAATGAGAAGTTGCGACAGGAGGATGTCCCAACCGAAGCTCAAGGGTGATTGCCAGTTATATCATTCACTTGGTATTATTCGCGCCACACTGTCTGAAAGGAATTGGGCAGTGCTTTTCGAAGTATAAGTTCTTAATGGAGTTGTAATTGAACTGGCGCAGACTGATCCGTGTACAAAATGTTCCCCCTTCTCAGGCAGCCCTTGCACTGGGTATGATAGGTCTTGGTCAGGCCTGGTCACTCTATGTACCTGAAGTGGGTACACTGATACGCCCTTATCTTGCTGCGCTTGGTGCCCTGCTCCTGATCCCAGTCTTACTCAAATACTTTACCAGTTATCAGACTTTTCTCGCAGATATTCGTCATCCACTGAGCGGAAGCTTAATGGCGCCAATGAGTATGGCTATCCTGATTTTGTGTGATTATCTGGCGGTGATTTCACCGGCGATTGCTTACCCGATCTGGTTTGCCGCGCTTCTTCTGCATTTCACCATGATGCTGCTGTTTTTCAGTTTTCAGTTACTCAACTTCAAAATGGCGAATATCGTCCCCAGTTGGTTTCTATATCCAGTCGGCCTGATCAGCAGCTCGCTGGCTGGTAACCAGTTCGAGCACACGGTATTCTCCGAAACGCTCGTTCAAACCTGTATCACTATTTACTTCTTTATGTTGCCAGTGGTTCTGTATCGCCTGGTATTTCTCGGCATGCTTCCCAGACGCGCCCGCCCTACCTTAGCGATCATGGCGGCCCCCATTAACCTGACTTTAGCGACTTACTTGGTAAACTTTCCTGAACCGGACCCGATTCTAACGGGCGCTTTGGCTGGGATAGCGATTACCATGACGTTGTTAATCTACCTATGCTACTTCAGGTTGCTTAAGCTCAAGTTTCAACCCTCCATTGCTGCCGTCACCTTTCCGTCCGTGATCAGCGCCGTGGCAATGTTCCGCCTCACTACGTTCTTTCAAGAATACCACCCACAATGGCATTGGATGCATCACTTCGGCATGTTTGAGTTAACGATCGCCACTCTGCTTGTTGTCTGGGTATCTGTCGGCTATATCAGAATGTACTGGCCGGAATTGTTTGCTAAACCCTAATCGTAATTATTAAAATTATTAGTTATTTTATTGATAAATAAGTTGATTTTAATAAATATTTAAAAAATTACACTTCCAAAAGGTAATTATTTATAAGAGATTTAACATTTAGTATATTTTTGTTTGCAACTCTGCGCAAGAAAATAATCATTCCCATTCGACTTAATATTTAACGCAGTTCATATATATCCAGGTCAGCTAGCTTTTAATAATTCAACCAAGGATATAAAATTATGAACATGCAAAATCGTTATCCGACACTACCAGATTTTGTTGAACGCCGAATTAACCACTTCGTAAAAGATCTGATAGAAAAAGAAGACAATGGACGAAATCTTGTTTTAGGTAAAAAGCCCAGTTCACAAGATATTGTACTGCAAAGTAACGATTACCTTGCTTTGTCTACTCATCCAAAAATTATAGATGCTCATGTCAGCTCTCTTATTTCGCGAAAAGATACCGCTTTTATGTCTAACGTTTTCCTTCATGACGATGGACTGGATAAAACGATTGAGCATAAACTGGCAGAGTTTACAGGCTTCAAAAGTTGCGTGGTCGCTCCTTCAGGTTGGATTGCAAACTTAGGTCTTCTCCAGACCATCTGTGATTCAGATACGAATGTATACATCGACTTCTTCGCCCATATGTCTATGTGGGAAGGGGCCAGAATAGCTGGTGCCAACATCCATCCATTTATGCACAACAATGTTCGCCATTTAAAGCGACTGGTAAAACGCAACGGCCCTGGCGTGGTGTTAATTGACTCTATCTATAGTACGCTTGGTACTGTTGCTCCCCTCATTGAAATAGTTGATGCAGCCAAAGAGCTTGGCTGCGCGATTGTCGTTGATGAGTCGCATTCTTTAGGTACCCACGGTACACACGGTGCTGGCTTATTAGAGTCATTGGGAATCAGTCATAAAGTCGATTTTATGACAGCCAGTCTGGCTAAAACTTTTGCTTATCGAGCAGGCGCAGTATGGAGCAACAATGCGACAGGGGAAGTAATGCCATACGTATCATTTCCGTCCATCTTCAGCTCTGCAATGATGGCTTGCGAGCTCGACAGAATCGATGCCACACTTTCCGTGATCAAAGAAAGTGATAACGCCAGAAAGCACTTATTTGAATGCGCCGATTATTTGGTGTCTGGCTTAAAACAGATTGGCTTTGATATTCGCAGTGAGTCGCAGATTATTGCTTTAGAAACTGGGGAGAAAACAAACACTCGTAAAGTCAGAGATTATTTAGAGGAACACGGAGTATATGGTTCAGTATTCTGTACTCCCGCAACTCCAGATAATAAAAACATCGTAAGATTATCATTGAATAGTGGAATATCCAGAGACCAAGTCAATGAAATATTAAACATTTGCGAATCCGCATTTAACAATCCTGAACTATATTTCATTTAAACTATAATTTAGCGCCACTTTAGTGGCGCTAAATTAAATATTAAAGATAGTATTCCAACTTATCTAACAATCTATTTTTATCTGTTGGCTTAATCAAATAATCATTCATGCCAGACTCACGAATACGGAATAATGTATCTTCTCGGTTATCTCCTGTATGCCCCACTATCGGTACATTAGAATACGTTTGCGAAGAACACCGAATACGACTGGTTGTATCAAATCCGTTCATAATGGGCATTTCTAAATCCATAAGGATCAGATCAATTGGAGTCGAGTTTAGAGCCTGAATCACTTCCTCACCATTCGTCGCTTCGGTGACCTGATAACCTTGCTTGTTAAGAAGAATCGCGGTAAACGAGCGAACTGAATCATTGTCATCAGCAATCAGTACACGTTTGCCGAACTGATTAGTTTTACGAGGGAGAACATTTCTGTCGGGCTCCGGTGACTCAAACACTAGCTTTTCAATTACGCCAGCAGAGTCCTCAAGCAGGGCACTGCGCTCAACAGGATAAAATGTCAGATAGCGGCTGAATTGATCATGATATTTCTTATGGTTTTCAAAAAGAAACGCGATCTTCGCTTCCGTAAACGTCAGTTTTGATTCCAGTTGACGGTATTCAAGCTCCCGGCAACAATCCAAATCGACGATTATCAAGTCGAACTCAAATTCGTATTCTTCAAGCTCAATAGCATCCTGGATGGAAAGGCTTGTTAGCGTAAAACCAGAATAGAACGAGAGTTCATTCAGTTTACGGCTTACCAAAGAATGATCGCCAACATAAAGCAAAGATTTTGAACGCATAATTTCGTGTTTAATATTATCGATGGTTTCTGATTGATACGGCGGAAACAGCAGACAAAACTCCGTCCACTTACCGAACGAAGATACACAATGGATTGAACCTCCAAACGCACTCATCACTCGCTTACAAAACGGTAAACCTAAACCGAAACTGCCATTTTTCCCCGATGTATAGAAATCCTTGAAGATATGATCCAGCTTGTCTGGTTCGATTCCTGAGCCGTTATCGTAGAAACGAAGCTGGTTAACTCCGTTTGCAGATGTGATAGTAATAATGACTTCAAAATCACTATCTTTTTGGTAGAAAAACGCATTTTTTAACAGATTGTACAGGGCATACTTCATTAGCGTATCACTACCAAAGTAATCGAAGTCCTGTTCCACAACCAGCTTGACGTTGTGTGAAACGTTAGAGTTTGAGTAGGTAAAACTGTCTAGTGATTCACGAACCACTTTTTCTATCGAGTGTTTGATAAATGTTGAACGCGACACCCGGTTCTGGTCGATCGAGGTCAGCAATAAGTCAATAGTTTCGTTACCATTCTTAATTACTTCATCCGCGCTTCTGAGCACTTCATGTACTCGTTCAACCTCTGCCTCGCTGAGTTCATATATGGTCTTAGGGTCCGCTTTCCGGTTAGGTATGAGCGTTTCAAGTACATCAACTGAAGTCCTCAGTGCGCTAAGAGGGTTCCTCATTTCATGCGCAATTCCAGCGCCAAAAGATTTCGCGATTGAGACTTTCGTTTCATGTTCAACCTGATTTCGGAAATAAAATAAATTACCGAATATGTAGGTGAACAAGAAAATAGGCACATATGGCCATACAACGATCGTGTCAACGCGTCCGTCATTGATGAAATAAGACAGCAAAAATGCCACGAAAACAGACAGAATGGCCTGCATTAACATCACTTTAGTTTCATGCACTAAAAGGATATGCAGAAAAATCGAAGCCATGAACGACATCACCCAGACCGTTGACCAATCGTTCATAAACATCATGAATGAAAAGAAAAATGGTAAGCATATCGTGATCACCGCGACGTAATAATACGGTAGGTACTTTTTTAGATAACCAGGCAGATGCTCTCGCAAGGCTAATCCAAGTAACAAAAGAGCACAGAAGCCTCTGAGCCCTGCACTCTCGTATGCTTCCGGAAACACATAACCCCACACATAGTAGTAAATGGGAAAACCAATAAAGCCCATCCACCCAACCAAGGACAGATTTGGTTCTGCATATTGATAGATTTTCCTGATTACATCCATGATCCTAGCCATTCTGATTTACCGGATATTTGAACTATTTTATTGTTCCGGTTTATAAAACTTTGTTAATTATAATTAATTACCGACACGATTAATATCCATAGAACCGAGTTTCTAACGTCTTATTAATGAGACGTTAACCGTGACTGAATTTTGATTCTTTTATTTCTTTATAGCCAGTAATTGCGTATTAACACAATAAAAATCCTGATTAATAGACCAGACTCTGATTTCCCAGTACTTTTATTTTACTGCCAGTTCGACTTGAAGATACATCCACACGCAAAGCCATCTGTTCCTTCAACTCACTGACGTGAGAGATGATGCCTATCGTGCGGCCACCTTGTTGCAGGTCGATTAAAGTCTGAATTGCGAGTTCAAGGGATTCAGGATCTAAGCTGCCAAAACCTTCATCAATGAACAGTGTATCGAGGCGAATGCCGCCACTGTATGACTGCACCACGTCCGACAGCCCCAGAGCCAAGGCCAATGCAGCCATAAATGATTCACCGCCAGAAAGCGTGGCGACATCACGCAGTTTTCCGGTGTATCCGTCCTCGACCATCAAATCGAGACCAGAGCCCGCATTCCCTTTCGCTCTATCCTCTTTGCGACGTAATTCATAGCGGCCTTTAGTCATTACTCTGAGGCGCAGAGATGCCTGAATCAATACATCATCAAGCAAAACTCCCAACACAAAACGATGTAGGCTGACTTTGGCCCCAGTACGACCATTAGCAATATCACTGAGCGTACCGTACACTTGGTAGGCTTTTTCGAGTTCGACGTTTTTCTCGTACAATCGCGCCAGTTTCTGTTCCACCTGAACCAAGCTATCCATACGAGAGCGGTGGGATGCCAGCATATCAAACGCACCACTCACCACTTTTTGCTTTCCAGCTAATTCACTTTCAATGGACGCCAAATTAGGCGGCTCTTTACCTTCTAACGCCTGAGCAACGTTATCAATCCGCCCTTTCAGAGTCGCCAGTAACTCATCAAACTGACGGAGGCGACCATCTGCAGCTGTGTGTTGGGCTTCGTCCCACTTCGCCTTTAGGTAAGCGTCCACATCGTGAAAATCTGTCTGGGCTAAAGCGTGTTCCCATTGCGCCTGAGCCCGTTCCAATTCCGTTGTCCAGGATTGAAGCTGCTCTTTGGCACTGATATGGGCAGATTGAGACGACGCAACCAGGTTCTGCATCTCCGATAATCGCGTACGTGCCTGCTGTTCTGCCAGAGTCAAGCTCTGTATCTGCTTCTGAACTGAGCTGTACTTTTGTCTGACTTGGTCAACGTGCGTAAAGTCGGACGTAATATCCGACTGTAGCGACGCGACTTTGGTTTCTGCTTCAGTCAACTCTCGTCGCGCTTTTTCAAGGTTTTGTCCCTGAGCGTCGTGCTCTTGCTGAGCCTGAACCAGTTTGATTTCCAATTGGCGCAACTGGTCTTCTAGCGCAACTAAGTCAATAGCAGACAAACGTTGAATTTCGTTTTCCAGCGATAGTTTCCGTTGTTGTAACGTTTCCAAATCCGTTGCTTCTTTCTGCTGCAAAGAGGCTTCGACTTGAACGGCTTCCTGCTGCAAGTACTGTAAATCACTTTCCAGCTTTTGCCGTAAACTTGCCTGTTCAAGCTCGCGGTTCGTTTGCTGCTGCTGGTATTCACGCGCTTGTTGGACTTGATCTTTTGTTACAGCGTCACCCATAAACTGCGCCAACTGAGGGTGCGTGTGACTACCACACACAGGGCAGGAGTCACCTTCTGTCAATCTTGCCGCCAGCTCTGCTGCCTGATTGCTGTGCCAGACAAACTCGAGTTTATCTGCAGTTTGACGCGCAAGGTTGGTTTGCTCTTGAGCGGCTTGATACTGCTTTTCCACTTGCTGGAACCGCTGTAACTCAGCATTCTGGCGCTGGATGAGTTGCTGATGTTTCAGGCGAAGATCAATCAGCTCAATGGTATTGGTGAGGGACAGTCGTTTACCATCCAGCGTCGCACTTTGCTGCTGTGCTTGTTCACGCTCAGTTCGTTTCGCCTGAAGTTGAGTATCCAGGTGCTTAAATGTCTGCTCAGATTTCTGATGATGCGAAGTGGCTGCGACAAAGGCTTGATTAGCACTTTCAAGCAATTTTTGTTGCTCATTCAACGCGGCGAATTTCTTGCCTACTGACTCCAGTTGGAACAGTTGCTGATTGAGTTCACTGACCTGCTCGCTATTTTTCTCGGCTGCCTGATACGCACTCTCCGCGTCTTTTAGCTGCTGCTGAGCCTGTTCCAGAAGCAGAGATTTATCTTTTATACTATTTCTGGCAGTCTCGCACTGTTTCTCAGCACTCTTCATCTGATCGTATGGGCGATCAAGCTGCATGGCTTTTTGCGCCTGTTGTTTCTGCAGACGTAACTTATCGATACCCTCACGTTTAGCCAGATGCTCTTTCAATTCCGCATCCAACTTCGCTTTCTGGGCAAACTGGTGACTCAGCTCTAAGGCAGCCGAGTGTTGCTGCTTGGTATGATCTAACTGTTTTTGGGCATTCTGATATTGCTGGTCACTTCCGCTCAAGATAGGAGCCAAACGCGCTTTTTCTGCCTGAAGCTCTTCTTCGCTGTTGACCGAGACGACATCCAGTGCCCCTTTAATCTGGTTATCAAACTCATCTTTTTCTTTTCGTATACCGGCAGCTCGATCAAACAGTGCTTTCTCGATCTGAGTGTAAATGTGTGTTTGGAATAGCTGTCCAAAAATCTGTTCGCGTTCCTTTGAGTTCGCGGTCAATAGCTCACGAAACTTTCCTTGAGGTAGCACCATGACCTGGCGGAACTGTTTCACATCCAGACCAATGATAGACAGCATCTCTTTAGACACCGCAGTCGGGCGGCTAGCCATGAGTTGCTCCTCTCCATTCGAAACCAGATACAGTGACGCTGTGTGCGTTTTCTTCGTGGTACCGTCACCTCGCTTTTTGGGCACTTCCTGATCGGGCGTCCGAACAACCTTGTAGACTTTACTGCCAAGAGAAAACTCAAAACTGACCTCGGTCAGTGTGTCAGGCTCAGCATGATCGCAACGCATTTGATCACCAGTCCGCTCACTGCCTGTGGTTTCGCCATAGAGTGCAAAACAGATAGCATCTAAAATAGAGCTTTTTCCAGAGCCGGTCGGGCCATTGATCAAAAACAGTGGAGAGGCACCCAATTTGGTGAAATCGACCTGCTCTTGTCCCGAAAACGGACCAAACGCCTGAAGTATTAGTTTTATCGGTTTCATGAGCGGACCTCCTTATCACCAGTTAGCTTGCTGATAATACTGGCCATTGCTTCTTCCTGAGCAGGTGTCAACGATTCCTGTTTGGCCTCCAGAAAGAAATCCCGAAACATATCAATTTCACCTCTAGTTAGCCTGGCTCTACCCATTTCTTGATCCACGCCAATCAACATGCCGGGCTTTTCCAAATGAAGCACATTCGGATACGCTTTACGCAGCTTTTCCATCGGGTCGAGAATCGCATGCTTATCCAGCAGGCGAATCAACACATAATCGTGACTGTTCGGGTCGGTCATTCCCTGAGCAATAATATCATTCAGTTCACCCTCAATAATTCGCATTTCATGAGGCGCTTTCAGATCAATGTGAGTTGCCGACTTAAAGCCTTTCTCGTCCAACTCAACCAATGTCATCCCCTTCTTCTGATGCTGTTCAGAAAAGCTGTATTTCATCAATGAACCTGAATAGCGAATGTACTCTTCACCTTTCTGTTGTGGTTGATGCAAATGGCCCAGCGCTACGTAATCAAATTCAACAAAATGTTCATGACTGACTCGATCAGAGCCACCAATGGATAGCGGACGTTCGGATTCCGACTCGATGGCGCCATCGACAAAACAGTGGCTGATCAGCACATGACGCTGGTCCACGTTCCAACTCTCTTGAATTCGTTTAGAAAGGAATGCATGAGCTTCATCATGATCGGAGACGCTCTCTTGATACAAATGTCGGATCAGTTCCGGATCGTGATAAGGCATACCGTAAAATGCAACGTCTCCGCTCGTCTCAGAGTGAATAACCACCGGATTCAACAGATCATCGAAACTGCTTAAAATATGCAGACCGGCATGGCGCATTTGCTCTGCACCAAAACCCAGCCGCTGTGCGCCGTCATGATTGCCAGAGATCAGAATGACTGGCGTATTGAGTTCACCACAAATCCGGTTGACGGTCTCATTCAGCAACTCAATGGCGCTGGTCGGTGGAACCGAACGATCATAAATATCACCAGCAATCACTAGAGCATCAACCGGATGATTGGCAATATAATCGATGATCTGTTCTATCACTGCGCGTTGATCATCAAGAAGAGAGACATTGTGAAATTGGCGGCCAAGATGCCAGTCGGAGGTGTGAAGAAACTTCATTGAAGACGTGCCGTTATACTTTACTTTAGAGGTGGATAATACCAGCAGAGGTTTGCTTTCCCTAGGCAAAAACACAGTCGCCGCACAAATTGGCGGCGACGGTCGGGTTTTTACTCTGGCTTACTTTTACAATGCTCAATTGCATTGGCAAGTAGCTCAAGTGCACTGTGTGGGCACTCTGGAAGAGCTGCATCACTTTGCCCTATCGGCGTGACACGCTCACCCCATTTTATGTGCCCAGCCCCCCAGGTCAATCCAGCACCGAATGCGGCCAAAAGCAAATCGTCATTTGGTTTCACTTTTCCCTGCTCAAGCGCTTCACATAAGGCAATAGGCACGGTTGCCGCGGAAGTATTACCGTATTTGTGAATGTTCACAAACGCCTTTTCCTGGCTGATACCGGATAGATCGCACAGCGTCTGAATAATCCGGATATTAGCTTGGTGAGGAATCACGACATCAACCTCTTCAGTAGACAAACCGGAACGAGACAATACACTCTGGGCTGCCGCTCCCATGCCTTTTACCGCACGTTTGAAAATCTCTTTACCGATAAAGTCGAATTCCCAGTAACCGTTGTCCGCAGCAAAACGATCCATCGATGTACCGAACTTGGGTACCGCCAGGATGTCACGACCTGCAGAATCACAGCCTAATTGTGCACTTTGCAACCCGGCTTTCTGTTCTGTGCGGCTCAGCACTACAGCGCCTGCCCCATCACCAAACAGGACAGCAGTATCACGCATGGTCCAGTCAATAAAGAATGACAGCCTTTCTGCACCAATAACCAGTGCATTGCGATAGTTGCCAGCCTGAATCAGGCGAGTCGCCGTTTCGAGCCCGTAGACAAATCCAGTACAAGCGGCATTGAGATCAAATGCAGCCGCCGCTTTCATGCCCAGATTTTGCGAAACTTTAGATGCAATGTTAGGAATGAGCGAATCCGGCGAACAGGTCGCAACAATCAGCACATCAATCTCATTCGCGCTGATTCCAGCACACGCTAAAGCGTGTTTTGCAGCAACGGTCGCCAGTTCCGAAGTGTTTACATGGCTGATGCGACGGTTTTCGATGCCGGTACGAGAGCGAATCCATTCATCCGAAGTATCGAGAAAAGTGCTGAGGTCGTCGTTGGAGAGCGTAGCCGGCGGGAGACATTTACCCCAACCGGTAATTTCTGCGTAATATTGAGTCATTAATAACCTTTTTATACATCTTTTTCACCGAAGTATACTCAGTATCGCGGCGTACCGATACGCTCTATTTAAGATTCATGTCATAATTCAACCGATAACAAATGAAAGTTTCGAGAGAAAGTTATGCCTACATTTAACAGCCGTTGTCCGTCTTGCCATGGTTTGAATCGAGTGCCAGTAGAACGTGTTTCAGAAAACCCAATCTGCGGTAAGTGTCAGTCACCTCTGTTTGACGGCGCCCCTATTGAAGGTACTGAAGCCAACCTGGACGCTTTACTTACTAGCCAGCAACCTGTCGTGATCGATTTTTGGGCGCCTTGGTGTAATCCTTGCGTGGGATTTGCACCTATTTTTGCTGATGTTGCCGCAGAGCGAAAAGGTCAGATGCGATTTATTAAAGTCGATACCGAGACTCAGCAAAACATTGCGGCAAGATATCAGATTCGCAGCATTCCTACAGTAATGGTATTTAAGAACGGTCAGAGAGTCGATATGGTTAATGGCGCTCTACCAAAGTCACAATTTGATCAATGGCTTAACTCAGCAGCCTCTAAATAACACCACCTCATACAAATGCATAAAAAGTCGGCATATTTTCACTAAATATGCCGACTTTTGTTATGATTACTCCACACTCAGTTACGATAAATAATTTTTATCGTAAAGTTCGATATTTTTCGTTTTACCCTTATCTGTGAAATCTGCATAGTCGCCCCGAAAATCATAATGTTCTTGACTCTTTTCTTTTGGGGATCCAGCGGTGGAAAACACTTTTGAAACTGCGCAAAAAGCACGCATATCCGTGCCTGTTATTGCGTTATCGCTATATGCTGTAGCTTCTGGCTACCTAATGAGCTTAATTCCTCTGGTTTTGCCTCATTATGGTCTTGATAGTCAGTTGGCCAGCTGGCTGGCGAGTGTTTTCTACGCAGGTCTCTTAGTTGGTGCGATTGTTATCGAACCTCTGGTGCATCAATGCGGACACCGCAAAGCATTTGTTTGGTGCCTGAGTGCATTTATCGCGACCATTCTTGTGCTTCCTTTATTGCCACAAGCAACCATTTGGTTGGCTGCACGTTTTATCGCGGGTATCGCTGTAGCTGGCGTGTTTGTGATTGTAGAATCCTGGCTGTTGCATGGGGATGAGAAAGGCCGCGCTCGCCGTCTGGGTATTTATATGGCGTCACTTTATGGCGGTTCATCTATCGGTCAACTGGGCATCGGTTATCTCGGTATTGAAGGCGGTGTGCCTTTTATTGCGATCTTTACACTGCTGTTGCTGGCGGTGGTTGTGCTTGTCTTTGGTGAATCCGATCAGCCAGAAAGCGAACAGCCATCCCGTCTGTCATTCAAGCAGATCAGTAAAATGAATCATGCTGCGATCATCGGCTGCGTGGTTTCCGGTTTAACGCTTGGCGCAATCTACGGCCTAATGCCCCTTGAACTGGCGCATCGTGGAATAAGCAATGAGGACTTGGGTACGCTTATGGCTCTGATCATACTGGGTGGTATGGCCGTTCAACCTATGGTGCCTTGGGCATCCAAATTCCTCGGCCGCACGCTGTTGATGGCCATGTTCTGTCTTCTGGGTGTGGGCGCGATAGCGATTACAACGTTGGACGGCAGCCTGTCTGTGTTGGCGGTGTGCATTTTTATGCTGGGTATGGCGACGTTTGCTCTGTATCCTATCGCGATCAACTTAGGCTGTGACAAGATGGAGCCATCTAAAATAGTCGCGGTGACTCAAGTCATGCTATTTAGCTACAGCATCGGGTCTGTTGTGGGTCCGATTCTGGCTGACAGCTTCATGCGTTCACAACAAGGTTTGATGGGCTACTTGTTTGCGGCATTGTTGGCGACTTGCATCTATATGTTGCTGGCCAGTGTCAAAACCAAACGTCGTTTGGTTGCCGGCGACTAACAGTATCAACTTAACGCTTCATCCTTCGATGACGATTGGAGGCGTGTGGTACCGGTTTATCCGGCACTGCACGCCTTTCGTGTATCAGGTGGCGGATTGCCAGAATCGGGTGAGGCAGTAACATTCTCGGACCCGCATACCGCATCACGGCCAGCATTCGTTGCTTTGGCTCCGGTTTATAGCAGTGGATCGGGCAACGGTTACAGGTCGGTTTGGCTGCGCCATAAGGGCAGCGATCCAGTCGCTGCACCGCGTAGCGCAATAGCGCGTCACACTCTTCACACAAGATTTGACGGGCACCATGCTTGTCGCGACAATAAATCCAGATCATGGCTTTTACGGTGTTGAACTCTTTTAATAACTCGCCGTTAAAAATCTCATTATTCTCAGTCATATTGCCTCAGCGTCAACGAATACAGCAACAACGCCCTCCCGTCCTCAAGAACCTGTTGCGTTTTGGCAAACTGAAAGCCGGCTTTATTCAGCAGCGCCTTACTGGCTTCATTGTCAGCCGTCGTGATTGCCACCAACTCGTCAATATGTTCCTGTTGCTCCGCATAACGAATCACAGCAAGCACAGACTCCGTTCCGTAACCCTTTCCAGTCGCCTGCGGTAAGAACCCGTAGCCAACATCATAGGCATCGAGTATCTCTCGCTTGATAAGGCCACATACGCCAATCGGGGTTGATGTCTGTTTCTCTTCAACCACCAGCAGACTGACGCCCTTGTCCCTCTCCATCGTTAAAAAGGCGTTCTCGATGTAGTGTTCAGCGTCAGATTCCGTACTGAGACGCTTGTTTCCGACAAAACGCAGAAAACCACTGGTATTGTAGAGTTTCAGGATAAACGGCGCATCGTCAAACGTAATAAAGCGCAGACGCAGGCGTGTGGTTTCGAGTGGTTGCATAGACAGAATCAGAGTTTGTAACCAGAAAGAAAAAACTATATCCTCACGCGTCCGAAATGCCTAATACCTAGATCAAATGAACCGCAAAAAGAAAATCAACCAGATTCTCAAAGCTAAGCAAAAGAAGCAAAACTCCAAGCTGCATAAAAGCAATAAACCTCGCTATATATCGAAAGCTGAGCGTGAAAAACTGGAAGCAGAACAAGTCGCTAGTGATACGCAGCCTGATATTCAGGACGTGCAGAAACAGTAATCTCAGGCCAGCAAAATGCTGGCCTTTGTGTCTCTGTACACCGTAAATCGTCCATCCGGACTACAGCATGAAGTGTTCCTGTTTTCTAAACTGAACGTATGAGTACAGGAATGTAGCTTTACCCGGGAGGCGTATATGCTTCGATTAATCATTACTACTCTGCTGTGTTTGCACACCAGCCTGGTCGCTGCATATCCGGCAAATGCGGAATACTGGAGCCACCGTAGCGTGCTCTACTTTGCCCCTTCTAACGATGAACACGTTCAGCAATTTTTGATGGAAGCGCTGATAAATGAATGCCAACTTTCAGATCGTGATGTTGTCACCATCGTGGTCACGGCCGATGGCTTCACGATCCCGGGCTGGGTTAAAGAAGAATTTAATATCCCTGCCCTGTTTCGCGCATACGGCGCCAACGAAAAAGAGCACACTGCTGTTTTGATTGGCAAAGACGGCAACGAAAAGCTCAGATGGGGGAAAAAAACCAACTGGAAAGAAGTCTCTCAAACGATTGACGCAATGCCGATGAGAAAGCGTGAGATGAAAACCCGCTCTAGCCCATGTTCCGCTTAAGCCTAAAATGAAAAAGCCCCGGTATACACCGAGGCTTTTTCAAAAATAATGGAGGCGCGTCCCGGAGTCGAACCGAGGTCCACGGATTTGCAATCCGCTGCATAGCCACTCTGCCAACGCGCCTTTCAAATTGTTCTTAATCAGAGATATGGTGCCCCGGGCCGGACTTGAACCGGCACAGCGCGAACGCCGAGGGATTTTAAATCCCTTGTGTCTACCAATTCCACCACCAGGGCAACGCAGATATGCGATGGTAACACCATTCCCTACCGGGCTAACCCGCTGGAACGAGGCGTACTTTAACGGATTGAATTTTCAGGTCAACAAAATATTTCATATTTATCAACTGAATGCCCAACAAACTGCCAACTGGTATAGATAACACTCAAACTGCACAAGAAGCGCCCAGCGCGAACACAAAGCCTCGCAAGTGCGAGGCTTTGTGTTGAGACGTCATCGATGACAGTCTCTCATCAACGTTTGGTGTTAGTGATACGCCTCGCCCACCTGCACCTTGCCGCGAAAGACGTAGTACCCCCAAGCGGTGTACGCCAGAATCGCGGGCAGGATAAACAGCACGCCTATCAACGCAAACAGTTGGCTGGAAAGCGGTGACGCCGCCTGCCAGAAGTCAACCGATGGCGGAATGATGGTCGGCCAGATGCTGATCATCAGGCTCACATAGCCGAGTGCAATCAAAAACAGCGTGGCAACAAACGGTTTGTAAGAGTGGCGTTTGCGCAGATTACGCAAAATCAGCGCCACGGCAATCACCGCCAACACTTCCACTGACGCCGTAAAGACCCAGTGATGACCGCTCAGCCACAAGTCAGCCACTTGCGGGTTTAACCACGCGGTCCACACCGCCACCATCGCAATCATCACGATCAACGCGTAAGTCAGCGGGCGGCTGTAGTGGCGCATTTTGCTCTCCAGCATGCCGTCGGTTTTCATCAGCAACCAGGTACTGCCCAGCAGCGCGTAGGTCAGCGTCAAACCCAACCCACACAGCAGTGGAAACGGCGCCAACCAGTCAAAATCACCACCGGCAAACTGGCGGTTCACCACGGGAATGCCCGCGACGTAAGTGCCCAGTGCGACGCCTTGGAAAAACGCCGCCATGATCGAGCCACCAATGAACGCTTTATCCCACCAGTGACGCGATTTCGCTGACGCTTTAAAGCGAAACTCAAACGCGACGCCACGGAAAATCAGCCCTGCTAATACCAGCACCAGCGGCAGATACAGCGCTTCCAGAATGACGGAATACGCCAGTGGGAATGCGGCGTACAACGTCGCACCGCCAAACACCAGCCAGGTTTCGTTGCCATCCCACACCGGCGCGACCGTGTTCATCATCACATCGCGCTCTTTCGGGTCGGAGATGAACGGAAAAAGAATGCCTAAGCCTAAGTCAAAGCCATCGAGAATCACATACAGCAGCAAGCCAAACGCGATGATCACGGCCCAAATCACGGATAAATCGATACCTTGAATGGTCATGTTGTGCTCCTTTATTTCTCCAGACTGAGCGGGTCATCGCTCACGCGTTTTTGCTCAACCGCTGTCGGGCCTTTGCCCACCAGACGCATCATGTAAGTGATCCCGACGGTAAACACCGAGAAGTAAATGATGACAAACAGCGCCAGCGTGATACTCATCTGCAATACATCATGGTTCGACGCCGCATCGCGGGTGCGCATCATGCCGTACACCACCCATGGCTGACGGCCGATTTCAGTCGTGAACCAGCCTGCCAGCAGCGCAATCAGTCCCGATGGCCCCATCAGCAGGACAAAGCGATGGAACAGTTTGGTGTCGTAAAGTTTGCCTTTGCGACGCAGCCACAACGCAGTCAGGGCAGACAGAATCATCAACATGCCAAGGCCAGCCATCACGCGGAAACTCCAGAACACGATGGTTGAATTGGGTCGGTCTTCTTTCGCAAAGCTTTTCAGCGCCGGGATCTGTTTATCCAGGCTGTGGGTCAAAATTAAGCTGCCCAGATACGGCACTTCAAGGCTAAAGCGGGTTTTCTCCGCGTCCATATCCGGAATCCCGAACAGGATCAACGGCGTCGCTTCGCCCGGTTTGTTTTCCCAGTGCCCTTCAATCGCCGCAATTTTCGCGGGTTGATGCTCAAGCGTATTTAAACCGTGTGCATCGCCCACCACCGCTTGCAGTGGTGCCACCAGCAGAATCATCCACATAGCCATTGAGAACATTTTTTTCACTTCAGCACTCTTGTGACCGCGCAGTAAATGCCAGGCCGCTGAAGCGGCAACAAAGAATGCCGTCGACAGGAAGGCAGCCAATGCCATGTGCGCCAGTCGGTACGGGAATGACGGGTTGAATACGATTTTAAACCAGTCGACAGGCACCACGCGGCCATCCACAATTTCAATGCCTTGCGGAGTCTGCATCCAACTGTTGGATGACAAGATCCAGAACGTTGAAATCAGCGTCCCGATCGCCACCATCACCGTGGCAAAGAAGTGCATGCGGCGGCTGACTTTGTGCCAGCCAAACAGCATGACACCCAAAAATCCGGCTTCGAGGAAAAAGGCCGTCAGCACTTCGTAGGTCAGAAGTGGGCCGGTGACACTGCCGGCAAAATCAGAAAAGCGCGCCCAGTTGGTGCCAAATTCGTACGACATCACCAAGCCGGACACCACGCCCATGCCAAAGTTAACGGCAAAAATTTTGCACCAGAAGTGATACAGGTTTTTGTACACCGGATTGCCGGTTTTCATCCAGCGCCATTCCAGCACCGCGAGAAAACTGGCCAGCCCAATGGTGATCGCCGGAAAAATAATGTGAAACGACACCGTGAACGCAAACTGAATGCGCGCCAGGTCGAGAGCCTCTAAATGAAACATACCAGAATCCTTAATCTTTCAGAGGTCGCTGACCCTGCCGCACAACACAAAGCAGGGCCAATGAGATAAACAGAAGTAAACCGAATTACAGTGCAGTGGTTGGAATCACGCTGCTTGGTTTGGCTTTTTCCAGTTTGATGGCCACAAACTTGGAGGTCGGCGTAAAGGTGCGATCGCCATAACTATCGAGCGGTACCAGCGGATTGGTTTCCGGGTAATACGCCGCGGCCTGTCCGGTTGGCATGTCATACGCCACCAGTTCAAAACCGCTGACACGGCGCTCCAGCCCGTCGTCCCACAAGGTCACCAAGTCCACTTTATCGCCCGGTTCATAGCCCAGACGACGAATGTCCTCTGCGTTGACGAACACCACATCACGCATACCAAACACACCGCGATAACGGTCATCCAGCCCATACAACGTGGTGTTGTACTGATCGTGAGAACGCAGGGTTTGCAGGATCAAATCCGGCGCATCGCCGCGTTGAATCACGTTTTCGTTCACCAGTTGCTCCGGCAGCGCTGGCGCAGCAAACTGCGCTTTCCCGCTGGCTGTATTCCATTCACGACGGGCCGCCGTATTACCCAGGTAAAAACCGCCCGGATGCTGCAAACGCTGATTGAAGTTTTCAAACCCGGGAATGGTGTCAGCGATCAAATCACGAATGTGACTGTAATCCGCGATCGCCCAGTCCCAGTCGATTGGGAAATTACCCAGTGTCGCTTTGGCAATTCCCGCCAGAATCGCAGGCTCAGAGCGTAGAGATGGCGAACGCGCTTTGAGCTGACCATAGGAGAGGTGCACCATGCTGAAAGTATCTTCAACCGTCACGCCCTGCGGGCCGTTGGCTTGAATATCGATTTCAGTACGGCCAAGGCATGGCAGGATCAACGCATCGCGACCAGTCACCAGATGTGAACGGTTCAGTTTGGTGGCGATGTGCACGGTCAGCTCGCAGTTGCGCAGCGCATCATGAGTACGTGGTGTATCCGGCGTCGCCTGCGCAAAGTTACCGCCAAGGCCGATAAACACTTTGGCACGCTTCTCTTCCATCGCCTTGATGGCAAGCACGGCGTTATGGCCATGTTCGCGCGGCACTTTGAATTGGAAGCGTTTTTCCAGCGCATCCAACAGAAACTCCGGCGGCTGTTCATCAATCCCCATGGTGCGGTCACCCTGCACGTTACTGTGACCACGCACCGGTGATAACCCGGCACCCGGTTTGCCAACGTTCCCGCGCAGCAGTTGCAAATTCACCACTTCCTGAATGGTCGGCACAGAGTGACGGTGCTGAGTCAGCCCCATCGCCCAGCACATCACCACACGTTCAGCACGGCGATACATGCGCGCCAGCACTTCGATTTCATCGAGCCCCAAACCCGATTGCTGAGTGATGTGTTTCCACGAGGTACGATCGACAACGTTTAAGTAAGCATCCACGCCCGTCGTGTGCTCGCGAATAAAGTCGTGGTCGAAAACCGGCGCTTCACCCAATGCTTGCGCTTCGCGCTCCCATTGCAGCAGAAACTTCGCCATACCGCGGAACACGGCCATATCCCCGCCCAAAGCGGGGCGAAAATAAGCACTGCTGGTCGGCTCCGAGCCGTTGCTCAGCATTTCAATCGGGTGTTGTGGGTGTTGGAAACGTTCCAAACCGCGTTCTTTGAGCGGGTTCAGACAGATCACCTGTGCGCCGCGTTTAACCGCTTCACGCAAAGGTTCAAGCATACGCGGGTGATTGGTCCCCGGGTTCTGACCGATGACAAAAATCGCATCCGCCAGCTCCAAATCTTTAAATACCACCGTCCCTTTGCCGACCCCGATGGTGTCGGACATGCCAATCCCACTGGCTTCGTGGCACATGTTTGAACAGTCAGGGAAATTATTGGTGCCAAACGCTCGCACAAACAGTTGATAAATGTACGCCGCCTCATTGCTGGCACGACCAGAGGTGTAAAATTCCGCTTCGTCCGGAGACGCCAGCGCGTTAAGGTGGCGTCCGACCATCGCAAACGCATCGTCCCAGGAGATTTCGACGTAGTGATCGGTTTCAGAATCATAACGCATCGGATGACTCAGGCGGCCCTGATATTCCAGCCAGTAATCGGTTTGTTTCGCCAGTTCCGAAACGCTGTATTTGGCAAAGAAATCCGGATCCACAAGACGGCTGGTGGATTCCCAGTTGACGGCTTTTGCGCCGTTTTCGCAGAAATTCACCATCCCGCTTTCCGGCGATTCACCCCACGCACATCCCGGACAGTCGAAGCCGCCGTTCTGGTTGGTTTTCAACATCGCTCTCAGGTTACGAAACGCATTCTCACTGCCTAACCAGCTTTTGGTGACCGCTTTGAGCGCGCCCCAGCCGGCTGCTGGTCCGGGATACGCTTTAATGTGTTCCTTTTGGTTCATGACGACACTCCTCTCTAGGAATTTCAATGAACGATGCGTTATTTACCGATGAGCGATGGCAAATATGATTTCGACCATTTGTGCTTATATTTATGCACAAAGATGCACGAAATAAATAAGGTTCATTGATTGGTTATTGTTTTCCGTCGGTGAGAAATCATTGGCGGAATTTGTTTTTAATAATTTTATTTAATTGCTCAACTTACGTCTAATCAATGATATTTAACCCTTCATTCAAAAAATCTATCACATCGATATAGGCGTTATTTACTCATTAACCTTCAAAGACATAAACTCGTTCAATAGATTTTATTTATCATCTAATTACTCAAACTCTCAAAATAACCACAAAACATAAATGGATATTTTAGGTGGCCAATGATGAGATCATTAAAAAGGCAGATGGCAAACGTAAATACAAGATAACTTTTATTAGAAAAGTGGATCAGTGACTGCTCATTCCGGCAGCCTGCATCAACGCTCGAAAGCCCGTGGCGACAACACCAAGCGTCATCACGCTCCCGAACCAGATAGCCCCCATCCACAGCAAGTCTATGGATAGGCTTCGCGATTTTTCCGTTGTTTTTTCACTCATAAATAACTCTCTACACTTGGCTTTTTAACTCATTAAAAATCACAACGTTCAGAAATAAGAAGACTGTATAAAATATTATTTATCATAATATCTTAAATAGACTGGTCAAATTGATTTGTACAATAGTATTATCAATGCTTTCTATGGATTAGGGTATAATTAAACAACACAAATAATCTTGGCATTTAACCAATAAATTTGGCAACCATAAACGTTCACTTCTCTCACCACCAATATAAATCTAGAAATAGTCAAACGTTTAAATATGTCCAATCAACAGCCTATCGCAGGTCTTATGAGCGAATATGCAACTTAATAAAATAGTCACACTGTGTTCGTCGGTGTTACACGTTGTTCGCATCGTGTACAACGTATTGTCCCCCCCCTCTAATTCAACACATTCAGCAAGTTAACCGGATGTCTCTTGATCTCTTAGCCTCTGGTTGCACAGCCAAACTGTTCACTGTTACATGTATAAAAACAAATTACCTTTAAATACAAAAGGTTAAAAATGGAACACTCTATGCTTACTGTCAGTCGCGGTACCAAACTTATTTCAGTACGAACAACGATGGCGGTTGTATGGAACAGCAAGTCTAGTCCCCATACCCGCAGGAGGTTTTATGAAAGCAACAACGAAAGCATGGTGGCACAGCAGAGAACTCTGTTGTACCAGCTTATCTAACATAGGGACCTTGTTTAAACAGCTTGGATGGCTGCTAGCCTTAAGTGCCATCCTGGGCGTTCAGAGTGTGCAAGCGGCCGCAGGTGACCCATCCGATCAAGGTGTACAACCTATGGAGTTTGATGGTAACCCGACTTGTTCTGAGCTTCTGGATATTCCCGACCTAAGACAACTTAAAGTAGAACCTGTCGCGGACGGTACATACAGTGACGGTACACTGGAAGTGATGATTGCCGTGCAAGAAGGATCTAAAACTTTCTCATGGGATCAAGGCTCAAGCGCTGTCATTATTCAAGGTGTATTTGTCAAAGGTGGCCCTGGCGGTAACCTATATGAATACTACTCTGATGGACTATTGGTGAACTCTGACGGCGGTCTGCACTCTCCTGTCGGTAAAAACGGCAAGTATGCGGGTTTGAGTCATATCTCATTCTGCTATACCCCGGGTAAACCCGAGATCAAAATCACTAAAACTTGTACATTTGGTGGTGTGGGTGACGATGGTCAATCATTGAAATACAACTACTCACTGATCGTGGAAAATACAGGTCAGCTCCCTTTGTATGACATCAAAGCAATCGATGTTACTGCCGAAGAGAAAGACTTGGATGGTGGTATGCACCAGTACGATCTGGCCATGCTTGCGGTCGGTGGCACCGAAGAGTTTAACGGTATGTTAAGAGTGGCTCAGAACGGTATCATGAACAAAGCAACCGTAGAAGCAGCTGTTGCATCGGGTGGAGTCACCGCGGTGAATGATGATGATACCTTCGACTGCCCGTCTCAAAACATTCCAGGCCAACTCGATCTTCAAAAAGATTGTGACGTAGTTGTGAAAAACCGCTTTGATGAGACTGGTCTCAATGAATACGGCCTACAAGTCAACTACAGCGGTAGCGTCTGTAACAACTCAATTGTGACTGTAGAAGGCATTGTTGTTACTGATAGTGAAGACAGCGATGGACCAACGTACATGAAAGATGGCATGGGCTTAAGTGCGCCATTCGCCCTCGGCCCTGGAGAATGTGCTGATTTCGCAGGTAACTATGATCCTGTTCCTCAAATGGGTGAAGGATTACCATTACCTGGCGAAGAAGTTCGTGGATTCACCGACATGGTTGATGCCAGTGGTATTACTGTGTTTGGCGGTACCGTCAATGTGATGCCGGCAGAGGCAACATGTAACTTGTGTCCTGAATGCCCAGAGCCTGAAAACTGCCCTGAGTAAAGACACGTAAACAAGTTGTCGTAGATAAACTGATCGATGCCTGATGTTGATTCATCAGGCATCTTTTTTGTTAGGCTTACTTTTTATTGCCTTTGCCGTTACCCGGGCCGCCTACCGAAGAGTCTCCCCCTGATGACGCCTCCAGCGTCACAGATACGCGTGCCGTCGAACTGTTTTTGCCATCGCTGATGGTGTAGCTGAAACTATCACTGGCTTTGAAACGCTTTTCAGGCGTGTAACGCAGTGTGCCGTCCGACAACATTTCCAAGCGGCCTTTGCTAGGCTGAGTGAACGAGATCACAGACACTGACGCGGTTTCCTCAACAATATCGTTCGCTAACACATCGACCGTCACTGCAGACTTTGAAGACATAACAACATTATCATTTACCGCGATCGGTGCTGAAGAGGTGCTGTCATCTGCAACAACGGTGAATGGCACAGTGGCTATCGTGCTGGAATCCGACGCCGAACTGTTGGTCGCGCTTACTGCAATTGAATAGTCATTTGCCACAGCATCTGCTGAAGAAGCGACGGAAATCATCACCTGACCAGTCTCACCCGGAGCCAGTGTCAACGCTTCGTTGTTTGCCTGCCAGCCACTCGGAACCGAAGCACGAACATCAAAGCTGCTTGTGACGCAATCCACGGTATCACGGTTGGTGACGGTCACCAGGTAAGACACCGCTTCTCCCGCCAATACTGCATTGTCGGTCATCGCGACAGCACTCAGTTCTGGCGAGTTATTGGTACACACCTTATTGCCTGGCTCACTCACATTGGCGCCATCAAATACAACACTCACTTCTGCGCTGCCATTCGCCGCGCTGATCAAGCTAAGCGTGACACCTGAAACCGGATCGACGTAACTGTCACCAACCGCCATGGCCGGATCAAACCAGTCATTACGACCGAAAACATTGCGGAACTCCGAATTCGTTTTAAAATGGAGCAAATTGCTGCTGCGCGCATCGCCATCCGTCGCCGTGCGGATAATGATGCCATCGGTAACGTCACCACGATACAACCGATAAGATCGTGCATCCAAAAAGTTATCAAAGCCTACTGACTGACGGTATTCGATGTAAAACCAGCGCATATTGCCGGACTCAGGGTCGATACCCCGAGGCACTTTGATCGTAACCGGCTTATTGCTCTGGTCTTCATAATTGGTAATAGTGTAGGTTCCATCTTGAGTCACATTGATGGTTTTAGAGGCGTTTTCACCATCCAACCAACCGAGTTGTTCTTTTTGGAACGTATTGAAGTAACCAATATCCGGGTTACCCATAACGTCGTACGTGTCCCCGTATTCATAGGTAGTACAGTGATCCGATAGCGTTTGTTCGCCACAATCCAGTGCTCGTGAATGGTGCAGCCCGAAGTTGTGCCCCAGTTCATGCGCAATATTGGTTGCGGTGAACACATTGTTAATATAAGCCCTTGACGGAACACCTTGCATACTGGCAGATCCCGCTACGCCGCACGTGGTTTCCGTCATTAAATAGATGATACGCTCATAATCAGCCACCGGAACACCATCCGCCGCCGCCATTTTGTCCGCCGCCTCTTGGACCGCGTTTAAATCGCAGGTTTGATTTGAGACTGGTAAGGTATACCAACCTGAAACCTGACCGGTTAACCAGGTTTGACCGTACGAACTCTCTCGATAAAAATTGTTTACATCACCAAAAACCAAGCTGTCGGCATCCGACAAAGACAGGGGCTTCTCATTCGGGTTCTCCTGAAAATTCACCAGTAAAACCAACGTTTTTTGTTCACCTTTGGTGGAGAGCGTCACACTTGCGAGTGCAGAAAAAGACGACAATGAAAACAGGAACGCCAGCAATAATGCAAAAGCCCCCTTCCCTCGCAATGATAAGTTAGTGTTGAAACTTAATATTTTGAAAGAGTTAATAAAATTCAACGTATATACCTCGGATTAGCGGATCATTGAAAAGCTAATTAGCTATAAAATAGTTTCGGAAAAATTCTGAACAAAACAGCTCAACCCGAAGTCACTTGAATATCATTAAAAAGCAAAACCCTTCTCACCATAAACATGGCAAAAATAGGTTTAAATTTTAATAAAAAACAAGTAATCATCATGCTTAGTAAAAAGCATACTGAGTTACTTTGAGATGAGCGCACCTTAAAGATAAATTTAAGATAGCGATGGCTATGAGTTTAATTTAAACATTAAGAACATAGTAAACCAAGATATACAGACATTCGATAATATATCAAAGGTAACAATGACCATTGCTTAAATTAAATATCAGAAGCCTAATAAAGTAAATTTATTATAATTAAGTAGATATGTTCATATGAAATTTTCCATGATTTTCAATTCAACAGAGCTTGAGTTTTAGCCATATCTAAACAACTTTAAATAAAAACTGGCACATGACTCCATTCTACGCAACTTGTTTACCATTCAACCAGAATGATATACAAAACTGCAAAAATCATGATCACTGCGCAGGTTATTATCACACCCACATTGAAATAAATTTCATAGCATTGGGTGTGTTGATTTATTGTGGAAGAATATTAACAAACGAACAGGTTAATTTTCAACCGCTATAGATAGGAAAAGAGAACTCGGTTTTAAAACAATTTTCAAATCAGAAAGATATAAAATATTAATTTTTGAAGTCGATAAAGATATGAAATCATAGAGATATAATTTTATAGACCGGTAATCATTACTTTTTAATATTAGTAATCATGAACTTGTCATATAACGGTTCAAAACTTGACCACAACTTTACAATAGCCCTTTACAATTTTTGATATCTTCTTCCACTAAAAACGCTTCACCAGCCATGACAATAGATCAACCAGTTGCTTAACAACTCATGGGATATCGCTAGAGTTACTTTTCGTACTTTATACAACCCACTTCCACGCATCCACAAATGTTGCGTTTTTATTACCCTCTTTTTCCTACTCCACTGCAAACTGTAAACCAAGTGTTCACCTGTAACGTACCTCCTCAATTTTCGACCACTATATCATTTCCCCACAACTAACTGATTCTCTTTCTGATTCTGGACAGTTCCTTCTGACGCTGTGTGTTAACAGTGAACACTTTGTTCAATCTCGTGCCTCAAAACGCACTTCATATTTTAAAAAGTTAATAAAATTCAATGCGATACATTTTGGTTCGCTTTTTGCCTATTAAGTGGTCAGCCAGGCAGAGGCCTCTGAACTGACCATTGATGTCACAAAGCATTGGAGGTGCTGTCTAGACGCAAGGGCGTGGTACTGAACTTATCGGTTTTTCCTGGGAGGTTTAAGGAAATCCGGTATGACCGCATTTACAGAGCCCTTTTATCTACTTCTTTTATGAAACAGGAAGGTAAACGATGGAACGATTAATACATAGTCGGCTTTGCAGGGTGTTCAGTGTCATCCTGGTTAGTACGGCTGCCCTGTACGGGATAACGAGTCAATCCCCTGCTCATGCGGAAGCCTACTCGCTTTCACCCAGTGAAAAAGTGTGTATGGCCGATGCTTATTTGTTGAAGCCAGGGAACTCTTTGCCTCAGGATGCACTGAACTGTACCGCTAATGACGTTGAAATTACCAAAGTAACGCCACTCGACCCAAATGCGGAATGTTCTCCAGGTAAAGTATTTTCATTTCAGGCGGATGTGACCATTCGTACTAACGCTAATGAGCGTTACGATACAACTTTCTATCTTCCTTTAACCGAAGATAGCCCTCAGATTGTTCAAGACGGTGGCCGGAACTGTAGCATGATCCTACCTGTCCCCGGCGGCAGCGGAGAAACAGCCGATGTCGATCTTGACGGCGATGCTTGTGGTGATATCACCAAGGCGCTGGGACCAGATGAGTACACACTGACCAACGAAACCATCACTATGCTGTGTACCGATGAAGACAACGACAATCGCGCGGATTTCACTTATTGTGCCGCATGGGACAATATAGAGCGTGACAACTGTACAATTGCAGAAGACCCATATGCGGGCCAGATCCCAAACACCAAGTCTAAATGTAATTGTGACACCTTTAATATTGATGTTTTCATCAAACCCGATCCTCCAGCAATTACCAAAACCCTTAAAACTACCAACACATTACCAGAGCCAGGAGGTGAATTTACTTATTCAGTGAGCTTCACTAACGACAACTCTACTTCGCTGTTTATCACATCGCTAACTGATGAATTTGATGTCGGCGCAGACGGTCTTTACAGTGAAGAATCTCTGGACCTATGGGGTTCTACCACAACTGTGACTTCAACTACACCTGACGGAATATACCTGACAGACACCGTGTGTACACAGCCCGCAGACATAGGTAACGGCGCTGGTGAAATCCCTCCATCTAGTACCTACAGCTGTGAATTTACAATACACGTCGTTGCTCGTGATTTACCTAATATCACCGATCCTATGATCGCAGCGCCACTGCTGATAGACGACGTTGTGGCATTGAGCCTACTGGATAAAAATGGTGACGATGTAACCAACGGTGAAACGTGTCCTATGGGACTTGGTGGTGTCGCAGGCCGATTCTGTAGTAACAAGCAGTCAGTTGAAATCACTAACTTGCCACCCGATATCAGCGTGTCAAAAACAGCTAACCCTACATCCGTTCTGGAACCGGGCGATCTTGTTGAGTTCACGGTGACCGTCACCAATGAAGCGGCTGCCAGTGAAACATGGGATTCACCACTCACATTAACCAGCCTAACGGATACCGACTTCAACATACTCAGTGTTGGTGGAGCAGTCACAGCGACGAGCTGTAATACCGGCGTTACGATTGCGGCAGGTAGCGATTATACCTGTACATTCACAGCCCTGATTGAAGGTGACTTCGGTGATATGGCCCACTCCAACACCGTCACTGCGGTAGCGACAGACGATGAGAATGATACTGATACAGCGATGAACAGTGCGACTGTCAGCTTCTCTGATGTACCGTCCGTGATTGCGCTGATCAAAACTGCTGGCGGCGAGGCCGATGGTGTGACCCACCAAGTGCCAGAAACCGGTGATAGCAGCAACTTTGAAGATGTACTTTACAAGTTTGAGTTCAGTGTGGATGCCAGCAGTGTGGATAACGTTATCTTCGACACGTTAGAAGATGTGGTTGACCCAGATGGCCTGGCGACATTCACAAACCTGACCTCACAATGTAACGTCGACTCCAAAAATGGCGCTCCTCTAGTCCCAGCCGTTCCACTTGGCGATGGAGTAGAGCTGATGCCAGGAGAATACGCAAGCTGTGAAATTACCTTACAAGTTCAGGGTAATGCAGGTGAAACACTCACCAACATGGCCACTATCCGAGGTATTGACTCTGATGGCGCAATGAAAGATGCCAGTGACCCTGCCGACGTCGAGTTCCTCGATGTACCACTGCAGATCACTCCTGAAATTGCTCTTAAAGCCAGAGTATTTGTACGCTTGCCAAATAACGGTGTCGACGATGTCACCATCGCAGCACTGAAAATTGGTGGTGTTAACCTGATAGACGGCGGTGGTGTTCCTGGATCGTTTGATATTCTCAACGAAACTGCGCTTGGCTTCGGACCTTACGATGCCGCTGACGGACCATACTCGTTCTGTCATGCAGGCGCGGTTATCTCGCAAGGAGCGACGCTTGAGTGCGGCTTTACCATCAAACTGTACCCAGGATTTGCTACCGGCATTGCGGATCCAGACATCAACCAGCTGTTTACCGGCCCGAACGGTTTAATCTTCTCGCTGGACGATGGCGATTCCGCTCCAGTCGATACGCAGGTTGAAATGATCTTTGTTACGAATGAGCCTTAAAGCATTGCTTATCGTGCAATAAGTCATTCTGATACAAAATAAAACTAAAGGACGATGAGGTAACTCATCGTCCTTTCATTATCCCATCTTAAACATAAGACGGCGGCCAAGAATGAATTATCTATAATTTGTGTATTGTCCGTTAAGAAAAACATCCATTGGTGCTATTGCTGGCTTTCACAAATTTGTGCGTCAACGCAACGCATTGGTTGGTCTCGCGCAGCATCAATCACTAAGTACAAACAACGTCTTCATTGGCCTAAAGACAATTTTTACAGCGAGGGATAGACAATGTTTAGGTCTGTAAGTCAACTGTGCTTTTCACTGGTCATCATTTCATTTATCGTTGCCTGCCAACCTAAGGATGACAGTAAACTGGAGTCCGAGATCGCCTCACTCAGAGATGAAGTCAAGCAGCTACAACAAGATGTCGCCGATATCAACACTCAGGTCGACGAGATAAAAACCGCGGCCGCGGAGGCGAAGACACCTAAGTCGAGAATACTGCCTAACCAGCCAGACTTTGACGGTAACGGTCAGATCCCTTCCATGGGAGAAACTAGTGCGAAAATTGCCATCATCGAGTTCTCCGATTTCCAGTGTCCATATTGTAAACGTTATGTAGACCAAACGTTCGCCAAAATTAAAGACAACTACATTGACTCGGGAAAATTACGCTACCTCGCCAGGGATTTCCCTTTGAAATTCCATCCTCAGGCGAAAAGCGCTGCCGTGGCCGCAGTCTGTAGCTTTCAACAAAACGCGTACTGGCCGATGCGGGATTCATTGTTTGCGAACGTCCGCCAGTTGGGTGACGAGCTGTATCAGAAAGCGGCTGGTGAGCTGTCTCTGGACATGACTAAGTTCACTGCGTGCCTCAGCGATCCCAAAGTGGTAGAAAAGATCAATGAAGATATTACTTTAGCGACGTCTTTAGGTGTTCGAGGCACCCCGAGCTTTCTTATCGGCCGGATTGAAAACAACGAAATGGTTGAGCCCAAACTGGTTGTTGGCGCGCAAGACTACCGGGTTTTCTCTGCTTTGTTCGAGCAACTGTTAGCAGAAGAAGCCAAACCCTAGAGTTCATCTCACAAAATCTATGTAAAAAAGAGGCAATGGACGTACACCATTGCCTCTTAGGTTGTGCTATTTGTCACCTGCTGGCATCGTCTACCTTTTGCCTTTGCCCTTGTTACCGCCGCCGCTCTCAGAACCACTCAGACTGACCGAGACGGTCGCTGTCGCGGTTTTATCCCCATCACTGATGGTGTAGGTAAACGTATCACTGCTCTTAAAGCTTTTAGCTGGCGTGTAACGCAGTTGTCCATCCGCGGTAATTTGAACCGATCCTTTCGCTCCCTGAGTCACGCTGACAATGGTCAAGGTGTCCCCTTCAGGATCGCTGTCGTTGGCCAGGACATTAATCAACATCGCGTTCTTAGAAGAAAGCGTAATCGCATCGTTCACGGCGACTGGCGATGTATTAACAGCGTTGGCAATAACATAACTGGCCGATCCACTACTGACTAAATTAGTTTGTTCGGTATTTTGCGCTTTGATAAGAACGTTATACGCCCCCTCTGACGCTGTCGCCGCCGACGTTACGTTAAGCCTTACCGTTGCACTCTGACCTGGATTCAGGGTCACGTTGCTGTTTGTCGCACTCCAGCCTGCAGGCAACTCAGCGAACACATTAAAGGTTGTTGCGGTGCAGTCTGAGTTATCCTGATTGGTCACCGTCACGTTATAAGCCACGGATGTACCCGCTTCGACCTCGCCAGAGGTCGACGAGATACTCATTCGAGGAGCCACTGATTCACAAACCGGCGCGGTAGCCGCCACAGAATAACGCTCTTCAGCACTACTACGATAACTGATGTCTGCGGTATTGAATGCGTTCACATCTACGAGATAAACCCCTGCTGACGCATCAATAGCGGATGTAACATCCAGCTTCACAGACGCCGTCCCACCCGGTGCCAGTGTCACTGTGTTGCTATCTGCACTCCAACCGTCAGGAACGCTGGCGATCACATCGACAACGGCCGCATCACACAACTCACTATCCTGGCTGGTCAGTGTCGCGATATAACTGACTGTAGTTCCCGGCGCCACGTCACCACTTTGACTTGCTGTAAGCGTCAACGTCGGACTTGCCAATACACACGTCGCAACCGGTGCTTCGACTGTATAGTTTGCGGTCACCTGACCTCGATAGTTGCTATCAGCACTGTTTATTGCCTCGATTGCGAGGCTATATGAACCTGCCGCCGCGGTGTCACTCGACGTGATACTTAACGTTGCGGTATCACTGCTTCCCGGCGCAATACTCAGCGTCGCGTCGTTTGCAACCCAACCAGCAGGAACATTTGCCGACACATTGAAATCAGACGCTGGGCAGCCATTACCATCATTGTTTTTCACCATCAGATTGTAACTGACAGTGCTTCCTGCAATACCATCAGAGGCCGAGCTCGAAGACACGGTCACTGTCGGATTGCTCTGTGTGCAAGTCTGTTCGGAAAAACTGACATGTACACTGGCACCAGTACTGTTTGCCCACTCAGTCGTAATCGTGACACCCGCTTCAGAATCGGTATAGCTACTGCCAACCGCAAGCGCAGCATCATCCATATCAACCCAGGAACTGGATGGTGTCATATCCAGCAACTGAGAGCCTCGGTCATTAGCCTCCGTCGCAATGCGAAACACAACGCCGTTGGTAATGCCATCTTTACCTGCAAGAAAATCATCAAACCCCACTGGTTGACGATATTCAATATAGTACCAGCTAGGTTCACCCGTAACTGAATCGGTACCACGTCGAACTTTCAAGCTTTTCACTGCACCAACTTTGGTGGATTCATAAGGCTCTAATTGATAACTGCCGTCACTATCCGCAATAGCGATTTCGCTATTGTTGATATTTAACCATCCCAGCAACTCTTTGTTGTAAGCACCGTAATGCCCTTCAACGCCCGCCGCGCCCATGATGTCCAGGGTATCTCCGTAAGTGACCGACACACAATTGTTACCAATCACATCATTACCACAATCCAGTTTTTCAGCATGATGCAATCCAAAATTATGACCCAGCTCGTGACCAATCGTGTTCAAGGTCAGAGCCCCATTTACCCAAGCTCTTGATTGAGTGCCGCCCAGAGTCCCCTTTCCTGTCCATCCACAGCTGCTGACCTCTGGAAACACATAAATCAGTCGGTTGTAGTTGCTCAAGTCAATACCATCTTCTTCGGCATACTGACGGGCATATCGATCAATGCCGCTTGAGTCACAAGTCGTAGAATCCATTGGCAGCGTGTTGTAACCATGTACATCACCGCTCAGCCAAGTCTGACCACTCGAGTTCTCTTTTACGAATTCATTGACGGTTCCAAAGACCATGTTTTTGACTTCATCAATGCTCCATGGCTGTTGTGCATTGTCCTGAAAATTCACCAACAACACTAAAGTACGCTGCTCACCGAGCGTATTTGTCAACGCAGCGGTTGTGGTACCAGAATTCGTTGAAGTGGCCGTGCTGTCCTGAGACAACACCGACAGACTGCCCTGACCATCTTGCAATACCAATGAGTCTGACGAGCTACCACTATCTGCGAACCGCCAACCTTTCGCGCGCACTTTCATTCCAGATTGCATCTTATGCAACTGTGAGTTGTTCGCTGAGTGGATTTCAATACGGCCGTGTTCTGTTTTCAGAATCTGGCGCATGCGACTTTTGCTGTGATCAGCGTAGTCTTCGTAAAAGACTTCCAGTTCACCATCTAGCTCCTGCTGCTCTTCTAAGAAAGCCTGCGCTTCATCTGGCAGCTCTTCTCGCTCTTTCGCAGTCAGAAGCATACTCAAAGCACCTTTTGGATCCGACTTTACAAGTTCGGCCATCAGGGTCTGACGTTGCGCCGCCAAACTCAGTAATTGGTTCAGAGACTGAGCTTTATCGGATTGGCCAGCCGCACGATAATCAGCCAAAGCTTTAGCCAATGCCCGAGTTTGCTGCTTCGCGATTTGACGTTTTTGATTTACTTCATGGGCCGCGCCGTTTTGACCAGCATGATGCTCATGGTTATGTTTCAACGTTGAACCACCTTGCGCAACCGGATCTGCGGACGCTGTACCAGTAGTCAACAGAGTAACTGCACCTACCAGTGCCAGAACATGTCGCTTGCGAAAGCGAGAAGTGAAAATGTCGGATCGAAAAAAGAGATTAAACATACTTAAATTCTTAGGGTCTTTTAACTCATGAGCCCTAATTTGACACAGCAACAAAACGGCAGGCGCTAGAAGGCCACCGTATACATTGACCGGGTATGAATTAGAGCATTAGGATTGTTAAGGAGTTAATTATTCTAGTATTTGAAAAATTGAATCTTGTCGGCCAATAAATGATACGATGATTCAACCCATAAGAAACCTGATTCTAATTTAAACATTCAACTCATATAAACCTAGTTAATGATGCATATAATTTAATACCAGCATCAACTGAAATATATGAAGCCAGGGCATTGAAAGAATACCCATACCTAGCCTTGTTTAAATTAAACAGCAGAATTTACTTATAACAAATATACTTTTACGTAAATAAGGATTATTTCATATGACATGTTCCATGATTTTCAACTAAAACAGAGTCTGTGTTCTTAGCCATTTCTACCTAACTTAAAATAAAAACTGCTACGTAACTCTATTCTAGGCAACTTGTTTACCATTCAACCAGAATAATAACCAAATTCAACCAAAATCATAAGTACTGCGCAGATTGATATAACACCCTCTTATTTGAAAATAATTTCATAATATATGAGCGTGCCGAATTATTGTGGGCAAAATACTAGCAAACGAAACGTTCAAAATTCAACCGAATTAATTAGGAAAAGAGATCGAAACTGCAAAACCATCATGAGATCATAAAGATATTCATTGTTAAATTTTGATTTCTATAAAAGTATGAAATCAACACAATATGAGAAAAATCAGGCGCACTAAATCCTTCTTTTACTATGTGTAATCATTTACTTGTCATTTTACTGATAACAACCTGACGTTGATCTAACAGAAACCATCGATTCATTTTGTTACTATCGAATCCTTTGTCTTCCCCCACTTCCGCTGGACACCGACAAACAACGCTCACTGCCACATGATCATAAATTGTTACCAGCCCTAGCTGATGTGTAACGAAGGTGTGTGTAAAACGTGTGTTAACCTTGTGAGTGTGACGCATAACGAGCGCAATTTTTTAGTCAAAAAGCCCTTTATATTGTCAATAAAACTCAATTATTGGTTGCCGCAGACTCATAAACCCATCAGAATGTCGCACTTTGTCAGTGATCGCTTATCGCGCTCAAGCAACTCGATCGCTGCGTTATATCTTCAACTGAGAATCAAATTTATGGGTTTTACCTCTTTAGGCCTCTCCGCTCCAATCCTTAAAGCCATTCAGGAAAAAGGTTACGACACTCCTTCCCCGATACAAGCTCAAGCCATTCCGGCAGTGATCGAAGGGAAAGACGTCATGGCAGCGGCTCAAACCGGCACCGGTAAAACCGCAGCATTTACACTACCAATTCTTCAGCGTCTGGATAACGGTCAGCGTGTCAAAGGGAATCACGTTCGTGCTTTGATTCTCACGCCAACGCGTGAACTGGCAGCACAGATTCAGGACAACATCGAGACATACAGTCGTCATCTATCTTTAAACTCCACCGTCGTATTCGGCGGTGTGAAAATTAACCCTCAGATGCTACGTCTGCGTAAAGGTGCAGATATTCTGGTGGCGACACCAGGTCGACTGATGGATCTGTACAATCAGAATGCCGTCAAGTTCGACCAACTGGATGTACTGGTTCTCGACGAAGCAGACCGTATGCTAGACATGGGCTTTATCCGCGATATCCGCAAAATTCTCGCGCTATTGCCTGAACAACGTCAGAACCTACTGTTTTCGGCTACCTTCTCCGATGATATTCGTGGGTTGGCGAAAGGGCTGGTCAACAACCCAATTGAAATTTCCGTCACGCCAGCAAACTCCACCGCAAAAACAGTAGAACAGTGTGTGTACCCGGCCGACGCTAAGAAAAAAGCACCGATGCTGGTGAAGCTGATCAAGGACGGAAATTGGCACCAGACGCTGGTGTTCAGCCGCACCAAACGTGGCGCTAACCGCCTGTCGCATTATCTGAACGAACAAGGTATTACCTCAGCCCCGATTCACGGTAACAAGAGCCAGGGCGCCCGTACTAAAGCGCTGTCCGAATTTAAATCCGGCGACATTCGTGTACTGGTCGCTACCGATATCGCAGCGCGCGGTATCGATATTCCGCAACTGCCACAAGTGGTGAACTTTGAACTCCCTAATGTAGCGGAGGATTATGTTCACCGTATCGGCCGGACCGGCCGTGCTGGTGAAGCAGGCAAAGCCATTTCGCTGGTCTGTGCTGCAGAAGCGGATGATTTGTTTGGTATCGAGCGTCTGATACAAACCGTGCTGCCCCGAATTGAGCTTGACGGTTACCAACCAACTAATACGGTTCCGGAATCCAAACTGGATACACGACCAATTAAGCCAAAGAAACCGAAGAAACCTAAAAAGCCGGTAGCGGCACACGCAAATAAGCCGTCGACTAACGAGGGCAACAAAGGTAACCCATCAGCGACACCAAATAAGCGTCGTCGTCGCAAGCCAAATAGCAACGCGTCCGGCAACAACGCCAACGCGACCAAAACAAATGGCAACTCTGGTAAGCCAGCAGGTAAACCCGGTCAGTCACGTCGCAGAGCGGCGCCAAAGCCGGCTGTAAAAGCCAATTAAAACGAAAGGTGAGCCACTAGGCTCACCTTTTTTCTTCGTATTTCTTCGTACCCAAGTACAGTCATCCAGTGCCAATCAACATCCTGAGTGTCACTCCGATGCTGTATTCTTCATGCGCATGCTTTGCATAGCTGAACTCTTTCATCTGTGCGGAAAACACACTGATTCCTGCCAAGTGCTGACCGGGGCTGTCGTTGAATTTATCTTCCATGGCATCGACCTGCGTTGCTCATTTATTGAGAACAGTATAGAAATACCACTGTTCAGCGAATAGAACAAAATGGCTCAGTGGGTTTGAAAAAACGTCGCCGGATGAGTTTCCCCATCCGGCGCTGGTTCAATTGGTCTGTGGCGTCCGGCGCAACATCGCAAGACGAGGCAGTAATAATCCCGCAATTACGACCGCAATCCCGACTAATTGAAGCTCTGTAACAGATTGCCCCATCAAAAATGCTGTCAATACAGCAAACACGGGGACAAAGTTAAAGAACAGAGACGCATTCGACGAACCTAAATGACGCACACCATTGAGCCACAATAGATACCCCGCCACAGTGCCGAACACACCAATATAGACCACCTCCGTTGTTTCTAACCAAGAACTGTTCCACAGCTCTGAAAAAGGATGTACTCCAGGCGTAACCAGACACATCAGGCCAATTACGGCGGCGCCACTCAGCATGCCTAAGAAAGTGTATGGAATCACTGGCAACCAGCGGCTGATCCCCTGGCTGCAATAGGTATAGAAGCTCCAGGCCAGCATACCGGAGAACACCAGTTTGTCACCGTGGTTAAACTTCATGTTCACTAACGCTTCCAAATGACCATTCGTGATCACAAGAAGTACGCCGGTAAGGCTGACGATCAGACTGAAACATTGTGCCGCCGTCGGGAGTTTTCTGAGCATCAGGCAGGCGATCAACGATGTCATCAGCGGGCTCAACGCCATGATCAACGAACCGTTCGTCGCCTCGGTATATTGCAGACCAGTGAAAAGCCCCAGATTCAGCCCGCCGACGCCGACAGCACTGACCGCAATCACCCATGACCACTGGCCGATACTCAAGTCTGGTAACCGACTGCGAGAGGCTTTCAGATACACCGCCAAACAGGCTGCCGCGATCACAAATCGCCAGAAAACCAGCGTCAGCGCATGCACCTCATTCAGAGCATGTTTGCCAATGGGAAAGCAGCTGCCCCAAAAGAAGGTGCAGATGATCAGCAAGATGACCGCTTTAATGGAAGAAGAAGAATTCATAGTCACTCCAGATGACTTGTAAAAGAATGTTTCATAGTGTATTGATTTCAAAATATGGATAAACAAGCATTATTAAGACGGTAAATACCAAAAATGAAACCTAGCTACTCTTTCGACGATTTGCGCTTTTTCTGCACGGTAGCGCGTTTGGGCAGTTTCAAAGAAGCCGCACAGGAGCTGGACATGCCATTGTCCACGTTGAGCCGGCGCATCCGTCAATTAGAAGAAGATTTACAACTCAGGTTGCTGAACCGCGACGCGCACCGAGTTTCGCTGACACATACTGGTGAACAGTACTTCCAGCGCTCCAATGCGCTGTTCGATGAACTGGGGGATATCAGCGAAGATCTGCACAAAGAGAAGCACCAGCCCAAAGGTAAAATCCGGATCAGCGCGCCGATTAACGCCGGTTCCCAGTTTCTTCGCGCTGTGTTCTATGATTTTCTGCTTACGTACCCGGATATACAGTTGGATCTACGCTTTTCAAATACGCTGATTGACATTGAAGCTGAGGGAATGGATGTGGTGTTTCGTGTCGGTAACCCAGTCGTGGATTACTGGATCGCACGCCCGTTGAAAGACATCCACTTTATTTTGTGTACCCGGCCAGACAGCTGCACGGACACCATTTTGCAACCCACTGACTTATGTGGACATCCGGTTATCGTTTGTCATCCGATGTCGGTCTGGCAACTGGTGAACCAACAAACAGGACAAGAGTTTGATTACCAGCCGAAAAAAGATATTCGCCTGGAAGTGGATGAAATTAAGATGCTTACGCACGGCGTAAAAACGGGTCTGGGAATCGGCTACATTCCGGATTACTTTGCCAAACCCATGATAGACAGTGGTGAGCTAAAACGCGTATTGCCAGACTGGCACAGCAAAGCAAGGACGCTGTTCCTCCTCTACCGGGACAGGGATAACCTGCCACTTCGTGTTCGCTTATTTATTGAATTCGTTATTGCACGTTTTGAAAAGACACCCATTTCGTGATAATGATAGCCTTTACATAATGATAACATTCATATTCTGACCCTAAATGTTTCTTCATCGGGGTTACTGGCTAGGAAAAAAATTATGCACAGTCATGCTCAAAACGCTGCGTTGCCAGACGACAGATTGCACGAATTTACGCGCAAAGATGTCTGGAACGGCTTTACTCATTTAGTGCCTTTATCCTTTTTTGTCGTCATTTTCGGTATTGCTTTTGGTGTGGCGGCCGTCCAAACCGGATTGGATCCTTTTTCCATTGTTTTAATGAGTACGCTGGTATTTGCGGGGGCCTCCCAATTCGCCACGCTCGATATGTGGGGCGCACAGGTACCACTGATTCCGGTATTGATTACGGTTTTTGCCATCAATGCCCGGCACCTGCTCATGGGCGCGACACTTTACCCCTGGCTTCGTCAGCTCTCCCCGATGAAGCGCTACGGCGTTATGTTGTTCGCGTCTGACGCAAACTGGGCGCTCTCAATGAATGCATTTGGCCGCAAAGAACCCGGATTGGGCCTTCTACTCGGGGGCGGCATCGCCCTGTGGTCTTTTTGGATCGTTGGAACCTGGCTGGGGTTTTATTTCGGTAACGCCATTCAAGATCCCGTCAGTCTGGGACTGGATATGGTTATGGGGTGCTTCCTGCTGTCTATGGTGGCTATCGGGCCTAAGAACCTGCGCATTTTTGTTATCTGGGCAGTGGCGGCTGGCTCTTCCCTGTTTGCCTACTGGTATCTGCCAGAAAACACACACGTCGTCGTGGGAGCAATAGCCGGAGGCACATTAGGCGCCTTCTGGACGGAGAAAAAGAAAGTATGAATATTGAAACCAGTTTTCACGGTACTTTATTGATCATCCTCGCGATGGCGGTAGTCACGTTGATCACCCGTTGGGGTGGCGTGTTCGTGATGTCATTTATTCCTATCGGTTACCGCGTACAACAATTTATCACCGCAATGTCCGGCTCTGTTCTGGTGGCCCTACTCGCCCCGTTAGCAGTGGAAGGCGACGCTGGCGCCAGATTAGCGCTGCTGTCGACGGCTGTCGTGATGCTGCTGTTCAAAAAGCCGCTGCCTGCCATTGCGGCCGGTATTCTTGCGGCAGCCCTTACTCGCGCTATATAACTATCAGGAAGCAGAGCTTTCATCGGCTTTGCTTCCTTTGTCTTCACTATGAAAGATTTGCACCCGCCCAGAAGAATTTACACACACGCCCAAAATACCACGCCTTCCCCTTAAACTTAAGATTTACCCAAGCATGTCGCACTGCTGACAACGTACCTGACCCGCTAAAATAAACCTGACAATTATCAGAATATTTTCAATTAGTTAACCTGAGCTTCAAGTAAAAAAGTTGGCATTGTTTTTGACTTATACATAGTGAATTTCAACAACCAAGTAACTCAGGAGAACACAATGAAAAGTACTATTCTCACTCTGACCGGCCTGCTTTCTTTAGCCACTTTCAGCACGCTGTCTTATGCGGCCGATTCAAATGACAATGGAGTATACGTGGGTGCCAACTACGGCTATTTAAAAGTTGATGGTCAAGACGATTTCGACGATGAAAACGACGTAATGCAAGGGCTGGTTGGTTATCGATTTAACCAGTATCTGGCGGTCGAAGGGGGTTATATCAACTTTGGTAAGTACGGAAGCAGCGTGGCCAATGCTAAAACCGATGGTTACACCGCCGGTTTGAAAGTCACCGCTCCAGTGATGGATCGAGTTGATGTTTACGCTAAAGGGGGCCAGTTGTGGTACACCACCGATTATGACGTCGCCGGATTGTCTGGTAGCGAAGATGATCAGGGCGTATTCGCGGGGGCTGGTGTCGGATTCAAAGTGACTAATAACCTTCTGGTCAACGTCGAATACACCTGGTATGACGTTGAGCTCAACGCAAAAGATGTCGCCAATGGCGCAGACACGGAAACCGACTTAAAACAAGCGAGTCTGGGTGTTGAGTACCGTTTCTAATCAGTGGTCAAACGGAGTGCGGAGCCATCGGGCTTCGCACATCTCTTCACTCGCTTTTCTCGCCCCAAATGCCTCCAACACAGCTTACCAAAACATTCACTTCTTTCTGGCATACAACTAAAACGTGACATCGTAACTGAAAGCTAAGATATTGAAATAACATGGATGATAGTGAGCATATGGCTTTGGTAAACGAGACAGGAGCAATTACTCGAGGGGGAGAAGCAGCGAGAAACAGTATTGTGTGAAATGGAGGCGCGTCCCGGAGTCGAACCGAGGTCCACGGATTTGCAATCCGCTGCATAGCCACTCTGCCAACGCGCCTTTTTGTTTGAGTCGATGTGGATTACGAGCGAAACGTACCGACCATCAACTTCAGAACGAAGCGTACTCTACCGGATATCCTGAGCCAGTCAACCAAAGAATGTATTCAGCTTGTCTGAATGAACAAAATTCCGCCGCTCGCACAAACTACCTGACTTCTGGCTTTTGGGCCTGCCAGTTATTCAACACAACTCAAAACCAAATAAATGTTTAGTGCACATATCATTAGACCATCTCAATCGAATACCAACTGCCTGACAAGCACGTCCAAACCGGGCAAAAACTTGGCCACATTTGATTTTATCTTAATATTTCTGCTAATATACGCCCCTCACAAACACTTCGAACTCTAAATAATGAACAACTATTCGATGTGTTCCGGTGCATTAGGATGAAAAAATGCATCGACGACAAAACATTTTTGAGACTTTTTTATGGAAGACGCTTTAAAAAAATACAGTATTGATACAACTGACTATCAGGTAGGTCAGGATAACATTCAGAAGTGGGGATTCGATGTTCATAACCCCGTCTTCGGGATCAGCGCAGGACTTATTATTTTATTTCTCGCTTCTCTGCTGCTGGTTGATCCGATCACCGCACGCGACGCACTGAACACATTGAAAAACGGAATCATTGAAGACTTTGATGCGTTCTTTATGTGGACCACCAACTTCTTTTTGTTCTTCACATTGGCATTAATGTGTTCACCATTCGGCAAGATTCGTATTGGTGGTAAAGACGCGACACCGGATCATTCACGCGTTTCTTGGCTGGCAATGCTGTTTGCCGCAGGTATGGGTATCGGCTTGCTCTTTTGGAGTGTTGCGGAACCTACAGCGTATTACACCGATTGGGGGGGTACGCCAATGAATGTTGCTGCTAATACACCAGAAGCCAAATCGCTGGCAATGGGCGCCACCATGTTTCACTGGGGTATTCACGGCTGGGCGATTTACGCCATCGTAGCTCTGGCATTGGCTTTCTTTGCTTTCAATAAAGGGTTGCCTTTGTCCATCCGTAGTGTCTTTTACCCGGTATTCGGTGACCGCGCCTGGGGCTGGTTGGGCCACGTAATCGATATTATGGCGGTACTGGCTACCTTGTTTGGTTTAGCGACATCGCTTGGTCTCGGTGCTCAACAAGCCACCAGCGGCATCAATTATATTTTTGGTACGGATGGCGGCATTGGTATGCAGCTTGGCGTGATCGTCTTTGTCACTTTCATTGCGATTATCTCGGTGATCCGCGGTATCGACGGTGGTGTAAAGGTGCTGAGTAACATCAATATGGCATTCGCGTTTGCGCTGCTGATTTTTATTGTCTGTGTGAGTTATGACATCGCATTGGAGTCCATTCCTGCGACCTTTATGGCATACGCAGAAAACATCATTGGTTTGAGTAACCCTCATGGCCGTGAAGATGAAGTATGGATGCACGGCTGGACGGTGTTTTACTGGGCCTGGTGGATTTCATGGTCGCCATTCGTCGGTATGTTTATCGCGCGTGTTTCCCGCGGCCGTACCGTACGTGAGTTTTTGTTTGCTGTTGTCTTTATCCCGACTCTGCTGACGCTGATCTGGATGGCTGTGTTTGGTGGTATAGCTCTGGATCAGGTAGCCAACAAAGTGGGTGAACTGGGAACGAATGGTTTGACAGATATTTCGCTAACGTTGTTTCACGTGTATGAGCAGCTGCCGTTTGGTAGCGCAATCTCCATCATCTCGATTGTCCTGATCCTCATCTTCTTTATTACGTCGTCGGATTCAGGATCGCTGGTGATCGACAGTATCACGGCTGGCGGCAAAGTTGACGCACCTATCCCTCAACGTATCTTCTGGGCAAGTGTCGAAGGCGCCATCGCAGCCGTCATGCTCTGGATTGGTGGTAAAGAAGCCCTACAGGCACTGCAGTCTGGTGTGGTGGCAACCGCCCTACCATTCAGCTTTGTATTGCTGTTGATGTGTGTAAGCCTGATTAAGGGATTGAAAACAGAGCAAGCCCTGTATTCATAATGCTTAGCGCAAAGAATAGAAAGGTCAGCACTCGCTGGCCTTTTTTGTGCCCGAATTCCAGACACAAAAAAACCAGCTTTAAGCTGGTCATTTGTAAAATGGAGGCGCGTCCCGGAGTCGAACCGAGGTCCACGGATTTGCAATCCGCTGCATAGCCACTCTGCCAACGCGCCTTTTTTATCAACGCTTTAGTTACCCACCGCTGCGTTCGCTGCATACTTTACGGATTGAGGCGAGAGAGTCAAACAAAAATCTGTAATTTCATTCTGTTTGCCGGTTTTTAACTCATTTTGCACAACTATCGTTCCAACTTACGGTTTTCTACCATTTTTTCATCAGTCGCCCAACGAGACTCGGATGGTATGCCCAGCAGTGATCAAACATCGACATTAATTCAGGGTTGCCATATCTGGACAAACTGACCGCATGAAAACGGTTTTTCTTCGCCTTCAATTGCGTCACGGTATCAAGCACTTCGTCCGTCTGTTTCGGTGCAATAAAGTCGGACAACACCACCAAATCGGCGTTTCTGTACTTTTCGCTTTGCATGAGTTGTATGCACTTAACGATTACGGGCTCAAAGTCCGTTCCGCCATGAAAGCTGTAACTGAGAAAGTCAGCGGCTTCACGCAATCCATCCGGACGTGTCAATTCATAGGTGATCTGCTCGGTAGAAAATAAAATCACAAAGCAATCACGATCTTCGGCCAACGCAATTTGCATCAAGGCATACGCCATCGCTTTAGCGCACTGCTCCGGAAAACCACTCATTGAACCGGAAGCATCAACACACAAGATGAATGGCCCCTTTTCAACATCCACTTGCTTGTTGTCCGGACGATGCGCTCTGACTTTACGTAGTGTGCGGCTTTTCCCCTGCATACGGTAATTCATCAGGCGTTTATCCACCAAGTGTTTATAAAACACCACTTCCAGTTCAGGGTATGCGAGAAACATGGTTTCGTTTGGCAGCAGTTTGTTCAGATCGTCGCTTTCATGAACACCAACGATGTCATCGGTAGCTTCATCGGATTTTTCTTCGACCATTTGCAACTCTTCGGCTGGCGCCCGGTTGAGATCCGGATCGTCGACCTGACCCGCCATCCGGCCCAGTTGTTCCGCAATCTCCTGCAACCCTTTATTCTTTTTGAGAAACTCGGCATAACGTTTCATGACACCAAGGTCCGTTTTGCTCAGTTTCGCAGCGGCCATATCCCAAAGCCGGCCAACGCTGCCCTCATCCCCCACTTCCGCCACTTTATCCATGTTCTTCATGGTTTCCATGCGTTGATAGAGATCTTTAAGCAGCTTTTCTTTGTTCGCCTCTAATTCTGAAAGCTGAGCCTGCTGAATGGCTTCTGACAAGGTTTTATACCATTGATCACAGAAGTAATGCGGAAACATGGGGTTGTGCACCCCTTTGTTTTTTTCCAGTAAACGACGAGCCGGTAAGTAGAATGCCGAATGCCATTCAAGCTGCTTGACCACATCGTTGATCTTGTCGAAAAATTCCTCTTCGTCCCAGTGAATGACTTCCTGGTACAGCCCCAGCTCTTGTTGAAAGCGTTCGGTCTCACACACCTTTGTGATGCGTTTCTTTACACTGCCGCGCCATTTAAGCAAATGATTTTTCACCGAGGCACGCACACCGCGGTTTTCTGTCATCATAATCACCTGAGAGCGCCCCATCAGATCGTTCACGGCGGTATCGATAATACCGGAATCCGCAATCATCAACGCTAAGTTAAGGCCATCAGCACCCAGCATCATTCACTCCTATGAGAAGAACTGATTGAGGTTTTTGAAACGGAAAACTGTACGCTCGCATTCTGTCTGCGTGCTCTCCAATTGTTGCTGTAAGCTCTGCAGACTGCTTTCCATAATTCTTGGCAGCTCAGGATCAACAAAGTTGTGTGGCAAAGCACCATGAAAATCGGATCGGACTTTGCGCAAATGGTGCTCCGCCTGCGTCAGTTGAGCCACCGATTGTTCCGCTTTAGTCAACCACTCCTGATACACGCTCTCGTCCAATCCCTTTTGAGTCACGACAGCGACCAGTACAGCACGATTAGCGATATCTTTGATCACCAAGTTGTTGGATGCATCGACGTCAAAACGCAGTCGACATAAATTGGTGTTCTGGTTGACGTACCCGTACACATCTCCGTGTCCTTCTTTAATCACCCGCTCCAGTTCGTTCTTCGGCACATATACCCAGCGACTGTCGCCTTTCTCAGACTCAGAGACCGACATATTGCTCTGCAAAAGCACCAGTTTCACCAAATCAAACGCACTGCCGACTTTGTATGATTTCGCACCCGAAATGTCGTAGTGGTTAATTTGCTTTTTCAGAATCCCGGTCGTCGATTCGGTAGATAACGTAATCGCAAACTCAGACTCAAGCGCATCCTGAATCTCTTGTAACTCTTCACGGCAGAGCGTGATCTGATGCTCTACGTCCTGTTGATCAAAGGCATGCTTAAGCGCAAACTCGCGAACCACACCTCGCACCACTTCCCGAGACTCCGGGCTATTCCATAAACAGTCCTGTAATAACAATAGATCAAGTGGATTGATCGCATCGCGGCCGTTAAAGAACGCACTGGCTTTGAGCAGCCGCACGGATTTCTTCCAGCGGCGGTCAGACACGTACATATCAGTGTCTGCTGCATTCACACCCTGGCTCTCTACGGTCTGCTCCAGTAACGTTTTGAGCTGGAACAGCTTTTCAAACACATTGTCGGTCAGGAGCAGTTTGTCCAGTTGGGTCTGCCACTCGTGATACTCCTGATCAGTGATCGCCAGACCATCCGGGATTTTCGCTTCCTGTGGGGTGCCTACCGTCAACATCGACTTGAAGTTTTGCTTGTTCTGAATACGGTTAACAAAAATTCGTACCAGCATACGGTCGTACAGAGCTTCGAGTCCGCTATCTTCATCCGGCAGTTCATTCGAGGCTGACACCAACAGGCGCATCGGTACCCGTTCAATATCACTGCCGTTTTTAAAGGTTTTCTCATTCACGACAGTGAGCAAAGTGTTAAGAATTGCCGGACCGGCTTTCCAGATTTCATCCAAAAACACCACCTGCGCAGTCGGCAGATAACCGTCCGTCAATCTCAAATAACGGCCATTGTCTTTTAACTCTTGTATGCTCAACGGGCCAAACACTTCCTCAGGAGTCGAGAAACGAGTCATCAGGTATTCAAAGTAAGACGAATGATCAAACGCCTGAATCAAACGTTTGGCAATCAAACTTTTGGCAATGCCCGGAGGGCCAAGAAGGAAAACACTTTCGCCTGCCAAGGCAGCAAGCAAACATAATTTGATGGTGTCTTCTCGCTCATACACCCCATCGGAGAGGGCCTGAGCCAGTTTGTTAATTCGTTCCGAGAGCAGTGCTTTCTGCGCGTGGGATGCATGTGAAGGGCTAATCATTGCAGGGTTCCCCCGGAATATTTCTGCAGGTCAATTCGTCTACTTTTATACATTTGTTATCACTTTGTTACAAGTGCATTTTCCGTTGAACAGGCTCTTATATCAGAACCGTCACTTTGCATTTCATGTGCAAACTTTGATTTCATATTTGGCAATCCTGCCTGCCGCCTATCTTTACCAACGGCCAGTGGATTTCGTCTATAAATCAATCACTCGCGTCGGATAACCCTAGAAAGTCATACGTCAGTGTACCAGCTTAATCTTTCTTTATGTGATCTTAATCGTTAAGGTAGTGAAACCTACACTTTTATCACTGGCTGAAAAGGTTACATGAGCAAGATCATTCACACATGGAAGCGTATCTCGCTGATTGAACAAGATATTGAACTGCCTTCTGGTACGACCGTCACCCACACCACCATTCACCATCCCGGTGCAGCAGTGATTCTGCCTGTCGACGACAACGGCGATATCATCGTGATCCGCCAGTTTCGTCCTTCACTCAACAAATGGTTGATAGAACTGCCCGCCGGTACTGTGGAAACGGGTGAAAACGCACTGACCTGCGCGCAACGTGAACTGGAAGAAGAGACTGGCTTTAGCGCCGCTGAGTATCAATCGCTCGGACAACTCACGCCTATGGCTGGTTTCTGTGACGAAATCCAACATCTTTTTATTGCGCGTACGCTTAAGAAAACGCAGCGTTATCAATGTGATGAAGATGAAGAAATTGAAGTAGAAGCGCTTCCACTCAGCACACTGGAGCACTATATTGTTGACGGTACAATTACCGATGCCAAAACCATCGCCAGCCTCTACAAAGCGCGTCTGGGTGGCTACATTTAGGAGAAGAATATGGACTTTAGATCAGATACGGTCACTCAACCGACCCCGGCAATGCGTGAAGCCATGGCCCATGCTGTGGTTGGCGATGACGTTTATGGTGATGACCCAAACGTCAACGAGCTTGAGCAATGGGCAGCCCATCGCCATGGATTTGAAGCCGCGCTGTTCACAACATCCGGTACACAAGCGAACCTGCTCGGATTGATGGCGCATTGCGAACGTGGTGACGAATATCTATGTGGCCAGCAAGCCCACAACTACAAGTACGAAGCCGGTGGCGCCGCAGTATTGGGCTCGATCCAGCCCCAACCGGTGGAAAATAACCCAGATGGCACCATCGACATTGCAAAACTGAAAGCCGCCATCAAGCCAGACGATTGCCACTTTGCCCGCACTCGCCTACTGAGTCTTGAAAATACCATCAACGGGAAAGTCCTGCCGCTCAGCTATCTCGCTCAGGCACGAGAATTTGTCGATCAGCATCAACTTGCCCTGCATCTGGATGGTGCCCGCGTATACAATGCCGCAGTGGCACTGGACGTAGACGTAAAAGAGATCGCCCAATACTTCGATTCGATGACAATCTGCCTTTCCAAAGGGCTGAGCGCACCCATCGGATCTCTGTTGCTTGGATCTGCCACTTACATCGCCAAAGCTCGCCGCTTGCGTAAGATGGTTGGCGGTGGCATGCGCCAGGCCGGTATTCTCGCGGCGGCTGGTAAACTCGCTCTGACTGAGCAGGTTGCACAGTTGCAAACGGACCACTCCAACGCAAAAAAGCTTGCGCACGGTCTGGCGGCGCTACCTGGCTTTGACGTGAACCCACAGTTCGTACAAACCAACATTGTTTTTGCCAAACTGGATGAGCAGATCGATATCGCCGCCATCGCGACAAAACTCAAAGCTGATGGCATCACCATTACTCCCGGTAACCCGATACGTTTCGTGACTCACAAGGATATTTCGTCAGCCGACATTGACACCTTAATGAGCAAACTCAACGACTGTCTGTAACGGTTAAACAAAAAGATTGAGCTTCCCTCTAGGGGAAGCTTTACTCTTTATCAAAACCGACATGAGAGGCTGGTATCGATGAACTTCACCGCTGTACTTTATTCACTGGCGCTGACTTCGACGCTCGCTCACGCTGGCGGCGACCCACAATTGGGGCAGCTCAAAGCGCCGAGTTGTGTGTTCTGCCATGGCCAAAACGGTATTGCTGACAACCCAGCCTACCCGCATCTTCAGGGACAAAACGAGCAGTACCTCTATCAAGCCATGAAAGCCTACCAAGATGGTCAGCGCATTGGCCCGATGGCGCAAATGATGCGTGATCAACTCCGTCAGCTCAATGACGAGGATCTCAGAGATGTCGCTGCGTTTTTTGCAACTCAGGAATAAGCATCGTGGATATGCAAATTGGTTTTCAATTTGCGTGTGCTGCCATCTTGCTTCCGTAACCTATTGATCAATAAAGCGCTAAAAACTGGCTTGAATATTGAACCGTACTCTTCATAGCCATGGAGGTGCGACAATGACAATCAGTGTAAGAAAACTGGCAGCTTCACAGACAGAAGCGTTTGATGTTGAGTACATCAGCAATGAGATGTTCGAACTGGTCGCCAAACCAATCGTCGAACGTTATTCCAACGATAGACCTTTCAACCTGTTAGACGTTGGTGGTGGCAACGGGATTTACGCAGACAAAGTACTGGAGCATTTTCCTGCTGCTAATGTCACCGTCATTGAACCAGAGCAAACCCTGTTAGACAAAAACCGTCCCCACCCCAGAAAATCATTACTGGCCTGTACTTTTCAGCAAGCCAGCCAACAGCATCAGCAAGATATCATTCAGTTTAACTGGGTCTTGCACCATTTTGTCTCCAACAGCTACGAACTTACGCTGCAAGTGCAGCGCGCCGCGCTCACGGAAGCTTATCAGAATCTTAAACCGGGCGGCATGGTGTTCATCTTTGAGAACTTTTATGAAGGTTTGTGGGTGAGTGATATGCCTGGTCAGGTTATTTACCGTTTAACCGCATCGGACTCTCTCAAATCAGTCGTTGCCAGAATGGGAGCCAATACCGCAGGTGTTGGGGTCTGTTTTCACTCGGAGAGTGTCTGGAAATCAATGCTCAGAGAGGCGGGCTTTCAAGAAATGTACGTCACCCACTGTTACGAATTTGGCAACCTTAGCCCAGTGAAGAAAGCCTGTCTGGGTCTGAAATCACAACAAGTGGGTTTTCTGGTTGCAGTGAAATAGCATCGATATTTTCTCCGACTGAAAACCGATTTGGGTGTGACTGGATTCACGTAACGTTTAGATAACTTGCTGTTCTCGGGGCAATAGTAGCCATATGTATACAAACTGAAGTATTATTGTTTCATTATGTAATGTTAACAATGAGGGTTCGTTACACCCATGGCCAACCTGAAAGACTCTGTATCCAGAAATATAAAAACCAAAGTGGTGGGTCAGACTCAGGACGACGTCGTCTACTGCCACATATTTGATGCCATACTTGAGCAACGTTTGCCGCCTGCGACCAAGCTCAACGAAGAAGCGTTAGCCGAAATTTTCAGCGTCAGCCGCACCATTATCCGCCGCGCCCTGCTGCGACTCTCTATGGAACAGGTTGTCAGCATCCGCCCGAACCGCGGAGCAATGGTGGCTGCACCAAGTAAGGAAGAAGCCAAGCAGATCATTAAAGCCCGGGAAGTGATGGAGCTGGCGATCATCGAACTTGCCGTGGAAAATGCTACCTCAGGCAAAGTTGAAGAGTGTCGCCGTTTGGTGGAAAAAGAAAACCAGGCGTTCGCTAAAGGCGATTATGGACGCGGGTTACGCCTTTCCGGTGAATTTCATATTCGTCTGGCGGAGATGGCGGACAATGCACCCCTGTTGGCATTTCAGCGCAGTCTGGTATCTCAGACATCACTTCTGATAGCCCAATACGAAACCGGTAATCACTCGAATTGTTCTCAGGACGAGCATACCAATTTGCTGGACGCCATAGAGTCTGGCGACCGCGATCTCGCCATTGAACTCATGCAAGAGCATTTAGATCACATTCGTTCAAAGCTCAATCTTGACAGCAATTCTGCGTCCAGCGATCTGCATGTGGTGTTTTCAGATTTTCTGAAGCGCAAAGCATAAACCAGCCTCCCTTCTCATAGCCCGAAATTCTTCGGGCTTTTTTGTACCTATCACTCTTTGTATACAATAATTGCATACAAGATTAAATTTTTTAACAACCTACAAAGTCAGCCTAAAGAACAAACATAATTCAATAATTACATATGGTTATAAAAACACAACCATCAGAACATCAAGTTAGAGCTGACTTTAATTGTTGCATTTTTGTAATTTTTTAGTTGACCACATAGTCAAATTATCCAATTATTGACCCAAAGGTCAGAAAATAATTACTGGAACTATAGTGTCAATGTACAAGGAGGTCTCTTGATTACTTTCCTTCTCAATCAAGAACTCAGACAAGAAAGCGAACTGTCCCCCAATATGACGGTACTTAATTACCTACGTAACCAGGTAAACAAAACGGGAACCAAAGAGGGATGTGGTTCGGGTGACTGCGGGGCGTGTACCGTCGTATTAGGGGAAGTCATTGACGGGCAACTGCATTATCGCTCTGTCAACTCTTGTCTGACGTTTGTTTCCGCACTTCACGGAAAGCAGCTGATCACAGTGGAAGATCTACAAAACAGTGATCGTTCATTACACCCTGTGCAGCAGGCGATGGTCGAGTTTCATGGCTCGCAATGTGGCTATTGTACGCCGGGCTTCATTATGTCCATGTTCGCGCTGAGTAAGAACAAGCCCGCCGCGACTAAAGCCGATGTAATGGAATCGCTGGCTGGCAACTTGTGCCGCTGCACTGGCTACCGTCCGATTGTCGATGCGGCTCTGTCGCTGGCATCCAACGAACCTTTGATGGATCAGTTTACTCATTTCGAGCAAAAAATCATCGCCAAATTGGAAAGCATACAAGCACAACCCGCCAGTCTGAGCTTTGGAAAACTCACGGCTTACTCGCCTCGTTCGGTTGACGAACTGGCCCAGTTGTATGTGACCAATCCCAAAGCCAAACTGGTTGCCGGCGGCACCGACTTAGCGCTGGAAGTCACGCAATTTCATCGTGAAATCGAAACGCTGATCAGCGTCAACCTGGTCGACGATATGAAAGTGTGTGAACAGAGCGACACCAACCTGCATATTGGTGCGAATGTCGCGATCAGCGATGCATACCAATTGCTCACTCAACACTACCCAGACTTCGGTGAACTGCTGCATCGATTCGCCTCGCTTCAGGTGCGGAACCAAGGCACGCTGGGAGGGAACATTGCCAATGCCTCACCGATTGGTGACGCACCGCCGCTACTGATCGCACTGAATGCGCAAATCAAGCTTCGCCGCGGTCAACAGACCCGTATCATACCGCTGGAAGACTACTTCATCAGCTATAAAGTCACGGCCCAGCAGGAAAGCGAGTTTATCGAGCAAATCATCATTCCTAAGCCAGGCACCGATGAAACCTTCCGTGCTTACAAACTCTCGAAGCGGATCGACGATGACATCTCTGCGGTATGCGGTGCTTTCAATTTACACATCGAAGACAACAAAGTCGTGAACGCACGTATTGCTTTTGGTGGCATGGCCGCGACACCCAAACGTGCCAGTCACTGTGAGAACGCCTTGATCGGGCAAACGTGGAACGAAGACACGATTCAACAGGCGATGCAGGCGATCAATCTCGACTTTGAACCATTGAGCGACTTCCGTGCCAGCAAAGAGTACCGTTCGCTCACCGCAGCCAATATGCTGCGTCGCCTTTTCATCGAAGAGACTCAACGCAACCATCAGATCGAAACAAGGGTAACGTCTTATGTCTAACGCACACACAAATACAATGAGCCATGAAGAAATGATCGCCATTGTTAAACAGGATCTAAAAACCGGCGTTGGCAAAAGCGTTAAGCATGACAGCGCACCTAAACAGGTCACTGGTGAAGCAACCTATATTGATGACCGGTTGGAGTTCCCCAATCAACTGCATGTCTATGCCCGTCTCAGCACACAGGCACACGCCAAAATCACCAAGCTGGATGTCTCGCCCTGTTATGAATTTGAAGGTGTAGCCATTGCTATTACCAGTCAGGATGTGCCAGGACAACTTGATATCGGTGCGATTCTCCCCGGCGATCCTCTGTTGGCAGACGGCATTGTCGAATACTACGGACAGCCCGTTATCGCCGTCGCGGCCAATGATATGGACACTGCTCGCAAGGCCGCACAAGCGGCCATCATCGAGTATGACCCCCTACCCGCGATTCTGGATGTTAAAGAAGCGTTGGCTAAACAACACTTTGTTACACAGAGCCACCAGCAAAAACGTGGTGACTCGGTGCGAGCACTGGCGAATGCAAAACACGTCCTTGAAGGCGATCTCGAAATTGGCGGTCAAGAGCATTTTTACCTGGAAACTCAGGTCAGCAGCGTGATGCCAACTGAAGACGGCGGCATGATTGTGTACACCTCAACGCAGAATCCGACCGAAGTCCAAAAGCTGGTTGCTGAAGTTCTTGGCGTGCCGATGCACAAAGTGGTCATTGATATGCGCCGAATGGGGGGCGGTTTTGGCGGCAAAGAAACGCAGGCTGCCGCTCCTGCTTGTCTGGCAGCGGTGATCGCTCACCTGACCAAGCGCCCGACCAAAATGCGCCTTCCACGCATGGAAGACATGACAATGACGGGAAAACGCCATCCGTTTTATAACCAATATAAAGTCGGATTTGACGACAATGGCGTCATTCAGGGCGCAGACATCGTTGTGGCAGGAAACTGTGGTTATTCGCCCGATCTGTCGAGCTCCATTGTTGACCGCGCCATGTTTCACTCCGATAACGCTTACTACCTCGGTGATGCGACCGTCACTGGCCATCGTTGTAAAACCAACATCGCGTCCAATACCGCCTACCGTGGTTTTGGCGGCCCTCAGGGCATGATGACCATAGAGCACATCATGGACGAAATTGCCCGTTATCTGGGTAAGGACCCGCTGGAGGTTCGCAAAGCAAACTACTATGGTGGTGAAGGACGAAACGTCACGCATTACTACCAAACCGTTGAAGACAATTTCCTTCCCGAGATCACAGAGCAACTTGAACAAAGCAGCGATTATCACGCGCGCCGCAAGGCAATCGCCGAGTTCAACAAACACAGCCCCATCCTGAAAAAAGGATTAGCTATCACCCCGGTGAAGTTTGGTATCTCGTTTACCGCGACTTTCCTGAATCAGGCCGGCGCATTGATCCATATTTACACTGACGGCAGTATTCACCTGAATCACGGCGGTACTGAGATGGGTCAAGGTCTGAACATCAAAGTGGCACAAATTGTTGCAGAGGAGTTTCAGGTCGATGTCGAACGTATCCAGATCACCGCTACCAACACGGACAAAGTGCCGAACACATCACCCACTGCGGCCTCATCGGGCACCGACCTCAATGGTAAAGCAGCCCAGAACGCCGCACTGACGATAAAACAGCGTCTGATTGAATTTGCCGCGTCACATTTCAACGTGTCGCAGGAAGACATCGTGTTTAAAAACGGCATGGTGGTGATCCGCGATGAGATACTGACGTTCGAAGCGTTTGTGCAACTGGCGTATTTTAATCAGGTGTCATTATCGAGTACTGGTTTCTATCGCACGCCAAAGATTTACTACGATCACGAGCAGGCCAGAGGTCGACCCTTCTACTACTTCGCGTATGGAGCCTCCTGCTCCGAAGTGATTGTGGACACCTTGACGGGCGAATACAAAATTCTCCGTGCGGATATCCTGCATGACGTCGGCGCCTCCCTCAACCCGGCGATCGATATCGGCCAGATTGAAGGGGGCTTCATCCAGGGTGTCGGCTGGCTGACCACAGAAGAACTGATTTGGAATGAGCAAGGCCGATTAATGACAAGCGGTCCAGCCAGTTACAAGATCCCGGCGATCGCCGACATGCCGATTGAGTTCAACACTCAGTTGCTGGAAAACCGCGCGAATCCGGAAGACACGGTCTTTAACTCCAAAGCGGTCGGCGAACCGCCGTTTATGCTGGGAATGTCGGTCTGGAGCGCATTAAAAGATGCGATCGCCTCCGTGGCAGTCGACGGTGCTATACCTAAACTGAACACCCCGGCCACACCGGAGCGGGTATTGATGGCCATTCAACAGGTCACCCAGCCTCAGGCCGAGGCAACCGGCGCAAGCGCTCAAAAAGCATAACGCAAGCATGCCAGTTCGTTGAGAGCTGGCTGAATTCAAGGAGAGAGCTATGTTTAAGGACAATTGGATTCAAGAGCTGGCGCAACTGGAAAAGAACAGCGAGCCATGCGTCATGGTCACTGTGCTTGAAGATCGCGGTTCTGTACCCCGTGATGCCGGAACCAAAATGCTGGTGACACAGGATCGCGTGATCGCCACCATTGGCGGCGGACATCTGGAGCACCTCGCGACTCAGATGGCGCAAGACATGTTGCAGTCCGGCGAGCATGCGCTGAAAGTGGAGCGCTTCAATCTGGGCGCAAGACTCGGCCAATGCTGCGGTGGTATGGCAACACTCAGTTTCGAACCTATTGGTACCCAGCAGAAACACTTGGTTGTTTTTGGTGCCGGCCACGTAGCCAAAGCCCTTTTGCATATCGTCTCCACTCTTCCATTTCGCGTGACCTGGATTGATGAGCGGGAAGATGTCTTCCCGGATTCTCTCCCTCACGGCGTGCAGAAAGTGGTCAGCGATGATCCTGTCGGTGACGTTGCGGACCAACCCGCGAACAGTTATTACCTGGTGATGACGCATAACCACCAGCTCGATTTTGAACTGGCCAAAGCCATCATTAACCGAGCAGACAGCGCCTATTTCGGCATGATTGGCTCGGTCACCAAGCGCAAAAAATTTGATATGCGCCTGGCACAACGCGGCTACAGTGAAGCGCAAATTCACTCAATGATATGTCCGATAGGCATTAGTGCGGTAAATGGGAAACACCCGGCAGAAATCGCGGTATCGGTTGCGGGTGAACTGATCGCACATTATCAGGGTGTCACACTTGAACCAAAGCGCCCTGCCACACACAGTGAGCCAGAGTCGCAGCGCGATATCACCATGGAAGAGAAGATCGCTTAACTCGCAAGAGTTAAAAGGAAGCAATCAATGACTACGCAAAGAAAAGCTTATCGCGCCAGCATACTGCACAGTATTGCCGACCCTAAAGATGTCGGGCTGGAACACTCTTATCAATATTTTGAAGACGGCCTGTTGGTGGTTGAGCATGGACACATCATTGATGTTGGCCCGGCAACCGAGGTACTCAAACGCCAACCTCGCGGGTTGCACGTTACCCAGTACAAAGACAAGCTTATTACTTCGGGATTTATCGATACCCATATACACTATCCGCAGACCGGAATGATCGCCTCTTATGGCGAACAACTTCTTGATTGGCTTGAGAACTACACGTTTCCGGAAGAGCGGCGATTTAAAAATCCAGTGTACGCACATAAAGTCGCCAAACTGTTTTTGGATGAACTGGCCAGTAACGGTACCACCACGGCTCTGGTGTTTGGCACCGTACATAAAGAGTCTGTGGATGTGTTCTTTCAGGAAGCGGAACGACGCAATGTCCGGATGATCGCTGGTAAAGTTCTGATGGACAGAAACGCACCGGATTACCTGAGAGACACACCGGAATCTGGCTACGCAGACTCCAAAGCGCTGATCGAGAAATGGCATAAGCGCGGTCGCTTGTTATATGCAGTGACGCCCCGCTTTGCGCCCACCAGTACACCGGAGCAACTAGCGACGGTCGGAAAGCTGCTCGAAGAGTACCCGGATGTTTACATGCACACCCACCTTTCTGAAAACAAAAAAGAAATCGAGTGGGTTTTGGAACTGTTTCCTGAACGCAACAGCTATCTGGATGTGTACGATCATTACGGTCTCTTGCACAAACGATCCGTCTTTGCCCATGGCATTCACTTATCCGACTGTGAGTGCCAACGTCTGGCTGACACAGAGTCCGCCATCGCCTTCTGTCCAACATCAAACCTGTTTCTCGGTTCAGGGCTGTTCCGATTGCCCAAAATGGAGCAACATGGTGTGCGTGTTGGTATGGGCACCGATGTGGGCGCTGGTACCAGTTTCTCTATCCTGCAAACCATGAGCGAAGCGTACAAAATCATGCAGTTGCAACAAGAGAAGTTGCACCCGCTTAAATCACTGTTCCTCGCCACACTAGGCGGCGCCCGCGCGCTGCATCTGGATGATCAGATAGGCAACCTCAATGTCGGGAAAGAAGCCGATTTTGTTGTTCTGGACTTGCACGCGACGCAGCTAATGCGTTTTCGAATGAATCAGGCAACAACATTGGAAGAAAAATTGTTCGTACTAATGAGCCTTGGCGACGATCGAACTGTTTGCGAAACTTACATCTACGGCGAAAAAGCCTACGACTCCCGAGGCGGCATCCGGGATAAAAAGATCGCTAGCTAAACAGCCACTCTTTACGCCACGCTTTCTCGCGTGGCGCTTTGCTGCTTCCTCTCCAGGGGCCGGGTCTCAGGTACTCAAGGCATCAAAACACGAAACAACCCCATCATGATTTACTGTATATTTGTACAGTTAGCTGTCTCATATGAGTTGGCTAAGGTCGGGGTAAGGCAACTGGGCCAATTGCTCAATGACAAATGCAACATGGTGGATGGAATAATCAGGCAATGCTTCAGCAATAATATAAGGATCCGGCACACCCTGTCGGGCATGTTCCACAATAAGAAGGACCAGTTGTTGGGCATCAGTTTTGACAGGTAACATACGGCTATTCCCACTCTCGTTTTAAGGCGATACGACACTATTATGGTGTGCGGGGAATAGCTAGTGTTTTAATAAAAAGAGATGGGGTTAAGTTACCGCCTAAACCAAAACATAGGAAAATCACGACAGTATTTAATTAAACTATAACTCTATCATTCACATAAACTTAATGAGTTGACATAAACGTCTTTAGAGTAACGTTCAACAGCTCTATTTTTAGGGCAAATATCATAACCAAGATTTTGGTAAGTATTTGCAATGAAATATCGTAATGCTCCTCCCATAATGATAAATACTACTAAAATACTAAGGCCTAGAGTCAAAGCTTTTGGGAGATAGCACTCTGTCGAGCGACCTTTCAATTTCACATCATAATAGGCTTTGGCAAAAACCGTTAAACACGCAATCAAAAAGCCAATAATGACAAAAAACACAATATAAGATGCGTAGCCATATACAGTAAATGTGCTCACACTCATAAAACCGTTTGTTAATAAGTTAAGGTGCGCTTTAAATTGATGAGCGTACCCCCATCCTAGAATAACAATGCCGATGATACCTACTGCATTCCAGAGTAGATCTTTAACTTTACTCATCTATCGCTTCCTTAATTGAATCAATCATTGGCTGTGTATACTTATAATCATTGTCAATTATATCTAGAACTTGCCCCACTGCATATGAAACGATCGCGACAGCTCCTAGTGTTACAACAATTGGTATAGAAGCCGAAGAAACTGTCACAAAGCCAGCAGCGACCGCACCTCGAATCACAGCGGACATGGCCACTTGAACAATTCTCGTAGCGATACCTGTCGACACAAGGGCTTTGGTAATATCTGCTGTTGAATGCCCTGCAACATCACCAAGAGTTTTCTCATCGTTTACTAGATAATCTATAACATTTATTCCGACGGCCAAAATGACTTCTAGTTGTACGGTGGTTCTTAGATATGCTAAGTGGCCTTGACCTTCAAGCAGTCCGATACCATATTTTAATACCTGTGGATTACTTGCTCCCCACTTTTGGCCTTTGAGTAAAGTCTTAAGGTGGCGTTTAAAGTTCTTTAGTATTAGCCAATCTTTGCCATTAATCTCTTTAACATAAGCAGTAACGCCAAGACCTCCTAGGGCTATAGCTGTATCCTCTGCTCCCTTTAGTCCATCATAGAGTCCATAGGTGTCTTTGATGGTAGTAAGATAGCTCTTCGTATTGTTGGTATCGAAGTTATCTTGAATAAACTGAGCGACATCTAGCCCAAGTTCTTCAACAAGATTAACGGTAAACTCAGTGGCCTCACTGATTGACATTAGAGCTATCGTTGTTTTATCTCCGACATATTTGATTTCTATCTCTTCCCCCGTAAGGAAGTTGTACGGAGGCCAGTACATATAGGTCGGATTTAATACAGGCACGTTATCTTTAATGCTCTTGCTTTCCGTGATGTTCACGGTCTGCGCATCAATTTCATGCTGATTGTAACGTCCCCAGGTGTCGCCGTACGGATGCACAGCCGCCAGGGTTTCTATCGGTGAGGGCGCTTCATTCTCTGGTGTAGGTTCGCCACTGCGTTCAAGCAGTGGTGTTTGCTTAGTACCGACCACCTGGTCCATATCCAGCGTCATAGCATGTTGGTTCAGCCAATCGATTCTGGCATCGGCCAACTCATCCGCAGTAAGCTTTTCTTCCCGATACAACAGGTGCTGCTCGGGCGCGGGCTGACCTTCAATCTTATAGGGCAGCAAAATGCTGGCGTAGTGATGCTCAGAAAGCAGCTCTTCAGTTAAGTTTGAAGCATCCGATCGCGTCACCTGGAACGTCCAGCGACCGTAACCGACCACTTTGAATTCTTTTGTCAGTTTGCCTTCAGAAAACAGGTAAAAATACCCGGCGGTCGGCCAGCCAAGGCGCGTTTCACTGACCTGAACAGCCAACTTCACCGGTATAAATTCGGCATTGATTTTTTGGCTGTCAGTCGGGTTAGGTATGACCGTGTACGCGTCCGACTGGCCGCTGTGCAAAAACAGATCGTGATAGAGCGTCTTCTCTTCGGCCTCAAAACACTGAGCGGTCAGAATACAGTCGCCTTCATGGGTCTGTTGTTTTTTCCATTGGGCAACCGCTTTTTCGTTATCGGTCGCACCCAGCAGCCAGAGGCCAGTCTGTAAAGTATTGAGCTCATCCGGGGTGCAGTAGAGCTTGAGGTTCACTTCTTGTCCCGGCGCTTTCTCGGATATGTCCTTGACGGGCCCCTCCGCAGGACGGGTCAGTGCAGTCTCGTCCACAACGAGTTTATAACCTGCGCGTACCACCTTACGTGACGAATCAAAGTCTATTGACATGAGGGCTTCCCAAAAACGACATCACAAATCCGGTATTGTACGATGTGGGGAGGTGTCAGACGTAGTCGGAAAGGCTAGGCAAAATAATGGATTGACTGGTGATTTTGCCCTTTGTAGAAATTTAAGGAGAAGGTCACAGTGAGCTTAACCGGGCGGCGCTTTGTTTTGATAATCTCGGTGAATATTGCATCATCAATCGATACACATCGACGCTGTCAAAGGCACTCGCGAGCAACGTATCATTCAATGCCAGAACAAATTGCAGTGCCGGCAAAAAGTCGCCATCGTTGAGTACATTAAAAACCAGACTCACTTCATCAAGAAAGGTCTGTTGCTTCTCCTGAATCATTTCACGGAACGGTTCAAGATCTCCGCTTTGTTGAGTGTCGCGGCTGACAGGACTTGTTTGGACACCAACTGGACTGGCTCATTCAGCATACGCTGACTTTGCAAAGAGCGTCGTTTGGAATACTTTGTGTCAGACTGTATTCTTGCGCTCGCTGCATCATCGATGCGGGTAACGTTATCATCGATACCAATGAGGGGGCTGGTGAACTGGTGGGTAACCTGAGTGATATGACTGTTGAACTAGTACCTTTTCTATACTTATCGTCAAGGACAATCCAGTATATACGGAGCCGAATGATGACATTCAGCCTATACGCTATTTTCAGCGTAGGAGAAATAGAAAATAGTAAAAGCAGCCCAAAAGGCTGCTTTTACTTTATTAGTCAATTCACAATCTAGATAGACATATGACGTCTATATGTCGGAGTCTGAAACACTGGCGCTACTTGCATTCATAACAAAGCGTTCAGAAGCCAGAGGCCAGTTGAGGTACGTTTCGCTGGTTATGCCTTGAATAAAACTTTCTACACTCGCTTATTGGCTTAATACAAAAAATCCCCGGACAGGGGCCGGGGCGCAGAAAGGTGTGCGAAATGACGAGAGATTGTTAAGTGCGCTGCCAAGCAGCGCAATCTGCCGCCTAAGCGGCAGATCCTGAGCCGACGCTACTGGATACTCGCGCCCTGCTCTACCCAATTCCCGATGAGGGCTCGTTCATCATCGGTCATTTGAGTCAGGTTACCCAACGGCATTACCTTAGTGGCAACCGCCTGAGCAATAATCCTTGGTGCATTATTTTTGATCTCTTCCGGGGTATCCAGAATGACACCTGCTGGCGCCGTTTTAAACGCAGCGTGAGTCGGATTCGCAGAATGGCAGACTGAGCAGCGCTCCTGAATCACTTCATTTACCTTAGCAAAAGCGATCCCATGCTCGGTGACATCTGCGTCATGAGAAACCGGTTGAGCCTTGGTGCCTGCGGATGCTTGCGCCTCATCAGACACTTGACTGCTTTGTGTGGCCACTTTCGCAATCGGCGCTGATGATGGCTGACTGGCATACGGTGACGTAATAAAAGCCAGTGTAATCATCCCTAATGCCGCCACCGGAATGGTCCACGCATACTTCTGACTGCCATGACGAGTGTTGAAGTAGTGACGCACCAGAATACTGAATACCGCCAGACCGGCCAGAATCGCCCAGTTGTATTCTGAACCGTAAGTACTCGGGAAATGGTTACTGATCATAATAAACAGTACCGGTAACGTCAGATAGTTATTGTGACGTGAACGCAACAAGCCTTTGGCCGGAAGCAGCGGATCTGGCTCGCGGTTTTCTTCAATCGCTTTCACCAAGCCGCGCTGAGCAGGCATGATCACGCGAAAGACATTACCGACCATGATGGTGCCGATGATCGCGCCGACGTGGATGTAGGCACCGCGACCACTGAATACCTGAGACAATCCATACGCTGCGCCAACCAAAAGCACAAACAGCACCAACCCCAGCAACGCCGGTGTTTTTCCAAGTGGTGAGTCACACAACAAATCGTATATAAACCAACCGGCAACCAATGCACCGACACCGATGGCAACGGCCGTGCTCGGCGTTAGCCCCGATCCTGGAGCGATCAGATAAATCTCTGCATTCAGGTAGTACACCACGAACAACAAAGCGATACCGGTGATCCAGGTGAAGTACGCTTCCCATTTAAACCAGTGCAGGTTTTCTGGCATTTGAGGTGGTGCCAATTTGTATTTTTCCAGATGGTAAATTCCTCCACCATGGATAGCCCATAGGTCACCGGACAAACCGGTTTTAGGGTTAACCCGGTTGAGGTTATTCTCAAGCCAGACAAAGTAAAACGACGCACCAATCCAGGCGATGCCGACTATCATGTGAACCCAGCGAATCGCCAGATTCAACCACTCCGTGATATGTGGATCCATAATAAAACTCCTGTATTACAGCGAGACCACGTCTTGCTGTATCTCTTCCTTGTTGCTGTTGCCCGGAATGTCTTCCAGATGCAGTGACACCAAATCGGTGTCAAAGAATACTTCATCACAGTTATGCCCCTCACCAGCCCGATCAACGATCAGAAACTGATCCTGATCACTCAGCGCCAGAACCGGATGGTGCCAAACCCCTTTGTGGTAATTGACCCCTTGACGTCCGTTGCTAATGAACGCCCGGCAATGAGATAACTGCGGATGATCGCCTTTCGGCGCAACAACAATCAGATAAGGTCGCCCAAACAATGGAACGAACGCCTGAGAGCCTAAAGGATGGCGTTCCAGCATCCGTATCGTCAGCGGATACTCTAGCGGTGTGGCCTGAAAAATACTCAGGATGGCCTGACCACCCTGATCCGCCACGTCCGCACTGGCAAGTTTGTGGTAACGGCGCGTTGAACCGTTATTGATCATGAAGTAATCACTGTTTTCGGTTTCAATCACATCCCCAAACTCAGCAAATGCATCTTTATTGAGAGGTTCTATTTTCAGACGGCGAATTCCATTGCTCATAGTGCTTCCCTTGCTGTGAATTAACCGGCTTTAGTGCCGAACAAACGTAGGCGGCTAACACCACCATCCGGGAAAATGTTCAGACGCACATGCGTCACAGGCCCGATATCGTTCACTTGCGACACAAACTCATGGATTTCATGTGCACTGAGTTTCTGCGCTGGTAACAATTCACGCCAGAACAAGCTTTGTGTCGCAACCTGATCGTCGGTACCACCTTTGACGTAGGCAGCCTGAATAGAACAGCTGTCCGGGTAGTTCCCTTTGAAGTGTGCGGTGTCGACAACCACTCGTTCGATATTCCCTGCATGACCTAAGGCCACGATCACCCAATCGTTACCAGGAGTGCGACGTCGTGCCGTTTCCCAGCCATCACCCATGTTTTCACCACGGCCCGGGCCAAGAATATTGGACGTTTTACCGTAATGTTCATCACTGCATGCCAGTGCACGACCACCATGCTCAACCGCAGCCAGGTCGATCTGTTGCTGGGTATCGATCGCTTCCCAATCCACGCTTGGAGTCCCGTAAATACGCAGACGTGCTACACCACCATCTGGGTAAATATTGAGGCGCACATGGGTGTACACTTTACCGCTCTCGATGTTACGCAGGTGATGGCTGTCGCCAGCCAGACTAAGTGACGGCAGGATCTCTTCCCATTCTGTGGCATCATCCGGATCGCCTTGTGGTGAGTAACACGCATCCAGCGAGGCCGAAGGCGGAAAGTTACCAGTAAAGAAACTGGTATCGATATCTACGCCCGCAATCGTTCCGGCTAAACCTAAGCGTACAACACAGAAATCGTAGCCTTCTCCGCGTTTACGTCGGGTTTCCCAACCGTCCATCCACTTGCCATTGTCATCGAACACCGCTTCTTTCCATACTGGTGCTTCCCGACGTAACAGACGGCTTTTGTCTGCGAAAAAGTCGTCGGTAGCGTACAGCGCCTGAGCGCCCAGTTTGTCGTCTGCGAGGTTGATGTATTGTTCAAAATCTAAGGACATTTCCGTCATCCTTCCAATTAATCCAATTAATAATAAAAACGAGTTTGTACCTGCTTCACGTCTGCTCAGACAGGTACCCCACAGCAGTGAACCAATTCGCTCCTCTGCTGTTTATGACTGGCATGAGATAGCTGCCGACTCTGCGACTTACATATCCCAGAGGCGGAAAAAGGCGATCTTGTTGATCTCTTTCAGCGCCGTAACAAACTCAGTTTCACTATCATTGCCTAATCGCATCTCGAACGATTCAAGAATTTGGTAACGATTGGCCCCTTTTACTGCCATGATAAAAGGGAAGTTGAAGCGATCCTTGTAGCTGTTGTTGTAATAAGTAAATTTTTCAAATTCCTCGGGTGAACACTGATCAATGCCCGCTCCCGCCTGCTCTGCGGTGGAAGCTGCCGTCAATTCACCATTGACCGCGGCGCGGCCGGCTAAATCCGGGTGAGCATTAATGAGAGCCAGTTGTTGTTCGGGTTGTGCCGTCAACAAGGTGGAGGCCATTTTCAGATGAAGATTCTCGATGTCATTGTCTTCTTGCGACAAGCCCTGGTCATAGACTTTTTCGGCCACCCACGGGCTGTGCTCGTACACATCACCGAAGTGAGACACAAACTCCTCGCGCGCCATTTGGGTCGGTTTGCAAAAACGAAATTGTGTCATGTTACTGCTCCTGATTCAGTTGATAAGGGTGATGTTCATGCCAGTGGCGTGCAATATCGATGCGTCGACACAGCCATACCTTGTCGTGCTGCTTGACGTAATCCAGGAAGCGGCGCAGTGATGCAATACGACCCGGACGACCAATCAGACGACAATGCAAACCGACTGACATCATCTTCGGCGCTGTCTCGCCTTCAGCGTATAAAGTGTCGAACGTGTCTTTGAGATATTGGAAAAACTGTTCGCCGGAATTGAAGCCCTGAACGGTCGCAAAGCGCATGTCGTTGACGTCCAGCGTATACGGGATCACCAATTGAGGGCGCCCAGCTTCGGTATGCCAGTATGGCAAGTCGTCGTCATAAGCATCAGAGTCATAGAGAAAGCCCCCTTCTTCCGCGACCAAACGTCGCGTATTCGGTCCGGTTCGTCCGGTGTACCATCCCAGCGGGCGTGACCCGGTAACGGATTGAATAATTTCAATCGCTTTCATCATATGGTCACGTTCTTGAGATTCATCGGTGTATTGATAGTCAATCCATCGATAGCCATGACTGCAAATCTCATGTCCGGCTTCCACCATGGCTTTTGCCACAGCAGGGTGACGCTCAAACGCCATGGCAACCGCAAACACAGTCAATGGAATGTTGTACTCATCAAATAACTTTAATACCCGCCACACACCGGCACGACTGCCATATTCATAAATCGATTCCATGCTGATGTGTCGCTCCCCTTTCAGGGGTTGTGCGGAGGGAATTTCGGACAGAAACGCTTCTGACTCATTGTCTCCGTGAAGAACACAGCGCTCTCCACCTTCCTCGTAATTCAGGACAAACGAAACGGCAACTCGGGCATCCCCAGGCCATTTAGGATGTGGAGGATTTGGCCCGTAGCCAATGAGGTTTCTTGAATAGTCCTTATCCATTCAGGCTCTCCTTAATATGGGGCGAAACCGTATCGCCCAACCAAACCTTACCCAAACATTGTATACAATAATTTATCTTAATGTAAAGATTTTGTTGTTAAAGTTAATTTCTCCAACAACATCCTTTTATATCAAATAATTAGGGACAAACCATGATAAAATACTGCTTTGACACAGTTCACAAAGTCATCATACAAGCAAAAATACGCGTAACATTTACATAACAAACGACTTTACTAACCGAGTATTTTGTGTACATATATAGTTATCAGCAAGAGAAAAGTACCACCTCTTGTATACAAAGTTTTTCAATCAAAGCTAAGGAGAGCGCCACGCGCTGACGTAAATTATGGGAAAACTAACCACACATGTTTTGGATACAATGCATGGTACTCCGGGGGCGGAAATCAAAGTAGAACTGCATCAAGTAGACGGTAGTTCACTGGTATACATCAAAGATGTCACCACCAACTTCGATGGCCGGACAGACAGTCCAATGCTGGAGGGCAATGAGTTCGTCGCCGGAAAATATCAGCTCACCTTCTATGTCGCTGACTACTATCGCGCTAAAGGTGTGGATATCGGTGACATTGCTTTTTTAGATGACGTGGTGATCCGTTTTGGCATCAGTGAAGACAGTCACTACCACGTCCCGCTACTCGTCTCGCCTTACAGCTTTTCCACTTATCGTGGCAGCTGATTTCAATAACAACTAATAGCGTCAGGGACTAGATATCACTGGGAGAATTGAAGTCAGGTTGTATTCAATTTAAAGGAAATACATTTAAAAGGACTTGCTGACATGAATGAAAGCAAAGCGGATGTGCTGAGCGAGGGCCAGCCAGAGGGCTTTCTTGAGCGTTTTTTTAAGCTAAAGGCGCATGGGACCAGCGTAAAAAACGAGTTAGTCGGTGGTGCAACCACATTTGCCACCATGGCCTACATTATCTTCGTCAATCCACAAATTATGGCTGCGTCCGGGATGGATGCCGGCGCGGTGTTTGTCGCAACCTGTATTGGTGCTGCCATTGGCTGTTTGCTTATGGGTTTGTTTGCCAACTGGCCTGTCGGCTTAGCGCCGGGCATGGGGTTGAACGCCTTTTTCTCTTTCACTGTGGTCAGTGAAATGGGTTACAGCTGGGAAGTCGCACTGGGCGCCGTGTTTATCTCTGGGGTGCTGTTTGTCGGCATGAGCTTTTACAAAGTACGTCAGTGGATCATTGAGAGCATTCCAGAAAGCTTGCGCTATGCAATGACAGCCGGGGTGGGCTTATTTCTTGGTCTCATCGGCCTTAAAACCGCAGGGATCGTCGTTGATAACCCGGCCACACTGGTGTCATTGGGTGACTTCACGAAACCAGAAGCTTTGTTAGCCGCGATTGCGTTTCTGATCACTGCCATCTTAAGTGAGCGCCGTGTGTTTGGTGCCGTACTGATTGGGATTCTCAGCGTGACGTTAATTGGCATGATGCTCGGGCTGGTTCACTACAACGGCTTTTTCTCTGCGCCGCCAAGCCTTGCTCCTACGTTTCTGGCGATGGACATCGCGGGTGCGATGAACGTATCAATGATCAGCGTGATCCTGGCGTTCTTGTTCGTCAATATGTTCGATACCGCGGGTACCTTAATGGGCGTGGCCGAACGAGCCAATCTGGTCAACAAGGAAACCGGTAAAATTGAAGGTCTGAGCAAAGCGCTCAAAGCAGACAGTATTTCCAGTGTTGCTGGCGCGTGTGTTGGCTGCCCTCCGGTCACAAGTTATGTGGAAAGTGCCGCCGGCGTTTCTGCAGGCGCGCGTACCGGTTTGTCTGCGATTGTCGTCGCGCTCTTATTTGTTGCTGCGATCTTCCTTTCTCCGATTGCCGGAATGATTCCAGCCTATGCCACGTCAGGCGCTCTGATTTATGTCGCCTTTGTCATGATGAGCAGTATGCAGAATGTCGACTGGAAAGACTTCACCAATGCCGCCCCAGCGGCGATCACTGCCCTGATGATGCCGCTGACCTTCTCTATCGCGAACGGTATTGCGCTCGGTTTTATCACCTACACGGTTTTGAAAGTGTCGACTGGTAAAACCAAAGACGTTTCAATTTCGATGTACGCACTGACGGTGATCTTCATCGCCAAACTGGTCTACATCGGTTAATTACAATCAAAAAATAATTCACACGTTCACCAGCCCGGAGTCTTACTCTCTGGCTGGTTTCGTGTACCCAAATTTCATGTACTACGCAGTTTGTAGTTCATAGATTGCCGACTCAACGAGAGAACAACAGAGACCCAAACAGACTCACTCTCTGAGGAACAACATATGAAACTTCTGTATACGCTCAATCAACGTCCGCCACGCAGCATTACTCTGCTATTGGCACTCCAGCACATGTTGGCTTCCATCGGCGGCATCGTTGCCGTCCCTTTGATCGTCGGGGCGTCCATCGGCCTGCCGAATCAGGAAATCGTTTCTTTAATCAACGCAGCCTTGTTGGCTTCTGGTGTCGTCACCATCGCACAATGCATCGGCTTCGGACCTGTGGGCATAAGACTGCCTGTTGTCATGGGCTCAAGCTTTGCTTTTCTCGGTGTTGGTATCACCATAGGCAAAGAAGGTGGCGTCGGCAGCATCATGGGCGCGGCGCTGATCGGTTCATTCGTGGTCATTTTTGCCAGCTTTTACATGGATCGGGTGCGCAAACTGTTCCCTACCCTGGTCAGCGGTGTGGTAGTCACATTGATCGGCTTGACCATTCTGCCAGTGGCAATGAACTGGGTTGGTGACGCACCCGCGGCCAGTGATAAGTTCGCCACACTGCCGAAACTGTTCCTGGCGATTGTGTCTCTTGGAATTGTTGTTGCGGTTTCCGTGTACTGCCGCGGGGCGGTGGCGGCCTCTGCGATCGTGATTGGCCTGGCTGGCGGTTACCTCGTCGCTTTATCGCTGGGCATGGTCAATCTGGAACAAATCAGCACCTCTGCCTGGATAGGCGGACCGGAACCCCTGAAATACGGCCTGAGCTTTTCCACCAGCGCGATCATCAGTATGAGTCTGGTCTACATCGTCGTTATCGCGGAAGCGACCGGAGACTTCATGGCGCTGGCGAATAACTGTCACACCAAAGTAAGCGGCAAAGATCTACAACGCGGTCTGCTTGGCGATGGCCTTGGTAGTACACTTGCGTCTTTGCTCACCGCCATGCCGCTGGCATCATTCAGCCAGAATGTCGGAATTGTAGGCATCACCGGCGTCGCCAGCCGCTACGTCGTTGCCGCCACTGGTGGCTTGTTGATCCTCGGAGGCCTGTTTCCGAAACTGGCCGCCATTGCGGTCACCATTCCCAAGCCCGTGCTCGGCGGTGTGGGTTTTGTGATGTTCGGGATGATTGCTTATGCCGGTATCCGCATGCTGATCAAAGCCGCCGATACCAAACGCAACGCTCTGGTGGTGTGTGTCGGCCTAGCGTCCGGTTTGGCGGTGACCTTTGAGCCGCGTCTCTTGCAGCATCTGCCTCATGATCTGGCCAACTTCCTCCACTCCGGGATTACGACTGGCACGATCGTGACTGTATTGCTGCATCAGTTACTGCCAAAATCGACTCGCAAAGAAGAGCGTGAAGCGTTGAAAGAGAGCCGCGCTCAGGTTCAGGAAGCCATTGCTCGCAAGTCACAGGCAGCCGAAGTATCGGATGCACAGAACGCAAATACGCTGAAACCACAACAAGATTAGTTGCTCATAGCAACTACGGAGCCATCGGGCCTTCTGGCCCGTTGGCAAAACTCACTGACTATTCACTCCCGACACTGGTTCATTATCGCCAGTCTAAGGAGCAAAGACCGTCTCCCCTGCAATGGTTGATACGGCTAAGGATATTTATGAATGGAAACCATTTGGATTAAGAATCCACTCGCCATCTACACGGGCAACTCTCAGGATGCGCGTGGTGGCTTGGTAATACGAGGCAATCAGATCATCGAATTGATTGCCAAACATCAATCTCCCTCTCATACCATTGATTACACTGTCGATGCATCGCATCATGTGATCACGCCCGGTCTGATTAATGCCCACCATCACTTCTATCAGACACTTACCCGCGCCTATCCGGACGCACTCAATAAAGAGCTGTTCCACTGGCTAAAAAGCCTGTATCCCGTCTGGGCTAATCTGGACGAGGAAATGATGAGCGCCGCCACCGAACTGGCACTGGTTGAACTGATGCTATCTGGCTGCACCACCGCGTCTGATCACCACTACTTATTGCCCGGCGGTTTGGAACACGCTATCGACTTACAAGTCGAAGTGGCTCAAAAGTTGGGAGTGCGCGCTATTTTTACCCGTGGCTCCATGAGCCTGGGAGAAGACGATGGTGGTTTACCGCCTCGTCACACCATTCAGACCGAACAAGCGATTGTCGATGACAGCTACCGTCTGATTCGCCAATACCACCAACATCATGACGGTGCGATGACCCAGATTGCACTGGCGCCCTGCTCACCGTTTTCTGTTACCACAGATTTGATGAAAGAAACCGCATACATCGCCTCTCAGGAAGGGGTTATGATGCACACCCATCTGTGTGAAACACTGGATGAAGAAGATTTCTGTATCGAGCGTTTTGGCATGCGCCCCGTCGATTATCTGGAAGATGTCGGGTGGCTGAATCAGCGCACCTGGCTGGCGCACGGTATCCATTTCAGCGCTGAAGAAATTCGCCGCTTAGGCAAGGCCGGGGTTGGTGTCAGCCACTGTCCTACATCCAATATGATGCTGGCATCCGGCATCTGTAAGAACAATGAGCTGGAAGCCGCCGGAGTGAAAGTCGGCCTTGGTGTCGATGGGTCTGCGTCCAACGATGGTTCCAATATGATTGCGGAAGTACGCATGGCCATGTATCTGCAGCGGCTGCAATACGGTTCGGCGAATGTGTCTCACCTTGATGCGCTGCGTTGGGCGACCAAAGGCTCAGCGCAGGCAATGGGCAGAAGCGATATCGGTGAACTAGCGATCGGTCTGCAAGCCGACCTGGCAATGTTCAAGCTTGATGACATTCGCTTTTCCGGCAGTCATGATCCTCTTGCCGCGCTGCTGCTGTGTGGTGCTCAGCAAGCTGACCGGGTGATGATCGCCGGTCACTGGCGCGTGCTCAATGGTGAAGTGATCGGCGTTGATCTCAACCAGTTAATGCGACGCCACCGGGCGGCCGCCCAACGTCTGGCAGAAAAAGCCCTGCAATCCTGATTCAGATAAACGAAAGCCGCGCAAGCGGCTTTTACTGCCTTATCAACCGTCACCGCACCCAATCGGTGTCTCTGTCAGACTACGCATTCAAATCTGTCAGCAGTTTTTGACGATACTCTTCCACCACCTTAATGATCGACGGCTTCACTTCGCTGATCTGCTTGGATGGCGGGCACCAAAGCCCCACCGCCAATTTGTACCCCTCTAACATGGCCGATGTGTTCACTGGCTGGATAGCGTGATCCGAGAATTCCGAATGAGCGAACGTTTTCGGCAGGATAGACCACCCTAACCCGGCTTCGACCATTTTGATGATCAAGGCGAGTTGGTCCACTTCTTCGTAGTTGGAACTGACAATGATTTTTTCGCTCATGCCCTCTTGCAGCAGAGAGCGCAGTACAAATTGTTTGGAATTTCGCAGCGCCATCAATACCTCATCAGGCGCCAGAGCCGCCAAATACCCGTTTTTCTGCACGAAGGGGAGAAACTCGAAATGCCCCAAAAACGTGGAGTCTAAACTGTGCATGGCCTGACTATCGTGTACGTTCACCAGCCCGAAATGATACTCACCACTTTGCAGGCCCTGTTTTATCTCACTTTTATTACGGACCAGAAAGTTCACCCGCATCATCGGAAAGTCAACCGCCAACTGCATTCGAATCAACACCAGAAAGTTATGCGGAATGACGCTGGAGTATGCAATGTTGATATTTTCCAGCCCGCCATACGCCAGACTTAATGCAACTTTGTCAAAAGTACGCGCCTGTTCGATGGTCTGCTTGGCATAATGATACAGCAAATGCGCATCCTCGGTGGGTTCGACAGAGCGCCCCACTCGCTCGAACAAACGGACCGCCAGCAAATCTTCGAGGTTTGTGATCACCTGGCCAATCGTTGTTCGGTGCTTACTTAATTTTGCCGCTGCCTTACTAAAAGAGCGCACATCATACACTGTGACAAACGCGAGCAATTGTTCAAAACTAAACTGCATTTTTCTTACTCCATCTTTCTCACATCCAAACCAAGTCAAAACGCATATTCTTGGGTTAAAAAGCGATCAAAACCCTCTCTAATGGTCAATATAACATCACCATGTAGGATTGGATCCTACATATGCGATTATCATATCAAGGATAAATGGCTTTATCTTTCTATTCATCAAACCAATAGAGAAAAACCATGAACTCAATGCCACATGAACTCGTCTGGGGAGAAGTCTACTTTCCCCCCTTATTGCTGGTTGTCGCATTAGCGTATCTTCTGACCATTGTGGTCGGTACCGCCGCCGCGAAGCTTGGGTTGTACAAATACATCGCTTTTCCCGCTCTGGCAGAGCTGAGCTTAATCGTTATTTTTATTGGTGTTATTGGCCAATTCATTACCATTTTTTGAGGCAGTTACTGTGATTAAACGTTATCTCTTCACTCTGATACTGATGTGCACCGCAGGTGTCGTAGGCTACAAGCTGTACCAAACGTACTCCAGCCACCCTTGGACACGCGATGGTCAGGTCAGTGCTTATATCGTTTCTGTGACTCCTCGAGTAACCGGGCAAGTCACACAGGTCTATGCCCAGGACAACTCACAAGTAAAAAAAGGCGACCTGCTGTTTGAAATTGATGCCAGCCTCTATAAAGCGGCCTATCACAAAGCACTGGCCAGTGAAAAACAGGCGTTAGCGCTACTGGCAAAAGCAAAAAATGAAGCACAGCGTGCACGGAAACTGGAGGAACGTACTCCAGGTGCAGTGCCAATACTGACGTTGAACAACTTGAACAACGCCGTAGAAACCGCCGCGGCCAATGTGGAGTTAGCCAAAGCGAACGTCGAAGAAGCGCGCCTGAACTTAGATTTCACGCAAGTGCATGCGCCAACAGATGGCTACATTACCAATTTCAACCTGCGTGTCGGCTCACAAGTAGTGGCCAATACTCCGGTGGTTGCTCTGATCGATGAAAACAGTTTCTGGATTGAAGGTTACTTCAAAGAAACCGATTTAGTTGGCGTGGATCCGCAAGACAGCGCGTACGTGACGCTGATGACGCACGACGACATCGTGCTGGAAGGCAAAGTGAAAAGTATTGGTTACGGCATTGCAAAGCAAGATGGCAGCACTGGCAACGATCTGCTCCCGAACGTCAACCCAAACTTCCAGTGGATTCGCCTGGCCCAGCGTATACCGGTTAAAATTCAGCTTGAGCAAGTACCTGACACCTTGCAACTTCGAGTTGGCATGACCGCATCCGTTAAAATCATCAAACACTAAGTGGAGATGGCCATGTTGAGTGCCTCAACCAAAGAAGCGATCAAAGCCGCGCTCGCCATCGTGCTATCCATCAGCCTGGCGTTATGGTTTCAATGGGAAAAACCTTACTGGGCAGCGATTGCGGTCGCCGTGATGGCATTGAACGAAAGCTTTGCACACTCAATAAGCAAAGGGCATAACCGACTGGCAGGCACGGTACTGGGGACCGGTTACGCTTTCTTCCTGATTGCGCTGTTTTCACAGAACCAGTTCTTGTTTCTGACCTTCTTCACGCTGTTTCTCGCGCTATGCCTGTTTATGTCCAGCGACGAAAAATACGGTTATATCTTTTCCATCGGTTTTGCGGTGTGCTCAATCGTTGCCTGTATGGGCGGGTTCGATAATCAGGCAACATTCCACTTTGCGGTGCTGCGCTTACAAGAAACTCTGCTGGGCGTCGCAACGTTTTCGCTGGTGTATCGGTTGGTGTGGCCTGTGAATACAGAGCAGCATTTCTTTCAACGTTTCGAAACCAGTCGGCAAACGTTACTCGATGCGATCAACAGTCGCCACCAAATAGACATTCAGGCACTGGAAGCCAACGCCGATAACATCAATAAGCTGTCTCAACTGATTCGTTTGCCTAAAACCGGGGCTTATCGGCTAAAACAGCATCAACGCAGTTGGAAAACACGTATTGATGAAATGGCACAACTTCAGGCACGCCTAAGCGATATAGCACACCAAGAAGAGCATAATAACGACGATCACAGGATCGACTGGACCACGCTAGTCAAGCAGATAAAAAGCTTCGACATTACTGCGCCTCAAACCTCGCTGGTGGGCCACTTTCTGGCCGAAGCGAACAGCCAACGCACTTTGTGCTGGCATCAAGAGCACCGAAGCTTTGTACAACATCTCAACGAAGACGGACGCAAAGTGTTGCAGGGCGTCGCCATGTTCGTCGTGTCGTTAATGATCTGGATTTATTTACCGGTGCCCGGTGGGTTTATTTTTCCAATGATTGCCGGTGTGTTTGCGTCTATTGTACCGACATTGCCGCCTAGCGTGATAAAAGACGCCTTTTTCGGCGTGATAGGCACAGGATCGGTGATCTTGTTGCAATACATTTTTATCATGCCGTTGATGACCGAACTGTGGCAGTTGGCTTTGTTTTATTTCGTTAACGTAGTGGTTATCTGGACGGTGTTTTCTACCCCAAAACTGATGATCCACCGGATTCTCGGCGTTAACCTGCTGGTGGTGCTGACGTCTGGAGCCCTTAATCTCACGCCCGTATACCGAATAGAAACACCACTACTGATGCTGACTAATATTTTAATTATTTTGATGGTCTCTAAGTTATTCACTGATCTCTTTCGCCAGTCTGCGTAAACCCACACCCGAGCAGCAAACACAAGACTGATTATCCAAGTAACGATAAACAAAACCCTCAGGCTAGCCTGAGGGTTTTATTTCAAAACTGATGCGTTAACGTCAGTTTTAGCATGCCTTCAGTGGTGTGGTATTCAAATCCTTCATACACAGCACCAAATTCAACGTACGCATTCCAACGCTCGGTCACAGTAAACTGTTGTTCGATTGAGATTCCCATTTCCCGGATACCAGGCTGTCTCTTACGTATGTGCTGGTCTTTGTCGTACACTCTCTCAGACTTATAACGCAACCAGGTATTCAGTGAGGTGTCCGGCAGCATCGGAACACTGTTATCGATAAACCATTCCGGATCCTGCGTTTCACTCACGTCATACAATATTCCGGTACTCAAGTATCCACCATCATTGAGGGTGACACCAAGTCGCCATACCACCCCGGCAGATAATGTCTCGTTGCGCTGATGGCGACCTCCGCTGATAACATGTTGCTCGGCAAACATCGGGCTAACAGCGACACTGGTAAAAAGCGGAGACCAGAGCGGAAAAGCCACACCAAATTCCGTTGCCTGGGCATACAACAAACCGTAGTCGGTCACCTTCTCAATATCGAAATAAGGCAGCCATTCTGTTTCGCCGCCTTGCCACTGGTAGGTGATCCCGATCTCCAGCGGTTCAGACGCACTGTGAGCCTGAAAACTCCCCAGACTCACCGCCAACCAGATTGCTGCACTAAGGTTATGCCGCTTCATGTTCCGGTGCCGTCGTAACGGCGGGCTTTTTAGCGGCGTATACCGCTTTCCAACTGTTGTCCTGATGTAACCCCATCAGATGACAGATAATGCCGGAACGTTTAAAGCCGTAAATCATCAGAATCGACAGAGAGCTCAACGTGAAGATCACAAAGAAGTTGTTCACTAGTGTCATCCCAAGCTTCGCAGTGATCAAAGTCATCAACGGCCCCCATAAGAAAATGAAGATCGACTTATGGAAGATAAACACCGTCAGCGAGAACATACCAATCCAGTTCAGTGGCTTCCAACTGACATCAATGCCTTTTGAGTGCAGCCACAACAGAGTGGAGATCACCAGGAACTCGGTTCCCCAGATACCCATACGCCCAAAAGTATTCTCAGCCAGGGAGTGCTCTTCGGCATAAACGTCCGCCAGAGAAATCGTTCCAATACTGTCAAACGTGAAGAAAATCGCCAGAGCCAGTACCGACAGCAGCATTACCCCCTGATTCAGCATGTCACGCATGTGTGGTTTGTGGTGCCAAACCCAGCCATACATAAAGCCAAGACAACCACTCGCCATGAACAAGTCCAGTCTGGCGTCCAATTCATAGTCAGGGTGAACGTAATGACGAACCATTGCTTCAAATGAGCTTAATGCGTCCGGAATACCCAATTGAGCCACAAAGAAGCTCAATACCGTCACCACCATCATGCCGCGAATACCGAACAGCCCGTACACCAGTGAGAACAGCGCAAGCAGCACCATCCACAGCATCACAGGGTAGAATGAAATCGCTTCACCAAAGTTTGGCGCAATCACAAATCCTTCGACATACAGTACACCGATGATCGATGCAAAAAGGAGTAGCTTTTGTGCCAGTTTCGCCCGAACCTGTTCCTGAGTCTTCATCGCCAGGTTGAAGGCGGCAAGCGCCAGATAGATTTGGCTGACCCAGGGTACAAGCCACAGACACATATTGGCGGTAATGCTATCCATCGGAAGCAGCTTTCCGATCATCGGTAGGTGGGAGGTATATACCGTATCCCAGCTTTCATATTCGCGGATAAAAAAGTCCTTATACCAGTAGTTCAGATAGCCGGTGTAGTGTTCAAACACCGCCATAAAAATCACCAGTCCGCGAAGAAAATCCAAACTCACGATTCGTTGTTTGTTTGCTGTCATTTGACGTTACTCTTACAAGTAGAAATTGCGCTAATTGAACACCGTTTTTATTTGTGAGAACAGTAAGTAAATGTACAGAATTGTATGCAATGCGATTTAAATTTAACTATATGTTTTTAAAATGATTAATTAGAATTTGTAATTCGATGGAAGAGAAATCAGACAAAAAAAGAGCCTGTATCTGACACAAGCTCACGAAACATTTTGGCGATTTAATATTCAAGTTCAATGTGATGCAGTTTAACAGCGCCCTGATCCCAGGTGGTACGACACTTCGCTTCCAGTGTCGTTGAGCGTTGAAACTGGTTGTCCACACTTTGAGAGTACGTCACAAAACCATCGTTTCGGGTGAGATCTCCCCACCAGAATCCACCGGGTTCAGCGAAACGTAAAATTTTCCACCCGCCACCATCACTGATTCGTCGAACTCGCGAGAATGTACATCCTCCAGGACGACCAGAATTGATGTTATCTAGGGAAGCGTGCATGTTGACCTGAAATTGCCCGATCTCATCAGACAAAGGGATCGTACAGGTAAAATAGCGTTCTGTACGTCCGTAGGCGGGCTCAAAAATGAACGAAGATGAGGCGGCATCTGGCCCGACTTTCTCACTCATAGCAATGCTCATCGCCGCTTCATAGCTTCCCTTCTCGCTCTTCAGTTTGGCAAACTGAACGTTTCGTTCCGCGATACTCTCTGCGCAGTATGACACTGCTGGGTAGGTGACAACTTTGGCTTGAACCCCTGACGAGACCGCACAACAGGCGGCCGTTAACAGAAATAATTGTTTCACTTTATATGCTCTTGGTTTTATATAAGAAAAACGCATATTAAAGATTACGAATACAGGTTCAACGTTAAGTTATTGAATTTAGAGGCGGGTCACGTTCACTCTATTCATCTTGCAGCGTTACAGCGACTTAATGAATTCACAGCCTAATGGGGACATATTTCCTATAATTAAGAGGACAAAAGCCACCTCAGACAGGAGGTTTCTATGACCATGGCAACCCGGCTGAGTCACTACCTGAATGAGCACCATATCCGCTTTCAGACACTCAGCCATGAACACAGCCACAGCTCTCTTCACAGCGGAATTGCCGCTGGAGTTCCTCTTAACCATCTGGCGAAAGGAGTAGTACTGGAAGATCATGATGGCAAGCATATGATGGCCATCCTACCCGCTAACGCCAAAATCAATCTGGCGATATTGAACGACGAGATGAATGCCACATTTCACTTGGTCAAAGAACAAGAGATTTACCGGATGTTTAATGACTGTGAAAATGGCGCCATTCCGCCAGTCGGCAGGGCCTATCATATGGCGATGGTGTGTGATACATCACTGACAGATTTGGATCATGTCTACCTGGAAGCAGGTGATCACGAAACACTGATCATGCTCGATAAAACGGCGTTCAGACGGCTAATGGAGCACAGCAAATTCATCCATTTCAGTAGTCAGGTTTTCCATTAAGCGGCACACAACAAAAAGGCTTGCACCAGGTGCAAGCCTTTTTTGATCACGCAGATTTTCGCGCAGAAAGGATATCTTTCAGCGCAAACATGCCATTAAGAGCCGCCGGAAAACCAGCATAAACGGCCATCTGCAGAATAACCTCTTTGAGTTCCTCTTCACTACAACCGACATTCAACGCTGCTTGTAAGTGCACCTTCAACTGCGGCTGACAATTGCCCATGGCAGTCAGTGCCGCGACCGTAGCAATTTCGCGAGATTTCAAATCCAACCCGGGGCGGGAGTAAATGTCACCGAATGGAAACTCAATCGTCAACTTTGCCAGATCCGGGCAGATGTCTTCCAGACTGGTGATAACATTATGCCCGGCTTCGCCGTCAATCTCCGAGAGTTTTTCTAACCCAATTTCAAATCTTGATGAATGCATGATGCGTTCCTTTTTTACTTGTTGGAACATCACCTTACAAGTTAGAGCTTACTCTAAGTCAAGAACTAAGTTTATCACGGTAAAATTGTATCTTTACCTCAAGTGCGTCGAGATGTTCGAGTTGCTCATCAATATGTTGCTGTAATTCGCGCCGATGCTGTTCGAGCAACTGTTGTCGGGCTTGCATTGTTTTCTCCCCCCGCTCTCGTAGCTCAGCATAACGCTGAATTTGCTCTAACGGCATACCGGTGGATTTCAAACGTACAATGAATCCAACCCATTCGCGCTCTCTGGCAGTATAAACCCGATGACCACTGGCATTTCGCTGAACATTTTTTAGTAAACCGATCTTCTCGTAATAACGCAAAGTGTGGGCAGACAGTCCCGTCTGAAGGGAAAACTCTTTCATATTCATCGAACAACTTCTCTAGGAAACGCTGAGTCACTGCTCAGCGGGAACGAACATGACAACCTTGAATCACCAGTTGAGTGATAAACTGAGCTGCTTGTTGATAGTCATCATTATCAAGCTGTGGTTTCTGCATGACATTGCAAATCTGCCAACCAAAATCGGCGTACGTTTGCGTAGCGGCCCAAATAGCAAACATAAGATGATGCGGTGGCACCGCGTCCATCAACCCCTGCTCCTGCCAGGTTCGAAACTTGTTCAGAATCATCTGGGATTGTTCAAACAGCTCTTGGCCAATGTCCTCTGGTAATGCTTTAGCGCCCGACATCACTTCATTCGCAAACACCTTCGAGGCATGGGGGTGATCGCGAGAAATTCTGAGTTTCGTTTCAATATAACGGCTCAATGCTTCAACCGGGTCATCAAGTTCTTCGATGGGCTTAGAGGCTTCCAGCAGAGGCTGAGTCACCGTTTGCAATACCGCGTAATAGAGTTTGTCTTTTGAGCTGAAATAATAAAATACATTGGGTTTGGGCAGCTCAGCAGCTTTGGCAATATCGGCCATTGTAGTGGCTGCATACCCTTGCTTTGCAAACTGCTCGCTGGCCACTTCGATGATCAAATCCTGATTTTTGCGTCTGATGCGCGACATGCTTCACCCCCGAGTCATCCTAATAACGTCTGATGTTAAACAATGGCTCAGGTAACACCAAGAATTCGTTATAAAAAATAGCGAGTAGTACGACTTTTGCTGTCATTTTTTGCTCTCCTATACCCGAGAAATAAAAAAGCGGCACACCGCTCATGCCCTTCAGTGTGCCGCAAAGCTTCTCGTGACAGGAGTCTGGTCAGAGAATCAGAATTGCCCTGAAATCATTTACGTTGGTCAATGTCGGGCCGGTGAACAGTAACTGTCCGATCTGCTCGAAAAAGTCATAGCTGTTGTTGTCAGCCAAATAGTGCTCTGCATTGAGCTTCAGGCTAGAAGCATTTAAAACACTGTCTGGCGTTATCCAGGCACCGGCGTTATCTTCCACACCGTCAATGCCATCGGTATCGGCCGCCAGAGCATAAATACCCGGCGTTCCATTTAATTCTTGATACAGACTGAGCAGGAACTCACAATTCCGTCCTCCTCGCCCATTTCCTCTGACTGTCACCGTTGTTTCACCACCGGAGATGAGTACACACGGTGCGCTGAATGGCTGGCTTTTCTGCGCGACTTGCTTGGCCAGCGCTGCGTGCATTTTGGCGACCTCACGAGCTTCACCTTCGATACAGTCACTGAGAATGTGGGCTGTAATTCCGAGCCCTTCCGCTTCGGCCGCCGCCGCCTGCAACGCCATTTGCGGCGTCGCAATCAAATGAGTGACACACTGTGCCCAACACGCCTCCTCGGGTTTGACCGTTTCAGATAATGGTGAATTGAGCCATTCAAAGGCACTGGCAGGAATGTCTATCTGATACCGTTCGAGGATAGCCAGCGCATCAAAGCGAGTGGTCGCGTCTGGCACCGTCGGCCCTGAAGCAATCACACTGAGCTCATCCCCGGGCACATCCGATATCGCCAGTGTGACCACCTGAGCCGGATAAGCCAGCTTTGCCAAACGCCCCCCTTTGAGCGCCGATAAGTGTTTGCGCACGCAGTTCATTTCGTCGATGGCGGCACCGGATTTCAGCAACGCTTTATTGATCGCCTGCTTCTCGGCCAGCGAGATGTTGCCCGCAGGCAAGCTCAGCAATGCGGATCCCCCACCTGAAATAAGGCATATCAGGGTATCGTTTTCTGTCAGTTCATCGAGTAGAGCCACCACTCGTTGTCCCACATCCAGACCCATGGCATCCGGCACTGGATGAGCAGCTTCGATGACCTCAATTCGTTCGCAAGCCTGAGTATGTCCGTAACGGGTAACCACCAAGCCTTCCAATCGCTCCCAATGGGATTGACCTCGCGCCTGAAATACCGCTTCCAGCTCCGCCGCCATCGACGCGCCAGCTTTCCCGGCCCCTACAACAACGATGCGACCTTTGGCCGGTGAGGTGAACAACTCATCCGGCAAATACTGAGCGATGTGCCCCTTGGGCAAAGCCTGATTAACCGCACTCTGGAACAGTTGGTGTAAAAATTGTTTTGGTTCGATGTCCATCAGCCACTCCTTAGATGACAGAAAAGAAAAATCCCGAAGTAAGGCGCCGGGCGCCTGCAGTTCAAAGCGGCGAAAGGAGTCCGCTCTGTCCCTTTGCCTTACGACGGGAACGCGTATAAAAGGAGACGAAACTACGCGATTTAGTAAGGAATTGAAGTCGGCAGGCGAGAGGAAGCACCTGCCGTTATCCCACTAGGGATTAGTCGCGGATTGAGTGACCAGAACGCTTTTCGATCGCTTTGATCAGCGCCGAATGGTCCCAGTTTTCTCCACCCATCGCCGCACAATCTTCAAACAGCTCCTGCGCGGTGGCTGTATTGGGAAGTGCAACGTCAAGTTCTTGCGCACCGGTCAGTGCCAGGTTCAAATCTTTCTGGTGCAGTGCTATCTTAAAGCCAGGGTCAAAGGTGCCATTCACCATGCGTTCGCCATGAACTTCCAGAATCTTTGAGCTGGCAAAACCACCCAGTAAAGCCTGACGCACTCGCGCCGGATCCGCGCCTGCTTTAGAAGCAAACACCAGTGCTTCAGACACAGCTTCGATATTCAATGCCACGATAATCTGGTTCGCCACTTTACAAGTCTGACCTGCGCCATTTTCTCCCACCAGAGTGATGTTCTTACCCATCACCTCAAAAAGCGGACGGGCTTTATCAAACGCACTCTGACTACCACCGACCATGATACTCAGCGCCGCATTAATTGCGCCGACCTCACCACCGGAAACCGGTGCATCCAAATAGGCTGCACTACTTTCGTTGATGCGAGCCGCAAACGCCTTGGTCGCGATAGGTGAGATAGAGCTCATATCAATCACGAGCTTACCTGCTGCACCACCTGAGTTCAGACCCGCTTCAATGCCGTTGTCACCAAACAGAACCTCTTCGACCTGCGGTGTGTTTGGCACCATCAAAATCACTACGTCCGCCAGTTCAGTCGCTTGAGCAGGGGAATGACACACCAAAGCGCCAGCCTCCACCAGCTCACTCGGTGGCTGATTAAAGTGGTCTGAAAGGATGATGTCGTGTCCGGCTTTTTGCAGATTCTGCGCCATAGGCTTACCCATGATGCCGGTACCGATAAATGCAATCTTCATATTCTGTTCTCCTTAACTGTATTGGTTAGCGATACTGATTCATCCAGTTCAGTCCATCGGTGGTGGTGGACTGCGGTTTGTATTCACAGCCCACCCAGCCCTGATAGCCCAGTTGATCGAGCTGACTCAGCACAAACGGATAGTTGATCTCACCAGTGCCCGGCTCATGTCGGCCAGGGTTATCTGCCAGTTGCACATGCGCAATTTGGTTGATGTTAGCGCTAACGGTTGGCGTGATGTCACCTTCCATGATCTGCATGTGGTAGATGTCGTACTGGATGAACAAGTTGTCGCTGCCAACGTCGTTGATGACCGCTTTGGCCTGCTCAGTGGTATTGAGGAAAAAGCCCGGGATGTCACGGGTATTGATGGCTTCAATCACCAAATTGATACCTGCTTTTTTCAGCTCTTGTGCGGCATAACGCAGATTAACCACAAAAGTAGCATGCGCATCTTGCGGGGTAACGCCCTTTGGCGTGATCCCCGCCAGACAGTTGATTTGGGTATTTCCCAGCACTTTTGCGTATTCAATGGCCATCGCGACCCCGGCCTGAAACTCCTCTATCCGAGTTGGGTCAACGGCAATTCCTCGCTCACCGGCGTCCCAGTCTCCGGCTGGTAAATTAAACAACACCTGAGTCAATTGGTTATCATCAAGCTTTCGCTTAATCTCTCCTGCATCAAAGGCGTACGGGAACAGGTATTCCACGCCCTGAAAGCCAGCTTGTGCGGCCGCCTTGAAACGATCGAGAAAATCGACTTCGGTAAACAGCATGGATAAATTTGCAGCAAATTTTGGCATTGTGATGTCCTTTTCAGGCTGGATCCCGAACAGAGAGCCAGCAGATTGTTTGGTTTGTCGATGGAAATTATTGCTGATGGGCCAGTGCCGTTGGTGCATCATTGATGCCCTCGGCAAGCGACTCGAATTCGTTAATCGCATTGATTTCCACACCCATTGAAATATTGGTCACACGCTCTAGGATTACTTCGACCACAACCGGCACCTGGTGTTTGTCCATCAGTGTCTTCGCTTGTGCAAATGCGTCCTGCATCTGCTCGGGATCCGTCACGCGGATAGCCTTACAGCCCAAGCCTTCAACAACCGCCACATGGTCGACACCGTAACCATTCAGCTCTGGCGCATTCTGGTTTTCAAACGCAAGCTGTACACAGTAGTCAATGTCAAACTGGCGCTGGGCCTGACGAATCAAACCCAGATAGGAGTTATTCACCAGCACATGGATATACGGCAAGTTGAACTGCGCACCGACCGCCAGCTCTTCGATCATGAACTGGAAGTCATAGTCCCCTGAAATGGCCACGATATCTCGACTCGGATCTGCAGCACGTACGCCCAGAGCCGCCGGTGTTGTCCAGCCCAGCGGGCCCGCCTGGCCACAGTTGATCCAGTTGCGCGGCTCATACACGTGCAGGAACTGAGCCGCAGCAATCTGAGACAAACCAATCGTGCTGACATAGCAGGTGTCACGACCAAACGCTTTGTTCATCTCTTCATACACACGCATCGGCTTGATAGGCGCTTCGGTGTAATGCGTCTTGCGCAGCATGCTTGCTTTACGCTGCTGACAATCACTGACCCAGTCACCACGAGCTGGCAATTTACCGGCGTCGCGCCATTCACGGGCGATATCGACAAGTAGTTCAAGGGCCGCTTTAGCATCCGACACAATGCCTAAGTCCGGACAGAAGACACGCCCAATTTGGGTAGGCTCAATGTCTACGTGCACAAACGTGCGGCCCTTGGTATACACATCCAATGAACCGGTATGGCGGTTCGCCCAGCGGTTGCCGATACCGAAAACGAAATCAGATGCCAGTAGTGTCGCATTCCCGTAGCGATGGGCAGTTTGTAATCCCACCATACCCGCCATCAGTTCATGGTCATCCGGAATCGATCCCCACCCCATCAGCGTTGGAATAACGGGTACACCCGTAATCTCAGCAAATTGCTGCAACAAATCTGACGCTCCGGCATTGATGACACCGCCACCGGAAACGATCACCGGTTGCTTCGATGAACACATCATCTCCAATGCTTTCTCCGCCTGCGACCTTGTCGCTTTCGGCTGATAAGCGTCCAACGGTTCATACGTCTCGATATCGAATTCAATTTCTGCCAGTTGTACGTCTAAAGGCAGATCAATCAATACCGGGCCTGGTCGGCCAGAACGCATCAGATGAAACGCCTGTTGAAAGGCTCGTGGTACCTGAGCGGGCTCAAGCACTGTGGTCGCCCATTTTGCGACTGGCTTAGCAATCGACTCAATGTCAACAGCCTGAAAATCTTCTTTATGCAGTCGGGACGTCGGAGCCTGACCCGTAATACAAAGGATTGGAATCGAGTCTGCAGCTGCAGAGTACAACCCGGTGATCATATCCGTCCCTGCCGGGCCTGATGTTCCGATGCAGACACCGATATTGCCCTGCTTAGTACGGGTGTAGCCTTCCGCCATATGCGAAGCGCCTTCCACGTGACGCGCTAACACATGATCAATGCCACCCAGCTTTTTCATCGCCGCGTACATGGGATTGATCGCCGCACCCGGAACCCCGAAGGCAATGTCCACGCCTTCTTTTTTCAGCACTTCTACTGCTGCTTCGATTGCCTTCATTTTAGCCATTCGAACCCCCTTTTCGATTGTATACAATTCAAAAGAACTTTGTGTACTATGAATCATCTTCAGAAATTCGCAACCCCTGAACGCAACATTTTTTCAACATCGAGCAATCATTCTAAGCATCTGCTTACCCCGCAATCCTTAGAAATCATTGCTTTACATGAATTATCTTTACGTAAAAATATTTTCCCAAAATCACAAATGAAAAATAAATGTTAAATAACCTTTGATTGTTTACATCGAATAAAATATAAGTATTCGTACAAGGTTATTTTTGTACACAATATCAATCAGTATTGTTTAAAGGAGACAAACAATGGGTTTGAACGATGTGGCGGAACAAGAACAAACAGGCTGTCTGCACGTAACGGGAAACATGGATAACTCTGACTATCGCGCGATTTTGTCTCAGGACGCACTGGCATTTTTGCACACGCTGGTGAACGAATTCGCGCCGAGACGCGATGCTTTGTTACAGGCTCGCTCTGAACTGCAGCAGCGGTTTGACAGCGGTGAACTGCCAGACTTCAGAGAAGACACACGAGCCATCCGTGAGGATAAAAGCTGGAAAGTGGCGACGCCTCCACCGGAGCTTTTAGATCGTCGGGTCGAAATCACCGGCCCCGTAGATCGAAAAATGGTGATCAACGCGCTGAATTCCGGTGCCAAGGTTTTTATGTGCTGCTTTGAGGATGCCTCTTCTCCAACATGGGCAAATATGGTGGAAGGCCAGATTAACCTCAGAGATGCCAATCAGGGTACCATCAGCTACTATGATGAGAACAAAAATAAACACTATCAGCTGACGGACAACCCTGCCCTATTGATTGCTCGACCACGCGGCCTGCACCTGCCTGAGCAATCTATCCAGTTTAACGGCAAACCGATCCCCGGTTGCCTGATGGATTTCGCACTGTACTTCTTCCATAACCACCAAGTTCGCGCCGAAAAAGGGCTGGGTGTCTATTACTACATTCCTAAGCTGGAAAGTATGGAAGAAGCACAATGGTGGGACGATGTATTTCGTTTTACCGAAGATCACTTCGGCGTTGCCAGAGGGACTATTCGTGCCACGGTATTGATCGAAACCTTACCTGCAGTGTTCCAAATGGACGAAATGTTATATGCCATGCGTGATCACATCGTCGCTATGAACTGCGGGCGCTGGGACTACATCTTCAGCTACATCAAAACATTGAAAAATCACCCAGATCGTATCCTGCCGGATCGTCATGTCGTTGGAATGGATAAAGCCTTTCTCAATGCCTACAGCCAGTTACTGGTACGCACTTGTCATCAGCGCGGCGCACTGGCCATGGGGGGAATGTCTGCGTTTATTCCTGCTAAGGACCCGGCTGAAATGGCGCGCGTAACCGCAAAAGTCATAGAGGATAAAGAGCGCGAATCACTCAACGGGCACGACGGCACATGGGTTGCGCACCCTGCACTGGTGGACCTGGCCATGTCTGTGTTCGAGAAAAATCTATCGGGTAAACCCAATCAACTCGATTTTGTCAGCCCGACCCACGAGATCAGCGCAGCCACCCTGCTGCAACCTTGCGACGGTAGCCGTGATGAAGCCGGTGTACGGAAAAATATCCGCATCGCGTTGTATTACATCGAGGCCTGGATTCAGGGCCACGGTTGTGTACCTATTTATGGCCTGATGGAGGATGCCGCAACCGCGGAGATTTCACGGGCAAACATCTGGCAATGGATTCATCACGGCATCACGCTGGATGACGGCCAGCAATTTACCAAACAACTGTTCCATACATGGCTGTATCAGGAACTCGACACCATCAAACAGGAAGTGGGTGAAGCTCGTTATGCTGCTGGCCGCTTTGAACAAACTGCTGACCTTTTCTTCAAGCTGTCTACAGCCAGCGAGTTCGCCACCTTCCTGACCCTTCCAAGTTACGAGCTCTTAGGAGCCGTGTAGAAGAGAAAATCAGGAGATAACATGGGAAGTTTGACTCTACAACAAGCGCTAGCCATCATCGATGGCACGTTTCAGGCTGGCCTGAAAACCCAAAGTGCGCCTCTGACCGTCGCAGTACTCGACAGCGGAGGTAAATTGATTTCGCTACAGCGTCAGGACGGCTCAAGCATGATGCGCCCAGACATTGCGATAGCTAAAGCCTGGGGCGCACTGGCACTCGGTTGTTCATCGAGAAAACTCGCTCAGGATGCAGACAATCGACCCGCGTTTATCTCCGCCGTCAATGTACTCGCACACGGAAACATGGTTCCGGTTCCCGGCGGGCTGCTGATCCGCGACGCTGAAAAAAACATTCTTGGCGCGGTCGGGGTCAGTGGTGACGTATCTGATGTTGACGAAAGTTGTGCCATGAACGGGATTGGTTTCGCCCATCTTTTCTGCGATGAAATGGTGGCATAACTTCTCCCCGACAAACACTGGCAACCAGAGCCCGGTGATCTGCCGGGCTTTTTATTCCGCAATTTCCAACCAGCGTCCTTGCGTCATCTCCTCCAGATGGCAGGTGTCTAACGCAAACACCGAATTGGGCGTGCCCGCGGCTGCCCAAATTTGCGAATACTGTTTAAGATCCTGGTCAAGAAAGGTCGTTACCGGACGAAGGTGCGCGACCGGCGGAACGCCACCAATGGTAAATCCAACGGCTTGTTTTACAAACCCGGCATTGGCTTTATCAAGCGTTAGGCCAGTGAGTTCGGTCAGTTTATTCATGTCGACCCGATTGCGGCCAGACGCGACCACCAGCACAGGTTCTCCCGTTGTTTCCGAGCGAAAGATCAATGATTTCGCAATCTGACCCACATCGCAACCAATGGCTTGCGCCGCTTCCAGAGCGGTACGGGTTGAACTGGGAAATTGCCTGATCACTAACTCATAACCCCGATCAGCCAGAAAGTCTTGCACGCGCTGCGCGCTGGTATTGGGTTTCTCGTTCATGGTTTGCCCTCCTTTTCAATCAGCTACGTTGTACTTATCCCGGTGTTCACTGTAACACTGTACGCTCGTCAATCACCATGCTGTTTATCACGCTCGCGACACGTTTGAAACTTACCATTTAGGAATCAGTAAATTAGCTATCTGCCTTTGTGAATCTTGAGTTATGCTTAAATCATACTTTGTGTATTCATCTAATTGGATAAGGATTAGCAGAATTGAAAACGGCGTTGTTGTTGCAGCAGTGGATGCCCGGACTCTATCAACTTAAACACTATGAACGGAAGTGGTTAAAAGACGATGCGCGCGCAGCATTTTCCGTCGTGGCCGTCGCACTGCCCGTCGCCATTGCCTACGCGCAGCTGACTGGCGTATCGGCCATCGTCGGCCTCTACTCTTGTATCCTGCCGATGATGGTGTATGCGTTATTCGGTACTTCCCGTCAGTTGATTGTTGGACCGGATGCCGCAACCTGTGCAGTTATCGCAGCCGTCGTCACACCTCTAGCGGCCGGTGACGCCACCAAACACTGGCAATTGGTCATGACCATGACCGCCATGACAGGTCTGTGGTGCGTACTGGCGAGTCGTTTTAAACTCGGCATTCTCGCTGACTTCCTGTCACGCCCCATTCTGCTAGGTCTACTCAACGGTGTGGCGCTCACTATCATTGTCGGCCAGTTTGCTAAGGTCTCTGGATTGAATTTTGAACAGCGTTACTTGCTTGAGCGGTTAATTGAAGCGCCCTCTTTGCTGCTGGATGTGCACTGGCAAACGCTGATGATCACTCTGGTGACCACCGCCATCTACTTTGCTTCCAAACGTTACCGACCAAACTGGCCTGCGGCGATGATCGCCATTATCGTTGCGACGTTTTTGGTTTGGTCAACGCAACTGGATACCATGGGCGTGCAAGTGGTCGGCGCGATAGAAGGAGGCTTACCTATTTTTCAGGCGCCGATTTTTGATATCGGTGTCAGTCGAGAGCTGGTCATGCCCGCACTCAACCTGGCTCTGGTCAGTTTCGTCAGTATGATGCTCACCGCACGCAGTTTCGCTGCTAAAAACGGGTACGATATCGATGCTGACAGGGAGTTCCGCGCTCTCGGGTTTGCCAATCTGGCCTCGGCGTTTTCACAAGGATTTGCTATCAGTGGCGCCGATTCCCGCACCGCCGTGAACGATGCCAACGGAGGCAAATCACAACTGGTCCAAATCATTGCAGCGGTTGTTATTGCTCTGGTTGCGATATTTATCTATCAACCGTTGCAATACATCCCTATCGCGGCGCTCGGTGTGGTTTTGATTATTGCCTCGACATCTCTGCTCGACCTGAAAGGCATCTGGTCGCTCAGAAAGCGCGATAAAGATGCGTTTATTCTTGCCACCATCACCTTTGTCTCTGTGCTGGTGATCGGCGTTATCCCGGGCATTACTCTGGCCGTGCTCCTTGGCCTGTTTCAGTTTATCCGTGTGGTGATGCGACCGAGCGACCAAATGCTCGGGCTGGACGATGCTGGCACCATCCGCACGATCGATGATTCAGGCAAAGCCACTCCGATCCCGGGCATCGTTATTTTCCGCTTTAACTCCCCCCTGACGTACTTTAATGCGCCATATTTCAAACGTCGCATCCTGGAGCAGGCGGAACAAAATAGAGCCGATACTGGGTGCGTCATCATTGACGCCGTGGCCAGCTTTACTCACCTCGATTTGAGCGTGATGGCCATGCTGTCGGATGTTCAAAGTATCCTGCGCAAAAAAGGAATACGACTGATCCTGGCCGGGCGGAAGCGTAGTCTGCGTCAGTGGTGCGAGCTCAGCGGTGTCCCCGTCGGTGAAAGTGGTGTGATTCTGCGGGCCGATATGTACTTGGCCATTAAACTCAGCGGCTGCTACCAACATGCCGTTGAAGAAGGTCAGATTGCTCCCGTCAAAAAAGAGCCCGATCCGCTGGACGAAATCCACAAACCCGTCCCCGAAGTGGCATAAACCAGAGTCACAACGCCCGCCAACTCGGCGGGCGTTGTGCTTGCGTAGCCACCATATTGATACAAAAGACCTCCGTGACCAATGCTTCAGTCACAGCCATGCAGGCATTTCCCTTTTCGCTACGTTTTTTCAATAAATTGCTCTAAATAACCCTCCCTCACCTGCCTTACACATCAACCTTTCGAACTCACCATCTTGTGGATCTTCTCCTCCAGAATGATCAAAAGTCACTTTACTAAAACTGTACCGTACAGTACAGTTTGTCGGAGTTATTTAATTCAGGTTCTCCAAATGAAGAAAAAAGTTATCGCACTCTCACTCATTGTCGGTTCACTCATTACTGCCGGAATAGCGTTCTATCAACCCAACATAGTGACCACCGATAATGCGTACATTCACTCCGATGTCACCGCGATATCACCAGAGGTCGGTGGCCAAGTCAGCCAACTTTTTGTCGAGGACAATCAGTGGGTCAGCAAAGGCGATCCCCTATTTTCTATTGACGATGAAGACTTTGTTGCGAATCAACAAATTGCGCGCTCTGCGCTGGAGGTCGCCAATACCGCGCTAAGCGCGAATCAGACAAAAACCGAGATGCAACTGGTAAAGATCGAACAAGCACAGCAGACAATCCACAGTGCTGATGCTAACGCCCGCCACCAAATGGCCGAGTTCAAACGATTGTCTCGTCTCGTACAAAAGCAGTCGGTAAGCAAGAACCAATACGAAGCGCAAAAAACACGCGCCATTGAAGCCAACAGTCGTCTGGAAACAGCCAAACTGGCGGTTACCGCCGAGCAAAAGCAGTACGAAGCGTTGTTGGTCAATAAGCAGCAACTCACTGCGCAGAAGCAACAGGCTGAAGCTAACCTGCGTTTGGCAAACATCGCATTAGAACGCACCATCATCCAAGCGCCTTTTGACGGATTTATTGCCGACAGACAAGTACAGGTAGGTAAGCTTGTCCAACCCGGAATGGGGCTGATCGTGATGGTCCCAGACTACATTTGGGTGGAAGCGAACTTCAAAGAAACCCAACTGGAACATGTTTTGCCTGGGCAAGGCGTTGAAGTAACGTTAGACATGTATCCCGACAAGCCACTGCGCGGGCGAGTCACCTCCATTACGCCAGCAACCGGAGCACAATTCAGCTTACTACCGCCACAAAACGCGACCGGTAACTTTGTGAAAGTCGTGCAGCGAGTGCCCGTGCGTATTGAACTGGATATCCCGGAATCACTGAAACAACGCATTTATCCGGGCCTTTCCGCGGAAGTTTCCATTGATATCTCTGAGTAAGGTTAAACGCCGATGAAAAATCGAACCCCTTTGCTACTTCTGGCTCTGTTTGCTTTGGCAGCGTTTGGCATTAACTCCGTAATGTTCACTGAAATGTCTCACGAAATGGCGGTAACATTCAGGCTCTCTTTGGATGAAACAGACCGCGTTAAAATCGCAATGATGATCGCTCAAGTCCTCGGTTATCTGTTTTCTCCACTCTTAGTTCGGCACTTTGGTGCGTACCGCCTTTTAATGTTTGCGCTGGGAGGCGGGCTGGCCTGCAACATTGTGTTGTATTTACCAATGCCACTTCCTGGACTGTTTTGGCTGACTTGGGTATGCGCCGGCTTTTCCATGAGTATAATGTTGGTTACGATCAACTTGCTTTTACTCCACACCTTTGACGCACGTTGGATGCCGGCCATCATTGCGTTGACCTTACTGTTCTCAACGTTGCTTCCAATGGGAGCGTATCCCTGGTTGGTGGCAGATGTCCTGGAACAATTCAATTGGTCACTGTTTTGCGTGTTGGCATCATGGCTGTATTTCTCAGCACTGATCATCCTCAGCCTGTTTAAGCCCATATCCGTGACGCTCAAAACCAAAAAGAAATCGGGGGCGCTATTTTATGTCCCTGCCACCGCCGCAATCAGTCTGACCATTTACCTACTCATGCGCGGCGGCTTTTACAACTGGTTCGACTCTGTACAATTTGCGCATTTAGCGGCCATCACCGCTGCTTTAATTCTATTAGTCGTATACCTACTCGTCAGACACCGTCACCAGAATACGGCCTCCATGCAGATACACGCCAGATTCAAAACGAATGTGTTTATGTACAACGCTTTTCTGGCCGGGTTTGCTGTGATGGCAAGCTCCGCGCTGTTTTCTAACTTTCTTAAAAAGGCGCTCCACTACAACGCGCTCAGTGCAGGACACGCCCTGCTGCCCTCTTTCGTCGCGATGGTAGCAGGGATGCTGGTGAGTGTTCTGGTTTACTACTTTCGACGTCAGCTTGCTGATGCTGTAGTCCCCTTCGGTGTGTTGATGCTCCTGATATCCGTAAAACAGTTCAGTGAGTTGCCAAGCTATGCCGGTGCGGAATCCTTGCCTTTGCCAATGCTACTGCGTGGCTTTGGCGTTGGAATGCTCAACGTATCAGTAACGATAGCAGTATTGATGTACTTTAATGCGGATGATCGCCTGGAAGGCATCGCCAATTTCTATCTGTTTCGTACCATGGGTGGTGTGATTGGCGGCGCATTTTTATCACGTGTAACTCAACAACATAGTGCTCAGGCCTCAGGAGAGCTGGGAAGAACTCTGGAGGCATCCAGCCAAAGCTTCTCCGCCTACCAACACGCACTGAATAGTGAGCTACTCACCAATGGATATCTGCCTCAACAGGCTCTTGGTATGAGTCAAATTCATGGTGTAGTGAAAGAGCAAACCATAACATTAGCATTGAACAATTCGCTGATTATGTTCATCGTATCAATACTGGTGCTCGCCCCTATTCTGCTCGTGGGCAAGAAACTGGTAGCCAAGAAAGAATCAAACATGCGGTAAAGATAGGAAGGTTACGCCCATACTCAGAAATAGTAAAAGGGAGCGAATCGCTCCCTTTTACTATTTCTCGCGTTGATAGAGCGCCAGAAATGCCTTCACCGCTTTACTTACATGACAATTCAACTGCTCATCGCTCAGAAACTCAAACCCCAGTAACGCCATGTTCTGATAATCCAACTTAATCAAAGCGAGAAGCTGTGCGCACGCCAGATCCGCATCCTCAATGTCCAAATGCTGGCTAACTGTGTCGGTTTTCAGAAACTCAATCAAATACTGATGGATGCGAACCGGGCCATCCTGCCAAAACTGATTTGGCACAGAATCATGCTTGTTAAAATCCGCAGAGATAATGCGATACAACGATAAGATCGGATTCGAGCAGATACCTCTCAGATACTTCCCGGCAAAATCTTCTAACGTCCCCTGCAACGATTCGTTTTGCCGCTCGAACAACCGAAAAGCCGACTCCAAACTGGTTTTCGTATTGTGTGCCAAGACCTCAACAAATAACCCTTCTTTGTTCGAAAAGTAACGATATAGTGTCTGTTTAGAACCACCACAAATCGCGACAATTTGATCCAGCGAGGTGTCTTTGTAACCCTGCTCAATGAAAAGCTCCGTCGCCACTTCAATAATTCGGGTTCTTTTCTGCTGTGTAGAAGTACGCATAACAAAATCTGACTCTAATAAAACTGTTCAGTACAGTACCATTAAGACCTTAGAATTTCACCATACTTGACCAAGGATTGAGAGCTGAGAGAGGCCTATTATAGCTGGGATACAGGTCTTGTTTCTGATGAGCTAGTCTGCGTCATTCAGAAAACGAGCGACATTGGTTACTTAGACACTACTGAGCTTTCCGGCTGCTTACACAGCGACTGAAGATCTTTTAGATAGCATGTCCCTTCAATCTGTGGGTTTGGTAGTGATGAACTAAATCCCCTTCTGCCTCAAGAGCCGCGTTAACGCGTTGTTCAAAGTTATCCGGCTTTTTATCTTTACGTAAGAAGTATTTTGCTGGCTCCCTTCTAAATGAGTCTCCGGTAATCACCGCTTCTTTGCCATGCTCCATAAAGGCGAGTATTTGCGCCAATGGGTAGGTGGTATCGGTTTCAGTATGAAAGGCTAACTTACCTGTATCAATACCAACAATCGCCATCGGGCGCTAATCCTTTAGTTTTTTGTTTTCAAACTGCAACACAAGGTTGATACCTGAGTGGTTTTCAATTAAACCTATTTTATCAAAGTAGGCCGCGACCACTCAGCCATGGCGCCAGCTATAAACAATTTGACGTTGGCGGTCAAAATATACTTCAGCATCTCTCAGTTTAGAAAGAAAATCAGCCACATGCTAATTACTAAAAACCACATTAAAGCTAAAAGCACAGCACCCTCTATAAATCTACCCAGGCGTCCCTGAACTTCTATAGCATCCAAGGCATTAGGTAATAGTTACACCGATTGTGGTAGCCAGTTCTGATAGACAAGACTTCATCGTCGACAGACATAATAGGATCAAGCGGCTCCTCCGTGGGCACCACGTTCACCTCGGCAAGGAACTTCTTTCACCATTTAGAAAAAGGCTAAGCTTTGGTAGTAAACATGCCCAAAAATCGACGTTTAATAATCAATCCTTAATCATTATTGTTCAGGCGTTCATCAATCATGCCTAATATTAGTTTCTGTAACATACCTATTATTTATAAGCATCCCCTACAATTTCTTTGCCTTGTAGATAGCGGGCAGTTCATGTTCTTTATTCAGTATTCTCTCCAACCTCTGTTCGAAGAGCTTTGGTTTCTTAGAAACAAAAAAGTAAGTTTTCGGATATTATGTCCTGCATTGCGAATCGACAGAACATTATCATCAACTGACACTATCGGCTCACCAGGGTTTGCGTATGCATCAAGCTTAATAGTGTCTTTAAACTCTTGCCGTCAATTAGTTAACCATTGAGCATGGCGCCTTTTCCACCATGGCATTGATTGATCGGTTCTTTGCATTTTTAATCCTAGGTGGAGATAGCCCGAGCAGACTAACTTGCGCTTTAACACCAACCCAAAGATAAATATTAAAGCGCCCTGTCAACTATATCGCGTGCCCTTTTGGTCTGCGGGTTTGGTAGTGATGAACCAAATCCCCTTCGGCTTTAAGAGCGGCGTTAACGCGTTGTTCAAGGTTGTCTGGTTTAGGATCCACGCGCCAGAAAAACTTGGCGGGTTTGCGCTTAAAAGAGGAGCCAGTGATCACTGCACTTTTACCATGGTCCATAAAAGCGAGGATTTGCGCTAATGGATAGGTAGTATCGGCTTCGGTATGAAAAGCGAGCTTACCAGTATCAATACCGACAATCGCCATCGGGCGATAGCCCTTCTGCTTTTTGTTTTCAAACTGCAACACGATATTGATACCAACTTGGTTTTCAATCAACCCCATTTTATCAAAGCAGGCCGCTCCAACCCTTCCATGACGCCACGAGTAAACAATTTGGCGTTCGCGGTCAAAGTAGACTTCGGCATCTCTGGGTTTCAGAAAGAAAATGAGCCACATAGCAATGCTCGGTAATAAAAAAAAGCATAAAAGAAGAAAACCAATCATAAAACTCTCAAGTTTGCCTTCTACTTCCTTAGCCCTTAAATAAGTTGACCATGTCACCTCACCATTTTCATTAAGTATTGCATTGGCATATTCCTCAAGGTCATCAATGTAAGACATTGGATTTTTAAGAGTCCTCTGTTGAGAAACAAACTCTAGCGTTTCGTATGCTTTCTTCTTTTTATGCTCAAAATTAGGCAACCAATCATTAAGCGCTAAAATCGAAAAAAAGCTAAACACCAGCATCAGCGGAATAAGGATCGCATCGCGCCGGTTATGGTAGCCTGTTCTTACCGTTAGCACTTTATCATCTACCGACACTATAGGGTCGAGTGGGTCTTCCATAGGAATGACAATTACCTCAGAGCGAAATTCCTGCCACCACTTGGAAAAAGGCTGAGCTTTAGTGGTAAACATGCCCCAAAATCGACGTTTCATAGCAAATCCTTAATCATTATTGTTAGGGCGTTCATCAATCATACCTATCATCAGACCATCTATATCACCTGATGACGTTAGCTTACGTTTAGGCACCACCAATGACGGTTCTGGCTCATAACACCATTTTAAGCTAAGGTCACTTGCGATTGCGCGACTTTGCTCAAATAAACACTCAACCTTCACGGTTAAATGCAGGCCGTCCTCTTTCAACTGATACTGCTGTGGGTTATTTAGCGCATCAAGCAAAGCGAGTTTAAAATTCTCTGTCATTGGCACTGTTGATACAAGCCCAGACCTATCATAAAACTCTTTAACCATACTGCCATGAAGTTGAGAAATACCCATTTTAAACTCTGGCAAGACAAAGTGGTACGTATAAAGCTTATCTGCTCTCATAACCCCTGGTGAAATAATTGTGCTTTCGATATTTAATTGTGGCCAGTAGAAATAATTAATAAACTCTTGAGACTCTATCTCAAAGGCTTTTTTCAGGTACTGAGAATAAGTGTCTTTTTTATCTTTAGACGAATAAAGCTCGAGTCTTTGTCTGACTAACTCTGCGTCTTCTCTCTCGATAAAACTCCAAAATGAATAATCCTCACTTTTACCCCAGAAGCACCTGAAAAGCAGATTCTCTATTCCCGTTTTTGTATAACGCGAGATAATACTATCACTCCAAATCAAGCCTGCCATTCCCACAAGAAAGAATGCCCAACCAACAGGACCACTGAATAAAGTTCCAAACATAAATAACGTAAAGCCAGCCCCCATCACGTTCCCTATCATTAAATCAGTATTCCCACTTCGTTTGGCTTTCAAAGCATCCCAACCATAACTAGAAGCAGAAGTTAAGGTTGCGACTACAACGAGACTTTTTATTGGTGCTTTAGCGAGGGTATTATTCATATGTTGGCTATGGGCCATAACATTAGCTAGCCCCAGCTTATCGGCTAGTTGAGTACTCAACGTGGGCAGGTATTTCTGTATCATATTAGCGTTAAGCCCTCTGTTAAGCATTGAAGCGGTGGCATTAATCGATTTCGCGCCATATCTAGCCAGCGCCGCACTATCGGCAACCAAAGCGCTTAATGTAGAGCTTACTTTAAGCATTCGATAAAGCTCATCTTTATTGGTAATTGGGTCTAGGGCTGCAAATTCTTCTTGAGTGCCCATCTCATACATTGCCCCCACATTAAGGAAAAAAGACCAAGCAGCAAACCCCGCATCAGCGACAGAAGCGCTTATGTGAACGGCTGTTTTGCTGGCTGGTTTTGTTGCCTTCTCAAGATTATCAATTATTGTTTTGATTATCTTCGGGCAGGTTGGTGTGGGCTCAAACTCAAGAAGCTGTAAAATGCGCTGCTCTTTCGCATCCGCTTTCACTTCCGACCAATCAATTAAACGCTCATGCCAGTTGGTTTTTGTCTTTTGCCATATCGCGGCAGCTCGGCCTTTTCTTGCCTGCTTCTCAAGCAGCGACTCAACCTCATCAAAAGGTACTGACACTCGATTTCCTGTTACTTTTAACCCCAAAAGCGCATCGAGCATCGAAGGAAATGTCGTCCGATAAAATCTCTCCAACCCTGCATTGCCCGCTATTTTGGCCCATTTTCCGCTTTGCTTGCCCACATAATCAAAAGCAATGGGCATCCGTGCCAAAAAAGTCCCCATAGAACTCAAAACATGATTGCCCGCATCACCAGTCAACTGACGCCAACTTCCCCCTTGGCACTGGGTAAAAATACGTTCTGCGATTTTAAAGGCGGCACCCACCGCATTATCTTCAGGTGTTAGTGCCTCAGTCATAAACGCTTGACCTACCCAATCGTCCAAGGTTTCCATGCCTTCTTCGCTGGCGGTCACGCCTTCAAAGAGTGTACCCAGCAAGAACATCAATTTAGCCAGCTCCAACGCCGGTTTAACTATGCCCTCTTGGCGAACATCAAAATAATGTTGCAGGTAAAAAGTCAGCGACCCTATCTCGTCTTTTGCTCCCTCTCCAGCAACAAAGTAATCCATCATCTTCAGCCACTGCTGAGTTTCTTTAGCAATCTTGTCCATTTTGACTTGACTTGCATTTATAAAGTCAGTTAATGCTTGTGTATCAAGGTTTTCTTGCGCGGCTTTACTGACTTCAGGCACCGTACTGTCCATACAGGCTTTGGCATAGGTTCCTATCGTCAATGGATAGAGGTTGTTTTGTTGATAGGCTTGCCCCTCAGCGATCGTCATACTGAGCTTATTGGCAATATCTCGCTGACGGCCGACAGGGTCAAACAAAGCCACCAATGTGCCGTCTTTATGCTCGCTATGGCTTTTTTGCATGGTTTCTACCACACCTTCAGCAGCAAGGTGATAACTTAGTGTGGTGGTTGCCAAATCAAGGCCATGGGGCATTGGTTTAGCACTGTCTTTGTCTGCTAACCATTTTTCATCGTTATTACGATAGTCCTCAACCAAAGCGCTAATGTTCTCTTGCGTCGCCTCTTGGCTAAACTCGGTTTGCGGCGAACTCAAATCCACTTGCTGCATAGCCTTTTTACGCAGTTCTTCATCGTCGTTCATGTTGTCAATGACGGCGGCAGACCATTCATGCTCGGAATACGCAATGGAGATCTGTTTAGTACCAGCCGTAACAAACGCAAACGGATAGAAGTTCGAACCGGATGAGGTATCCAGCGTTAGGCCATCTTGGGCGTTTTCTTCGTTGGTAAAGTAGTATTTTTCGAACTTTTCGATCACGCCTGTGGCGGTTTCAGTTTGAGCGTAGTGGAAGATATGCAGTTGGTCTTTATCCCCCTCTTCTTTGATGTAAATCCAACCTTCACGCAGCAGGCGCAGAATATAACCACCAGTTTCATTGAGGCCGGAAGCACTCGCCATTTCAGGCAAAGTCGGCGGCGCCTGAGCAGGCAGAATGGTATCAAAGAAGTTGGCATACCCGTAACGCACGGGATAGATAGGCAACACATTATCTATCTTCCCGGGCACTTCATTCATATAGGGTTCAACCAAATCGACGCTTTGCGTGGTATTGACAACGGCTTCTATCACACCTGCCTCTGCAGAATAGGTATTGCCAGGCGCTTTAATCACGTTCACGTTGCTGGTGTTAGACAGCAGTGTCGAGGCCTTGGATTGCATTTTAGTGAAGACTCCAGAAACGAGCTCTGGCAACCCTTTGGCGTAAGTGCTGATCGTATCAATATGCTTGTCAAACACCTCTTCCGACAGATAGGCATATTGCAACTTGCTCGCTTCTCCCTTTAGGAAGGCCAAGCGCTGCTTGATTTTGCCGATTAAACTATCCAGCTCATCGTTCATGGTTTTCTCGGCACCACGCCAATCATAACCACCGAGGTAGGATTGCGGGTTGCCCGTTCCACGAGCTCGCATATAAGCCAGCATGCGATCGGTGGTTTCGTGAGGCGCAAGACGCAATAACACCGAGAGTAACTCACCTTCCTCCAGACTCAATGGCATTGAATAGGCCAACAAGGTTTCCGTCGTATGAGGAAGCGGCATATTCAGATTACCAATAACTGCATCACTCACCGTGCCGAAGTTGTATGTGGTTTCCGGATGCAAGTGGCGAAAGTGGCGCTTTGTTTCGGCTTCAACAATATCCTGAAAAAATACGTCGCTGCTCAAGCACTGCCCGATACTCCCCCATGGCGTCAAACCGGTTTCGATACGAGTCGGCTGCCAGAAGCCACGCTGACCTTTGCTGGCAATATCAAAAAAGTCACCATCGGGAATGGATGCTAAATAATGAGGGTTTTCTCTTCTCACGGGGGTAAGCGCATAGTCGTCTCGGCTTTCTTCTACCTGAATCACCGCTTTGCCAGGCTTCAGGCCAGAAACACTGCTTTTGCCACGCGCATCCAGTTGCCCTGCCCCCAAAGACGCACCACCTTCGTCTTTTAAGGCATATTCTGCATTCGTCAGGCGTTGCCCATTGGGATAGCGCACACAGACGTGCAAATCGCATTCGCTCTCAGCTTCCTCATCCACACTGACTGACGGATTCTGCACACCGAAACACATGGTATTGGCTTTGTTCATCGTCATTTGGTCCGAATGACGCGCGACGCCTTTACCCTCAATCAATACATTAGATGAGGCGGTAACAAACTCAGCCTCCGCTTCGATCGTACCGGACGCCACCCCTTTTTTGTCGCCAGCCGCATCCCCAGTGCTTTTTGAGAACTTACTGCCTTTTAATGCAATGCTGTTGCCCCCATCAGCAACTACAGTCGTGCTACCGTCAGCTAAGTCGGATGACTTGGCGTTGTTCCCATATGGGATAGGCACGATAGGTTTGCCTACTTTGGTAAGACAAACATCAGGTACGGACGCATTCGCCTCTCCCCCAGAACCTTTATGAACAACACTCAGTCCGTTTGCATTAATTGTGACAGCCATTGACGACTCCTGGGCAGTTGATTGTTAATTTAAGGTGACTTTCTTTGCGTTTATTTTCTGCACTTTTTCTGCAGTGCTGCTTATGTAAACCGCATCGGTACGCACGGAAGCGTTGTTGGAACGAAGCCGAGTTTGAGCGTCCCCAGAACGAAGAATGACTTCTTCTTTACCCTCTATCGTCATGCGCTTGGCTCTAAATACCAGTTCATCTTTAGCCAGCAAAGAGGAATAGATATCAACTAAGATCGGCAAACTGATATCCCCTGCCATAAATTCAATGCGACAATCTAACTGGTTATCAATGGCAAGTAGGATATCGGCATAGGTAAATGCCCTTCCTACGGCACTCCATACTGCTTGTCCAACTGGGTTACCTTCAAAATCGATCTTGACGCGATTGCCTTCAGGATGCACTTCGCGGATCCAGCCGATTCGAGATAAAAATTCTGTTTGTGAGATAGGGTTATCTGACGGATTCATTACTACAGAACACTGACGAAAATAACTCGGATTTTACCAGCAGATATTACAATCTTGGCAATTGCAGAACCTCTAGATAAAACTGCCGATAAGAACGACCAACTGAGAGGTTGTTTATGAAATAACACGGAAAGACTAGAAAATCAGAATGGAGCATCCTGTCATTTTATCTGAAAATGAAACTAAGACATGTTTTAATATTGTGGACAGGGTCTCATTACCACTAATAGACAAAATACTCACATGTTAATTAAATGAAACAATGATAACTAGCCAATATAAATTCAACACTAACGAAGAGAATAAACACATAAGAAGCTGACGTAAAAGCAAACAGTGCTCTATGAGCATCTACAAAAACATTCCATTGATTATCCCACCCAAAAACAATCTATACAAAAATAGCCACCAAGTTGAAGTGATAGTTTTAAAATTGTCACTTCAACTTTTTCATTATTTTATTTCGTATAATTCAACCCTTCCTGTTTCTTATAACAACAAGGTGGTTACTCCCTATTTTTCTTTCCCTGTAAAGATTCCTGCCATTGCGAATGCTACAAGCCCTGACGCTAATAAAAATGTAATCGTAAAACCGAAAATAGATGAATTTTGTTCACCATATATGCGAACAGCGGCCGTCATATAGACCCACCCCATCACTGAAGCTCCGGTCATTAAACCTGAGTTTCGCGAAAAATTAAGCAGAGCAGAAGTAATGCCTTTGTTGCTCTTTTTGACATTTTTCATAACCGCGGTGTTATTCGCAGCTTGGAACATCGCATATCCAGCAGTGATAAGGACCAACGATGCCATGTACCCTAGTGTTGACGTCGATTGGGCGCTCAGCGCGATGGACAAGCAGCCAACTATCATACTGATAAGGCCAGCACAAATAACGAATGCAGCGCCTTTTCGGTCAGTTAACTGACCAGCCGGAGCACCAGCTATCGCAGCAACGATAGGGCCAATTGCCATCAGGAGCCCTACTTTTTCGGGGCTCAGTTGCAACCCGTTACTTAGATAAAAAGGACCAACAACCATCGTAGACATGATCACCGCCGAAACCAAAAAATTGGCCATGCAACTACGTAAAAGGTGATGATTTTGTTGCAGTTGAATAACCCAAGAAGCAGCAATGGATGTACTCGGAACTTCTGAGGCGGAATGGGGTAATAAGCGACTCAGCAGCACATAAGCCAAGATTCCAACTGGCACACTTACGTAAAATATCGTATTCCAGTGAAAATGACTGATCAGTACACCGCCCAACACAGGTCCCAGTGCAGTACCCACTGCAGAAGTAGTGCCCAGCAAACCCATAACGGATCCCATTTTCGACGACGGAACCAGATCGCTGACAAAACTCATCGCCAAGCTCATCAGCAATGCAGCCCCTACGCCTTGAATAGCGCGTGCGGCAATCAAAAGAACGAGGTTGTCCGACAAAACACAGCCTACGGTCCCGACAAGAAAAATCCCTAATCCTTTTAGTACCAGTGATTTTCTTCCGAACCTGTCTCCTAACATTCCCGCAACAGGCATCAACAATGTCATCGCCAGCAAATAGCTGATGGTTAGCCACTGAACTCCGGACATCGCCACCGAAAACGTGTTCGCAAGATCTGGTAATGCCACGTTAACTACACTGATATTGAAGGAAGATAACAGCACAACCATCGCCAGACCGCAGAGCGCCAGTCGTTTACCAAATGGTAATGTATCGGGCTGTTCAAGTTTAGATATCTTGGCTTTCATGGGCGTTCCTTTTGCTCGTCACCTAAGTTTCGATCAATTTTATCCACCAGCATTGAATGGCGGAACACGCATGAACTACACTTATAAAATGCACAGAACGCCACACTCTGAATAATGAAAGACATCGATTTAAATCTAATCCCGGCACTGAAAGTACTTCTTGAAGAGCGAAATGTTGCTCGCGCCGCCAGACGAATGAACTTGAGTCAGTCAGCAATGAGCCGGACCTTGGCGCGTTTGCGTGACACGATGGACGATCCTGTTCTAGTGCGAGCAGGCCGAGGGCTGGTTCCCTCGCCACGTGCACTGGAGATTCAGGCTCAGGTGGCCCGAATAAGTTCAGAGGTTGAAGAGGTACTCAGACCCGTGACCTCGTTACACATCGGAGAGATCGAACGTACCTTCACACTCTTAACCAGCGATGGATTTGTGGAAAGTATCGGCGGCACACTGATCCAATCCATTGCCGAAGAAGCGCCCGGTATTCGGATCCGTTTTCTCTCTCACGCAACCGCCCAAGGTAATAGCCTGAGAGATGGCTCGGTCGATATTGAGACGGGTAAACTCAGCGAGTTGTCTCATCCCGAGCTGATTGTGCAAAGAATGTTTGATGACGAATTCATCGGCGTGGTTCAAAAAGGTCACTCCCTGAGCAGGAAGACCATTACACAAAAATCGTATCTGCAAGCGGGTCACATTGGCGTGTGTCGTAACGGTCAACGCGGCCATCACTTAGCCTCGTTGTTAGATAAACCAGAAGATGAACTTGATGTTCGCGCATTGGTTGGCAGCTATAGCAGCGCGGTCGCATTAGCACGAAGCACACCTTTTATCGCCACCGTTCCGGCAAAGCATACGGAAAGCCTGAGGAAAAACATGCATAGCTTTGCACTGCCGTTTAACCTCCCCTCCATCACCATTTCAATGTTCTGGCACCCAAGAATGAACGCCGATCTGGCACACCGCTGGTTGAGAGAAAAGATCTTGACCATCAGTCAGACATTGTAAATTTCGCCGCGCATACTGCGGTGAAGGCTTCTTTTGTCTGGCTGAGTCGCTTCAAGTCAGTGCTTATTTTCACCCTCTAACTAACGCGCTCTCCCACACGAAAGAACTACGCGTACCATTTAAACGTATATACTTGGTAACAACAGATACCTTTTCAGAGAGTAGTGATGTTGAAACAACAACTTTATGAACGTTATCTGCCAGGGTACTCAGAAAGCAAGAGTAACGAAGAAAAGCAGCGCCTCTGGCAGCAAGCCGCGCCCGAAACCATCTACCAGCTCAACAGCGAATTGCAAAAATTGCATGGTGAAGGTGCTGATTTTCTTTCGCTGAGCGATCCAATGCGCGCCCAACTCGGTGTATCAATTTGGCCAGATCTTTTGGCGATGGATATCGCGTTTTGGCGAGAACATCAACATTGGCTGATGCATAACGATATTCCCCCAACCAGTTTCAAGCGAGTCAATGACTCCAGCCTAAATTGTAAGATCCCGCAAAATTACATCAATCAGTACAACGGGGAACACTTGCGGCTATATTATCAATCCCAACTTGTTTATGGTCGGCTATACAGTGCACTCCACTACATTCTCAATCACGTCAAATCAGCCATCGATACCTGGATAGAAGAGCGCTACCCTTATCAGTTGCCCTCTGAGCTGTACTTCCCGTCTGACGATGAGCAACCCACCCGCTCACAAATTACGTATCGACGATCTGACAATTTCAATTACCAATCGCTCAAACGCTACTTTAACCAGCACTATTCCAGCTGGCTTGGGGAACAGTACCTCAACTGGATGCTCGAACTCAATCAGCAGCTCAACCGCCAAACTGCCGCCACGTATATCGTTGAGTACTGCGATGCCCACGGCTCACCGTGCGTCGATTTCATTTGTAAAAACGAAAGCACACTCCGCATGATCCGCCCTGATCATTTTGTTGAAGATATGCTGCAAATGGCAAGCTCCACGCATTACCTTGAGCACGAAGTCCAACTCGTTGCGCTAGATATTGAAAAACGGTGTCGTGCCGAAGGATGGTAGGTACCCATCGATTTTGCTCGGCAGCACCAAATAAACGCGTTTCAATCATCTAAAATAACTTTGATGAAGGAACGAAATCATACCGACAGGCGGGCCGCATGCTATCCATTAAACAATTAACGTATGCTTTGGCCGTTTCGAAGACTCTGCATTTTCGCAAAGCGGCCGAACTCTGTCATGTTCGTCAATCCACATTAAGCACGGGCATCAGTGAGCTTGAAAAACAGCTTGGCATTAAGATTTTTGAACGCGACAATAAGAAAGTGCTCGTCACACCGATCGGCCGAGAGGTGCTCGACAAAGCATCAAACATCATGCTTCAACTTGAAGATATGACACATCTCGATCACAGCTATGGCCAACCCTTCTGTTTTCCGCTTTCTGTTGGCATGATTCCGACCATCGCTCCCTACCTGCTGCCTAAGCTTTTACTCACGCTCAAAAAACAGTATCCAAACGCCAAAATCGATATTGTAGAAGAGCAATCACACGTGTTGGTGGACATGGTACACAGTGGTGAAATCGATGCCGCAGTGCTGGCCATTCCCTACCCTTGTGATGGCTTGCTCACCTTGGAGTTTTGGCAAGAAGACTTTTACTGGGTTGCACTGGAAGGTGAAAAACACACAGACCAAACTGACATCGCGTCCGAAGAGCTTCAGGATACCAACCTGATGCTGCTGAAAGAGGGCCACTGCTTGAAAGATCATATCCTTGACGCGTGCCGGCTCTCTGAGCAAACGGCCAATCAGGAATACCGAGCAACTAGCCTCAATACCTTGATTCAGATGGTAATGAGCGGCATGGGGACGACCTTGATCCCGGAAATGGCATTAGAGCAACTGGTGACACACTATCCGGTACTATCGACCGTTCATCTTAATGAGCCCGGGCCACATCGTCGCATCGCACTGGCCTTTCGTCCCAATTACGCGGATGTGACCAGCTTGGAGGTGCTCTCTCGTATCGCCAAACAATCTCTCACTTAACCACCATACCAATCGCTGCAGGAAACAACATTGAACACGCGCGCATCAGTTCCACAAGGTTCGCTCAGCCATCTAAATTTTCGAACGTAACATTCATTTTTATCATTTTTACAAATCACTGCATGTACTCAATACTTTTTGTAGCACTTAGTAAATAACAGCACTGAGCGGTATTAAAGGGAGTGAACATGACACACATTAATATCGGGATTGACAGAGAGCATCGACTGAATACAGCCGAAGGATTAAAGCGCCTTCTCGCAGATTCTTACACTCTCTACCTACAAACGCATAATTTTCATTGGAATGTGGAAGGTCCGAATTTCAGAGAACTGCATCTGATGTTCGAAGAACAGTATACAGAGCTTGCGACTGCGGTAGATGACATCGCGGAGCGAATCCGCACACTGGATGTGCCAGCTCCCGGTACTTTCCGAGACTTCGAGCAGTTAAGCGCCATCAGAGAAGTCGAAGGCGTACCCAGCTCAACGGAAATGATCGACATCCTTACCCGAAACCATGAACACGTAGTGAAAACCGCTCGTCATGTTCTAAAGCTTGCGCAGCAGGCCGATGATGAGTCCAGCATTGCGTTGGTGTCCGATAGAATGCGAATCCATGAGAAAACCGCCTGGATGTTACGTTCTTTACAAAAATAACTGGCATCCACAACCATAAAAGGATGTATCTAATCTTGTTAACCGTACAGACTCGTACCTTATGCCCGTGTTGTTCACCAGTTGTACCGACTAGCACTCGCACATCGCCAATAATGGGAGAATACACATGTCACAGGAAAAAGCGCATTCCGCTGGCCAATGTCCGGTAATGCATGGATCCATGACCACTCAGGATCGAACTGAAAAAAACTGGTGGCCCAAGTCCCTCAACCTCGACATCTTGCACCAGCACGATGTCAAAACGAATCCGATGTCGCATGACTTTGATTACCGGGAAGAAGTTAAAAAACTCGACTTTGCAGCATTGAAGCAGGATCTGATCGCCTTAATGACCGATAGCCAGCCTTGGTGGCCGGCAGACTGGGGCCATTACGGTGGACTAATGATTCGCATGTCCTGGCATGCTGCGGGGACTTATCGAATCGCCGATGGACGCGGCGGCGCGGGCACCGGTAACCTTCGTTTTGCTCCCCTCAATTCATGGCCAGACAATGCCAACCTGGACAAAGCCCGTCGCATACTTTGGCCAATCAAAAAGAAATACGGCAATAAACTCAGTTGGGCAGATTTGATCGCCTACGCCGGAACAATCGCATACGAATCCATGGGGTTAAAAACGTTCGGTTTTGGATTTGGTCGTGACGATATCTGGCATCCAGAAAAAGACACCTATTGGGGCTCAGAGAGAGAATGGTTAGCCCCGACAGACAATCCGCATAGCCGCTACTCAGGTGAAAGAGATCTGGAAAACCCACTTGCCGCCGTAATGATGGGCTTAATTTACGTCAATCCTGAAGGCGTCGATGGTCAACCCGATCCGCTCAAAACCGCACACGATGTTCGTATCACGTTCGCCCGCATGGCAATGAACGATGAAGAGACGGTCGCGCTTACTGCTGGTGGCCATACCGTCGGGAAAGCGCACGGTAACGGCAACCCGGCCAATCTGGGGCCAGAGCCTGAAGGTGCAGACATTCAAGATCAAGGTCTGGGCTGGCTAAACAAAACCACTCGCGGTGTTGGAAGCAACGCGGTCACCAGTGGTCTCGAAGGCGCCTGGACCACGCATCCCACTCAATGGGACAACGGCTATTTCCATCTGCTTCTTGACTACGCCTGGGAATTAAATAAAAGCCCCGCAGGCGCTTCGCAATGGGAGCCTGTCAATATCAAAGAAGAGGACAAACCCGTCGACCCGGAAAACCCGTCGGTGCGACACAACCCAATCATGACCGACGCTGATATGGCGATGAAGATGGACCCTGAATATCGCAAAATCTCGGAGCGCTTTCAGCAAGATCCGGCGTACTTTGCCGATACTTTCGCCCGTGCGTGGTTCAAGTTAACACACAGAGACATGGGGCCAAAAGCCCGATATATTGGCCCGGAAGTACCTCAAGAAGATCTAATCTGGCAAGATCCGGCTCCCCAAGGAAATACAAACTACAACGTAGACGCAGTCAAAGAAAAAATTGTCGCCAGTGGACTGTCGATCGGTGACATGGTCTCAACAGCATGGGACAGCGCACGTACCTTCCGTCAATCCGATAAACGCGGCGGCGCAAATGGTGCCCGGATTCGTCTCGCACCTCAAAAAGACTGGCAAGGTAACGAGCCAGACCGCCTGTCTAGGGTATTACCAGTGATGGAACGCATCGCCAGTGAGAACGGTGTGAGCGTGGCAGACGTCATTGTACTGGCAGGCAACGTGGGTATTGAGCAGGCCGCCAAGGCCGCAGGTATTCCTATAACGGTGCCGTTTTCTCCTGGACGCGGTGATACCACGCAAGCAATGACAGATGTAGAGTCCTTCGAAGTTCTCGAGCCGCTGCACGATGGTTACCGTAACTGGCTAAAACAGAGCTATGCGGTAACGCCAGAAGAGATGCTGTTAGACCGCACTCAGTTAATGGGTTTAACGGCCGCAGAAATGACGGTTCTGATTGGCGGAATGCGTGTGCTTGGCACCAACTATGACGGCAGCAAACACGGCGTGTTGACCGACCGAGTCGGACAGCTCACAAATGATTTCTTTATCAATCTGACCGACATGAATTACACGTGGGAGCCGGTTGGTGATAATCTCTATGAAATTCGCAGCCGCAGTACCGGTGACGTTCAATGGACAGCAACACGTGTTGATCTGGTATTTGGCTCCAACTCAATACTCAGAGCTTACGCGGAACTGTATGCTCAAGACGACAACTTAGATAAATTTGTCGAAGATTTTGTTGTCGCCTGGGGCAAAGTCATGAACGCGGATCGTTTTGATCTCTAGTTGAAACTGTACTCGCTCCCCCGCACCACAAGCCATCGTGCGGGGGACACACATCTTATACAAAAGCACAAACAACCATTCTGTGTCTAGAATACTAACCACAATCGACATGAAAATGCAGTATCACTGAGACAGCGTCTCTGAAATTGCTGCTGAGGCCATCACCGGAGCAATTCAGCATAGGAATAGCTCAGCGTCCCGCTTTGTGTAAGCGGCTCACCTCTAAGCGTTGAACAGGATTCTGTTTACTCAAAGGTTTGGAAACTATTGTTGTTGGGCACCTCCTACGTTAGGTGGAAAGCCTATAACTTGTCATCATGACTGACCAATATTTCGGCCACATAGATTTTGGCGTAAGGATCTACCGAAGAACTTTCATGGTTAACCTGAACAACACTAATTAGGTAATATCGATTAAGAAACTCAATGACTTTCGCTTCCCTTAGATACATATTTAGCTCTTTTACATCTTCGTTCGTTGTCTTATCAATCACGTAAATATTACTATAGTTATCGTAAAATCCTCTTGACTCGAGAATGAATGGAAGATCCTTATTGATATCTACTTTATCATTTGGTCCAAATGACACGACCCTATATGACTTTAATTGAAGAGAAAATGTATCGTAGAAATCGAGCTTATTGATTTCATTTACATCTACTGAGCCTAAAACTCTACCCTCACTTTCATTTGACTTAACAATGATCAACTCCCCTTCTTTGTTCAAAGCTAAAACGTTTTTCCTCCTCTTCCCATTAATTTCGGCCATTTGGGGAGGTTCATGTGTTTGATTAAACGGCGGGAAGGTAACTTTGATGGGCCGACCTGTTTCTTTATCTACAGCAAACCAAGTCGCCACTTCTGGAATTGAATGTTTAGTTAAATCAAAAGGCACTACGGCTGGCATTGGTTTGTTTGCTTCCAACTTACCGTCAGCCCACCACACAACGAAAATTAATATCGCTGCGGCTCCAGTAACTCTGAGTGCACCAACTTTAAATGTTGCGTCACTGACTCCGCCTAAAAATCGATATAATACTGCGGCGACAGCAATACCCAAAAAAATCGAAATAATTGGAGGTGGGATAAGTATAGGATCTTCGAGAAACCATAAAGCCGTTGATATTAGCGCCAGGAGCAAAGTAGTAACGATGATCACTACAATAACTATATCTTCTGCATTGAGTCTTTTGCTTGGTCGGTAGTCTGTACTTGGCTCAACATTGCTCATCATTACGTTCTCAGTCATCACCATATGCAACAATTATAGCATCAACTTGTGACTATTCACGGAAAGATTCGCATTAGTAGATCCTTAAAAAACAAATTAAAATCAATTAGTTAAAGACTATTGCCTTTTCAATAAACAAGGTAAGAATTACCTTTCTATCAGATAGGTATGTGCTGGTGACAGCGGGACAGCTTCACTCGAAGAAGAAAATATTTTCTGTTGTTAATTGTCTTATTTTATATGGACTTATATACTATTTAACCGTTTTCAATCTATTATTCACATAAACAAAAAGCTCGTTTGATATGAGCAAAAAGGAACAACGATGATTCACAATAAAATGTCGGTAATTGGCTTACTTTCTATTTTAACTCTGCTGGGTGGTTGTACATCTACCCTTGAAACGCAGTCCACTCAGGCGCAACAAACGAAAACTAACGCAGCAGCCACCGTTCTTATCAATCAATTTGGCCAGGCTACGCCGATCGTAAATAATAATCAGGTTGTGGGTTACAGCTTCCAGGACGACTCTGACACTGTAACGGCGAAAATAGGTCAGTTCTTTGGTTTCCGTTACAAAGCAACGCAAACGATCAAACTCAGCGCTGGCTCTACACAAGCGACTGTAGAAAGCAGCCTGCCAGTCGTCATCGAAGTCACTCATCCTGCTATTAATGGTTCAACGTCCAGCAGTTGGAACGATACACTGTATTTTGGTCGTCAAAACTACGTGATGTGGCAATTTGAGTCCAATCAAGAACTAGTGGCCGGTAAGTGGACTGTGGCAGTAAAACTGAACAACCAAACCATCGCTGAAAAAGAATTCTCTGTCGACGTATCCGAGAACTCGAAAGGCTAATCGTATATAAAAAGCCGCCAATGATGTGTCATTGCGCGGCCTTTTTATTCCGAATTTTTGTTATATCAATATCACTGAATTAAATTAAGCTCAGAACCTTGTACAACAGAGATGCCACCAAACCTAGAAATTTTCAGTTACTCAGTGGGCGCGATATTAGAGCCATGTACTTCCCACACACTCAGAGTGCCCTTGCCGAGTGAAGCACTCGCATTCGATTCACCCATTTGCGTTGTACCCTCTTTCTCTAACTTAGCGTACGCTTGTGAACGAGAGCCAATATAAGCCAGGGTAGACTACTGCTTTGAGACACATTAGATATGTTCAGGAAAATTGCTATTAACAAGATGCAAATGAGCGATAAAACTCGCTAAAAGAAGAGGGGGAAACCTCAATTTATGCAAGCGATTAGAAGCGTTAAAATCACGCTTACCAGAATATTCGGTCAAAGTATTTAGGTTGTCCAGGGCTTAAGTGCGATACAACACCTTAGCAACGTGTTCATTGCGATGCACTCTCACAGCATCTCATGCAGTAACTGTGACGGAGAATCTACACAAACACATTTTGGACATTTTCGAGTTACAGCCTCAAGCTGAGTCAAAATTAGGCCAACTGACGCATTAAAGTTGCGATCATCAGATCGAACAGTCGGCGTGTCGATATCGAAACTCACAATTGGTCAAAGCCTTGTGAGTGGTCAACCTAAACTAGCGATTTATGGACTATTTCAAGTATGGAAAAACCTACTAAGAAATAAGAAAGACCTGACCTTATTAGCTGTGAACTTTGGGATTTGAGTCGTGAGGATATAATATGAGCTGATTTTGACATCATTGGTGAGGTTGTTTGGTCTGGTCAGAGGATGTAACGCCATCTTCATCTACATCAATTTCCAACTTACGGAATGTCGCCTCAAGCTCAAGATCATGAAGATGAGCATGGATAATTTCTCTACAAGGTAGTGCTACAGAGAACTTTTCCACTGCTCATCTCTCGTAAAGAATTCGGAGTTTTCGTTAATAAATGAATCAACGTTATCCTCACTTTCCCCTTTTGTCATCACAACCCTTTTAAACTCTGCTTTCTTTTTTTCCACCAACATATCAACAACAGGCATATACTCCGTGACCTTTTTGAACTTACGAGTTTTAGTACATCTAAAGCCACTAACAATAGGCAGTATATAGATATCATTATGAGACTTGATCGGGATGTGGAGAGGAAAACCTACGAAAACTTTGTTATCCGACATAGTGAAAAGTATTGGCAGCCTATGCTCTAGGGACATTGCAAGTAGCCTAGAAATTTCAGTGCTTTCTGAATCACTGGTATACGCAACCGTCATATTACCACCGTGGCGATCCTTGACGCTTCTTATAGTGTTTACTATCGACTCATATGGTAGACGAGTAACCCAAAAACGCTCTATGAGTTCTTTCAACCAATCTTTAGCTTCACCTATCCGACGAGAGTCAGTATACAAGACATGGGGAGTCGTCCACCCCAACATTACTGTTAGAAGTGAGATATCCATTAGAGCTATATCTGATTGCTTAGGGTTCTCATGGAAAAGGGCTTCCTCTAGTATCCAACGACCTAGATCAAAATCAATCCCTATCCGTGCTCCCACTTCGTACATCAGCGCGTAGGTAGCAGAAGAGATGGCAAATAAAACGAGTCCAAAAGCAGTAGTAACAAAAAATGTATGGTAGCCTGTACTGCGTTTGAGACTGTGGGCATACTTGGGGTATTGGCTAAGAAAACCATAACCTGCAATACCAAATACAAACAACAGAAGTACTGTTGGTTTAATCATCCTTAACTAAAACCTTGAGTCTGTAAATAAAAATTGCAGGTTATCGACCGCTTTTCACACCACCCGACTGACCAGTGGTAGTTGCAGCCTCTAGCTGTGCTTTAACTTTGAAGCTGTCAACGAGAGAGGTAACATCGACGTCGATTACATCGTTGCTAGTCAAACGAGCTTTAATTGCTAGTTCTTGTTTACGACGAGCGTATAACTCATACTCGTGGCGAAGACGTTCATTGTCCGAAGTAGTCATTGAAGGACTATCAAGTATCATTTTTCTCCTCCCACCTACCGATTAATCCATTGACAGTAGGTTTACACCATTGTTTACAATAAGTAAACTTTATACGATTAAATTTTAGACTACACACCAGTTTTTACTACTCACCTTTCGACACCCCAAACGGGTTAATAGTTCCCCTATAGTCCCCCTCAGTAACTACTAAGCCTTATAGGTACTATGCACAAGTCCAATAGAGCATGGGCGCAAAGGATAAGAAAAACGACAGCGGGGTTATGTCTTGCCTTTTGCCTAATCGTTGCTTTTGTATATGAAAGCTACCTGATTTTCATTGTTTGAGCTTTAGTTCGTAACTCGTTTTGGGGCATAAATGAGTTGATCATGGCAGCTCAAATTATGCTTACCATGATGTTAAATCATGTTCGAGTCAGGACAGATATGTTTAAGGCATGCGTCCGTCAGATTAAAATGACTACGCAGACTCTAAACCTCACGTGCGATACAACACCTTTACAACATGCCAACCAAATTTGGTTTTCACCAAATGAGGTACTAAAGTCTCTCCAGAGAAGCACACTTTATCGAACTGTGGCACCATTTGGCCTTTACGGAACTCGCCAAGATCGCCGCCGCGTTTACCTGAGGGGCACAGCGAATGTTTCTTCGCAAGCGTTTGAAATTTTGCGCCCTTTTTTAGCTGTTTAATGATGTCTTCAGCTTGTTCTTTGTGTTTCACCAATATATGCAGTGCTGCTGCTGTCTGTGCCATGATAGACCCCGGTTAAATGCAATGGCGGGGATTGTAGCCTAAGTCTTGGTGTACTTCACCCTGTGCGGAGCTTTGCACAGATCAATAAAACCGCACTCAGTCCGGTTATTGCTTGCAGGCCGATTTCAACCTGACCAGGTTTCGGGTAACATGATTCATAAGTATCAGTTTTGAGAACCGTTATGGCAAAAACAATCAGTAAAGCAAACCAGTCTCAAGGCATGTTGATGTTCACACTCAACATGCAAAAACAGCTGTTTGCTATTGGCACCCTCAAAGTTCGGGAAATTGTGCCTTATATGCCAACGACTCAGATCCCCTATTCTCATCATCTGGTTGTTGGTACGGTAACGATTCGCAATCTAACGGTTCCGGTCATTGATATGGCCGCAGCGATAGGCTTTCGCGCTATTCAACCGGAAGAGTATAAAAATTGCTACCTTATCGTGACCGACTGCCTGAGAACCGTAGTGGCGTTTATGGTCCGCTCGATAGAGAAGATTATTGAGTGCAACTGGCGCACCATTGAAGCGGCCCCCACCAGTGCCGGGCACAACATATTTGTCACGGGCATTACCCGTTATGAAGACAAAATCGTGCAGATGCTGGACGTTGAACTGTTGCTGTCTAAGATTTACCCGCAGTACGAGTCGGCCAAAATCCCGATGCTGACAGACATTGAGCGCGAGCGCCTGAAAGCACTCAATATTCTGCTAGTAGACGACTCTTCCATCGCACGTAAGCAATTGTCCGATGCACTCGACAGCATCAATATCCCTTATCGGATCTGTAAGAATGGGATGGACGCGATTGAGTTGATGCGTGATGCCGCCGCACAGGGTGAAGCGATAGATTTATTGGTGAGTGATATTGAAATGCCGGGGCTGGATGGGTACGAACTCGCATTTGAAACTCAGAACGACAAGTCGCTAAGCCAGGCTTATATTATTCTGCATACATCCCTTTCCAGCGAAATCTGCCTTGACCGAGCTCATCAGGTCGGGGCGCACGAAGCATTGGAGAAATTCAATGCTGGCGAATTGATTGAAGCCATGCTGAGAGGCGCAGCGACACTTGAAAGCAATCGTGCCACTGCGTAATGTCCCTAAGCTCTGGGTACCAAACCCAGAGCTTCTCGCTGCGCTTTGTTGAGCGAACTGCCGACAAGCTGGTATGAGCGTTCACACAAATCTGCGACCATACCGTCCTCGACATCCCCATTAAAATAGACCGTAATCCAATGACGCTTGTTCATGTGGTAACCCGGCGTTATATCACTGAATTGGGAAGTCAGCACCTCGCCATCTTCCGGCTTTGCTTTCAGCGTGACGTACTCTTTTCCTTCCCGTTCAGCCAGGATGGCGAATACTTTGCCGCGAACTTTGAATACTAACGCTTCTGGACCGAACGGATATGAACCTTCAGCGCCCATATACTGATTAAGCTGCAGTTCCAACTGACTGATTTTCATGTGCTCTCCTGACATTTATTCGAACTGAGCCAGCCACACTTTAAGGATTTGGTTGACTTGCTTTTTCTGGCTGGCAGTAAGACTTTTTACCAACCGGTGCTGCACGTCAAGGTGTTCATGAATGATGCTGTCAATAAGTGTGAAACCGTCAGGTGTCAACTGAACAGTGACGCTACGGCGGTCTTCTTTACTGTGTTCACGAGCAATCAAACCTTTTGTTTCCAGCTTATCAAGACGATTTGTCATTGCACCTGAAGTCAGCATCATCGAATCAATCAATTCTGAGGGAGTAAGCCGATAAGGTTCCCCACTACGGCGCAGAGTGGCCAGCACATCAAACTCACCAAGTTTCAAATCATACTGCTTATGCAGATCAGCAACCTGACCTTCCATGTACTTGGCTATGCGCATTAATCGCCCCATAATGGCCATCGGTTCGGTGTCCATTTCTGGTTTCTCTCTTGCCCACTGATCCACCAAACGATCAATTGCGTCCATCAAATATTCTCCGCCTGTGATTTATTGTAGCGGTGAATATCTTAACATAAAGATACTTTACAAACAGAACTTTTAGCGCTACATTCACCACAAAATTATCTCGATATAAAGATATATTTAAATGAATATACTACTCGCAATGATCCCCGCGTTTTTCTGGGGAACGACGTATGCGGTAACGCAGTTCACTCTGCCCGATTGGCCGCCACTGTTGCTGGGTGCGCTCCGTGCGTTACCCGCTGGATTGCTGTTGCTGCTGGTTCGGCCCTCCCTGCCTAAAAAACAAGACTGGCAGATTCTGTTTGTGCTTGGCCTGATCAATATTGCCACTTTCTTCGGCTTGATATTTGTTATGGCGCTGACTCTGCCTTCGGCCATCTCAGGTGTTGGAATGGTGTCCGTCCCGGTTTTTGCCATGCTGTATCATTGGGTGGTCAGCAAACGCCGTCCAAACGGTATTCAAGCAAGTTGCGGTGCAGTGCTGATCGTTCTCGCGTGGTTCTTGTTTGATCCCGGCTCCATCTCACTCAACCCCATTGGTTTAGGCGCGATGTTTGCTGCCATTATGTGTATTGTGATTGGCAGTAGCATCACCAAATCTCTGGGCAATCGCATGCATTGGTGGACAGTGCTCACCTGGCAGCTGATCCTTGGAGGAATCATTCTGAGCATCGCATCTGGTGTGCACGCAATCATGGCACCACAGCAATACGCGAACGTCGTTGAACACTTCTCGCTGCGTAATTTGGGCGGCCTGATGTGGGTTATTGGTCTCAATACCGCGCTCGGCTACGGCATGTACGTTTGGCTGTTACAGCGTATGTCAGTGGTGGATTTCACCTTTGGCGGCATTGCGAACCCGATTGCCGGCATCGTCACTGGCCTGTTATTGATGAACGAATCGTTCAGCCCGTTCCAGTACAGCCTGATGATCGGCATGATTGTCATGTCTTTATTGCCTCAGGCCATCATGGCACTTCGCCACCCAAAGCGCGAAAATAACCAAGCTACCCAACACTGATCCCCCCCTTTTCACAGGCTCCAATCACGGAGCCTGATTTCGTTAAAACACGAAAGATTCTGCTTACCATGTCAACACAGATCAAATTTTTACACCTCTAAACAAATCATCAAATCACACACCAAGTCATTGTTATAAAACAACTTAACATCCTATCCACTCAACACCAGCATGGTTATCGATTCAAATTATCATTTGAACTCTAATGATAATTGAGGCATTTTATATTTAATCGATCGTTCAATTAAAAATAAAAAGGACCTGACAATGCCAAAAGTCGGTATGCCAGACATCCGAAAACCACAACTGGTGAATGCCACCATGACCGTGATTGAACGTGTCGGTCTACACAATGCCAGCATCTCCCTGATCAGCAAGGAGGCCGGTGTGTCGACTGGTATTATCAATCATTACTTCGGCGGCAAACATGGCCTTCTGGAAGAGACCATGCGCGCCATTCTGCGCCAGTTGTCTGAAACGGTAACCTCTCGGTTAAGAGTTCTGCCCAAAGAAGCGCATCTACAACGTATCAATGCCATTATCGACGGCAACTTCGTCGGTTATCAGGCAGAAAATAAAGTCGCAAAAACCTGGCTTGCATTCTGGTCCTACTCGATGCATGACCCGGAATTAAAGCGCCTGCAGCGAGTGAACGAGAAACGCCTGCTTTCTCACTTACGAATTGAATTAAAAGCGTTGTTGCCGGGTGATACCGCAGAGATGGTTGCGCACGGCATTGCATCACTGATTGATGGTATCTGGCTACGCGGGGCGCTCAACCCCGACGGTATTAACGCAGATAAAGCCCGAACCATCATCAACGATTATCTGGACAAACAACTCACGTTTTACGCCGGCCAGGCTTACTGATTGAGTCTCCGGTCGCCAGACGAGAGTTATGACAACTCCATCATTAAATCAAAATAAATTAAGTCAGCATGCATATGGAAAAGAAATCACAATACATCAGCGGTCAGCACACTGAAGCGACCTCAGGCGAATGCTTTATCAGCTACAACCCAGCCAACGGCGAAGCCATCGCAGAAATCGGTCAAGCGTCGGCATCCGACGTGGAAGCAGCGATCGAATCAGCGCAGCGTGGATTTCAAGTTTGGTCTGCCATGACACCAGTAGAGCGCAGCCGCATTTTGCTCAAAGCTGTCGAAATCCTTAGAGCACGAAATGACGAACTGGCAAAGCTGGAAGTACTCGATACAGGTAAGCCTCTGCAGGAAGCCACCGAAGTGGACATCGTGACGGGTGCCGATGTCATTGAATACTTCGCTGGTCTGGCACCTGCTATGCAAGGCGAACAACAACCGCTGAGTGAAAACCAGTTCTTCTACACCCGTCGCGAACCACTTGGCATCTGTGCCGGTATCGGCGCGTGGAACTACCCGATTCAAATCGCGATGTGGAAATCCGCCCCTGCTCTGGCCGCCGGTAACTCCATGATTTTTAAACCGTCAGAAGAAACCCCACTGACCGCATTGAAACTGGCAGAGATCTTCACTGAAGCCGGCATGCCGGACGGCGTTTTTAACGTAGTTCAGGGCGACTACCGTGTCGGTCAGATGCTGACTGCCCACCCTTTGATTGCAAAAGTGTCGTTCACGGGTGAATCCGGTACGGGTAAAACCGTCATGTCTGACAGCGCAAAAACGCTCAAATCCGTGACGATGGAGCTGGGCGGAAAATCGCCAATGATCATCTTTGACGATGCCAACCTGGATCATGCTGTTTCTGCGGCTATGGTGGCTAACTTCTACACTCAGGGTGAAGTGTGTACCAATGGTACGCGCGTTTTTGTTCACGAAAGCCTGTATGGCCGTTTCATCGAGCAATTGAAAAGCCGTACCGAGAAGCTGATTGTCGGTAATCCTATGGACATGCAAACCCAAATTGGCGCGCTGATCTCGACCGAGCATCTTGAAAAAGTACTCGGCGCTATTGAAGCCGCGAAAGCCAGCGGCGCGACGCTGTTGACCGGTGGCTACCGCGTCACAGGTCACGGCCTGGAAAACGGTAACTTTGTCGCACCGACAGTGTTTACGGACTGCAACGATGACATGCCTCACGTGCAAAACGAAATTTTTGGTCCGGTGATGTCGGTGTTGACGTTCCGCGATGAAGACGAAGTAATTCGCCGTGCGAACGATACCGATTATGGCCTTGCCGCAGGCGTGTTCACTCAAAACCTGTCACGCGCTCACCGTGTTATCCACCAGCTTCAGGCGGGTATCTGTTGGGTCAACACCTGGGGTGATTCTCCAGCAGAGATGCCGGTCGGCGGTTACAAACACTCAGGCGTCGGCCGAGAAAACGGGCCGGAAACCCTACTCCACTATACCCAGACGAAAAGCGTGCTGATAGAGCTCGGCGACTTCGCCAGCCCTTACGCTTAAACCTCCGGAGAACAACAACTATGCAACTACGCTACGATTATATTATCGTCGGCGCGGGCTCGGCCGGCTGTGTCTTGGCTGATCGTCTCAGCGAATCCGGCGAGCATAGCGTCCTGCTGCTGGAAGCCGGCGGCACAGATCGCAGCATCTTTATCCAGATGCCTACTGCACTGTCGTATCCAATGAATACGGAAAAGTATGCCTGGCAGTTCGAGTCGCTACCTGAGCCGGGGTTGGACGGACGCCGCCTGCACTGTCCACGGGGTAAAGTGCTGGGTGGCAGCTCATCCATCAACGGCATGGTGTATGTGCGTGGTCATGCCTGCGATTTCGACGAATGGGAAACCCATGGCGCCACTGGCTGGAACTATCAGGCTTGTCTGCCCTACTTCCGCCGCGCGGAAACCTGGATTGGCGGAGAAAACGAATACCGAGGTGGCGATGGGCCACTTGGCACCTGCAACGGCAATGACATGCAGTTAAACCCCCTGTATCAGGCATTTATTGATGCGGGTCAGCAAGCGGGCTACCCGGACACCAACGATTACAACGCCTACCAGCAGGAAGGTTTTGGGCCGATGCACATGACGGTCAAAAACGGTGTTCGTGCCTCCACATCAAATGCCTATCTGCGCCGTGCGTTGAAACGCCCGAACCTGACGCTGATGAAAGGCATTGTGGCACGGAAAATCTTGATGGAGAACCGCACTGCGTATGGCATTGAATTCGAAAAGTCCGGCAAAGTGATGAAAGCTTTCGCCGCACGTGAAGTGATCTCCAGTGCCGGTTCGGTCGGTTCACCGCAACTGCTTCAGTTGTCAGGCATCGGCCCGAAGACTGTACTGGAGAATGCAGGTGTCCCTGTTGAGCATGATCTGCCAGGCGTGGGTCAAAACCTTCAGGATCACTTAGAAGTGTATTTTCAGTATGAGTGTAAGCAGCCGATCACGCTTAATAGCAAGCTGGGTTTGGTCAGTAAAGGGTTGATCGGTACAGAGTGGATTCTGACTCGCAAAGGGCTGGGTGCCACTAACCACTTTGAGTCTTGTGCCTTTATCCGCTCACGCAAAGGTCTGAAATGGCCAAACATTCAATACCACTTTCTGCCTGCCGCAATGCGTTATGACGGCCAGGCAGCATTCGATGGACACGGCTTCCAGGTTCACGTCGGTCCGAACAAACCGGAAAGCCGCGGTCACGTAGCCATTACCTCAAGTGATCCGCACGTTAAACCGGAGATCCTGTTTAACTACATTTCCACCGAGCAGGATAAGCAAGACTGGCGGGACTGCATACGCTTGACCCGTGAAATCTTGTCACAACCGGCGATGGATGCATACCGGGGCACGGAAATTCAGCCAAGCGTTGAAGTGACATCAGACCAAGCGATCGACCAGTGGGTGAAAGAGAACGTGGAAAGCGCATATCACCCGTCATGCACCTGCAAAATGGGCAGCGACAACGATCCAATGGCTGTGCTGGATGAGCACTGTCGGGTCCGCGGGATCAACAACCTGAGAGTGGTCGATTCTTCTGTCTTCCCGACCATTCCAAACGGCAACCTGAATGCGCCTACCATCATGGTGGCCGAGCGCGCAGCTGATTTCATTTTAGGTAAACCCGAATTGGCGCCATCCAACGTGCCCGTATGGATTGCACCTGACTGGCAGGACAAGCAAAGACTCCATCCGCCAGTAAGAGAGCTGGAAGACATCTCTTAATTTTTAGCACTTTAAAGTCAGTAATCATTACAAGGAAAAATCATGTCTACGACGAAAAAAACTCTGCTCACCTTCGGACTGTGTTCGATGACGGCCTTTGGTGCCTACGCCAACCAATGTGAAACCGTGCGTTTTGCTGACGTTGGTTGGACGGACATTACCGCGACCACCGCCGTCACCACCGAACTGCTGAAGGGCATGGGCTACAAAACCAAGATCGACCTGCTGTCGGTTCCGGTCACCTACTCTTCAATGGCCAACGGTGATATTGATGTCTTCCTTGGCAACTGGATGCCAACCATGGAAGGCGACATTGCCAAGTATCGCGACGCAGGCACGGTAGAAACACTGCGCGCTAACCTTGAAGGCGCCAAGTACACACTGGCCGTGCCAAAATACGTGTACGACGCTGGCGTGAAAAGCTTCGCCGACATCGCCAAAAATTCCGACAAATTCAAAAGCCGCATCTACGGCATCGAACCTGGCAACGACGGCAACCGCCTGATCCAATCCATGATTGACTCTGATGCCTTCAAACTGAACTCATTCAGCCTGGTAGAGTCAAGCGAAGCGGGCATGGTTTCGCAGGTTGCACGCGCAGTACGCCGCAATCAGTGGATTGTTTATCTGGGCTGGGCACCGCACCCAATGAACAGCAACATCGATATGGAATACCTCGACGGTGGTGACGACTACTTCGGTCCGAACTATGGTGGTGCCAGCGTCTACACCAACGTGCGTAAAGGTTACACCTCCGAATGCCAAAACGTCGGCGGATTGCTGCAAAATCTCAAGTTTAGCCTTGAGATGGAAAACGAGTTGATGGAAGCCATCCTCAACCAGAACGAAAAACCAGCCAAAGCGGCACGTGCATGGCTGAAGAAACACCCAGAACAGGTACAAACCTGGCTTAAAGGCGTGAAGACGCTCGACGGCAAAGAGGCGACTCAAGCCGTAACAACGTATCTGGACAACGCATAAGACATACAGGAGACGGTGGATGCAAATCCACCGTCCAAAAGGTAATACCGTGAATATAATAACTGACCACAAAATTCCCCTAGGCCAATGGATGGAGACCGGTGTTGACTGGCTAACCATGAACGCTTCCGGCCTGTTTGATGCGATTTCGTATTTCTTAGAGACTGTGATTTTATTCCTAGTCGACGTATTTAAATGGATGCCCCCTGCACTGCCCATCGCTATCACGGCAGCGCTGGCGTGGTATCTGCATCGCAAAGTATCTCTGGTCGTTTTTGTTGTCGCCGCACTACTGTTGATACTCAATCTGGGCTACTGGCAAGAAATGCTGGAAACCTTTGTCCTGGTGTTTGCAGCGACAACGATTTCCGTATTAATTGGCGTACCTCTTGGGATCATGGCATCCCATCGACCCTGGTTATACACCCTGTTACGGCCAATTCTGGACCTGATGCAGACCGTACCGACCTTTGTCTATCTGATCCCGACACTGGTTTTGTTCGGCTTAGGCATCGTACCGGGCTTGATTTCAACGATCATATTCGCCATCGCCGCCCCTATCCGACTCACCTATCTGGGAATGACACGTGTACCGGAAGAACTGGTGGAAGCGGGCAAAGCCTTCGGAGCCAGCCGAATGAAATTGCTGTTTAAAGTGGAATTGCCTGCGGCGCTCCCAAGCATTATGGCCGGTATTACTCAATGCATTATGTTGTCGCTATCTATGGTAGTAATCGCTGCTCTGGTAGGGGCTGACGGGCTGGGCAAACCCGTAATCCGAGCCCTGAACACCGTGAACATTTCTCAGGGTTTCGAAGCGGGCTTAGCGATTGTGTTGGTTGCCATCATTCTCGACCGCCTGTGTAAAACTCCGAATCAGAATAACAAAGAGGCCTAACCCATGGACGCGATTACAATTGAACAACTGGACGTCGTGTTTGGCGACGCTCCGCAAAAAGCACTGACGCTGCTGGACTCAGGTTTAAGCCGCCAGGAAATCATCGATCAGACCGGTCAGGTCGTCGGTGTCGACAACGTCAGCATGTCCGTCAAAGAAGGCGAAATTTGCGTGTTAATGGGCTTGTCCGGCTCAGGTAAATCCAGCCTGCTGAGAGCAGTAAACGGGCTCAATGCCATCAGCCGTGGTGCGCTTAAAGTGAAAGACGGAGACAATCAGGTTGACTTAGCACAGTGTGACGAAGCAACTCTGCGTCAACTGCGCACCCACCGTGTCTCGATGGTTTTTCAGAAATTTGCTTTGATGCCATGGCTGAGCGTACTCGACAACGTTGCATTTGGCCTGGAAATGCAGGGCGTCAGTAAAGCCGAGCGCCGTGAGCGCGCTCGCACACAGTTGGAAATGGTCGGCCTGGCGGAATGGGAAGACAAGTTCCCTCACGAATTGTCCGGTGGTATGCAGCAACGTGTCGGTCTGGCACGTGCCTTTGCGATGGACACCGATATCTTGCTGATGGATGAGCCGTTTTCCGCGTTGGATCCACTTATCCGAGCGCAGCTCCAAGATGAGCTGTTGGCGCTGCAAAGCAAGCTGAACAAAACCATTCTGTTCGTCAGCCACGACCTGGATGAAGCGCTGAAAATCGGCAACAACATCGCAATTATGGAGTCCGGCCGTCTGATTCAACATGGCAAACCGGAAGAGATCGTTCTGACTCCTAAAACTGAGTATGTAAAAGACTTCGTTGCCCACACCAACCCGCTCAACGTGCTAAAGGGCCGCTCTCTGATGCAACCAGTCACAGCACTGGAACAGCAGGGCAACCGCTGGAAGGTTTGTCAGAGCAGTGAAACTTGGGTGGAGTCGGATAACTCGGCATTTAATGTCCACAGCGATAGCGACCTGACGCTTGTGCACTGGGACGACAGCATGAGCCTGGACGACATCAATTCAGACATGCTGCTGGCCGCAACACCAGACATTGATATGCGAGACGCGATTGAACTCAAGCATCGCAGCGGCCACCCAATCCTACTGGTTGAAAATCAGCAACTGGTGGGGGTACTGGACGACAGCGACTTCTACAACGCGCTACTTGGGAATTACCAAAGCGAACACGCGGCGTGATCTGTCAGGCGGCCGAAGCACGTATGACTGACCAAGTATTCATCCGTAATCTTGAGTCAGGACAACCATATGGCACACGTAAAATGTCATCTGAACAGTAAGATTTGTCCGGTATGCCAACGACCGTTTTACTGGCGCCGAAAGTGGCAACACTGCTGGCAAGACGTCAAGTACTGCTCTGAACGTTGTCGTCGTACTCGCCAGAAATCTGCCGACAAGCACTAAATTCAAGGCCGCTCATGCGGCCTTACTCATTTACCAGGGTAACTCGCTCCCATCGTAGGCCAGAAATCGCCCGCTATCTGTCGCCTTCAAAGAGCTGAGCACAGTCAACAAATCGCGGGCCACCCGTTCGGGTGTAAACAACTTATCAGGTGCAACCTTACTTTGAAATGGCGCCGACAACGGCGTATCTGTGGTTCCAGGATGCAACGTCACCACCACGCTGGCAGGCAGGGTTCTTGACCATTCCAAAGCCAGTGTTTTAATGATCATATTCAAGGCCGCTTTCGAAGCTCGATAACTGTACCAACCACCTAACCGATTGTCTGAAATACTGCCTACTCTGGCGGACAGCGCTGCGAGCAGTGGCTGACGGCTGCCTTTGAGCAGAGGACGAAAATGTTTAGCCAGTAGCAAGGTCGGCAGCGCATTGACCATCATATTATGCATAAAGAAACCCGCTTCAACGGACTGACTGTTCTTCTCCGGCATCTGACCATCACAATGCAGCAGCCCGACGGTATTGATGATCCAATCCAAACGGGTCATGGATAAAGCCACCTGCTCGATCGAAGATTCATTTTCCACGTCCATCCGATGCCAGATAAGATTAGCGGCCACCATTTCCGGGCATTCACGGCGATAAGTGGCATGCACATTCGCACCAGAAAATCGTGATAATGCCTCCTTCACCAGCGCTCGGCCAATCCCGCCATTTCCGCCAACAATCAGAATCTCCATGTAGCACTGTTCCCCTTACACCTTACAAACTCTCAAGTCGTTGTAGATTCTTCTCTGCAGTAGCAAGAATAGCATCCTGAGCCTCCGCCGTAAGTTTGTCCCAATTGCGGTAGATCATGCCGATCCTCGGGTTATTTGCCAGTTGGTCGCGATGCTTGACCATAAATCGCCAATACAGACTGTTTAGCGGGCAAGCGAGATCACCACTGCGCTCTTTCACTCGATAGCGACACGATGAGCAATAGTCGCTCATCCGATTAATGTAAGAGCCGCTGGCCGCATACGGTTTTGTCGCAATGATGCCGCCATCGGCAAACAACGCCATCCCGCGAGTGTTGGGCATTTCTACCCACTCCAGAGCATCGACATAAATGCCCAAATACCATGCATCCACCTGATCCGGATTGAGTTCGGCGAGCATGGCAAAGTTCCCGGTCACCATCAGGCGCTGTATATGATGGGCATACGCATAGTTAAGCGACTGCGACACCGCATGATGGACGCAGTTCATGTGTGTTTGTGCGTTCCAGAAGTACTCTGGCAACGGTCGGCCGGCATTCAGAAGATTGCGCTTCGCATAACTCGGCATATTTGCCCAGTAAATACCGCGTACGTATTCCCGCCAGCCCACGATCTGTCGAACGAAGCCTTCAACCTGAGCCAGGCTGATAGCGCCTTTGGCATGATGGAAGGTATCAATCGCTGCCTCAACCACTTCGAGCGGCGAGAGCAGCTTGCAATTCAGTGCGAATGACAGGCGACTGTGGTACAAACTCCACTGGCTCGGATGCTGGCACGTCATCGCATCCTGAAATCGCCCGAAGTTTGGCAGGCAGACCTGGCAAAAATGCGCCAACTGTGTGAGCGCCTGAGCCCGGCTAACCGGCCACAACAAAGCCACCTCGGCCCGGCCAAAGTTGGCGATCTGATGACGCTGTAGTCGCTCCAAGATTTCACTGACGTCATTGGCAAACTGCAAAGGTTGAGGCAATGACTCAAGGTCGCTGGTCTTAAGTTTATTACGATTCTCTGCATCAAAATTCCACTTCCCACCCAGCGGTTTGCCTTGTTCATCCATCAACAAATCAAATCGGGTTCTCATGCGGCGATAGAAATGCTCCATCAGTACGTGCTTTCCACACGGAAACTGCTGGTCAATCTCATCAAAATTCAACAGGAAGTGCTCGCTGTCCACACAGTCGACAACCACTTTGGGCGGCGAAAAATCGGCCAACTGAGTCAACAACCTGTACTCATCCGGCCGCTGATACTGCAACAGTTCGGCCCCAGCCTGCTGACAGACGTCAGCCAACAGCTCTGTCAGAGCCCGGTAGCGTGCAGTCTGGTCCAAATCGAGGTAGTGCACCTCATGACCGGCCTCTGTCAGCGCATTGGCAAACTGACGCATGGCCGCCAAGAACGCACACTGCTTCTGAACATGATGCAGGACATAATTCTGCTCCTGGTGCAGTTCCGCGATGACGTATAATGTCTGCGTGTCAACCTGCTCGAACCAGGAATGTTGGTGATTGAGTTGCTCGCCGAGAATGAATCGCACACGCCGAAATTTCATTGCGAATTCCCCGGGTATTCCCGCGGCCAGTCAGCCACATCTCGCCCGTCAATACCGGTGACAGTCTTCCAACGTTGAATAAATCGCTGTTTCGGGTCATACATCTGAGTCTACTTCTCCAAATCAAAATGACGATGCCCTCTTGGGTCGGCGCCCACTCCTGCTAGATATTGCCAATTTCCCCAGTTTGAGGCCACATCGTAATCAATCAATTGCGATTCAATAAATGCCTGTTTTTGCCATGATAAATATGAGTAACTTTTTCTAATGATTACGCATTTTTTTTGGTTTTGATCATGTTTAACTGCAACAAATTAATGATAACGTCAGAGATCGAAAGTCACCGGAATATCAGACATCAAATAAATGTCTAATTCCTCTCAAAAACCCTACTAATACTAAAGAAAATAGCCAATTTTTAGGGTAACCTACGCGTTCTAATAAAGGATTGCCTGACAATAACGACAGATGGCCAACGACGAGTTTAAAAAATCCACTGCTAACCTACGGAAAGCAGTGCCGCTGATGATGAAAAATCATGTCGCAGCGACTCCTGCAAATTATGCGCTTTGGTATACCTATGTTGACAATGCGATTCCACAGTTGACAGTGGAAATGGATAACGTATTGGACAAGCTGGGTATTTGCCCGCCAGCAACCAACAAAATGCTGTACAACAACTATGTAGCCACCAAAGCCGAGACCAGTATTTCGGATCTGCGTTCGAATATCGAAGTGCTGGTGCACGAAGTCTCCAGCACCATGTCAGACACGCTGGATGATACGTCTGCATTTTCCACGATGATTGATAAGAAAATTGATCAGCTCGAAGCAGCGCATAACGGAAACATGTCCATTGAAGACGTGATGGGATTAGTACGTGATTTGGTGACCGAATCACGTGAAATTCGTCATTCCACTCGTTTTCTTAACAGCCAGCTCAACACGGCCAGTGGCGAGATCCGTCGCCTCAAAGAGCAATTGGCTGAGGTACAGCAGGACGCGCTATTCGATAGCCTGTCCAGCCTTTACAACCGCCGTGCGTTTGATGAAGATCTGGAAACGCTGTGCGCGGCCAACCAGAATCTGAGTCTGATCCTGCTCGATATCGACCATTTCAAAGGCTTTAACGATACCTATGGCCACTTATTTGGCGATACCATCATTAAGAGTCTCGCTCGTCGCTTGCAACTCTCCTGCCGTGAAGGCATTACCGCCTATCGTTATGGCGGTGAAGAGTTTGCCGTGATTGTGCCGAACAAATCACTGCGAATCACACGCCAGTTCGCCGAAACACTGCGCCGGGCCATTGAAAAGCTGTCAATCAAGAATAAACGTACTGGCGATCCGGTCGGCAATATCACCGCGTCGTTTGGTGTCGCTGAGCTGGAAGCGGGTGAAAGCGCTTTGTCTCTGGTCGACCGGGCAGATCAGCAGTTGTACGAGGCCAAACACCTCGGCCGAAATCGCGTTATGCCAGTCTAGTCCAACGGCCCCGCTCAGTACGATAAGTACTGAGCTTCATCAACGTCATCAATCTGCTCGGGCTTTAAAAATGCCCGCGCGTATTGCATGTATACCCCTGACTCAATAAACAAACGAAATAAATCCGGGTCGATGTGCTCATCGGCCACCATGCGCGTCATGATTTGCAGCGATTCCGATAAGGTCTTGGCTTTTTTATAAGGCCTATCTGTACTGGTCAGCGCCTCAAAAATATCGGCTATCGCCATAGCCCGTGCAGTCAGTGGCATCTCGCTCGCTTTTAGCCCCAGTGGATACCCCTGCCCGTTCATCTTCTCATGATGCCCACCCGCGATTTGCGGGATCCGGCGCATGTGACTCGGAAACGGCAATGACTCCAACATCACAATGGTCTGTACAATGTGATCATTAATGATAAAGCGCTCTTCTTCATTCAACGTCCCGCGCTTGACCGACAAATTATACAACTCGCCCTGATTCGCCTGATATTGCGTTGGCTGGAGGTTAAAGCGTGCGTCACGAGTCCGATCGCCTTTCCACGCAATCAGGTGTTCTGGTTTGTCTTCCAGCAAGTGTTCAAAGTCTGGGGTTTTCACTGTGGATTGGACCAGCCTGTCGCTCTCTTCCCATGACAATCCGAGTGACTTATCCATGGTCCGCAACCATTTTCGTTGTCCGATGCGCTTAAGCCGCTCAACATCTTCGTCCATGACAAACTGCTCGCCCTGATTGAGGTCCGCGATAAAGGCAAACTCCTCGTCCAGTTCACCCATTCTTTGCTCCATTTCTTGCATCGCTTCATTAGGCAGTACCGGCGGTAGAAATCGTCTGCATACTTCCAGTTCCACATCGCGCTTAAGCACCTCAAACCGGGTACGTATTTCATGAATCCGGTTGTAGATAGTCTCCAGTTTGGTGGCTTTGTCGACCACATGCTCTGGCGTAGTGATCTTGCCACAGTCGTGTAACCACGCCGCGATGTGTAACTCTTCGAATTGGTTGGGGCTCATCGAAAATGCTTTGAATGGCTCACGATCGGAATCATGCGCCGCCTTACTCAACCATTCAGTTAACACCGGGACACGTTGACAGTGGTTGCCAGTATATGGGGATTTGGTGTCCATCGCACTCGCCATCAACTTGATGGTTGAGTCCAGTAACGCCTTCTGATCTTTGAGTAACTTGCGCGTATCAAGTGTCACCGATAAATAACTGATCAACATTTCGATATAGTGGGTATAGCGCTCCAAATACTGCTGTCGCTGCTCTCCTTTGTACAATACCCCAAAAGTGCCGATGACCTGACGTTGTCGGTCCAGCAAAGGATAAAAGACGTAATCGCCCTGCTCACCGGATTTAAGCACCGACGACGGCATACCTCGCACCTTGTTACCGTCCAGTACCGTGCGTTGCTTGGCAATAAAAACATCGCGGACAAAATGACTGGCGCGTTGAGTAGGCATGTTTTTCTTTTCGAATGCACTCAGCTCCAAAGGGTCTGCCTCCTCCCACCAAACATGCCGGGGCTTCAGCAGATGATGTTCGGAATCCAGCAGATACAGAAAGACGCCTTTGGCTTCGATCGCATCACTCACTTCGTCACACACCATATGCAGCAGTTTGTCAGTGTCCGCTTCATGCGCAATCCGGCTGGTCAGCATCACAAAGCGTTGCAGTGTCGCCTGCATACTTTGTAATGATGAACGCAACTGATAAATCTCTCTGACGCGCGAGTAAATGCCATTTTCTGTCGAAAAATCGAGCCGTTCGATCGCGCGTGCCCGATTCGTTTCCTGGCGAATCGGCTTTGCTATCATCTGCGAAATCAAATACGCCAACGGAATCACAATTAAAATCAGAGCAACCGACAAATACACGGTATTGCGTCGAATCACTTGTGCCTGGTGCAGCAGCTCATCCGATTTTGCCGCCATCAGCAAATGTAATGTTTTACCTGGGTAAAACTCCACATCCGCCAGCGCGCCGAACCACTGCTCCCCATTGTATTCAAACTCACCCAGAGCGTTGGTTTTAGATTGCTGTTGTACCGCGCTGGTGATCATCGGGGAGTTGAGATCACTGAGATAAATGCGGCGATTGTTGAGACTGCGGTTCTGAACGTCAAAATAGCTCGGGTCACTAAAGGCATAAACCTGTTGGTGATCATCAAACAGCACCCTGACCGAAGACTTTTCTACTAAGGTTTCTCGCAGCGAGTCGGAGAGATTCTGCAACAGTACATCGGCTGCAAACACGGTGCCATTTGCGGCTTTACGGTGGATGGTCAGCCCCACCTTTTGCAGTCGATAGAAGAAATACGGATCTGAGATGCGCGCTTCCTCAACTACAGATTGCTTGAACCAGTCCCGCGTGCGGGGATCAAAGTTGTCGGAGGGTTCAGTCGTCCGGTACAGTTCATGAAAATCCGTGTCATAAAACGCCATAACAAAGCGGTTGGAATACACGCTGGAGCTGGCGGCAACGAAACGAGCATGTGCTGGTGCCTTCATGTCCTCTTTGTATTGCGGTGTGCTCAGGTGGCTCACCACAAAAAAGTCACCATTTGGATAACTGACTGTGTAAGAGGTGATGTGAGGGTACTCCAGTAACAAGCTGCCAATTTCATACACGTATTCAATCCGTTGGTTAAAAGAGCTGGCACTGGCTAAGTTACCTTGTCGGAACGCACTGATGGCGGACAAGGCAGGATCATACTGAGCTTTCAGTGTGCCGTGTGTTTCGCTGGCAATCCGAGAAAAGATTTTTTTATTTGCCTCAAGCAGCACGCTTTCCATACTGCGGTTAGTGAGCCAGATTTGCGTCAGGCTCATACAGAGAATCAACACCACAAACAGCGTCGATATGTGTATGTGCAACGGAAAAGAAAAACGTTTCTTATGGTCGACCCTGATCATTGCGGCACTCCGTCTCTGTTCATAAAACTTTAGTACAGACTGGGAGTTAGCGACTTTTTTTCACCATAACAGCTGTCGTGAAATTGCGACTGAAGGAATTTTGGCGCCGTGCCACTGGTATATGTCGGCGAATTCTTAGACCTCTTCGGCGTTTTTGACACACTTAAGACAATGTTTTTCATAAGGTTGTCTATACTGGCAAGGCCAATCTTTCAGTTACCTTGGAGTACAAAATGAAGAAATCCTATCTATTGGTGGGGCTAGGGGCAGCCGCTGCACTGCTGGCAGGTTGTTCGAATGAACCTGATAAATACGACGTAAAAGAGTATACCTCTATCGCTAACCCGGCTTCGGTGTACTGTGTTCAACAAGATGGCAAACTGGAAACCGTCACCGAGAACGACCAACGCGTCACCTACTGTGTTTTCTCTGAAAATGACCGCACTGAACAGTGGGAATACTACCGCGAACATCAGAAAAAAGCCGACAATACATCGATGCAAGACGCTCAGTAATCGATCACCTGGCAAGAATGAGAAAAGGACACCATCAGGGTGTCCTTTTTCGATTTGACCTCAGCGAGCTCCCCACCAGCGCCCAACATGGCCTTGCTCTGGGTCACACCAGCGATTCAACAGCGTCAAATTATGATCAAACACCATCAACGCATCGCTGACTAATTCTGGTCTGAGCGGCGGTTTAGTCAGCATCATCATTTCGCCTAGCAGCCCAGCCACACTCACCAGTGCTGGTGCTTGCGCATCATTCAAGCGATCACTGACACTCTGCAACGTATCTCGCGTCTGATAAAATACGGCCTGATGCCGATTTGTGACATTGTCACGAAAGCAGCGATTCTGGTAACCTTCCAGAAACACACGATAAAGTGTTAACTGATCAACCAGTGCAAATAGCTGCCCGCGCTCGCCTGCATACGGATAAGGCGCAGCCACGTGTTGGGCCTGACTGAGGCTGATGTCCAAATGCAAGCCATGCTGCGCGCAACGCTCAATCAAAAGACGCAGTAACCCCTGCTCGGGCATCTGCTTTTCGACCATCAAAATCCGTTTCAGATGGTAATCAGTAGACACCAAGGTAACCGCTATCGTTTGACTGGCATTGACCACGCCAGATGAAAGCAGCGTTTGTGCCATGCAGGTCATGTTCTCAATCGTATTGGTTGAGCGCTGCTCGATCACAACCTGAGCGGGCGGGAAATCCCATCCTGTTTCCAGGCACAAAGACTCAAACCGCGTTTTCATCGCCGCCGATTCAGATTGTGTTTGACTATCGCTGTAGCCGCCGCATATTGCCAACACCGTACGATTCACATCGTAATGACTCAGCGCTTCAAACGCGGCACAGATTCTCGCTTCGCCTTCAGGCGTTAACTGATTGCCGACCAAGCGTTTACCCAACACGATCACTAAGCGGTCTATCATACCCATTCCAATGTAAAGGCCGATTTGTCCCATTATTGCAGAGCATGACAACCCAACCGAGTTTTGCGTTGCTTTTTCTCGATTCCCGCCACATACTCGGGCCAGACCGGAGTGAGTTGTGAAGTATGATTCGTTGTAAACTGTTTCGCGCAGGCCCGTTTTTATTGGTGGTGATGTTGATGTCGCTGATGACATCTGCCTTGCCACACCTAAAAAATGAGCGTGGCGAAGCAAGGTTCACCCCAGAGTCACTGACCGAACAACACCATTCCTCTCACTGGTTAAACGAAGCGTTTTATCTCCAACAAGCGATTCTTCCTGCTGCCAATTCACGCCACTATGGCAAAGCACCGGATAAGAATACGCTCTCAGCCGACAGTGATTTACTCAGCGATCTGACCAATCTGGCTTGCGTGATTTTACTGCTCGCGACTCTGATCTCTGTCGTGTTGCGCCAGGTCGTATGCCGAGACCGACACTGGCATAAACGCTATCGATTCCTGCACCTGCAATACCGCTACTTACAGGCCTGACAACCGCTTTACCTCGCTATTTGTTCCCATTTCAATTTCAGGTAAGCCTATGTTTCATTCTGTAATCAATATTGTGGATGCCTTGTGGCATCAAAACATCGACGCGCTGACGCAAACTAGCATGCTTTCTTTATACGTGTGTATCGGGGTAATCATCTGGTTAGAGAGCGCTTTTCTACCCGCGGCTCCTCTGCCTTGCGACAGTGTCATTATACTCAGTGGCAGCCTTGCCGCACTCGGCGTCATCGACTTGTACACCATCATTGCGGTGCTGACGGTCGCCGCCTGGCTGGGCAGTTTGCTGGCGTATTATCAGGGGCGTCAACTGCAATACTGGCCGCGTGTAAGACAGTGGCTCACACACGTTCCCGAGCAACATCTCACCACTACCGACCGATTGCTGGGTAAGTACGGCTTGGTGGCACTCTTTCTGGCACGCTTTCTGCCGGTTGTGCGTTCCTTAGTGCCTCTGGTCATGGGGCTACGGGAACAAAACGGTTACCGTATTATCCATCTCGCCGCCATCAGTTCAGCATTATGGATTGCCATTCTGGTCTTGCTGGGATACAGCCTTAAATTCCTGCCAGAATCGTTATCCAAACCCGTGACGATGCTACTGATGTTGGCCCCTTTGATCACGCTCGCCATCGGCATTATCAGTGTGACGATTGGCTGGTGGATGAAAAAACGCACTCGTGCCTGAAGCCATCGGCTTATCATTATGGCTCAGCTCGTCTGAGCCATCCCTCCCCCGCAGAAACAATGATCGCTCAAGCATTTTTTAAGTAACCTCAAACTTCGTCGGTATTTGCACCTCTGTCGTTGTGCTAACGTGGTTTAGCCTTGCTCAATAAACGGCCAGTTGACTAAATGTTCTCTGTAGGAAAGCAGGCGAAGGTCAATGACACACCATAAGAAGTCTGTCAGACCACCAGAGAGCAAAAAGCCTGACCAACAACTAAAATTTATAAATAACCAGAAGCACTTATTCGCACAACCCACCTGATGCTCAGTACTGTTGTATCGCTGTGGTTGCCCTTAGCACTGTCGTAGTAGGTAAAAATTATATGCTGTCAATATTCGATATTTTCAAAATTGGCGTCGGCCCTTCCAGTTCTCACACCAATGGGCCTATGATCGCAGGTTATCAGTTTACCCGCCTGATAGAGCCTCAACTCCGGCTCGTTGAGCGTATTCAAGTCGATCTTTACGGTTCATTATCTCTGACTGGCAAAGGTCATCATACGGATCGTGCCGTCATTCTCGGTCTGCTGGGTAACCGTCCGGACACCATTAAAATTACCAGTGCCAATGAAGCGATGCGCACCGCCATTGATGACGGCAAACTCGCGTTGTCCGGCGACAAAATCATCACCTTCAACTACGACAGTGACATTCTGTTCCATCGTGACAACCTGCCGTTGCATGAAAACGGTATGACGATTACAGCATTTGACCAGCACGGTAATCAGGTTGGTTTCGAAACCTATTACTCGATTGGCGGCGGTTTCATCGCCACCGCCGATGAACTTGAACACGGCAGTAAAGAAGAGAGCGTCAGCGTGGAGTACCCGTTTAGTAGCGCCGAAGAAATGCTGGAGCTGGCTGAACAAAACGGGCTGAGCCTCGGCGGCATGGTGCTGCGCAACGAATTGGCGTTTCAAGACATGGATACCATTGACCAGAAGGCGGAGCAGATTTGGCGGGTCATGAGCCGCTGTATGGAACGTGGCTTTGAAACCGAAGGTATTCTGGAAGGAGGACTGAACGTAACACGCCGGGCCCCCAACCTGCTCAAAAAGCTTGAAGCGAACGCCGCTATCGAAAATGACCCGATGGAAATCATGGACTGGATTAACCTGTTTGCCTTTGCCGTTAGCGAAGAAAATGCAGCGGGCGGTCAAGTGGTCACGTCACCGACAAATGGAGCCGCGGGCGTTATACCTGCGGTTTTAATGTACTACCACCGCTTTATCAAAACACTTGATACCAAACAATTGAAAGATTTTTTGGCCGTCGCTGGAGCCATCGGGATCCTGTACAAAACTAATGCATCGATTTCCGGAGCTGAAGTCGGTTGTCAGGGCGAAGTTGGCGTGTCTTCCTCCATGGCGGCCGCGGGCCTGACAGCACTGCGTGGCGGCAGTAACGAGCAGATGTGCATCGCTGCGGAAATCGCCATGGAGCACTCACTGGGTATGACCTGTGACCCAATCGGCGGATTGGTGCAGGTACCGTGTATAGAACGAAACGCCATGGGTGCCGTCAAAGCCATCAATGCATCCCGAATGGCACTCAAACGAACCAGTAAATGCCTTATTTCTTTAGATAAGGTCATTGAGACTATGTATCAAACCGGTAAAGATATGAATAAAAAATACCGAGAAACATCACTGGGTGGTCTCGCTATTATTCATATGGCACCACCATGTGAATAAATACCGCCTTCAAATATCTCCCCCATAAAGGCAGGCAGCACCTGCCTTTATTATTTAACAATTACAATAAAATAAATAAACAACGAAAAATTATTAATTATTTCTTCCTGTTTTATTTTCAAATAAACCATTTAAATAAGCGATAACAAAAACAGGATAAACTTAAATAGAATAAACTTAAATAGAATAAACTTATTAAACCAATGCTAATTCATTGTTATTTAAGATGTAGAGTCGCACATAATGAGATCTTAATCCCACTAATTCGTTATTTTCCTTTTTTTATTAAAATATAAAAAGCAAACTCCACGGGCTTATTTATTAAGTGAAAATCAATAAACATCCATATAAGAAAATACTCATAAAGCTTATTAGAAAATAATAAATAAACTTTATGAGCAGCCTAAAATAGGACACAACAATGAAAAAACGGCACCTTTCTGCGAGTGTCATTGCACTCGCTTTGGTTGGCGCTTTGGCACCTGCACACGCTGAAGACACGCTGAAAGCTTACACCTCTACCCTGCTAGAACTGGATGATAGCGACGCTCGCGCTAAAAAAATCCGCTTAATTTACTCCCTGGAAAACGTCTGGAATCAGACTTTACTGCCTAATGGCGCCAAAGAAGCGAAATTGATCCTAAACGGCGGCTCAGGTTTCGATATGACGAACGTTCCGAACAAAGAACAAATCTATGGGTTCGCGTTCGGTGGGGATTACCGCTACACGGTTCCAACAGCGTTTAAGTTGGCGTTAAGCTACCTCAATGGTGCACCTCTGCGTCATATGAGTCACGCTCCGGAAAATACCATTGCGACAGCATCGGTAAGCGAATCGCTGGACTTTAACCTGGGCTTTACCGCGTCACAGTCTCCATCAATAAACGGTGGTATTTCCTGGAGCAATCGAGTGACTTACGATCAACCAGAGTTCCAGACGGTTGCGGACTTTAACCAGACCAACGAGAGCATCAGTTGGTTAATCGAAAACCGCACCATCCGTAACCACACGCCAGCAAAAGACTGGTTACTGTATCGCTGGACCAGCTGCGACATGGGCAACCTGATTGACTATAACGAACTGCCTGTTGTCATGCGTTCTGACTTCAAACCACAGGTCGGCGCGGTTTACCGTAAAAATGACATTCAGGATGGTCAGGAAACAACAGAGATCAAACTGGTCGCAGGCTGGCGTAAAACCAACTACTACTTTGGTCGCGACTGGTGCAGTTGGTACACCACTCCAGAAAATACCTGGAAGAAAAACCACGACAACAGTCAGTGGACCGAAACCAGCCGAGCCGTAACCATCGCCTGGAACGACGCGCTCTACCATTAACAGTTTTGCCGGTGGCCACAAACTGATGACGTGTGGTTGCCGGCTTTTTCCTGCGACGAATAACGGCAAGATAATTCCAATGGCAAACAAAAAATCACTCCTGATTGGTAGCGCGCTGACCGTGTGTGCCGCACTCGGCATCCTCTGGTTGAGTTCGACACCAGCGACGTCGCCAGCCGACATTGAAGCAGCCATCGAGGCACAAAATGAGACTCCCCCCACTGAGACAGCAGTGGTGCCAGCCTCAAACTCCGATGACACCCAAACTGTCGCGTCCGTCTCACCCATACCAGCTCACGTCGATGTGGTTTCTGAGACGGTTGAAACCACCCCATGGTTGTCAGCCCCAATCACACCACTGAGTAATGAACTGTACGACTTCATTGAAGCGGAAGAAGTGAGCTACATCAGTACCACAGATTATCCCTTTGATGAGCACAAACAGACTCAGTTGCGAGCGTCAATCAAACAAGGTTCGATGATCATGTTTGACAATACGGATCCAGATTACCTGGACAGCTACGGAGTCAGTGAAACAGAGGTGGTCTCAGAGTATTTCGGTACCGCGTCTGAAGGTGATGTGATCATTGCAACGGGCGTCACCAGAGAAGATGGCAGTATTCACTATCTGGTTTTGCCGCTGAGAAATACAGACGACGCAGACACTAGCCAATTGATAGAGGATACCAAACTGGCGGTCACTCTGCTGAAAGAGCAAAAAACCGATCTGGCGTCCGCCAATCGGTCAGAATAACCCACCAACCGCAGCAACGCTGCGGTTGTTTATTGCAAGGCCTGAGTCAGCCAGTGACAAAAGTGATCCGAAATCGGACTCTGGTGACGCACAATCAGGTAATGCCCTCCCTCCGTTACCAGGCCATACTCTCCGACCCGACACAAGGCTCCCTGCCTGAGCGCTTCCTGCACCAGCACATCACGCACCATGAGCACACCAAGATGGTTGACCGCCGCTTCCACCGCTAACAAGGTATGATCAAACTGTATCGACATGGTTAAACGGCGCTTTGCCAATCCATACTGGCTGAACATCTGTGCCCAATTCTCCTGATAACCGCTGATCGCCAACTTATCCGCCGCCAGAAGTTCATGCATTGTGCGAATCGGATTCAGCTTCAGATAACCCGGACTGGCGACAATGACCCAGCGCTCATGGGTCAATCGCCTTGCCGTATAACTCGCATAGCTTCCCGGATAGCCATTGAGGATCTCGATATCAGCGCAACGACTGTCATCCGGCAACGGATCGGACGTAGTAGTAAGCTTGATCGCAAGGTCCGGAAACTGTCTCCTGAAGTCAGCTAACCTAGGAATCAACCATTGATGGCAAAAGCTTTGCGCTACCCTAACATGCAACTCTGCGCGCTGCTTTTTGAGAAATAACTGTTCGGTACTGGCCGACACACTCTGAAAGCTATTGGTCAGAACCGGTAGATAACGAAGCGCATGCTGAGTCAGGCTCAATTGGCTGCCTTTGCGCTCAACCAATCGGGCATCGAGAAAATGCTCCAGTTGCTTTACTTGTTGGCTGACCGCCGCCCGGGTGACATTCAGCTCCGCGGCGGCTTTTGTAAAACTCAGGTGACGCGCCGTCGCTTCAAAAGCGCGCAATGCATTAAGAGGTGGCAGTGATGGCATCAGAATTTCGGCTAAAGGATTTACCTCGCATTGTATGAACAAGCTGTGACACTTTGGTGACGCTTACGCCAGTTTATCGGCTTTGCCGGCCGCAGCAGCGAGCTTCGATAGCCACTTATCCATCCGCCGGGGGCGTTCTTCACGGTCTTCTGCTGCTTCTTTACGTCGGACTGCATCGCGCACCACCATTGCACCAAGCCAGCGAAAAGGCTCTGGAGGAAAGTATCCCAACGGCCCTTTTGCCAGTCCACAGTTGGCCCAGTCATTATCTTGTTCCAAAACCAGTGAGGACAGAATTTTTCCGCCAATTCTCGTCTGTACCACACCATTACCAGAATAACCGAATCCATAGCAGATATTCTGTTGCTCCTCTAAGTGGCCAAAGAACGGCAGACCCGTGACCGAACGATCCGAGCCGCCACTCCAGTGATAATCGAAACGAACCGAACCAAGATCAGGAAACAGGCATTGGAAAGAGCGCGTCAACAACGACAGGTACCGCGTTGGCTGATTGAACATAGGATCAACCCGATTCGCAAATGAAAACCGGTTGCCCCCTTTTCCCAACATCAAACGTCCGTCCGGCGTATCCCGGTAGTAATGGACGAAAATACGTGAATCCACCACCGCACAACCCGGCTCCGGCCCGTGTTGTTTCAGCAGCTCCGGAATCGGCGCGGTGATCGCCATGTCAGAAGACACCACAACGATACTGCGTTTGAGCTGTCGAAAATGCTCAACCATCCAGGCATTCAGTGCCAACACCACTTTATTGGCTGAGATGATTCCCTGAGGTGTATGCACCTTCGCTGGTTCACCAAACGTCAATTCTGTCATCGGCGTATTTTCATATATCCGCACACCAAGCCCGATAGCATGACGGCGTAATCCTCGCACTAACAACGCCGGCTGAACGGACCCTGCTGCGGCTGAATAATAACCCTGAATATGTCGGCGGGAGCCTGCCAACATAGCAATGTCTTCATCACGACATGCATGCCAACTGTTGATACCCAAACGCTCAAGCTCATCCACTGTAGGTTGCATGGTATCTTTTTGTGCTGGGTTGGTCGCGGTGTAGTAGGTCCCGCTGCGGCGCAACTCCGCTTCTATTCCATACTTTTGGCAGAAGGTTTCAATCTCATACACCGCCTGTTCAGATTCTCGCACCAGCCACGAGGCGTGCTGCTCACCAAACAAGCGTTTCAGCGTTGGGTATTTGGTCGACCAGGTCAGCATGCAGCCACCATTCGCTCCGGATGCGCCGCTGCCACACAGCCCTTTATCTATCACGACAACATCCAGATCCGGCTGTTGCTGCTTGATCAAAATTGCGGTCCACAGCCCAGTGTAGCCGCCTCCGACTATCGCGACATCGGCCTGAGTATCTTGAGAGAGTACGTGCGGGGCCGACGCTATTTCTTGTTCAAGCGCTTGTTTAAACCAAAAGGAAGGATGGTGAGACATAATAATTCCCTGTTCATTTGCTTACTCGCAGAGTAACGCTGAACAGGGCGGCGGCGTAGCAAGAACATCTTACGCCTGCCCGCAGATTTTCTAACGGCATAAAAAACGCAGGCTCAACGCCTGCGTTTTAAAAGGTTAAATCTTATCGGTCACAGCCAGCGCGGCGGCTAATATGTCTTGTCCAAACAGGACACTGCGCTCAGGCGACCAGCCGTAAAGCGGATCCGGGTAGTTGTTATTGTCCTTAAACGGCATTTCAATGGTGTAAGACAAACACTTGAACTGCTCTGCCACCCAGTTTGAACCTACGGTCAGATTAGCCTTGCCCGGCTCGTCCTTGTCGTAGCCGACTTCGTCCTGGAACTCCGGTGTAATGGTGAACAACGCCACTTTAAACGCTTTTTCCAGCTCAGCCAGACGCTGATCATACGACGGGATCCCTTCAGAGCCGGCCACAAAGTTATATGGAATCGCTTCGTCACCATGAATGTCCAGGAACATATCCACGCCAGTTTGCAACATACGTTCACGCACTAAGAACACTTCCGGACTCTTGTCCATCGACGGCGTCTGCCATTCACGGTTCAGGTTCACACCCACGGCGTTGGTACGCAAGTGGCCACGAATGCTGCCATCTGGGTTCATGTTTGGCACCACATACAGCACCGCTTTTTCCAATAGCGCGCGGCTGACGGTATCACTGTCGTCCAGCAGGCGGTTAACCACGCCTTCAATAAACCACTCCGCCATGGTTTCACCCGGGTGCTGACGTGCAATGATCCAGATATTCTTCTTACCTTCCCCGGGCTCACCGAAAGTCAGCAGGCTCATGTCATTGCCATCCAGTGTATGACCCAGAGTTTCCAGCGTGCAGTGGTGTTCGCTTTGTGCCTGATGAAGTAAATCCAGATGGCGCTCATAACTGTAAGGCGCAAAATAAGCGAAATACATTGAGCCACGTTCAGGGATCACCGTAAAACTCAGCGTATCACCATCAAATTCGGCAGGGACACGGAACCATTCTTCACGGTCGTAAGACGCCACAACATCATAATCTTTCCACCCTTCCGGATACGCCGATTTCGCCAGTTGACCGATATGGAATGTGTGTGCCACATCCGCCTCACTTTCAAGACGAAAATGGAACCACTGATAGAATTCAGACTGGTTGTCATTCGGGATCCGTAACTGGATGTTGTCCTTATCGTCGGCGCTAACGATGTGAATGCTGCCACTGTCGAAGTTGCTAAAAATCTTCATTGATTTACTCACCTTTGCATCTGAGCCATAAGCTCTCAGGCTAACACAAAGCAAACCGGATCAGCATGCGTTTCCTCCCATAACAGCACCCATTCGGATAAATATCACCCAATGCAAATGTATTGGAGCATACCCATTAGAAATTCATATGCGAAGATTAGAAAAAATAGTGAATATCGTGTGCTTTTTGGGATGGTTGTTTCAAATTATCAATTACCACAAATGATAAAATAATAAGCATAAAATACTATACTAAACGTACTGGAAGAGAATTTTATGTGGAATAAACTCAATAAATCAATGATGTTTTGCCAGGCCATGTTTGGCCTTTCCTTTTATGGTGTCATGGTCATCCTGACCCGTTTCTTCTTAGAAGATCTAGGGTATAGCGAAGCGGACACCATGATGGTGGTGGGTGCTTTTTCTTCAATTGGCCCCCTGTTTGCCATCGCCGGTGGCTTTATCGCCGACAAGTTCCTTGGGGCATACCGTTCTCTCACCATTGCCTACGGTACCTTTGCTACAGGCTACATACTATTGGTGCTGGGTGCTTCAGCCACCAACGTCCCTATGAGCCTGGTGGGTATTGCGCTGGCCAGTTATGCCCGAGGCCTGATGTCTCCTTCTTACCCCAGTTTATACAAGCGTACTTTTGCCACAGAAGAAGACTTTGAAAACGGCTATCCGGTGAACTATTCCGTCAACAACGTCGGTGCTTTGCTGGGACAATATCTGTTCCCAATGTTTGTGCTGGCCATTGGTTTCAACGGCAGCTTTGGCCTGTCGGCGACCATGGCAGGTCTGGCGTTCATTACGCTGATTGTGTTCAATAAAAAACTGGTCAGCGTTGGGGCGGATATCGATCAGGCATCAGTGAGTACTAAAAACTGGGCTGCATTCTTCGCCTTGTCAGCCGCCATGGTAGGGCTGGTCTTTTTCATGTTCTCCAACATGGACGTCGGCCAGAATATCGTTTATGCGATTGGCGCTGCGGCGATCTTATATTTCATTTCACTGATGCTGAAATCGGATAAATCGGATGCCCTCAAAATGGGCACCATTCTGATCATGACGGTTCTGACAACTTGTTTCTTCATATATTACGGTCAGATGATGACATCAATGACCATGGTGACCATCAATACCATGCGCGGCGACCTGTTTGGCCTCATTCCCATTGCTCCGGAGGCCTCTATGGCCATGAACCCGCTATGGTGTATCGTCGCCGGTCCGGTGATAGCGCTGACTTTCTCCTCACTCGAAAAGCACGGGATCAACTTCTCAACCGCCACCAAAATCGGATTTGCGTTCGTGTTCACTGCCATCGCGTTTGGTATTCTGACGTTGGCTGTAACGAATGTGGGTGAAAACGCCATCATCCGTCCGGAAATCTTCCTTGCGATTCACTTCTTTCAGGCCTTTGCAGAAGTGATTGTCGGTAGCCTGGTGGTGGCCTTTATTCTTTCTGTAGCCCCTAAACACATCGAGAACTTTTCAGTTAGCCTGTTCTCGGTTGCGATGGCGCTGAGTGGCATTGTTGGCGCGGTTTTCTCGACATCCATCGCGCTTGAGAAAGGCCAGGCAGTTACCCAACAAATTGTGCAAACCGTTTACGGCGATTATTTCCAACTGCTGACGGTACTGGCTGTCGTTATGGTCGCCATTGCTCTGGTTTGCTCTTTCATCATTCGCAAAATGCTGGAAGCCGCCCGTCAGGAGCCGGGGGATAAACTGGCACAGCCCGAACAGGCCTAACGTCTTCTTTTCCAACCAGCCCCTGCCAGTCAGGGGCTTTTTTATTGTCCCAGTGTAAAATTAAGTAAATGATAATAGTTATCATTGAATTTCGTATCATTGCCCCATATGCTTAAGCAGTTACATTACACAGAGAAAAATTATGAATAAACCGACCCCTACCTCGCTTGTTGTCTTATCGACCACGCAACTGACGCCCAATATGCAACGTATCGTGTTGCAAGGGGACGGACTGAGTCGTTTTCCTACCGATTGTGCCGGTGGTTACATTAAATTGTTGTTCACGCCAGAAGGCGGTACCGATCTGAGCGTATTGGATGACAACGCCCGGCCAGTTATGCGCACCTATACGATTCGCGAAATCGATCATCAGTCTGCGACAGTCACCGTCGATTTCGTTCGTCATCAGGTGAATGATACGAGTTGTGGTCATGCCGCTCGCTGGGCCATGCAAGCAAAACCCGGTGACACCATCACCATTGCAGGCCCGGGAACCATCCAAAACCTGAATACCGACGCAGACTGGTTCTTCCTCACCGCCGATATGACCGCTCTGCCAGCGTTGTCTGTCAAACTGGCCTCCTTACCCGAAAATGCGCGTGGTTATGCCGTCATCGAAATACAGGATAAAGACGATATTCAGGCCCTTGAGGGGCCAGCAGGCGTAACACTGGATTGGGTCATCGCCGATACCAAGACCAACCGTTTTGTCGAAAAGGTGAAAGCAAAAAACTGGTTGGCGGGCAATGCGTCTGTTTGGTGTGCATGTGAATTCGAATCAATGCGCGCATTGCGTCAATACTTCCGCAATGAACACGGTGTGGATCGCGAGTTCATTTACATCAGTAGCTACTGGAAAAATGGCGTCACCGAAGAGGGTCATAAAGTCATTAAGCGCGAAGACGCTAAAGCAACAGCGTAATAAAGAAACTGGGTAATAATCATCAAAAAGCGGCCAAAACGGCCGCTAAAAAGTGCTAGCTTAAACAATAATTAATATTTACCGTCACGGTAGTCGTATTCGTAGCTGACATTCACAATCGGCTGATACGCAATTTGGCCGTTATTCATCGACTCTTTCACCGTCACTTCCGAATTTGTGATTTGGAAAGAGCGTCTATTGATGGGATCCATCCGGGTTGGCAAGGCCTGGCTTAATTCATAGGACGATTTGGATTTCAAATCACTGAGCATTTGCTGCCCTTCCTGATACGCCTGATCTTTGGACGCAACAACCTGCCCCGTCATCTGAGCAGTTTTTGCTGCGGTTGAGTAAGCGCCATTTGCAAAGGCAACACCTGACATCATCAACAGTGCAGCGCTGGTAAGGATAGTTAGTTTTCTCATAACAGACTCCTCGTCTTTGTTGTATTTGAGCGACATCCTCACTGCTCTTGTATCAAATCATACGTACAGAGACCATGAACAGATGACATTACTTTCATAAAACTCACTAATCATTTGCGCAAAATTTGCCCAACCCTACTTCGTAGGTGTTTTCCTCACTCAGTTCTGAAATTACACCACTGGCTTCTTTTGATAGAAAAATCATTATCATAAATAAAAGCCAAACCGTACATTCATTAACGAAATAGCGAACATTGGCGTCTTTTAAACACACAAAAAATCGGTGAAATTTTTTGAAAATAAAGACTAGCGGTGAAATACGTAGTACTTGTCACCACAACGTAACCGTATCGTCACCGGACTTTATTGTTACTTCCCTACCATTTGCCCGTAAAAACAAGGAGTAAGGGCTCTTAATGCAAGTGATTGAATTTATCCGTCAGCAATTTATGGAAAGTGGACACGTGGCGTACGGGGAAACATTGTCGATGGGTGAGCATATGATGCAGGCAGCGTTTATCGCCGAGCAAACGGGCTGTCATAAGGAACTGGTGGTGGCCGCATTTCTGCATGACTTTGGTTATCTGATTCTGGGATTGCCGGAAGAGAGCACCGAATCCGGTATTGACGGTTTTCATGAAGACATTGGTGAGCAGTGCCTTAAAGGCTATTTTCCGCCGTTAATCACCGACTGTATCCGCTTACATGTTCAGGCCAAACGTTACCTGTGTACGGTTGAGTCACACTATTTTGACCAACTCAGCAAAGCGTCCCGTCGATCACTTGCCGTTCAGGGTGGATTAATGAACCACACCGAGTTGTGTGCGTTCGAAGCAGAGCCGCATTACCGGGAAGCGATTCAGATTCGCCAGTACGATGACAAGGGAAAACAGCCGTACCTGAACCACCCTGATTTAGACTACTATCTCAAACTCACGGCAAGTTGCCTCATCAGAACAGAAATGACACGCTCGCGCCATATCGAGGTCGCGTGACAAACGACCGGTTTGCTCCTGGCAAAACTACGCCAGAGCCAGGAGCAAACCGCCCAAAATTAAGCTAACCCCAATGCCACGGGTAAAGAACCAACGCTCGGCAAGAAACAGCACCCCCATAATTAAGCCAAAAACAATACTGATCTGACGTAAGGCCACCACCAGGCTAACATTGGCCGTCATGGTCATCGCGAACAGAACCAGGCCGTAAGTGCTTGCCATCATGATTCCGGCCAAACCCGCGCGTTGTTTAATGTGCCATGCGTGACGAATCTGCCCCACATTTCCGCTAACCACACACCAGCCCAAAGTAAACAGCACCATCGCCCAGAACTGAACACCGAGATAGAAGATGGCAGTGTGTTTATCACTCAGCACAACCCTGACCACTTGTGTCGCGATGTCCAACGCCTGCTTGTCCAGTATGGAATAGCCTGTCGTACCAATCGCTGCCACCAATGCCCAGAACACGCCCAGATTAATATACGAGCGAACGTGGCAGTCTCGAAACCGTGCCAGCGGCACTACCAGGCAACCCAGAGTGATCATCACAAAGCCGCTCCACTGCATCCACGACAGTGTGTGCCCCAGTAACGAACCACCGAACCCAACCATCAGCACTGGCAACGCCCGAGCTATCGGGTAGATAACGCCGATGTCGGCCTGCTGATAAGCCAGCATCAATCCAACCAAATAGAGCATCTGACAAGCACCGCTCATCAGCACTATCCACCAGAAAGAGTCAGGCAATGATTGCCAGCCAATGGTATTGAGATACCAGATCAAATAAGGCGTTAATAGCAATGACGCCGTAACACCGGCTGCCAGCGTAAAAGCCGTGCCCGAGCTGGTGTTACTTTTACCCAGAATGTTCCAGCCTGCGTGCAGCAACGCGGAGAAGACAACCAGAACTATCGCAAAAAATGCCATAACACTCCCTGTGATAAGCAGAAAAGCAAAAGGGCTTCCGTGCGGAAGCCCTTACCTAAGAAACCGCTAGCGTGTCAATTCCGCAAGCGATTCGATACTGATCGCATCATGGCGCCAGTACTCTATATCACAGTCTATTAACTCACCTTGCTGGTTGTAATTGATCCGCTCGACCACCATTGCTGGTGTGCCCGATGTGGCCCGCAGAAACTGTGCAGTCTCGCCCAGCAATGAACTGGTGCTGATGCGGTAACGGATTTTTTGGTACACCACGCCATAATGCTCGCGGTAAATGTCAGTAAGCGATTGCGACAAATCGTGACTTAGTAAGTCTGGGAACATTTCCGGTCGCACATAGTTGGTCACAAACACGACGGGGCGATCTTCCAGATAACGGACACGATCAATGCGGTAAACATCAGCGAATGGCGGCAAGCTGAGTAGCGTCGAGGCTTGTTTGTTGGCCAGACTGGCTTTAGCCGCCACCAGTTCCGTCTTCGGCAGCCGGTTTTGGGCCAGCGCCATGTTGGTAAAATTGAGTGTTTGGGTTGGATCGTATTTCAGAGGTTCGGGAGAAATAAACCAACCACGACGATCTTCACGATAAATCTTACCTTCCGCTTCCAAAAGCGACAACGCTTCACGCAATGTCACCCTGGTGGTATTAAATGACTCCGCCAACTTGCGTTCTGCCGGCAGCTTCTGCCTTGGCGAAAGCATCCCTGACGCGATCTGTTCAACAATGGCATCTTTGATTTTTACGTACTGCACTCGCTTGTTTTTCCTTGTTGTTCTCAGCGCTTACGCCACGCTTGGGTTTTATTTTCCAAAAGTTTCCCGACCGTCATATGAACGACTTTCGCAACCGCGGCTGACACCATGATCATTACAGCCATCGCCGCCGCTGCGCCTGTCTGGCCGGCATCATCCATATTGAGCACGGACACCGACGCCGGAATGGTATCGGTTGAATAGAGAAATACTACCGCAGATGTGGTGGTCAGTGCATTAACAAACAGATAGGTAGCAATATCCAGAATCGCAGGCAGACATACAGGTAGAGTGACTTTAAGGAATAACTTGTACTGCGGCAGTTTAACCGATGCAGCGGTTGCTTCCAGTTCATCTGGCAACTGTTTCAATGCCGTGAGTGCCGTCATGTGCCCTACGGTGTAATAATGGACAACGGTATTGATAACCAGAAACGCCATGCTTCCGTACAGTACACCCAATGGATTGGCCGGATCGTTGAAATAAAAAATGTAACCCAGCCCCAAGACCATACCCGGTACCGCCATCGGCACCACCGACATCATCTGCATAAACTGGCGAACTGGCGCAAACGAACGGCCTTTTTCAATGGAATATGCCGCAATAAAAATGATGGCGGTGCCGAACAACGCGGTCCACCCCGCCAGAGTGAGCGAGTTAAAGTACGGGCTCCAACCATACGTGCTCATTTCCGCGAAATTGTAGTTATTCAAGGTCAGGGCTTTATTCCACGGCCAGAACGTGACAAGTGAACCATAAACGGCCATCCCAAGCACTGCCAGCACCACCAGGGAAATCAGCGTGCAGTAGACGAGACAAATTCCGTCACGCCACTTTTGCGGCTGAGGCTGGTAAGGCACAGAGCGAGTATCAAACAGGCTTTTTTGCTTACGTTGAACCCAGCGATCAGCTCCAAATGCCAGCAACGCTGGTAACAATAACAAGATACTGGTTACAGCTCCCATAGAGAAGTTCTGTTGACCAACCACCTGTTTGAAGATATCGGTCGCCAAAACGTTGTAGCTCCCTCCAATAACTTTCGGAACCCCAAAGTCACACACCACCAGCGTAAACACCACAATCAACGTGCTAATCAGTCCGTACTTTGCTGCCGGTAAAGTGACGACAAAAAACGTTTTGACTGACGACGTTTTTAAGGCGCGCGCCGCTTCGTACAAACGCGCATCGGAGGTGCGCAGCGACGTCGTCAGAATCATCAAAGCGTGCGGGAATGTCCAGAAGATCAACCCCATTGTAATACCGATCAAACCATACACCGATTCTCCCCCGAGCAACGCTTTCGCTACCCCCTGGTTACCAAACAAAAAAATCAGACTAATGGCCGGAAGTAAAGATGGCGCTAAAATCGGCGCCGTTCCGAGGATCTGAAACATCCCCTTGAACGGCATGCAAGAACGCGTCAGCGCGTACGCGTAGCCAAACGCCAAAACCCCCACAACCGCAGTAACCAACAAGCCGACCGTGAACGTATTTCCCATCGACTGCCACAGCGCTTGCGAGGCAAAATAGGTGGCAAAATTAACCAGGCCGACAAATTCTCCGTCACTGTTCTGGACACTTTTCGCCAACATGGCCCACAACGGCATCAGAATAAACAACACCATCAGAACGGACAGCAGCGCCAGCAAAGCAAACAGAATCAGGTTGTCACGACTAATACGGGTGAGGAAAGAATCCGTTTTCATCGTGGACACCGGTGTTGATTGAGTCATAGTATTTCCTTTCATCGCTACCTCTAAGCCACTGCGACGTTATCGTTGCTGTGCGAGTGTGAGGGATAAGCGCGAAGCCCGTTTTGCGCAAAACGGATATAGCGAATATCCCCGACTCTCAGTTTCATCGCATGGATTTGTTCACCGGGTAAATCGACGAAAATCAGAGGGGCGTGCGCATCGTGTTGCAACTGACACTCAACCCGGGTGTACGCGCCAAGAAACTCTTTGCCACAAATACGCACTGGTAGCGCATCAGAATAGGAGTCGACAAAGCGCACACTCTCCGGACGCACCGCCAGATCGAAACGCTCACCGCGACTTGGGGTATGATTCTCCAGTGCCGGCGTCGGCAGCAAGGATTCAGCGATCCGCACTTGCTCATCTGTTGCTACCGATGCCTGAATGAAGTTCATGCTGCCAACAAACTCGGCAACAAAACGCGTTGCGGGCTTGAGATAGATCTCTTCCGGAGTACCGACCTGTTCAATCACACCATGATTCATCACCACAATGCGATCCGCCATCGAAAGCGCTTCGTCCTGATCGTGTGTCACCATCACCGTTGTAATACCCAGTTTGCGTTGCAGGTTACAAATCTCCTCACGCAAATGAATTCGAACTTTTGCATCCAGCGCAGACAGCGGTTCGTCCAGCAACAACAACCCAGGAGATAGCGCCAGCGCGCGTGCCAATGCGACCCGTTGCTGCTGTCCGCCAGACAGTTGATTGGGGTATTTCTCTCCAGACGTCGGCAAACCGATCATCGCCAACCAGTCGTCCACTTTCTCCAGCGCTTCTTTGGTCGACATCCCTTGATTCTTCAGGCCGATGGCTATGTTCTCCTGCACTGTCAGATTCGGAAACAAGGCATACGACTGAAACACGATGCCAAAATCGCGTTTCTCCGGCGGTAAAAAAGTCGTCTCCTGCTCGCCCTGGAAAATAGTCCCGGATGTGGGTAAGTCCAGCCCGGCAATTGCCCGCAACAATGTCGTCTTGCCGCAACCGGATGGGCCGAGAAAGCAGACGAATTCGCCTTTTTCAATCGAGAGAGAGATGTGCTTCAGCGCCGTAAATTGACCAAATTGCTTTACGACGTTTTCAATGTGCAGGTAAGGTTGAGGTGTGTTCATAATGCGCCCTTAATTGGTATAGTCCAAAATTAACGCATCTATGTTTCAGTCCAGTGACAAATTTAAAACGACAAGATGACAGTATGATGAACAGCCCCAAACGACAAAGGAGAGCATTCGCTCTCCTTTACTAGATGCATCATGTGGCATTAAGATTTGGGTTCTGATTTAGCATCAAACTTCTCAGACCATGCCGCCAGGACTTTTGCACGTTCACTCCCCATTTTTGCAAAGTCCATCTTAGCCATTACGTCCTGAACGTTCGGAAAGTTAGAGACGGTCGCTTTGACCTCTTTGTGGCCGACCACCGGATACATCTCCACATACAGCTCATTGGCCGCTTTTGATACCGACCAGTCGACAACGCGCTTGGCAGCGTCGGTCTCGTTCACCAGACCCACGGCTTCAGATTCCCAGCCGATTCCCTTAGGTACGATCACATCCAGTGGCGCGCCCTGCGTTTTCAGTTTCGCACCACGACTGGCCATGGAGATACCGATAGCCACTTCGCCCATACCTGCCTGTACGCACGGCTTTGAGCCCGAATGGGTATAATGAGCGATGTTTTGATCCAGACGCTGCATGTAGTCCCAGGCTTGTGTTTCACCCATGTTTTGTAGCCAGGCAGAAACTTGCATGTAACCGGTACCTGAGGAAGCAGGGTTTGGCATCGCAATGTGACCTTTATATACCGGCTTGGTCAGATCTTCCCACGATGTGGGTTTTGGCAGGTTAAGCTGTTTCGCCACCGCTTCATTAAAACAGACCGCATTGAAGAAAGCGTCGTTCCCAAACCAAGCCTGTTTCGACTGCGGGTCATTCAGGTTTGCATTCAGTTCGTCGACACCTTTTGGCGTGTACGGCTTCAGCAGCCCCTCTTCCTTCAGTAAAGCCATGGACGATCCTGCCAGACCCCAAACCACATCGGCGTGTGGATTGTTTTTCTCAGCCAGCAGTTTCGCGGTCATGATCCCCGTTGAATCACGCACCCACTTGATCGTTACATCCGGGTTATCTTTTTCAAATGCCGATTTGTACTTCGCCAGAATGTCAGTTTCGAAAGCGGTGTAAACCGTCACTTCCTGAGCCGCCATTGCATTAGCGGCCAGCATAGACAGAAGTGCAGCCAGAGATCCTTTCATCAAACGGTTGTTCATCATCTTCTCCAGTTTAGAGCATAGGTTTGCGGTGAATTTAATTGGTCTGTACCAGTTAACTGACCACCACCGTAAAAGGACTCTGTGACGATTACATGAACAAAAAGTGGCAGTTTGACGAAAAATACAACTTTTGAGAGTCGGCGGTTTCCCCGCAGATGAAACTTTTGTGAAATTGTAAATCGGGCTATTTACGCGCCAAATCCGCCTTGCTAGAGTCAAAATCAATTCTGGTATAGTCCAAAGAGAAAACAAACATGAAAAATGCGTATTTGCTGCTGACACCCGGTCCTCTCTCTACGTCAGAAACCGTTCGGGAAGCCATGCTGAAAGACTGGTGTACGTGGGATGACGATTACAATAAAGACATCGTTGAAGTGATCAGACACAAATTGGTCCGTCTGGCAACGCGTCAGCCCGGTTATACTTGTGTGCTGATGCAAGGCAGCGGAACCGCCTCTGTCGAGGCAACAATCGGCAGCGCCATTGACCGCAATGGAAAGCTGCTGGTGGTCGATAACGGTGCCTACGGCGCAAGAATCGCTCAGATTGCTGATTATCTGGCTATTCCGAACCATGTCGTTTCGCCTGGCGAAACATCACAGCCACACTTGGATGAGGTGGAAACGGCATTGGTCTCGGACCCTTCCATCACACATGTTGCCATCGTCCATTGCGAAACCACCACAGGGATGCTCAATCCAATCGAAGCCATCGCTTCACTGGCCAAACGCCACGGGAAAATCGTCATACTGGATGCCATGTCGAGTTTTGGCGGCATTCCAATGGACATTGGCGATCTGGGGGTCGACTTTATGATCAGCTCTGCGAATAAGTGTATTCAGGGCGTGCCCGGATTTGGCTTTGTGATTGCCAAACAAGATGAACTGGAAAAGTGCCGGGGTCAGGCACGCTCTCTGAGCCTGGATCTTTACGCTCAGTGGTACTGCATGCAGGTCAATCACGGCAAATGGCGATTTACCTCCCCCACTCACACCGTACGAGCGTTTTACCAGGCATTATTAGAGCTTGAGCAAGAAGGTGGCATCAATGCCCGCTACCAGCGCTATCGGACCAATCAACGTACGCTGGTTTCCGGCATGCGTTCACTCGGTTTCGAACCTTTGCTGGAAGATGCGCTCCACTCGCCTATCATCACCTCTTTTCACTCACCCGCTCACAGTGACTATCAGTTCAACGAGTTTTATCAACGTCTTAAATCACAGGGGTTTGTGATCTATCCAGGCAAAGTCTCAAACGCAGACTGCTTTCGTATTGGCAACATCGGTGAAGTGTATCCAGCCGACATTGAACGCCTGATTGAAGCCGTCAGCACCGCCTTGTACTGGCAGCACGTCTGAGTTTGAGCAAAGGACACTCCGAATATGACTCAAGCCATTCCTCAGCCCAATCTCCACAGTGAAGGCGACATCAATACAACCCCGGCTCGTCAGGCCTGGAACTCGTCAATTGATGATGAGAATACCCAGACTCTGCTGCAAAGAGACCGTCAGGTTTTTCTGCATCAGGCCATGTCAACGCCCTGCCTGGACGCCTTACAAGCCGCTGACGGCATCTACATTCAGGACACCGCTGGCAAACGCTATATGGACTTTCATGGCAATAATGTCCATCAGTTGGGATACGGTCACTCGCATGTGATTCAGCGTCTAACGGAACAAATGGCTGCGTTGCCCTTTTCTCCCCGTCGCTTTACCAATGAAACGGCCATCCGTTGCGCGGAAAAACTGATCAGCATCTGTGGTGGAGAAATGCGTCGGGTACTGTTTGCCCCCGGTGGCACATCCGCCATTGGCATGGCGCTTAAGTTAGCCCGTTACGTTACCGGGAATTACAAAGTCGTCTCATTGTGGGACTCATTTCACGGTGCTTCGCTGGATGCCATTTCGGTGGGGGGAGAAGCGTGTTTTCGCCAGGGGATGGGGCCGCTGATGGCCGGCGTTGAACGTATTCCACCAGCCGTTTCGTATCGCGGAGCCCTGCCTTCAAACGATGGCAGTGACGTTCACTATGCAGACTACCTGGAATACGTCATCGAAAAAGAAGGCGGTGTTGGGGCTTTTATTGCGGAAGCCGTTCGCAACACCGATGTACAAGTCCCCAGTAAGGCCTACTGGCAACGTATTCGCGCCATTTGTGACAAACACAATGTCATGCTGATCATCGACGACATTCCCAATGGTATGGGCCGCAGCGGTGATTGGTTCACCTATCAAGCGTATGACATCGAACCAGACGTACTTTGTATCGGGAAAGGCTTCGGTGGTGGCATCGTGCCGTTTGCAGCCATGATCACCAAAGAGAAATACAACGTCGCCGAGCGGATTTCGATGGGTCACTATACCCATGAAAAAAGCCCGCTCGGCTGCGCGGCCGCTCTGGCCACCATCGAGACCATCGAGCAAGAAGGTCTGCTGGCTCATACGCGTCAACTGGGTCGTGTTATGCAGGAACGATTGCATCAGCTCAAAGCCCGCTACCCGCTCATCGGAGATGTTCGTGGGATCGGTCTGCTCTGGGGGGTGGAACTGGTGACCGATCATCGCAGTAAAACCCGGGCTTGTGATGAAGCCGAAGCGATGTTGTATGAATGCCTCAATCGCGGGCTGAGTTTTAAGGTCTCACAGGGCAACGTCATCCAACTCAGTCCACCGCTTATTATCACGCGAGCACAGCTCGATCAGGCGCTGGATATTTTCGAGCAAGCTCTCGCTCAAATTTCTCAAGATTTTCAATACGTTTAGGACCAAGATAATGACTCAATCCACTTCTCTTTCTCCGCTGCAGGCGGTGATTTTTGACTGGGCCGGTACCATTGTAGATTTCGGCTCGTTTGCACCTACCAGCATATTTGTCGAAGCGTTTCGCCAAGGCTTTGACTTTGATATTAGCCTGGAAGAAGCGCGGGAGCCGATGGGGCTGGGTAAATGGGATCATATTCAGGCGGTTGGCCAGTTAACGACGGTTGATGCCCGCTGGCGTGCCCAGTTTGGCAGATCGATGACATCTGATGACATCGACCGAGTTTACGCCGCATTTATGCCGTTACAGAAAGCCAAAGTGGCCGATCATGCAGAGCCGATTCTCAACGCCATTGAGGTGGTCAATGCACTCAAAGCACAGGGTATCAAAATTGGCTCCTGCTCCGGCTATCCGCGTGAAGTCATGGATGTACTGATCCCGGCTGCAGCCAACTACGGTTATCTGCCGGATTATGTGGTTGCGACCGATGATCTGCCTCAAGGCGGGCGTCCGGCTGCATTTATGGCGCTCAAAAACGTCATTGAACTGGGCGTCACCGACGTCAATGCCTGCGTGAAAGTTGACGACGCTGTGCCTGGAATCGAGGAGGGGCACAACGCCGGTATGTGGACAGTCGGCCTATTGCTCTCCGGTAACGAAGCCGGACTAACCTGGGAAGAATATCAAAACGCGGACAGCGTCACTTTAGACAACGCACGGCAGAAAGCCCGAAGCAAATTACTCAAGTCTGCGCCTCACTACCTCATTGATACCATTGCAGATCTACCTGACGTCCTGGCAGACATTGAGCGCCGTCTCAATGCCGGTGAACGGCCGTAAAAAAGCCGAATGTTCAGCCCATAAACGAATACGCCCTCTTTACGGAGGGCGTGTGCTAGTCAATCAGGCCTTTTAGATTAGCCAGACCGTAGGCGGCGATGGTCACATTATCTTTGATGTCACCGTCAATCATCATTTGTTCAAACGTCTGAAGCGAAAACGCTTGTGTGATCAAATCTTCTTCTTCCTTGTCAAGACAATTACCCACATACGTCAGGCCAGAAGCCAGATAGATATGACAGGTCTGATTGAGGAATCCATAGGCGATAAACTGGGCACCCACATAGCTCATACTGGCGGCAGACAATCCGGTCTCCTCTCTCAATTCGCCTTTAGCCAGTTCGAGAGGATCGGCATCCGGGTTTGACTCCCATGCCCCTTGCGGCAATTCCCAGCAACGTTGACCTACAGTGTAACGGTACTGTTGTACCAAATGGATCTCGCCGTTATCCACGGCAAGAATCACTGCGCAGTCTGGCTTATCGACCACACCATAAATCCCTTCCGCACCACTGGGGCGCACTATTTTATCTTCGCGCACCGTCATCCACGGGTTCTGATACACCACTCGACTATCTAACTGTTTGATATCACTCATATCTGATTCTCTCGATTTGTACCCTGGTACCTTAACAAAACGTGCTGCGGCTGAACAGAAACGCTCTGATCGCAGTATCCCCATTAAAATGGGTGACATATCAAGAAAGTGCATAAAAATAAAACATCATTCGATTTTACATACAGAGAATATAATTTTTTCTTTATGAAAAACGGTGCAATTAAAATATAAATCAAGTCTCAAATTTGCTGTCCGACATGTGAGTTTATATAGTAATCAGGCGTAATAAATGCTCTACTTATTATTGATGATAATTATATTAATGTATTTTCTATCTAACAGTGGATGATTACCTTACAAGAAACCCTGCCATTATTGAGAATAATTCGTATATTAAATTGATTCCATACGCATCAAATTACTGAGTTACTGTTAAGTAACGGAATTATCATATTTCTTTCATTGATGGTTAATCCAACTGTATTAGATTTGTCTTAAGATTCAGTCACGAGAGTCATTAACGTGCGTAAAAACAAGTTCTTATACTACTTTTCCAATGCCATTACCTTATTGATGCCAAAATGTGTCTATCGCTGGAATCGCCACAAGATTATTCAATCCATTGATTATTATGATCAGAATGAGATCTACGACAGAGTGAATTATTACAATAAGTTAACTCGTGGATTTTCGCTGAATGAAAATTGCGGAACAAAAGTGAAAACTTTTAAAAAGACCAAAGGAGCCACCTATTTTTTTGACCTTCGTTCCGTAATACGTTATTTCCCTTGTGGGTTACGTTTCGATTATAAAAATGGCGATGTCACTCATATTCCTGATCATCCTACGTTTTTAAAAAGTCGCCCGATTAATGGCTGCAACGAACATTCTGTATTGTTAAAACTGAACCGTATTCGTCATTTTAACTTTGTCTGCGACAAACTGCCTTATCAGGAAAAAAAGAACATGGTTGTTTGGCGAGGTGTCGGGCACAAGGATCATCGTAAACGGGTTATCCGAGCGTTCTATGATCATCCTCGTTGCGACATTGGTCAAACCAAACCCAGACAAGGACAACCGTGGGAAAAAGACTTTATGAGCGTGGCTGAGCAGCTGCAGCACAAATTTGTTCTTTGCATCGAGGGGAATGACGTTGCCACCAATCTAAAATGGGCCATGTCCTCCAACTCACTGGTGATGATGTCAAAGCCCAAATTCGAGACCTGGTTTATGGAAGGTCGGCTTAAAGCAGGCGTGCATTACGTTGAATTAAAGGACGATTACTCCGACCTCATCGAAAAAATGGACTACTATCTGGAGCATGAAAATGAGGCTCTGTCGATCATACACAACGCGAATCAATGGGTTGAGCAGTTTCAGGATGACAACAAAGAGCGTCTGATCTCCTTGCTGGTCGCCGATAAATACTTTTCTAAATGTGAAAATAATCCAGTATCGACACTGCCAATGTTAACGCCGTTTGCCCCGCGGACACTTGGTCGCTTTTTTGCCCGGTAATTTTAGCTCTTGCGCCGAACACGGTTACCATGCGGTAGCCGTTGTACTTCTCGCCACACTCCTGACATGTCCTGTCAAAGTCACGTTTTAAGCTTGTTTCCGAACTTAACCAACAAGGAAACAATCATGCAAAGTGCTATTGAAATCGTCACCTTTAAACTGCGTCAAGGAGTAACGGAACACGATCTGGTTGCCGCATCGGAGCAGAGCCAGGCATTTGTCGCTAATCTGCCAGGGTTTCAGTATCGTTCATTAAGCTACGAAATCGAACGTAACCTGTGGAATGACGTAATCTATTGGGATTCCATGGAAGAAGCCAAACAGGCCAGTAAGCAGTTTGCAGCGAATGAGCAATGTCAGGCCTTAATCGCACTGATCGACCGAGGTTCAGTCGACATTCAGCACCAACACATTAAGATGTGTGACCTGGCCAAAAAATACCGTTAATCAGCATCTGGGATGAAGACTGAATGAGTAAATCGGAACGACTATTTGAACTCCTGACCTTGCTGCGTTCCCGACGCTACGCGGTCACTGCCTCGGCGCTCGCTGAAGAAATGCAGGTTAGCGAAAGGACCATTTATCGCGATATTCAATCACTCATTCGTTCCGGCGTTCCGATATACGGAGAAGCGGGGGTCGGCTATTTACTGCAAGCCGGCTCCCACCTCCCGCCCTTGATGTTCACCGAACAAGAAATGATGGCACTGGAACTGGGCATGAAAATGGTGCGCTCATGGTCAGACGAAGAACTCGCCAGCGCGGCCAAAAGTGCGTCGACGAAAATATTGTCTGTCCTTCCGGACAAAAGAAAACAACAGGTGGAAGAATTTTCGATGCTCGTGCCGGATCTGCATTCTCGTTCAGACACCGCCAGACATAGCCAGATGCTGCGCCATGCAACCGACGCCAGGTTGAAAGTCGAAATGGAATACACCGCAGAGAATGGTAAGCAAACCCGGCGCACGCTCCAACCTCTCGGGCAAATTTTCTGGGGCAAGATATGGACATTAGTGGCTTGGTGCGAACTGCGCCACGACTATCGTCATTTCCGTCTTGATCGCATCAAAAAACTCAGCACACTTGATGAGGGATTCGAGATAACAAACACCAAATCCCTCAGTCATTACACATCACTCCATGCGCCGGCAGAACGCTGATTAGGCGATCAGAATGTCTTTCAGTTCATGCAATGACGCCACGGTGTAACTCGGAGAAATGCCATCCACGGCATCTACACGTTCGGTATTGAGCCAGCAGGTTTCTATCCCAAAATTCATACCACCAAGAATGTCTGAATGCGGATTGTCACCAACCATCAATACTTTCGATTTGCACGGATGGCCCATCAGCGACATCGCATGGGCAAAAATACCTTCGTCTGGCTTGGCGATACCCACTTGCTCAGAAATCACAATGTGATCGAAGTAGCTGCTCATTCCAGTTCTTTCCAGACGAATGGCCTGAAGCTCCGTAAAACCATTGGTGATGATGCCCATTCTGGCCTTTCCTGACAGCGCTTCCATCAACTCCTTCGCACCCGGCAGTAAGGTACAGATATCCGCCATAGCTTCGAGAAATGCAGTGTTCAGCTCAGCAGTGGTCGTTTCAAGTTTTTTCGCCCAGAGGTCAAAACGCGTGTGCTTTAGCTCATCAGCGGTAATGTCGCCATTCTGATAATCAACCCAGAGCGGTTTATTCACTTGCTGATACTCAGCAAAGTCCTGTTGCGTGAATTCAATTCCCTTACGGGCAAACATCAGTTGCATGCCTTTGAATGCGTCAAAATGGAACAGGGTCTCGTCCGCGTCAAACAGAATCCAATCGTACTTCATGATTACTCCTTACTCGTTCGGCCTAGTTTAGATTGTTTTCTTCTGGATGATAATCCATATAATAAGAAACTCATTGTTAACTTAAACTCAACTCTATGCACAGTTTCTCTGCTATCCCCGTGTTTGTCGCCGTTGTAGAAAACGGCAGCTTTTCCGTCGCGGCTGCCAAGCTCAATATCACCAAGTCAGCAGTCAGTAAACGCGTCAACCAGTTGGAGGATGAACTCGGCATTCGTCTGCTGAACAGAACAACGCGCAAACTCAGCCTGACGGAGGCTGGTCAGCGCTATTACGATTACGTATCGCAGGCGCTGGGTCTCGCTCAGCAGGGGCTGGACGCCGTCACAGAGTTGCAGGGCTCACCGCAAGGGCGATTGAAAATCAGCGTACCAATGGGATTTGGTGTCAAGCACGTCGCCCCCATTATCGCCGATTTCATCGAGCTGAATTCGCAAATCGAAATCGATCTGCAACTTGAAGATCAAATGGTGGATTTGATTGAAGGTGGTTTCGACCTGGCGATTCGTATCGGCCATTTACCTGTGTCTAATTTGGTGGCACGTCGTCTGGCGCCCTGTAAAAGCCTGCTGTGTGCCTCTCCCATTTATCTGGAACAATACGGTGAACCCAAACGCCCAACGGATCTCGCTCATCACAATTGCCTGCGCTATAGCTATTTCCGAGGCGGGCACGAGTGGACATTTGAAAGTGTCCACGGCGAGCATAAAGTCGTTCCTAAGGGAAACTTTGTGGTGAATAACAGTGAAGTTATCCGCCGCACGGTGTTAGACGGACTCGGCATCGCTCAGTTACCCACGTTTATCGTGGCATCCGATATCGCCAAAGGCACCTTAATTCCCGTGATGCAGGACTTCCCTCTGCCAGAGCACGCCATTTATGCGGTGTTTCCGGAAAGAAAGCACCTGCCACTGAAAGTCCGGACGTTCATCGAATACATAGCCGACCGGCTGGGGACAGATACACCCTATTGGGATCAGTTGATCGCGACTCCCTGACCCACACTTGCCATACGTTCACGCAGGCGCTGGGCATAATCACGTAATACTCTAGCGTTGTCGCCTGCCTTCGCATTCCCACACACTTCTCCGTTAAACGAAATCTGTGGGCTGGAATAAAACGGCCTGCGTTTCGGAGCGTAACTCATGATCGTACCACCGTTCGCACACAAATAGGCACGTGCGTATGGTTTGATGTATGGCCATTCCCAAACAGCACTGCTCTCTGTGAGATCGTTGTTGCCTACCTGCTCTTTTAAGGTTTCGGTGTCATGTTCCGCCCAGGCTAAATGACCAAACTCGTGCTCAAGCACATGTTGGGAAGTGTTGTACCGCAAGGCAATAAAATGACCATGAGGCGCACGCTCTGCTTGTCCGTGGAGATCACCCTTAAAAAACGTGTTTTCACTGCCAAGAATCAACGCATAATAATGGTTGGACTGCTGACGGATCTGGCTAATACGATCGGCCCCCAGAACAGATTCCAGCGAATAATGCGCTGAGCTAAAGTCCAGTACATAGTGATCGCTCAAATCAACAAACGTTACTTCTGCCACATTGCGTGTCATTGGGATACAAGAGTTCTCCAAAACCCAATTGGAGTAATTCACCCAAAATTGCATCTGAGTATGGTTCTCTTGCTGCGAACGTCCTTTCAGAGCTTCGTTTGCCACAAAGAAATGGACGTACGTCGGCACGGGCTTATCAATATTACACACCGGCGCTTTCATCCCCCGGCTGATGCTCTTCGACTGGCAACCACTGACACTCAACACCCCCGCCAGTGCAGCAAAAGAAAGATATTTACGCAGCATATTATTCATCTTATATACAACCAGTCGGGCAATGATACTGAGCCGTGACCAGGAATCAATAATTGAGATTCGCCTCACTACAGGTTTTCATGCACAACGCCAAGCGTTATCGTCAACTTTATTGATATAGACCTCTTACCGCCTCGTCATAATGTGTGACAAATCAGGCAATTTAAGCAGCCTCTTCCACCCTGTCAGTGAACAGATGACTCAGCTCAACGACACTGAATACAAGTCCGTATTAAGCTCGTTGCAATTACAGGGGGAGCTATGAAACACTTTTTGCCATCGAGCGTTATGCTGACACCTTTTGTCGTGAAAAATTATCGGCCTGACGATCACGATCAGGATGAAATCGACGATAATATAGAAAGCACTGAAGTTGATCAGGAACTTAGCCAAAAGGAGTGAGTCCTGAGTTCTTAAGCGTAAAGAAAAGGAAAGTTAAGATGAAAAAGGTTGCTGTCATATTGAGCGGATGCGGTGTTTTCGATGGTGCTGAAATCCATGAAACGGTGCTGGCTCTGCACGCGATCGAGAAGCATGGTGCGACCTGGCACTGCTTCGCGCCAGATATCGAACAAATGCATGTGATAAACCACATCACTGGTGAGGAAATGCCTGAAACCCGCAATGTGCTGGTCGAATCTGCTCGAATCGTCCGAGGTCAGATAGAGGATGTCGCCAAACTGAATCCGGCTGACTTTGATGCCCTGCTCTTGCCCGGCGGCTTTGGCGCAGCAAAAAACCTGACCGACTTTGCTGTCAAAGGCACAGAATGCAGTATTAATGCTCATGTGGCTGCAGCCTGTCGTGGCTTTGCCGAAGCGAAAAAGCCTGCGGCGTATTTGTGTATCGCGCCAGCCATTATTCCCATGATTTACGGCACCGATGTACAGGGCACTATCGGAAATGACGTCCAAACTGCCAAAGCCTTTCGTCAGATGGGCGGCGATCATGTCGAGTGTCCGGTAGACGACTATGTGTTCGATACAGAAAACAAAGTGCTTTCAACACCAGCTTATATGCTGGCTGAAAACATTTCACAAGCCGCAAGCGGGATTGAACGTCTGGTAGCACGCTTGATCGAAATCGCCTGACGGCGTCTCAGCGAAAAAGCGTCCACGCGGCGCTTTTTCCATTCTGTTTAACCATTTGATTAAAAGTATAATTTTAATCACTTGCGTTTAACAAACCACACATAATGTGCAATAAGACCCACATCACAAATATCACTATCTGTGAGTTTGACGTGCCAGAACTTGCCTCAGATCAAGCCTTTTTATCCACATTATATGCGAGCCTGTATGCATACATAAACACAGTGGAGCATTCTTAATGACAAGTGCATTTTTCATTCCTACGGTTAACCTGATGGGCGCAGGCTGTCTTAAAGACGCAGCAGACAGCATTCAGTCGCAAGGCTTTAAGAAAGGCCTGATCGTGACCGACAAAGTGCTCAATCAAATCGGCGTGGTGAAACAGGTTCAGGATCTGTTGGGCGATAGAGACGTCGACACCGTGGTTTTTGATGGCACCCAACCGAACCCAACCATAGGAAATGTTAACGACGGACTTAGCCTTCTGGCAGACAACGAATGTGACTTTGTTATCTCGCTGGGCGGCGGCTCACCACACGATTGCGCAAAAGGCATTGCGCTGGTCGCCACCAATGATGGTGCAATCGCCGATTATGAAGGTGTCGACCAGTCAGCAAAACCGATGCTGCCATTGGTGGCCATCAATACAACAGCGGGCACCGCGTCTGAAATGACACGATTTTGTATCATCACCGATGAAAAACGTCACATTAAAATGGCGATCGTCGATAAGCACACGACCCCACTGATGTCGGTCAATGACCCAGAACTGATGCTGGCGAAGCCGGCTTCCCTGACCGCCGCGACGGGTATGGATGCACTGACTCACGCCGTAGAAGCCTATGTGTCAACGGCCGCTACGCCGATCACAGATGCGGTAGCGATAAAAGCGATTGAGCTGATTCAGGCCTACCTGCGCACCGCGGTGAAAAAAGGTGATGATATCGAAGCCCGCGAACAAATGGCGTACGCTCAATTTATGGCAGGTATGGCATTCAATAACGCCTCTCTGGGTTATGTGCATGCGATGGCACACCAACTTGGCGGCTTCTACGACCTGCCGCACGGTGTGTGCAATGCCATCTTGTTACCACACGTGCAACGATACAATGCCCAGGTGTGTCCTGAACGTCTGCGTGACGTAGCGAAAGCAATGGGTGTAAATGTCGATGCAATGTCGGCAGTACAAGGCGCAAACGCCGCAATCGACGCCATCGTTCAGTTAGCCAAAGATGTCGGTATCCCTGCGGGTATCGGTGAACTGGGCGCGAAAGCGGAAGACATTCCAACCCTGGCGGATAACGCACTCAAAGATGCCTGCGGTTTCACTAACCCGAAACAGGCTACTCACGACGAGATCAGTCAGATCTTTCAAGCGGCTATGTGATCTTACTCTATGCTATTAAGCCTCCCTCGGGAGGCTTTTTTGTTTTGCTCTACTGTTTGTTCAGGCACGTACTAAACTAGTCGGAACACAGGAGGTGATTATGCTTAAACCACTCGCACTCTCTTTGTCACTTTTGACAACATCAGTACTGGCCGGAGAGAATCAGATTTACAATGTAAATGGTAGTGAATACGAGGGCTACTGGTCCAAAGTCAGCGACACTGCACCACTTGTTTTGTTGGTTCATGACTGGGATGGGCTGACCGACTACGAAGTGCAACGTTCGGAAATGCTCAATAAACTAGGCTATAACGTTTTCGCCGTCGATTTGTTTGGAAAAGGCGTTCGCCCGACCAAAGTCGAAGACAAACGTCAGCATACCGGCGAGCTTTACAAGGATCGCCAAAAGTTGCGAGCACTGATGCAAGGTAGCCTGGATTATGCCGCGAAGTTGAACGGCAGTGGCACGAATGTGGTCGTTATGGGGTATTGTTTTGGTGGTGCCGCAGTGCTTGAGTCCGCCCGAGCAGGCATGAACGCCAAAGGGTTTGTCACGTTTCACGGCGGACTGACAACCCCAGAAGGTCAATCGTATGCCGATGCTAAAGCGCCAATCCTGGTTTTCCATGGAACAGCCGATAGCGCCATCACCATGGATCAATTTGCCACGCTGGCCAGTGAACTGGAATCACAAGGCGTGAAGCATGAAATGATCACCTACAGTGGCGCGCCGCACGCCTTTACTGTATTTGGCAGTGAGCGTTATCGCAAAGATGCTGATGAAAAATCGTGGACCCGCTTTACGGAGTTTCTCGCCGCACAAACCCAGTAATGACAAAGCCCCGCTGTCGCGGGGCTTTCTGGCTTTTCTTGTTAGGGTGCGGTATCCACTTCTACTGGCATGTAGTGTTTCGGCTCCAGTTTGAACCACTCCGGCAAGATAGTACCGATTGAAATCGAAGACCAGGTACCGGAAATCACACCGATGAACATCGCAATTGCAAATCCTTCTAGTGGCCCGCCTCCCATGATCCATAGCGCAGCAATTGTCATCAAGGTGGTGCCCGATGTCACCATAGTACGCGAAAATGTCGCGATCACTGCCTGATCGTTGGTGTCTTTGGTCGGCGTCTTCGGCTTCGCCAATAAAAGCTCACGAATCCGGTCTGCAATGATAATGGAATCATTCAACGAATAACCGAGGATCGCCAGCACCGCCGCGAATACCGTAAGGTTGAACTCCATCTGTGACAACGCGAAGAAGCCGAGCACCAATACCACATCGTGGAACAATGCCAGTATTGCCCCGCTTGCTAAGCGCCATTCAAAACGGAAGCTCAGATAACCCAGAATACACAGCACACAGATAAGAAATGCCAGACCACCTTGATTGTAGAGATCCTGGCCAACCTGTGATCCCACCATACTATTGCTGATCACATCCACTTGATGCGACACCCCCTGAAGAATGTGGGTAATATCCGGGGTGGTTTGCCCTGCTTCTGGGATCGCATAGCGGATGATCCAGCGTCCGTCCTCATTCGAGTGTGTGACACTGGTAAACTCTCCAAGCTCAGGCTTCAGCGCCTGAGTCAGTTGCACGTTAGTCAGGGTCGGATCAACTTTCACTTCGGTCACCATACCACCCGTGAAATCCAGGCCCATATTCAGACCCCGTACGCCTAACGCCGCAAAAGAAATCACCATCAGCAGAATAGAGACCAATCCCGTCACGTAGCGAATTGGGCGAATGTGTCGTTTCAAATACTCAACCATGATTTATACCCTCACATCGCGGCGGCCATCGCGGCCCCAAACCAAGTTAATGATTGCCCGTGATGCGAACACACCACTGAACATACTGGTCAACAAACCCAATCCCAGCGTCAGGGCAAAGCCCTGAATAGGCCCGTTACCGATGGAGTAAAGAATGACGGCGGTAATCATGGTCGTGACGTTCGCGTCCAAAATAGTGCTGAATGCACTGTTGAAACCTTGATCGATCGACTGGGCAAAAGAGCGCCCTTCTTTGACCTTATCTTTTATCCGCTCAAAAATCAGCACGTTGGTATCCACGGCCATGCCGACCGTCAGTACCAGGCCCGCAATACCTGGCAACGTCAGTACCGCTCCCGGCAGCAACGCAATCATACCCAGCAAGCTCACCATATTGATCAGCAACGCGGTATTCGCAACCCAGCCTAAACGGCGGTACCACAAAGCCATGAAGGTCAGCGTCATCGCCATACCTAATGCCAGCGCCGCAAAACCGTTGTGAATATTCTCCGCCCCCAAAGACGCGCCGATTGTACGCTCTTCGACAATGGTTACAGGTGCGGTCAGAGAGCCAGCACGCAGTAACAGAGCCAGATTCTGCGCATCCTGCATAGAGCCAGCCCCCGTAATGCGGAACTGACTGCCCAGTTGAGACTGAATCGTTGCTACGCTGATCACACGTTCGCTGCGTTCTGTTTCGCCTTTCGCGTTGGTGGTGTATTCGCGGTACACCGTCGCCATTGGCTTACCAATGTGCTTACCGGAAAAATCACTCATGATTTTGCCACCAGCATGGTCGAGAGAAATGTTCACCTCGGAGAAACCCATTTTATCAACACCAGCACGCGCATTGACAATGTGTTCGCCAGTCAACACCGGACGCTTTGCCAGAACCACTTCACGACCATTGTTGTCTTTGAGGATCATGTCGTCATACGACTTGCCCTGAGACGGTTCTTTCGCTTCATGGAATGCCAGCGTAGCTGTCGCACCAATCACATTTTTTGCCTGAGACGGGTCTTGAACACCCGGCAATTCGATACGGATGCTGTGTTCGCCTTGACGCTGAACCAAGGCTTCCGTAATGCCCAGTTCCTCAATCCGATCACGCATAATCTTAAGGTTTTGCGTCAACGTGATGCTCTGGAACTCACTTTTGTTCTGTTGCGTCGGATTCACACTCAGGTGATCGGAATAGCGTTTCACATCCCAACCTGGATAGTTCTGTTTGAGGTACGTAGCTGATTTCGTCAGAGCGTCTGAAGAAATACTATTAAGATCAAAGCCATCCACGCCTACTTTCACAAACTGAACATTACGCACCCGTTCTTGACGAAGCATGTCGCGCATCTCATCAACCAGTGCATTGCGCTGATCTTCAAAGGCTTTGTCCACATCCACATTCAGCAGAAACTGAACACCTCCTCGCAGATCAAGGCCAAGTTTGATCGGGCTAAAACCCAGGTTGCTCAGCCATTGCGGTGCCACGGACACATAAGAGAACGAAATACTGTCATCTTTGTTCAACAGTTCGTCCAATGCCCCGCGTGCATGGGTTTGATCCGTTTCGTTATTGAATACCAGCGTGGTTTTCTCACCTTGTTGGGTGATGGTGTCTACATTGATGTTGCGATGAGCCAGATACTGGTTCACTTCTGTTACTGAACTCAACACTTTGTTGTTCTGTGACGCTGTCACCTGAATGGACGGTTTCTCACCGTACCAGGTCGGAATAGCGCTGAGTGTCAGGACAATAATTGTCGCAACCAGAACCACATACTTCCAAGCAGAATAGTGATTCATCAGACGAGCGCTCTTTGCCGTCTTTTTCGGAGTTTTCTTCATATACGTATAATCCCTCGATTGTTTATCGAGTGTTGTCTAAATCAGATTGAGATAAAGCCTGGCGCGGAAAACGCCACGTAAAGAGGAAAACTCAGTATTGACTGTTTAGCGCTACGTACAGTGCATTGGTTTCTTTCCAGCCAGCAATACGATGGCTTTGGGAAAACTGGTTGTCTGTCTCGTAATGAGGCGTGTCGATATCTGCGCGGTAGAGCCGATGTGCCGGCGCAATAGCGCTATTAATATCACTGCCATCGAAAGACGGAACATCGCCATCTTCCAAATGGCGGGAGCTCCAACGGTTAGCGTTAATGATACCAACGGCCGCGGAGTCAAATTCGGAATGAGAGCTGGGTGTTGACGACGGAGTTTGCGTTTCCCCACTCTGATCAAACAGAGCCTGAAAATCAATACTCCCCGGTAATACGTGTGACGGTTTAGTGCTGGACAGACGTGTCAATACATCGGATTCCGTCTGCGACAGGTACGCAGAAGCCTGCGAAGGTAAAACCATCGCCAGCAAGGTAAAGAAGATGTATTTAATTAAGCGAAATGCCATTCACGCGGCCAATAAAAACCAAACCAGAATGCATAATAGATTTGCGCATTCATAGCGACAACTAAAAAGTTCTAAAATCTAACATTTCAATGGTGCAACATAGGTAAGTGTCTTAATTTTGAGCCAGAGCCGTTCAAAAGCTCGCCAAAAGTAAACGAAAGAGTGACTCAAAGACTGAAAGTCAAAGGCTCCGAACCTCTGATTATTCGCCCCTCAGTAATTAGCGAAAGAAAATTTCGCCTGTTTGAACATCGACATAAATCTTATTTGACACCTTGAAGCCGCCACAATAGACAAAGTACACGTAGCCATCACTGTATTTGACAGAAGTGACCCATCCTCCGAGCTCTTCAAAATCCGCTGGTGAGCAAGTTCCGTCTTGCAGCAATTTGTCGGTTGTTTTAATAAACATCTCTTCATAGAGATCAAAATCGTCTGAGCCGTTGATGTACCCGGTTATCGTCTCCCGACGCTCGGCTTCACTGATGATAGGCGGCGTTTCAAGTAAGGCATCCATCGGCACCCACTCCGCCACTTCCGGGCCGCCTTCTTCGTATACATAATATGGCGAAATTCGGCCCCACCCGTCCTTTTGCTCGAGAATAATCAGCTTGTCACCACGATAATATTCGGTCTCAGCATAAGCATCATAATCCGGAGCTTCTCGCACACCTAACTGAGGAGAACCAACGTAATAGTCTGTTTTCACGACATCCGGTTGCGTTTTGACGACTTTCTTGCCTTTGTATTCGGTTGCTGGCGGTACAAGAGGCTCATTCTGACTGGCGTTTTGCGCGGCTTCCTTCGGTTTGAGATAAAACATGTAATACCCAGCAGCAGACGCAGCCAATCCGAGCACCAGCAAGACCAACATCACTATTTTTCTCATCGCTTCGCGTCTTCTTCCTGTTTATCTCAATCACACATCGCTCATCTATAATTAACTCAGATACACCTGCAGAGATAACTATGATCTGGCGACTACTTGTCCTTATAACGGCCACAGCGTTGATCACTTTACCGTCTCAAGCCAAAAGTGTGCAGTGTAATGAAAAAGAATGGAACAAAGCTCTTGCTGCACAAAAGCGAATTGACGACAGGTATAACTTTCATGCCAACAAATTCAACTTCTGGTTGTCTGCGTATCATCGCCAGGTTTTTCTCCATGATGAATTTTCCTCACAGGAACTGGTGTCTTTCTGGCAATCAGACAAACAACAGTGGCACCTAAAATTGGAAGGACAAATCCGGGCATCAAGAGCCGCTGCAGACAACATGAATATAGAGACGTTACAACTGCGTCAGATGACGCCTGCTATCCGTCTGATGGAGTCCAACTGGTTGTCTTTGAACCAAGCCTGCGAAGAACAAGGATTTGCGCTCAATATGATCACCAGCGCAGGCTATATACAAGTCAATCAAAAGCTGCGGAAAGAGGTGCAAAAGCTGATGGAAAAGCTGGAGTTTCTTCGTAGCCGGTATTCGCAAGAAGCTGAGAGTCTGGAAAATGCACGCCAGCCCTCTCAGCATAACTAGTCGTTATTGATGCACTTGTTGTTCAACAGCGACGGCCAGTGCCACGGTCGCCCCTACCATCGGGTTGTTCCCCATACCAATGAACCCCATCATCGCCACATGCGCCGGCACCGATGAGCTGCCTGCAAACTGTGCATCGGCATGCATCCTGCCTAGCGTATCGGTCAAACCGTAAGACGCCGGACCTGCTTCCACATTATCTGGATGTAACGTTCTGCCGGTTCCACCACCTGAAGCGACAGAGAAATACCGCTTATGGAGCGCCGTGCACTCGGACTTATAGATACCAGCAACCGGATGTTGAAAACGGGTCGGGTTGGTTGAGTTCCCCGTGATACTGACATCCACTTGCTCGCAATGCATGATCGCCACACCTTCGCGCACATCGTCCGCCCCATAGCAAAGAATGTCTCCTCTGGCACCTTTAGAGAAGCGCGTACGACTGACTTCAACAAGCGTTCCTGTATCGTAGTCGAACTCGGTCCGGACGTAAGTAAAACCATTGATACGAGAGATTAAATACGCAGCATCTTTGCCCAATCCGTTAAGGATTACTTTCAATGGCGTTTGTCGTGATTGATTGGCGTTTAACGCAATTTTTATCGCGCCTTCCGCCGCCGCGAATGATTCGTGCCCAGCCAGAAATGCGAAACACCGGGTCTGTTCATTAAGCAAACGAGCGGCCAGAGCCCCATGGCCCAGCCCAACTTGACGCTGCGCCGCCACACTGCCCGGTTTACAAAATGCCTGCAAACCTTCCCCAATAGCGATGGCCGCTTCTTCTGCTTTAGTTACCTGGCGCTGCAAGGCCAACGCGGTGCCGAGCGTATACGCATCACAGGCATTATCAAAGGCGATCGGCTGAGTCTCCAAAACTTGCTGCTTCGGATCGATGTCAAACGTCAGGCAGTATCGGTGCGCTTCTTCAATCGAAGAAAAATTCATGCTTTGCAGTAGTTGAGTCACTTGAGTATTCATTTTGTTCACCTTTGGTTACGCCTGACGAGGGTTAATGGTCATCGCCGCTTCATCGAACCGGCCATAGACTCCGACCGCATTTTGCATCGCCTCGTCAGCCGGGATACCTCGTTCGATGTCGGCCATCATTTTGCCCAGGTTAAGATATTGGTAACCGATCACTTCACTGCGTTCATCCAGTGCCAGTTTGGTGACGTAACCTTCCGCAAGCTCCATATAACGCACCCCTTTCAGACGCGTCGAGTAGCTGGTTCCCACCTGACTACGCTGACTTTTGCCAAGATCCTCCAGTGCTGAACCTATCTCCAAACCATCTAGAGAGAACGCCGACTGACTGCGGCCGTAAACAAACTGCAAAAAGATTTCGCGCATCGCGACATTTATGGCATCACATACCAAGTCCGTATTCAGTGCTTCTAGAATGGTTTTACCGGTAAGAATTTCCGCCGCCATCGCCGCAGAGTGCGTCATACCCGAGCAGCCCACAGTTTCGACCAAGGCTTCTTCAATAATGCCTTGCTTTACGTTAAGCGTCAGTTTAGCCGCACCTTGTTGCGGAGCGCAGGTTCCGACTCCATGACTGAGACCTGAAATCGCAATGACGTCTTTAGGGCGTACCATTCGCCCCTCTACGGGGATCGGAGCAGACGGATGCAATTCGCCACGTTGAATCGGGCACATGGATTGGATTTCGGAAGAGTATTGCATGGCGTTTTCCTTTGGGTCAGGAAAACAAGTGCAGATGGCGGCATCTGGTTCCTACAGAAAATCGAGCAATATCCTTGCCCTTCCAACAGTTACACCTGTTTTCGTTTCTGTAGGAGTCATCAGCCCAAGCGGCGGTTAAATAGGTGGAACCCCATCACCTTGCTTAGGATGATAAGGCCAGTTTGCGTCCGTTTGCAAATGCCTTTTTAGAGTCTTTTTACCTAAAAACCGAATTTTTAATGACTCAAAGTGGTTAAAAATGTGGCACGCATAAATTGTGCAAATATAGTTCAAAGTTTTCGAACAACTTGAACCATGAATTGCTATAGAGTGAGACATAAATCACACATATGATTTACATCAGGTGCTCAGAGAGCAAAAATCAAACCAATAAGGATCACACTATGAAAAGCATCAACAAACTGATTACGATTACTGGTATTTTTTCCGCGCTGGCAGTGGTACCTGCAGCATCTGCCATGCAAATGGACGTACAGACACTTGGCAGCAAAGCCATGATCACCGTGACTGACAACGGTCAAGCGGTCGCTAACCAAGAAATTATGGTGAAAAACGGCAATGAATACACAGTGAAAACAGATGAGTTCGGTCGCGCTTCAGTCTGGAATCAGGAAAATCACGCCCGCACTTACACCTTTATGGCCAATGACGCCAGCGGTAACACCATGACAACCAAACGTCGTCTGCCAGGTGACCGTCAGTAATAACAAGGATAGTTGGTTCATCATCCATAACAGGGATTGCTATGGGAAAGGTAAAAATATCCCCAAGTCTGCCAGACAGCCTTGGGGATTTGCTTTTTTATTCGCACATTGCGTCAGATTTCGCGGCGCAGATAAAGTCATTCTTGTGCAAACCTTTAATAGAATGACTCCACCATGTCAGAGTTACTTTTCCCCACTCCAGTAAGATAGAAGGGTGATGAAACTCCTCCTCCGCTAATTCTGCAATTCGGTTAGCAAATGTCCATGCCTGCATGAAATTTTTAAATTTATACACTTTCTCTAGTTGAGGAATCCCATCCCGAACATGAATATGCCAGCCATGTAGCTCGCTCAGCAGTGCTTGCTGCTCTTTTTCCGTCAACGCGATGGCATCTATACTGCAAGCTTCGCAGCGCAATTCATCAAGCATGTGTCACTTCCTTTGGTTCAAATAATGGAGGTAAAAGTCCTTTGGACATTGCCTGTTCCACTTCGGCAATTAAATCCACTTGGCTAAGCTGATACAGCTCAGCAATATCATCCAACACATAATATTTTGGTTGCATAATATCAATTCGATAAGGTGTTCTTAGTACCGTCTGCAAATCAAACGTTTCTCGAATGGCGTCTGCGCTGTCGAGTGCGTATACCGTTTCACCGGGAGAAGACAACACACCACCACCATAAATCTTAGTGCTACCCTGCTCTTTAACCAGACCAAACTCCACCGTAAACCAGTACAACCGAGCTAAGTAGCCACGTTGTTTTGGTGTCGCGCTCTTACCTAACTTGCCATAAGTATGGGTGAAAGCAGCAAAATCCGGGTGAGTCAGCATCGCACAGTGGCCAAATATCTCATGAAAGAAATCCGGCTCTTGTAAATAGTCAAACTCGTCACGTGAGCGCAAAAAAGTCGCCACCGGAAATTTCTTGTCGGCCAGTAAGGCAAAGAAACGGTCGAAATTAATCAACGCTGGCACAGGCTCGACCTGCCAGCCCGTCTCTTGCTTCAGAACGGCATTCACTTCAGGCAACTGTGGTACCCTGTGAAGCGGCAAATCCAACATCGTCAGACCGTCGAGGTACGCTTGACAGGCGCGATGGTTAATCACTTTCTGTTGACGGGTAACCAGATCGTACCAAATGCGATCTTCGTCGTCGTTCCAGTCGACAAAACCTTTGCTATTCACAGGCTTAGAATGATACTGAGTCATACAAACACCAATTAACAAGTCCTTTACATTAAGCCTATCGCCTTCCCTACTGGCTGCCAATTTATCCAGCGGTAATCGCACCCCAATCGATGTAACATAAATTTTACAATTGTGTATTTTTTGCTTATTTATCAGATGTCTGTTTATTCTTCTCTTGGTTTGACTTTGCACAAAAAGCCATCAAAACTACACTTACAGGAATAGAGTAGACGAGGAAGTCATGTCCCCTAACCAGCCCCTCTGGACGCCGTCATCTGCGCGCGTTTCAGCATCGAATATTCATCAGTTCATTAAACACATCAACATGCTGGGCCAACAAATTGAAACCTATGCGGATCTGCATCGCTGGTCCGTCGAAGACAAAAAACAGTTTTGGCTGGAAGTGTGGCAATTTTGCGATGTGATTGGTTATCGAGGTGACTGTATTCTCGGTGAAGGATTGCCCAAATGGCAGACATTTCAGCCAAGCCGAGACACTATTTGGTTTCCTCAAGCCGAACTTAACTATGCTGAAAACCTTCTCTCATATGCGTTTCAGGATCCCGGGGGCATCGCTGTCTGGTTCGAAAACGAGCGAGAAGACAAACAACACCTGACCTGGCAACAGCTCTGCGATCAGGTGTCAGTGGTACAACAATGGCTCACACAGAATGGCGTTGGCGCCGGAGATGTGGTCGCCGGTTACCTGCCCCATATGCCGCAAACTCTGGTGGCGATGCTGGCAACGACCAGTTTAGGGGCGATCTGGACATCCACGTCGCCAGACTTTGGTGTCGATAGCGTGACAGAGCGATTCGGCCAGGTGAAACCTAAAGTGTTATTCTGCTGCAACGGCTATACATTTGGCGGCAAAGCTTTTGATATGCAGAAAAAAAATATCGAGCTGGCCAAAAATCTAGACGAGCTGGAAAACACTTGTCAGATTGAATATCTGGTCGGGCTTCCCCCTGCGGACCATACATTTTCAGACTGGAATGCGATTTTGGAATGTTATCAGCCCAGAGGCATTCGCTACCATCGCATTGGCTTCAATGACCCGTTGTTTGTGCTCTATTCGTCAGGGACCACCGGAAAGCCCAAATGCATTGTCCATTCCGTGGGTGGCACTGTCATTAACCACCTTAAAGAGCATCAATTGCATTGCGACATTCAGCCGAAAGAGCGGGTTTTCTACTACACTACCTGTGGCTGGATGATGTGGAACTGGCACGTTTCGGCGCTGGCCAGTGGTGCAACACTGGTCATTTATGATGGCAGCCCAGTCTCCCCTGACACCAGTAACTTGTGGCGTCTGGCGGAAAAAGCCCGTGTGACGCTATTCGGCACCTCCGCCAAATACCTCGAAGCCATTCAGAAACAACGTCTGGCCCCCGCAGAACAGTTCGATCTCTCCGCGCTTAAGACGTTGTGCTCTACAGGCTCTGTACTGTATCCGGAGCAATTCGACTATGTCTATCAACACATCAAGCCCGACTTGCATCTGGCGTCCATATCAGGCGGCACCGATATTTGCGGCTGCTTTGTCCTTGGCAATCCGATTTCCCCCGTGTATCGCGGAGAATGCCAGGCCGCGGGGCTTGGTATGAATATCGCCGTTTTCGACGAGCAAGGTCAACCCGTGCTCGATGAGCGTGGAGAATTGGTCTGCCTGAACAGTTTCCCGAACCAACCGGTTGGTTTTTGGCATGACGATGGTGAACGCTATCATCATGCATACTGGGATAAATACCCCAATACCTGGCACCATGGTGACGATGTCATTATGCATTCAAATGGTGGGGTGCAGTTTTTTGGTCGCAGCGACGCCACCTTAAATCCAGGAGGAGTCCGAATAGGTACCGCAGAAATCTATCAGCAGGTCAATCAGTTGAATGAGGTCGTCGATTCGATTGCCATTGGCCAACAATGGAACAATGACGAACGTATTGTGTTACTGGTGAAACTGACGGAGTACGCGCAACTGACACCAGATCTGGAAGACAAAATTCGTCAGCTTCTGCGCCAGAAGTGCTCACCTCGTCATGTGCCAGCCAAGATATTGGCCATCAGTGATGTTCCCCGAACCAAATCGGGGAAACTAGTCGAATTGGCAGCGAAACAGGTGATCCACGGCCAAACGGTGAAAAATGTCGGCGCCATTGCCAATCCACAAGTTCTGGACGAGATTGCGTCGCTGACTCCGGCGCTAGCAGACTAAAAACAAAACACCCGGCTTAAGCCGGGTGTTTAAACGTCATTATTTTCTGCCCACGCCCATCAAGACCTTGAGCGTCCCTTCCTGAGTTTGCAGTTCAAAAGGCACAGAGACACTGACGTCTTCAAAACCAACGCTGGACAACACCGTTTTCACCCGGGAAACCGTCAGGCCATCCTGGTCGTTTTCTGCCAACCAATCCCAATGAATAAACAGACCACCTTCATCAAGGATGGAGTACACAATATCTGCAACGTCAGAGTAGTTGGGTAAGAAACCGCATACTGATGACGCCACGACCAAATCAAACTGCCCACGAAAAGCCGGGTGCAGCGCAACCAATCCGCGAGTCAGCATATCAACCACAGGTTCGACGTTGGCCAACTCTTTGCTGTCGAGTTGCTCGATCATGGCTTCAGACACGTCCAGAGCAACAATGTCTTTGGCAAGTGGTGACATCTTTTGTGTCAACAAGCCAGTACCACATCCGAAATCAAGAATGTGTTTACCTTTCAGATCAACCAGTTGTTGCAGTGACTCAAACGCTTTTTCAGCATAGACAGCAGTAGCTGGGTTGTTCTCCCACTCTGCTGCGTATGCATCCCAATCGTGCGCCATGGTAATCTCCCTATAAATACTTCTTTAACTTACAATAGATTAAACCAAAACGGACTTTACGTGTTAGTGCTATTCGCCGACAATTTGGTATAAATTAGTTGCAGAATCATCAATTCGGATAAACCACCAGCGCATGAACCTCTCTCAAATAGAAGCCTTTTGTACCGTTGCTGACACCGGCTCGGTTTCTGAAGCTGCACGCCAGTTAGAGTGCAACCGTACTAAGCTCAGTATGGCGATTAAAGCTCTGGAAAAAGAACTCGATACCGAGTTATTTGTTCGATCCGGCAACCACCTCACACTGTCAGAAGTAGGCAAAGCCATTTATAAGGATTGCGAAAGCCTGACGGTTACTGCCGCACGTATCCGCCAGACCTGCGCTCAGGCTTCGGGAGAGTTTAACGCCGAAGTATGGATTGCCCGGGACGATTCTCTGCCAGACGATCTGTGGCAAGATCTGGCGCACAGATTGAACAACCGCTTTCCGGCCACCTCGTTTAACCTGATCCTCGCCTCCAGCGGTGACCTCGCCAATCTGGTAGCCACTCAGCAGGTTGATTTCGCTTTTGGAGTGGACTACGAACGAATCGATGATCCGCTCATCACCTATCAACCGCTCGGTAAAATACGCATGATGTCGGTGTGCAATACCCAACACCCACTGAGTAAAATGCGCCGGGTGACCGACGAACTGCTTCGAAACTCCATGCAAGCGGTCATGGTCTACCTCAACGAAAAAGACAACCCGGAGCTGCAACCTTTCTCACGCCGGTATATCGGTTTCTCCAGCTTTGATTACATGTTGAACACGATACTGACAGAGGAAGCCTGGGGAGTATTACCGGAGCCGCTGATCCGCCATCATCTGCGCCAGCAAGAGCTGGCGGTAATCAAACATACCTACGGGCTTACGCAAGAGGATTACTGTATGTTTACCGCCTCAGGTATGGCGGAACATCCTGGTATGCTTTGGCTGGCGGATAAGCTCAACGAATATCTGTTTGATTTTTGACCCGCACAACAATCACTCAGTGTCAAATTTAATGACACCAGAAACCAGACATAAACTACTGAATATAAAGACAAATATAAAAATATACGTTTTAATCTCATCATCACATAAAGATTACATTTGTAAAAATGTGCACTTAAGCAAAGAATGGCTGCGTATTTTTGAACAACAGGTGATGTATGTGTGCCAGGACAAGCTTAAATGAGAAAAGAGTATTAACGGCTTCAGCCCTTTTAGCTTCAGGCTTTGCGGGCGGTGGCTTAGTACTTGGTGCTCTCGTTGGCTCTCTGGTGATTGTGTTTGACGGCGTATATTCTCTCGTCAGTTTACTGTTAACTTTATTGTCACTCGCCGTTTCACGATACATTCGCTCTCCGTCGAAGAACCTGTTCCCGTTTGGAAAAGCGGTACTGGAGCCAGTCGTTATCGCGATCAAAGGGGCGGTTATCCTATCGGTCGTTTCCTATTCCCTGTATGGCGCAGTGCTGGCCATGTTCCAGGGCGGACGCGCCGTTGACCCATCGATTGCAACCTTATTTGGTGTGGTTAATGTCATCGGGTGTGGTTATGCCTGGTGGTACATTACCCGCAAGAGCAAACGCTTTTCCAGCGGTCTGATAGAAGCGGAAGCCAAGCAGTGGCAAATGGATACATTGCTGAGCGTCGCGGTGACACTCGGGTTTGTTTCTGCCTGGTTTGTTTCTCTGTCACCTTGGTCACACTACTCTGTGTATGCCGATCCGGCTATGATGCTGCTGATGTCTTTCTACTTCATCAAAGTGCCGTTTTGTATGCTGCGTGATGCCGTTCGAGAGCTGTTGATGATGGCGCCGGATAAATCTATCCGCAGTGAGGTCAGTAAAGGTGTCGAGTTTATCGAAAAGGAATTTTCCCAGGGCATGGCGCTGGCGGGCGTCACTAAAGTGGGTAACGAGCTACGGGTCAACATCGATATTCTGCCAGAGCAAGAACAGCTGGCCATTGATGAACTTCATCAGATGCGAGCCAAGTTACAAGACAAGTTGTCTAAGTTGCCGTTTGAGCTTAATCTGACCATGAACATCGCAGCCTAAGTCTGATTTCAAGACAAAGAAACGCCGGATTTAAAATCCGGCGTTTTTGTTTTTACTTTCTCAACGCGTTTAATTTTGCCTGCGCAATACCGAATATCGAGTTGATTGGGTAACTGCCTTCTTCACTCAGCTCGCCCGCAGGTTTACCCGTAAAGATCTCAATTGCTTCTGTCACATGGTCAATGGCCCAGATGTGGAACTCGCCACGCTCAACCGCTTTCACCACATCCGCTCGCAGCATCAAGTTATGAGCATTCGAGCGAGGAATGATCACGCCTTGCTCGTGGCTCCGGCCTTTGATACCACAAACATCAAAGAAACCTTCGATCTTCTCGTTCACACCACCGATTGGCTGTGCTTCCCCAAATTGGTTCATCGAGCCGGTAATCGCGATATCCTGACGGTTTGGCTGTTTGGAGAAAGCCGATACGATAGCGCAAAATTCCGCCATACTCGCACTGTCTCCATCGACACCCCCGTATGACTGCTCGAACGTAATGTGCGTGGTTAACGGTACTCGGGCGGTCTTGCCAAATACGGAGGTCAGGAACGCCGACAAAATCATCACCCCTTTTGAGTGAATGCTACCACCAAGATCGACACTGCGTTCAATATCAATCACGTCACCTTCACCGTACGCCGTGGTGGCGGTGATTCGGTTGGGCGCACCAAACATATAATCACTGGTACTGAGCACCGACAACGCATTGACCTGACCGATAGCCGAACCTTCCGTATGGATTAACGTAGTGCCATTGATGAAACTCTCCATCACACTGTCTTTGAGACGGCTGACCCTGAGTTCCTGATTGCGTAATGCGTCCTCAACGTGCGAGGCACGAATCATATTAGAGTTTGCCTGGCGAGCCACATAGTTAGACTCACGCAACAGGTTGGCAATGTGCGCCGAGTGCAGCGACAACTTGCCCTGATCGCTGACAATCCTAGAGCTGTGCTCGATGATGCGGGCAATCGCTTTCCGATCACAATGCAGCATGCTGTTGTCATGCACGATGCTGGAAATAAACCGGGCATAGTGCAGCTCTGAATCCGCTGTGCGCGGCATTTCGTCTTCAAAATCGGCGGTCACACGGAACAGTTCACTGAATTCCGGATCATAATGCTGAAGCAGCTGATAAGTCCGGTAATCCCCAAACAGAATGATTTTCACATCCAGTGGAATAGGTTCCGGATCCAGAGAAACGGCACCGGTCAACGTCACTTCTTTCTCCAATGAGGTGAAGCTCAGTTGACGCGATCGCAACGCACGCTTAATGCCATCCCAAACATAAGGCTGTTCCAGGACTTTGACCGCATCCATCAGCAAGACTCCACCGTTGGCCTTATGCAAACTCCCGGCACGAATCAAGGAGTAATCGGTGAAAACCGTCCCTTTAAACGTCGCAGTCTCAATGTAGCCAAACAATGAATGGTAGTTCGGGTTCTCCTCCACCACCACGGGAAACTCGTGGGAAGCTCGGCTGACCAGCACATTCACTTTATAACGGCGTGGCAGCTTTTTATCCAGCGATGCCTGGGCAATCTCACCCTGCTCGCTGCCCTCTTCCAGAAAGATATCAGCGTTTTCGACAATGTCTTTTTGCAGATCACGCAGATAGGTTTTGATCTCCGGATATTGCGCGTAGTCTTCTTTCAATTGACGGAAAAAGTGCGTGATGACGTCCTGTGTGACGTCGTCATTGAGCTTTTTGATTTTGTCGCTGTAAGCCTCTTCCCACTCCGTCAGCTGTCTGACCATGTTACGTAAACTGACTTCCAGCTCATCGATGGTGGCACCAAAGTACTCCTGCTCTTTCTTGTTTAACGCCTCAAACGACTCTTCGGTATGCAGCTCCTCACCGTTCATGGCGATAAACTGGTAATCTCCCTGCGTGGTTAGCGTCAGGCTGATCCCTTTGTCTTTTGCCTCCCGACTGATGTTTTCCAGCTCCGCCTGCTGCTTTTGCGCCAACTGATTTTTGAGCTTTTCAGCCCGGCTGAAATACATTTCATTGTCGAACGCCAATGGAATAGCCGTCACCAGTTTGGTCATCAGCTTTTCAATATCCAGACGAAACTTATTGCCTACTCCGCAAGGCAGTTTCAGAACTTTTGGTGTACGGATATCATCGAAATTTGCTACATAACACCAGTCATAAAGACCATCTACGTCATGTTTATGCCGATTCAGATAACGCAGGATCATGGTACGCTTGCCAAGGCCATTCTGACCTATGGCATAAATGTTGTAGCCTTTTTCCTTGATCGACATGGCGAACTCTACGGCCTTTTGTGCGCGCTCCTGGCCCACAATTTCATCGATAGGAGGTAATTCCTTCGTTGACTTACATGGCAAAATTTCCAGCTCAGCGACGTGGTAGAGCTGAGTAGCATCCAATCTTTGAATTGCCATAACAACCTCCTTTTTCTTGTTTTTGTCGTTGTTTATTCGCTCAGTGTAGTTGGCTTTGGTTTACAATTTAGTGACTTACACCCAAAACGGGTCTGAGTGCGCAAATAAACATCAATTTGCGCACCTTATTTCACTGAGTAGGGAAAGCCTTCGAAAGTCAGTGGGAACAGTTCAGGTCAAGCCAGGAAAAAGAACGATGTAAGAAACCTTCTGCCTGCTGACGGATGATCTCACCATGCGCCATCACGATCATACGTGGCTGCCATTCGAGTATGGTCGCAAGGTGTTCTCTTGCCTGCGGTTTACTGAACATGAAGCTCATCCTCCAGTCCAGCGGCATTTTACCGTTGGGAGCCAGAATGCCAACGCCTCTGGCTATCGCACGCTGCCAGGGCTTAAATACCGTCGGATTAAAGTTCTCAATCAAATCGGTTACGATCAAAACGCCCGATTCCGGATGATAAAACACACACTCTTGCATTGCCCGAGAGCCAGTAAACAGCAGTTGGCGTATCTCTGACGACCATGGCATTGCCGAACTTGACTCAAGTACCCCATTGAAAAACAGATCCTCACGTTTATTTTTCAGCTCCGCCGTCGCGTATGTCTGCGCCAAGGGATAAGCGCGCTGCCAATCTTCAATGAACAAGTGATGCAGATGGTTCGGTCCAATCAGGTAGGCAACCTCACCCAGAGCCTCTATTTGCGCTTTCAGAGACAGCGTCAGTTTGATTGGGCTATGAATCCATAAACGACCGTCTTGCAAACGTATCACTGTCATCCGAGTCGAATACGGCAATGAAAAAAAGGGCACCGTTCCACCCTCGACAATCCAAATATCCTTTCCCAGAGCTTCCATACGATTCCTTACGCGTTAGTTTCCGCCAGCCAAATCAATAAACGACCCTGTTGCGTAGGACGCTTCATCCGACAGCAACCAGGCGATCGCCGCCGCAATTTCCTCTGGTTGACCGCCACGTTGTAACGGGATACGTTCTTTTAAGCGATCCACACGCTCAGGCTCTCCCCCATCAGCGTGCATCTCAGTATATATGCACCCCGGACGCACACCGTTTACCCGAATGCCATGTTGCGCTAATTCGAGAGACAAACCTTTGGTGATAGTGTCCATCGCCGCTTTGGACGCCGCATAATCGATGTATTCAAACGGGGCTCCGGTGCGTGAAGCCGCAGACGAAACATTGACAATAGCGCCTCCAAAGGGCAGCCTTCTCGCAGCCTCGCGCGAGCATAAAAAACAGCTCATCACATTGACGTTCAATACATGGCTAAAACGCTCGGCGGTCATGTGCTTTAACTCGGACTGGGTGGTCAGAATACCGGCGTTGTTGACCAGATGCGTCACTTGACCAAAATGCAGCTCAGCCTGTTCGAACAGCCGAACGACATCCGCTTCTGCCGATACATCAGCAGCAATCGCCAACGCCGTACCGCCAAGGCTTGTGATCTCCGCAACTACAGCTTCAGCTTCTTGTTGGCGAACCCGGTAGTTGACGACCACAGCGTACCCCTGAGCCGCCAACCTTTTGGCCGTTGCTGCACCGATGCCACGGCCACCACCAGTGACAATCACCACTTTATTCATACTGACAGATCCAGTTTTCCGCTCAAAATCGTCACCGCCTGCCCGGTCAGTAAAACGCGCTGTTCAGGCAGTAAGGTTACTGTCACCTCGCCACCTCGCTGCGAAGCCTGATACGCGCTCATCACCGTTTTACCCAGTCGCTCTCCCCAATAAGTGGCCAACGCACAGTGAGCAGAGCCCGTAACCGGGTCTTCATTCACGCCCACCCACGGAGCGAAGTAGCGCGAAATAAAATCGTAGCGGCTTTCTGAACGTGCCGTGATTAAAGCACTACGCCCGGGGAACTGTGTTAAAGCATCAAAGTTGGGTTCCAAACAACGAATCGTTTCCTCATCCTCGACCTCGATAAAATACTTGCCGTCAAACAGACCGGATTGAATGACCTGCTCCGGATAGATGCCAAGATGATCAATCAGCTCATCACTCACTGTTTGATGAGTATCAATCTGAGCGGCAGGCAAATCCAGATGATACTGCTGCTCATCTAACGTTACTTTCAATATGCCGCTTCGCGTATCAAATGCCAGTTCGTCGCCTGTCTGGGCAACATGTCGCTGTCTGAGAATATGCGCTACTGACAACGTACCATGCCCGCATAGATCAACCTCAACCTGTGGCGTAAACCATCTGAGATTCATCGTATTCAGATTCAGAAACGCCGTTTCAGAAACGGCCATCTCTTTAGCGATGTTTTTCATCAGCGCTTCATCCAAATCTTCCCGAATGATACACACGCCGGCCGGATTGCCACGAAACGCCTGATGGGTAAAAGCGTCGACTTGATAAATATCCAATGCCATGATGACTCCTTGGCTGTTTATGTCTTTGACCACTTGGTGTGCCCCCCTCCGGCCATTTGATGGCTGAGAGTTACTCGCTGTCCAAATCAATCTGGAACTCAATACAATCGATACTGCGCCGACGCACAACGGCAAAGTTTTTGATCACCCGAACTTTTTCAAATCCGTTATTCCCCAATACTTTTTGCGAGCCCAGATTATCGATTGCTGCCATGGCGATCACCGTGTGAACACCAAACTGACGTGCCTTCTGGAGAATCTGCCCCACCGCCAACGACGCAATACCCTGACGCGTAAAGCGCTCGCCAATACGATAACCCAGGTGAGCCGTCTGGCGGAGTTTGTCCACCTGATGAAAGTTAATTCGACCGACGATCTCGTTTTGATCATTTTTGATTAACATCGGCAGAATTTCACGGGTCCTGTAGCCACCGAGAAACTCAAGAATGTGGCTACGCACACCTTCGTAACTGTAGAAGCTATTTTCACGTGGGTTGATATGGGATTCGAACCAGGCGCGATTTTCCAACTCAAATTCTAACAACGCTTGAGTATCTGACTCGCGTAACAGTGTAATTTGCATAGGTTCCTTATGCTTAAACTCGTCATGTAAGCTCATGAAATTAAGGACATTCACCCTAGCACAGCAATGTGGCACGTAAAAGTGTACAGACAACAGATATGAAAAAGCCTGACACAATACCAAGCGTCAGGCTGAAACATTAACGATCGTAATCAAACTTCACGAAGTGTTGAATATAAGCATTGAGTCCATTCCCCGACTTCGCCAACTGCTTCATTCGTTCCACATGCTGCCGACCAGCCCGATCATATTTATAGGTACTTGGCCTGACATCGCCTTCCAACCACACCGTGATGTAATCATCACCGATCTCGTACCCGCGGATCGACGGATCATTCGTAATGTCTCGATACATTCGCATTTTTTACCTCTTTACGATACGCATATACCCCATATGCTCCGTCCACTATCCAGTAATTTTGCTAAGAATGAATTGCGTTTGATCACGAAGGTCAACGCTCTTCAATATGAAGTTTAGCGCTTGTAAGTCGCTGTTTTATCGTTAAAGACTCTTTCAGTGACTCACTTGATGCCTGTTGCATATTTTTAACACTCTAATCAGCGATTTCAAAAATTGAGTCAATCACAAGTGGTAAGTTGGCTCTGACCGAAGCAGCACCAAAAACAGAACGGGCATGCATGCCTTTTTGACCGAACACTTCCACCATCAGCTCAGAGCAACCATCCAACACTCGGGGATGTTGTTCAAACTCTTCAGTTGCATTGATAAAGCCTTGAATTTTCACCACGCGGGTCACGCGACTGAGTGTACCGAGCTCTTGTTTTATGGCCGCTAAAATATCTAGCCCTGCGGCACGGGCGAACTCGTACCCTTGCTCAACGGTGTACTCACGCCCCAATTTCCCTTTGGGTATCTCATCGAATCCCGAGACTGGCCCTTTTCCGGAAACATACAAAAGATTTCCTGTACGTACACAGTTACGATAACTGCCTTGTGGTTCGCTGACTGGTGGCAGTATCAGGCCTAGTTGTTTAATTTGTTGTTCTGCGTCCATAAGTCCTCCTTGAAATAACGTCATCACTGAGTGCTGATCTGGTATTACACGCTCCGACTCAACATTTAAACTTGTCCAGCGGAAACTTCCTGAGTCCAGGGCGACATCAGATGGATGGTTTCCTGCTCGAAATCAATACACGCTTCCACACCCAGCGGCGTCACCAACATCGGATGAGTGTGACAACTGTCGAACCCGTAAAGAATTGGCAGCGTCTGCTCTCCCAGTACTTCTTGTAACACATCCAATGGCGTTCGTCCGGTACCTTTGTCGTCAAACAGTTCATGTTTGCCCAGAATAATGGCGCCCACTTTCTCAAACACACCACAGAGTTTTAGATGATTAAATGATCGCTCGATGTGGGCAATACTTAACAGCGAGTCTTCGAGTAACAAGATGTCACCTGGTTGGATTACTGGCATAAACTCTGATCCCCAGATACCGCTCATGGTATTGAGGTTCCCGCCAACAAGACGCCCACAAACCGCTGCGTTGCCAAGGAATAGCCATTGGTTGTCACGCACAGGCTTTACTTCACTTTGCGTTTCCCAATCGATCATCGTATCGGTCCAATAGGTTGGTAATTGATACTCGTAAGGCCATCTCGGCGAGTGGCAAAGCAACGACTCAAAGGATGCAAACGTCTCTTCGACCAGTGGAGGAAGTTCCCCGAACGATGCCACCAACGCCGGGCCATAAAAAGTAACCAGCCCAGTCCTGCTATAAATACCGAGCAGGAGTGCGGTCACATCCGAATAACCTATGATGATCTTCGGATCACGCTGCAGCGCTTGGTAGTCGATATAAGGCAGCAGCGCGTTGCTGTTGAACCCGCCGATCACCGACATAATACACCGCACCTCAGGGTCACGAATCAATCTATTCAGTTCTTCAGCCCGGGACTGTATTGACCCCGAACGGTAATGGTCTGATTCACCCGTCAGGCTACCTGCTTTCAGCTTAAACCCTTTGCTTTCGAGAAAAGTTTTCGCTCGCGCAAATCGAGTGGGGGCAAATACGGTCGCCGGTGAGGATGGCGAGAAAAAGCCAATCGTATCGCCCTGTTTTAATCTTGGTGGTAACAACATAGCCGCAATAGATCCTTCTGTAATGGGTAAATGGCTGACTTATTTTATTGACAGCCCACCATCAACCACCAACGTGTGGCCGACAATATAGCTGGCTTTATCGGAGCAAAGAAACTCAATCGCATCAACGATCTCTTTGCTGCTGGCAAACCGCCCCAGTGGGACAACGCTGGAAACATCTTGTCGGATAGCCGGTATTTCCTTTGCCCGCTCTTCCCAGCGTGGTGTCCAGGTGACGCCCGGAGCCACCGCATTAATGCGAATACCGCGCTCAATGTTTTCTAGCGCCAGCGAGCGCGTTAACCCTTCCAAAGCGTGCTTCGTTGCCGCATACATGGCAGCATTCGGTGTGGGCCTGAGTCCGTTAATCGAGCTAATGTTGACGATCGCGCTTCCTGAGTTCATCAGTTCCAATTGGTAACGGAGACACAACGCATGTGACCAAAAGTCCTGTTGCAGTGTCTCCTGCAGCGCATCGGGATCAACCGTATGATAAAGCCCCCTCGAACCCAATGCCGGTGACGCATTATTGACCGCGACGTTCAACCCGGAATAATCCGACTTAATGCAGTCAAAAAGATGCTCAACTTGAGCCTGAACGGAAATATCGGTTGGAATAAACCTTACCGATTCCAGCTCCGGATGAATCAACGTCGCTTGTCGCCAGGTGTCTGAATGGCGGGCACACGTCACTACCTGATAACCTTGCCGGACAAAGCGCACGACCGCTTCCAGTCCGATCCCTTTCGTTCCTCCGGTGATAAGTGCTGTCTTCATCTTCTTCCCTATAATCTCTGTTAACGTCGATGTTATTCATTCAAAACCGCGAGTTGACTTAGTGCTTCATCACTAAAACGGTAATATTGTTTTTCCGTCACATGCTGGGCACCGATAGCGCGATAGAAGTCGCCCGCAGACGGGTTGGTTGTTTCTGCCGTCCAGTCGAGACGCCGGCAACCTTTTGCAATGGCGAGTGCAGCCAGATAGTGCATGATCTTTCTCCCAACCCTCTGCCCTCGGGCCGCCGATGAAACAAACAGATCCTTCATATACATCTGTCCTGATAATTTCGGGGCCGGATACATCAGGGTATAGGTCGCAATCCCCGTCACACACTGGTCGTTTATAGCCGCCACTACCCGGACACCAGACTCGGGTGAAAACACTTTAGTCAGCAGATAATCATGAAGCTCTTCTGCACTGGCCGCCTCTTCCCCAAAGTAGTAACGCTCTAGCTCGACAAAAATATCGATCAATGCGTCTACATCATCTTTGTTCATTTCCCTGATAATCATTTATTCCATTTCCTAAGGCGGCGAACTCGCGTCCGCAGACTCTGACACTTGTTGACCTAACGGTTGTATTTGATCTTGTTTAACTGTTCTTTGAGCTGGTGCGTTTTCTCCAAATCAATGTCATGGATATTTGCCAACGCACAAACATAATAGAGGACATCGTACAACTCCTCTGCTAAGGAGCCTTTTAAAGACCCACTGTCAGGCTGCCCTGAACGGTTTTTTCTTAATGCTTCGGACACTTCCCCTACTTCTTCAATTAACTTTAGAAAGTAGCTCTGCGGCTGTTCAGGGTCGTAATCGAACGTTTTAATATGCGCTTGCAATTCACTTATCTTCACAGGTTTTCTCTCGTTGGTTCAGACAATCCACAGGCTCATTTGCCCACAATGGCGCAATGTGTTTTCGCTGCGTATCAACACTATCTTTTACTTTGCGTCCATTACGCTCATATTGTCACAAGGAGAACAATATGAAGTCGCAACGACTTGGACTGAATCTGCTACAGATGCCATTTCTGGCGCTGGCCGATACGGTTTGATCAAAGTTGAAAGTGCTTACAATTTTGCGACATAACGGCCAGCAAACGGGAGCAGGCACTATAAGCGAACTACATGAATATCATTGCGAAAGTCGATCATGCCGCCGCGACTGAGAAGCAATAGCCTGATGGCTACTAAATCAAACGAAATACCAGCTCGCTAAAATCCTCGTCGTGAGTCGACACTTGGTACCCAAGCCTGAGATAAAACGCCAGGGCGCGCTGGTTACAGTTGAAACACGACAGACAAGCTGACTGATTACCGATTTAACAACAGCGCCAGCTCTTGGGACGACTTGGTAGGCACAAATTCAGTTACATCATAATCGGCTAAGGCATGCTGGTAGAAAGGATCTTCAGCGAGCACAGCATCGAGCATTTCACGGCTCTGTGCCAACGCGAGAATCACACCGCCCGTCCGGGGTACTTTGCGTCCCGAAACCAGAAAGTGACCGAGCTCATACTGACGATCAAGGTATGCGATATGATCGTCTAAATGCGACTCCACTTGCTCCAAGTTGACTTTATAGGTTATTGAAACCACAAACATTCCGTTACTCCCTGCGTTATTCTCTTCTTCAGCTGTGTAGTATTGCCATCCACTCGAAATGAGACCGACACTTTTCTATTTTAATTTCAAAAGATTGTCTTGGCCGCACTCAGCCCAAGGCGTTCATACGACTCGCAACTCAGGCCATAGATTGAGCCAGCCTTTAGTCTGGAGTCGTTGTTCAAACAGAACACGTTCACGTTTTGGATTGTAGGTAATCCTCAATGCAAACAACGAAGCAAGACCAAACACGGACACGCATTCAAATTGATTGTCACTGTTGAGTCTGACCGCAACCGCCGTCTCCTGCTCAGGCCAGTAGCTCATCGCATCAATAGCGCTCTGATAGGGACGATCCCCATTGCGAAGGTGCATCCAAGCTTGATTACGCACTTGCCAGTTGAGTATAGGCAAGGCGTGTTTCAGTCGAGCTTCGTGAGCCAGATGCGCGTCAGGGTTCGTTTCCAGAGGATCAAAATAGATCACATCGACATCGTTTAGCGCGGTTGACCGAGGTTTGGCGTGCAAATAATCCCAAACCAAATTGCGTACAAAGCCAGCCGCCAGATAGCATTGAGGCAACTGAAGTTGCTTAACACATTGCAATGCTTTTAGCCGCAACGCATCTCGCCTGACAAGAGACTCAACTGTTTTCGAATAAACGTTCAATGAATTTGCCAATCAGCCCGTCATATTATTTAGCCAACTGTTGGGCACTTGTATCGCCACAACCTGGCTAGAGCAACAGAGTTCGCCTGCAGAGTAGAGCTGGCAAGTTAATGTCATCTTGCTGCCTTTTATTTCATCTATCTCGGCAACCAATTCCACTTCTTGTTCAATGCGTACCGGCTTAAGAAAAGTCACATCAAGTTTCCCGGTTACATACCAGATCGTCTCGCCGGTCCCGATTTCCCGCTCCTGCAATTGATAGCCCTTCGCGATCGCCGTGCATATACAATGGCAATCAATGATGGTCGAAATGATACCGCCATTTAAAAACTGAACGGGCCCCGCACAATGATGAGGTGAAGGCACAAACCTACACGCCGATTTGTTCTCATCAACCCAGTGACTTTTGATTTGCAAACCAAGCGGGTTTTCGGGGCCACACCCAAAGCAATGATTATTTGGAACTAAATCCTGAAAAGCGTTTCCCTGTTCCATGCCGACTCCTGAAATCTAGTTTGACCTTAACCGATTGAGATCATGATGCACGGTTCTATCCGCGCGCCTCTGACCACACCGCGAACTCGTTACCACTGGGTTCTGTGAAATGGAAGCGCCAGCCACCCGGAAAATCGAAGACAGGACGCGTCACTTGACCACCATGCTGAGTCACTTTAGCCAACGTCGATTCAATATCAGCACTATAAAACACCAGCAGTGCCCCACCTGTGCTGGTTTGATTGCAAGTCTCTGCCCGAAAAAAACCACCATCCAAGCCTTGGTCTGAAAAGGCGGTATACTCGGGGCCATAATCCACAAACGCCCAGCCAAAAACCGCAGAAAAGAAAGCCTTCGTGGCGGCCAAGTCTTTGGCTCCAAACTCTACATAATTCAGTTTTTCATGTTGATGCATGCATTCGCCTCCTTTCGGCTTCTCTGGTCGTCAATCAATACGATGTGCACTATCGCGCAAGGAGTACATGATTGCCGGCTCCTTCTACCCTCTCCAACACTACACCTAAATCATTAAAAAATGCCACGCGTCGCGAATCCTAATTAACGATTTGTTACTGGCTTCACGTTGCACTGCAAGGCAATTAACCTACATACACCGCCTTAAAATAAGCGATTCGTTCAAGCGTCATTCTTACTTTACATTCCTCAATCTGAACGGCTTGCCAGGGAGATGGTGTTGAAGAAAGGCCACTGAATCGACACTGAGCGTCTCTGAATGTTAACCATGCGCGCTGAGCCGCCCGAAAAGGCTTCACCAAGTCTGTCTTTTCCCATGTTTTCCTTAAAGCGGTTTCTTCTTCTTTAACTCTCTTTAACGCTTCCAGATAAGTTCGATTCAGCTCTTTGTCGGCAATATCCATTTTGTTCACAGCACACAGATAGCCAGCGGTCACGCCACCACCTTTCACGGTACACGGATGTTCAATCTTATCCGATGCCATCGCGGCCCCCGTTAGCAATAACCCGATTAACAACCACTTTTTCACTTTTTTATTTTCCTATTTAACGCTTGATTAAGGCGCGCGTACATCCTGCCGATTGTTTCACTGTCAGGTCACTGGAACACGGACATTAACAGTTCGTCAGACAGGCGTTTGTACCGTATTAATTTTGAGCCAGAATGCTTGCTGACATGGATTCGTGAAGCATTTTTTTTGCGGTGTCACTCTCAAGCTGTCAGGCTGAGCGATCACTTGGTAAGTGATTCAGACAATCCGTCTTTACTTGGGCATCGCGTAGCTTTTACTGACAAATTCCGTCTCCGCCACATCATGAATACGGTTGGTGTATGAGGCCAGTGCGTAAAGAATATTCGCCAGCAAGTTGGCATACTTAAACAGAATGGGCGCAGGCGATTTTTGGCCCGAGTGTTCCACCGCCACTAAGGCACGAACCACCTTCTTTGCTTGCGTACGGCACAAGTGCAGCTCTCCTGCGATCGGATGCCCGCCAGGCAACACAAATCCACGAAAACCGCCTTCCAGAATCTGACAGAGTTGCTCATAATCGCGATGCAGTTCCTTGAGCGTCTCCTCAAAAATGGCTAACTTGCCGCGCACAGAGCCATTGAGATGGTATATGTGCGGCTGCATGCGGGTCAATATTTCCCGGCTGTGCTCGTCCAGCTCCATACTCAACACTTTGCCCACACGTGTACACAGTTCGTCCGCCGCAATTTCAAAATCACACACTGGGCTGTCTTCATAAATAAACGGGTAACACATTTCACCATGCGCTTTGCTTATCGGTTTCACGGTGATCAACTCCAGATAAAAGAAAAGGGAGCATTATAGCTCCCTTAGAAAATGATTAATAATAATCAGCTGTTAGACGCTTTTTTGTGGCCTTCTTGCAGATGCACAAAATCAACCAAGTCATCCCCTGATACCTGATACGCCTGCCCAAAACCTTTCACGAACAAACCACGTTCCGCTTTGAGGTTGAACAAGACAAAATCCTGCAATTGACTTAACCCTTCGACAATTTCGCCAAAACGTTCCTGCATTTGTCCGATCACTTGCGCCCACAGTGGTGAATCACGTTCTACCACGCTGGCAATTGCATCAAATGTCAAACGCTTGCGAGCAAACAACTGTTTTGAGCTCTCTTCATCTTCGATCAACATCAAAGAGACATGCGGATTCACCTGGAGGTTTCTTGCGTGACGTGCGATCTCTGAAATCAGCACGAAGTAGCCTTCCTGATTCTGTACAAACGGGGCATAACTCACATTAGGGCGCCCCTCTTCATCCACTGTCGCCAGTTGAATGGTTTTGCGTTGCTGACGAAACTCCTGAATTTCCGGTCCAAGGCGTCCCTGCAAACGCTCTTGTTTTATTTGCTGATCCATGGCTATCTCCTGACTCTCTCAAAGATCGTTCTGTTTTATTTCTGCTTGTTTTTGTTTAAATCGCGATACTTGTTGCGGAATCAATTCACGCTTGTCATCCCGCCCCAGGTACACTTTGAAAATGTTGTTGCCGTCTTCAGAAAAGAAACCAAAATAGTGGCTTTCTCGCCCCATGAATGGTTTGCTGACTAACGCGATATTCTTAATATTGTCGAGTTGAAGATGGCCATGAAGTTCCCCACTGCGCCCCATCAAGTTGTAATAACCGCGTGCAAACTTACCTTTTGGAAACGGAGCTTTCACTTCAAAAATCGAACCGAACGAATGCATGATCGTCGTCACCGGCCCGTAACTGACCAGTTCTTCTAGAATCGATTGTGCCTGTCCACCTGCCATCACGGCGACCATGTCATCCGGCAACGCAGCAACCACATCAAACTCCGATACCTTCAATTGCTGTGCAATGGCCGCTGGGAGCAGTTTCGGTTCATCTTCGATCACCTGAGCGACCTGTTGTTTTAATGTATTCATAGTTATTCCATTAAGAGGCCACCAAACATGGCTTCATCGTGTTTTGATAAGTATGAAGCAGAATCCGGATACAAGCCTGCGTCAAAGTGACAGACCAAAAACCACCCGCCAACGTCAGGCTGAGATAATCCTTTTCAAGCTTTGCCAGACCAAGGTGATCCCAGTGGACGAACAGAGGATGCAGTAAACCAAAAAGGTTCACCCCAAACACCTTTGGTAGCGCGTAGCGACGCAGTACACCACTGTCGAAAGCCGTTTTTAAAGCGGCAAATACCGATGCCAAGTCATGCTGTTTACTGAGCATCATCACTGGCATCTGTTGTGTCTCAATCGCTTGCAGATAGGCCTGAAGATGACGATGCTGCATGACACTGTAGCCGCCAAGCGTACCGCCCGCACCACAACCTAGCGGTAACACGTCAGCCGACGTTTTGGCCAAACTGTTATACAAACTGCGCTCCCGGTTGTCTCGAGCCCAATGATTGACGCTGAGTGGCCGAAAATGATGCTGGCGCATAAACTCAACGCCAATTTTATACAGAAGCGCTTTCTCCGTGGAGCTTGCCGGCGGAGGTGACTTACCCTTTTCCACCAAATTCAACATCGGCGCGTCTCCGCCGACCACTAACTGATACAAGTCCAGTCCATGAGCCCCAGTCGAGAGAAAATCGCGCAGATCCTGCTCAAAGACCTCAGCCGACTGATGCGGCAGTCCGTACAAAAGATCGATAATAATTAATGCATCATCGCGGGCACTTAACTGGCTCAAACGTTCCAGCACCGTATCTCGATCATCCAGTCGTTTCGCGCTGCGTCTGACCTTAGTATCAAAACTCTGAACACCAAAAGAGAAACGGTTAAATCCGCCTTCGAGCGCCCTTTCAAACATTTCATCACTAAAACGATTGATTCGCCCTTCCAGGGTAATCTCGCAATCAGACGCAAGTGGAAACGCGGATCGTATCCTCTGACCCAATTGCTGTATCTGTTCTGAAGACAGATCCGTTGGCGTACCACCTCCAACGTACACCGCCTGAAATACCGCGGACTGTGTCCAGGCGAGCTGGGACTTTTGTTCGATTTCCAACATCAGAGCATCAAAGTATTCATCGACTAAACGGCGACTTGCCGCGTTCTGGAAAAAATTGCAGAACGTACACCGCACACGACAAAAAGGAACATGGATATAGAGACAACGCTTGTCACCGGCACGACCCGGAGTTTGGTACAGCTTGTCTAAAACCGTAGTTGAACTCTGCGGCGACACTATCGAACTTCCGCCACCAGCGTGAGCGGAGTGCTTCGCATCGAAAGCAAATCGGAGTGGATCGTCGGTATGACGTCCCAAAACCGATTCATCAAAACTATTTAAGTCAATCTTCATATACAATCCTGCAATGCCCTTTATTCAAGGGACTCAGGCTTCAATCTAGGTGCTGGTTCGGGATCATAAAAGCACACAAATGAGAATGCAATTGATAATTGATATTATTTAGATTTTAAATAATAATCTGCTCTGTGTGTTCAGCCAGTCAACAAAGTGGAGAAAAAAGTGAGCCTGACAAGGTATGCAATTGCTGGCGGTGTGTCTTTGATCGCGCATGCTGCTCTACTGTTTGTCGCCCAGGAACCAAAAGCGTTGGCAATGCCCGCGGGTAGCCAGTCGACATCTGTTGCGATAAATTTTGTTGCTGCCCCGCCTCCCAGCCCAGCATCCGACGCCATACCCACTGAGGCTCCAGAGACTGTGCAAGCGGCAGCGGAACTGACGTCACCGACGAAAAGTGTCGCCACGAAACCGGCGGTGAAGAAACACGTCACAAAGCCAATCAAATCAAAGCCGGCTCAGGTTAAGTCAGCTAAGCCGGCAACAAAGCAACAACCAAAAATACCTGAGCAGGAAACACCACCGACTCCTCCTATCGACAACGTGAAACCTCAACCGGCGACACAAGGCGCATCCAGTGAACCTGTCATGGTACAAAAACCATCGTTTGTCACTCGGCCGGTCGCCCCGCATTACCCTCGTCTGGCACAAAAACGGGGAATTGAAGGCGTGACAATGTACGAGGTATGGCTGGATGAAAATGGTAATCAGGTCAAACAAGTATTGATTGCTTCTTCCGGAGAAACACTACTGGACAAATCGGCACTCAATGCCATCAAACAATGGCGGTTTTCCCCCCACATCATTGCGGGGCAGAAAGTCGCACACCGAGTACAAATTCCCGTTCGTTTTAAGTTGGATTAACCATGGAAACCTTTGCTCAATTACAGCAACAGCTTGGCCTGATGACCTGGCCACTGCTCGTTTGTTCCGCTCTGACCGCAATGATTATTGCTGAGCGCCTGATCCAAGTCGCGATCAGTTTCTCAGTGGGAAAACGCGCGGTTCAATACAAACTCATGCAGCTTTCACCGCAACACCATCAACAGTTGGACGAGCTAGCAGAAGCGCTACTTCCCCGCCGTCCCTTACTGTTTAAGGGCGTCGGTATGTTGCTGACACATCGCCATGTAGAGAAAACGCTAAGAGAAGACGCCGCCGGTATCTGGCTGCAAGAGCAGCGTCACCAACTCCATTCAGGTTTGCGATTGTTAACCTTGGTTGGAGTGATCAGCCCATTACTGGGCTTGCTCGGAACTGTACTTGGCCTGATCGAGATGTTTCAGGGCATGGCCGCATCTTCAGGCAATGTGACCCCAAGCGATCTGGCCGATGGGCTAGGCATCGCCATGTTCACCACCGCTGCCGGTCTTTTGATCGCACTGCCCGCTATTGTTGCCGCTCAGTTACTGGGATTATGGGCAGACCGTGTGATGGCCAAACTCGAGCACACACTGAACTATGTCAACCTTTGGCTTGAAGGCGTCAATTTGGCCGGACCAATCCCGGCTCAGACACATGGCACAGCGATGAATTCCCCGGTGGCTTCACAATGATTAAAACTGGGCACAACCACACGTCCTTCAGTATGACGCCTGATTTAACACCGCTTCTGGACATTATTTTTATCGTTATGGTGTTTCTGATGTTGACGGCTGCCGTCAAGCTGGACTCGCTGGACGTGAGCCTGCCAACCACCGATTCCCCAGTCTCTGCCGCCATCGACAGCCAATCCATGACCATCAACATTCTTAATGATGAGCCACATTGGGCTATCGATGGTCAGACATACCTCGACTGGGAAAATTTTACGCTGGCGCTGTTGGAACAACACAGCTCTCAACCGCGACCGATCGTCATCGGCGCCGAGAAAACGGCCGATATTCAATACCTGGTCAAACTGTTGGCTTACCTGCAAGAAAACGGCATTCAGGCGACCCAATTGCTCACCGAAGATTCTAAGTAAACGAGATTTTTAACATGTTACCGCTCAAACCTTTTTTCTGCCTTGGCGCCTTAGCGTTGAGTCTGCTCTCCCCAATCACCGCGTCTGCCAACGAACGCATCGTCAGTGCAGGCAGTGCCGTCACTGAGTTGATGGTTGCGTTAGGCGTGGATGATCAACTTGTCGCTGTGGATGTCACTAGCACACTACCAGGGAATACAACACTACCCAAGATAGGCTACCATCGCCGCCTGTCTGCGGAAGGTCTGCTGGCCTTGTCCCCGACACTGCTGATTGGATCGGATGAAATGGGGCCTGGCTCCACTTTAGAGCAGCTCAAATCCGCTGGCGTACGTGTTGAAATCGTTAACACTCAGGCCAGCACTGCGGGACTCTTAGCGCGTGTTGATCAAATTGCCGCTCTGACCCACAGCGAAACCAGAGCCGAAACGCTGAAAAAAGATCTCCAACAGCAGCTCGATGCTCTGACACACCAACCGTTAAATACCCCGAAAAAAGTCCTCTTCCTGCTAATTCATGAAGGCCGGGCAGCCAACGTGGCTGGCAAAGATACGACGCCAGACGCCATTATTCGCCTGGCGGGCGGAATCAACCCGGCAGCTAGACAGCTAACTTCGTACAAACCGCTCTCGATGGAATCTATGGTCGAGATGCAACCTGATGTGATTCTGGTGAGTGGCCGTAGCTACGACAAGTTAGGCGGCGCTGACGCGCTCCTCAAGGCGATGCCGATGCTCGCAGCCACCCCGGCGGGTCAGAATAAACAGATCCTCACCATCGACGGGCATGCATTGGTTGGCGGACTGGGTTTAAAGAGCCTAGCCGAAGCCGAACGACTGCATCAACTATTGTCAAAATAGGGCTCAATCATGTTGTTGAGACGACTTCCTTTGAGCGTGACACTTGGGCTGTTTTCGCTGATGTTGGTGATAACCTCCGTCTATTCGATCACCGTCGGCCCAATGCAGATCGGGTTCACCGACAGTTTGTACAGTCTGCTTGTGCGCTCGAACACACTTCCAGCGCACATAAATCTGGTGATCCATGAAATTCGCTTCCCACGCACCATTCTGTGTGTATTTGTTGGCGCAACGCTGGCTCTGTGCGGCACGGTGACCCAGGGCCTGTTTCGCAACCCGCTGGCAGAACCGGGCATCATTGGTGTATCAGCCGGCTCCGCGTTAGGGGCGGCGACTGCGATAGTCCTATTTTCCGAACTGGCGCAAGCCTATCCTGTCCTGATGAACGTCACTGCGATTCCGGTATTTGCTTTTTTAGGCGGAGCGCTGACCACGGTTATCGTTTACCATCTTGGCACATCTAAAACCGGCACTTCCGTCACCATTATGCTGCTTGCCGGCGTTGCAATCAGCGCTTTGTCAGGGGCGGGCATCGGCTTTCTTAACTTTCTCGCGGACGATCAAATGTTACGTGATCTGACACTCTGGTCGATGGGTTCGCTGGCTGGTGCAAGCTGGTCTTCCATAGGCCTGGCGGGCACCACCTTCCTACTCTTAATGGTGCTGTTTTATCGTCACGCCCGGGCTCTCAACACTTTATTGCTCGGTGAAGCGGAAGCTCGTCATCTTGGTATTCCGGTACAACGTCTCAAACGCCACCTGATTTTGCTCACGGCGGTCGGTGTCGGCGTGACCGTTAGTGTATCCGGTATGATAGGTTTCATTGGCCTGGTGATTCCCCATCTTGGACGTATGTTAGCCGGACCGGATCATCGACGTTTGCTGCCGCTTTCTGCACTGATGGGCGCACTGTTGCTGACCGGTGCAGACATGGCGTCTCGCGTCGTTCTTGCGCCTGCCGAATTGCCAGTCGGGATTATTACCGCATTGATTGGGGCCCCCTTCTTTCTCTATCTTCTGTTTCAACAAAAAGGACGAATCCTGTAATGCCACAAGTGGTTCTGAGTGTTCGCCAAGCCAGTGTGCAATTTGGCAAGCACACCATACTGGATAACATTGATCTGGATATTCGCGCAGGTGAGGTTACTGCGCTACTCGGGCCAAACGGTGCGGGAAAAAGTACCTTACTCAAACTAATGTGTGGTGAGATTAACTCCGATAGCCCTCTCACCTATTTTGCTCAATCTTCATCACAATGGCCGTCTCAAGCGCTGGCCCGTCACTTGGGGATATTGCCTCAACACAGTAGCTTAAGTTTTCCTTTTCTGGCTCACGAAGTGGTCGAGTTGGGCGCCTTACCGTTGAACATCGGTCAGGCCGAAAGCCGGGATATCGCCATGCACTACATGCAGCTGACCGATGTTGCGCACCTCGGAGAACGGCTATACACCTCGTTATCTGGCGGCGAAAAACAGCGGCTGCATCTCGCCCGGGTACTAACCCAGTTACATCAGAGTGGAGAGCGCAAAATCCTGATGTTGGATGAACCGACATCTGCCCTGGATCTCGCCCACCAGCACAATACGTTGCACATCGCACGTGAGCTGGCCACTACACAACAGGCTGCGGTCATTGTGGTGCTGCATGATTTGAATCTGGCCGCGCAATACGCAGACCGAATGGTGATCCTCCATAATGGCAAGCTGGTCGAAGATGCCGCGCCTTGGGAAGCGCTGCAACCCAAACTGCTTGAGCGGGTATACGGCTTCAGCGCCATGGTTGCTAAACATCCCACGCTCGACTTTCCAATGGTTTATCCCGCCGCTTAATGCACAAAAAAGCCCCGCTCATCTGAGCGGGGCTTTTTCTTAATTCTGCAAAGAATTACGCTTCGGTGCGACGGCCGCGGCTATGACCACGTTCACCACGATGGTTACCACGGTGATCGCCACCACGATTGCGATCAAAGCGACGTTCGCCTTCGCGACGACCACCTTCACGATTGCCGCCTTCACGGCTACCACGGAAGTTGCCATTGCCTTCGCGATTACTACGGAAACCACCGTCACGACGACCACCATCACGACGTCCGCCTTCGCGACGACCACGTGACTCGCGGAAATCATCAAAGTCACATACCACAGCATCCACTTGCTTCTGACGAATGCGTAATTTGCGTAGCTTGTTCGCTACATCTGAAGACATCGCTTTAGGCAACTGAACGTAAGTCTCACCACGATCCAGCTTGATGGCACCGATAGAGCCTTTAGTCAGGCCAAGTTCATTTGCCAGCGCACCGACAATGTCTTTAACCTGAACGCCTTGCTCACGGCCAACCTGGAATTGATAAGTATCCCATTCCTGGTTACCGAACTCACGACGACCACCGTTTTCACGACGTTCACGACGACGCAACTTATCACGCTCAATCGCTTCGATCATCGGATCTTCACCGATGTAGAACAATGGACGTTTGCCTTGCTGACGCTTCAGCAGAATGGCAGCCAGAGTGGTTGCATCCAGTTCTAGAGACGTTTGCAGTTTCTCTACCAGATCAACGAACTTCTCTAGTGCTTTGTGTTCTTTTTCCGCTTCCAGTTCTGCACCCAGTTTCTCCAAGCGAGATTCTGCCACTTTATCGCGATGTGGCAGTTGGATTTCTTCCATTGAAGACTTCGTCACACGCTCGATAGTGCGTAGCATACGGATTTGGTTGGTACGAACCAGAAGGATCGCTTTACCTTTACGTCCTGCACGGCCAGTACGACCGATACGGTGGATGTAAGACTCAACATCAAATGGAATATCGTAGTTAAATACGTGCGTAATACGTGGCACATCAAGACCACGAGCAACGACGTCAGTTGCCACCAGAATATCGATCACACCTTGTTTGATGTGGTCAACGGTACGCTCACGCAAGGATTGCGGAATGTCACCGTGCAGTGCTGCTGCTTTGAAACCGCGCGCAGACAACCAGTCTGCCAGACGCTCAGTATCCTGACGAGTACGCACGAATACAATTGACGCATCCGTCTCTTCGGTTTCCAGAAGACGAGACATGGCTTCGTCTTTCTCAACGCCTTTAACCACCCAGAACTGCTGCTCTACTTTGTCTACTGTGTGGTTTTTACCTGCAACGTCGATAGTGACTGGCTCACGCAGGAAGCGTTCAACGATGTTTTTCAGCATCGGAGGCATTGTAGCTGAGAACAGAACTCGCTGAGCAGACTCTGGCGCGTGCTCCATGATATCGGTAACGTCGTCAACGAAACCCATGTTCAGCATTTCGTCCGCTTCATCAAGAACGAAAGTATGTACTTCATCCAAGTGCAGACGTTCACGGTTGATCAGGTCTTGTACACGGCCCGGTGTACCGACGATGACATGAGCGCCACTTTTCAGAGCACGCATTTGATCAACGATGGACGTACCGCCGTAGATTTCAAGCACTTTCAGACCACGGATGTTCTGACCCAAATTTTTCATTTCGGCCGCTACCTGAATCGCCAGTTCGCGAGTCGGTGCCAGCACGATAGCTTGGGGCTTACGTTGGTCTAGATCGATTTTGTTCAGCAGAGGAAGAGAGAAAGCCGCTGTTTTACCAGTACCGGTCTGAGCTTTACCCAGCGCGTCAGCGCCTTGCATCAGATGCGGAATGGCAGCCGCCTGAATTGGAGTTGGAGAAACAAAGCCCATTCCGTCCAGAGCAGAAAGAATGGCGTCGTTCAGCGCTAAGTCGCTGAACTGTGTTACAGAATCTTGCATTGGGATCCCACTAAGATTATTGATTTACAAGGTCCCACGAGCTCTACCAATTCCATACCAATCCAAACAACAAATTAGAGCTGATTCCTTTCAGATGCGGATAAGTGTTAAATCGCATCAAGCCGCTAGGGACAACTAAGGGACGCGGATTATTTCGTAAAAGCACACAAAAAGCCAGAAAAAATTGAAATACATCACAATTTTTTCTCATAACTGGTAAAAACGGTCATATTTACGTCACAAGCCAAGTTTAGAAAGGGTGGCACGCCCTACGGCAAACAGCAACTTTTCCGGAGTGAAAAGCACGCTTTCGGTAGTAATCCGCAGCGTCAATGTTTATAGTGTGCTGCTATTGCTGCGTCATAATCGACGTAAAATCTGAGTCGCCAACGCGACATGTCTCGCCGGCCCAAAATTAGATAAGTTTACGATGTTTCAAGACAACCCTCTGTTAGCTCAGCTAAAACAACAAATTCAGGAAACCCTGCCAAAGAAAGAAGGCACCATCAAAGCCACCGATAAAGGCTTTGGTTTCCTGGAAGTCGACAGCAAAACCAGCTTCTTCATCCCGCCACCATACATGAAAAAATGTCTGCACGGCGATAAAGTCGTTGCCATTATTCGTACCGAAAACGAGCGTGAAGTGGCCGAACCTCAAGAGCTACTGGAGCAATCTCTGACCCGTTTTATCGGCCGCGTTAAGATGTTCAAAGGCAAACTGAATGTGGCACCTGATCACCCTCAGTTGAAGAAACAATCCCTGAAAGCCAAAGTGAAAAAAGGTCTCAAGCCAGACGATTTTGCTGAAGGCAATTGGGTGGTCGCTCACCTGACGCGCCACCCTCTTAAAGGCGACAATGGCTTCTTTGTTGAAATCTCAGAAAAGATCACCGACGCAAACGACAAGATTGCGCCGTGGTGGGTTACGCTGGCAGAAAACGATTTGCCGAACAGCGAACCGGCAGGAATCGAGAACTGGGAACTAAAAGACGATGCGGATCTTGAACGCATCGATATGACCCATATTCCGTTTGTGACCGTTGACGGCGAATCAACCAAAGATATGGACGATGCGCTGTACGCCAAACAAAAAGAAAACGGGGAGTTTGAGCTGACCATCGCCATCGCAGATCCAACGGCTTACATCACGCCGGATGATGAGATGGATAAAGTGGCACGTGAACGTGGCTTCACTATTTATCTGCCAGGCCGCAACATTCCGATGCTGCCTCGTGATTTGGCGGACGATCTGTGTTCACTGAAAGAAAACGAAGTTCGCCCGGCGCTGTGTTGCACGGTCACCGTAAGCAAAGATGGCGTTATTGGCGACGATATCCGTTTCTTCTCTGCCAACATTAAATCCCACGCACGGCTGGTCTACGATCATGTCTCTGACTGGCTGGAGACCGGTGAGTCATCCGAGTGGACACCAAGCGATGAGATCGCACAGATCGTGCGCGATCTGTACGCGTTTTCTCAGGCACGTGCAAACTGGCGAGAAGAACACGCCGTCGTGTTCCCTGATCGCCCGGACTACCGCTTTGAACTGAGTGAAGATAACGACGTTGTCGCGATTCATGCCGACTTGCGCCGCAGTGCAAACCGTCTGGTAGAAGAGTCCATGATCACGGCTAACATTTGTGCAGGCAGAGTTCTGCGTGCTCACTTTGAAACTGGTGTGTTCAACTGTCACAGTGGTTTTAAAGCCGAGAAAATTGAAGAAGTCGTTGAACTGGTGAATCCACAAGGCGACCTTCCGTTCACCGCTGAAAGCATTACTACTCTGGAAGGCTTTGCCGCACTGCGTCGTTGGTTGGGCACTCAGGAAACGACTTACCTGGATAACCGTATTCGTAAATTCCAGACATACAGCGAAATTGGTAACCAACCGCTGCCGCATTTTGCAATGGGCCTGGATATCTACGCGACCTGGACATCTCCAATCCGTAAATACGGCGACATGATCAACCACCGCATGCTCAAAGCGCACGTGCTGGGCAAAGCGCCGGTGCAGCAACCCGATGAAACGGTCGGCGAAGAGCTTGCACTGCACCGCAAGCATCATAAGATTGCTGAGCGCAACGTGGCCGACTGGCTGTATGCCCGCACACTGGCCGAAGAGCCGGCGAAAGAAACCAAGTTCTCTGCTGAGATCTTCGATATTTCACGTGCCGGTATGCGTATCCGTCTGCTGGAAAATGGCGCCGCAGCGTTTGTTCCAGGCAAACTGATCGTCGCCAACAAAGAGCGTATCCAATTGGATGGCGACAACGGTACCATCGCCATCGACAAAGAATTGATCTATCGCCTTGGCGACACACTGGAAGTGGTGTTGACAGAAGTGAACCAGGAAAATCGCAGCCTGGTGGCAAAACCGACTCAGGTCTTCGCTGAGCCGCCAAAACCGGAAGAATCGGAAAAGGCTCCGGCTGAAGCCGAATAACACATTGTCCGCAAGAAAGGCGCCGTAGGGCGCCTTTTCTTTAATTCGTATCCGGATAGGCATCAATCCCAGAACAACGACTTGGGATCTTTCTCAATTTCTCGCATCAACGCCGTTAAGTCATTACTAAACGCCAGATAAGGATACGGAACCCAGTCGTCACACCCTTCTTCCTGAATGACCGACAAATTCCATCGTTGCTGTTCTTCATCCCACAGTACTCGCGCCACCGGGTTAAAGTAATCACAGTGCGAAGAATCGAGAAGATAGTGTTGTTTGACAAACACTACACCATTATCGAGCACTTCAAAACTGGCCTTGCCCAGTTCAACCGGCAAGCTCTGATTACGGTTCTGACACACAACCTGAGCCCGGGTTTCAACCTGCCTTTGCAACAAATTCACCAAACTCATTCAACTCTCCCTAGCGATGCTGGCGTGATCACTTTTTTGACTGTATCAGCTATTTAGCCCGAGTAACATCACTTCTGATTAAGTGTAGAAGCCATAATATGAATTATAAATATTTGAGTCTGCATTCATTTTCACAAAATTGTCATGTAATCGACATATGATAAGCGGCATCTGATATACCACCTCCGGAGTTTTGTATGATTCGAATTGCGATGGCTGCCCTGCTGTCTACTACGTTGTTTTCTTTCCCGCTGTTTGCGGCACAAATCAGTGTTTCCGGCTCAACGTCGGTCGCCCGTGTCATGGATGTACTCGCCGAAGATTTCAATAAAGCTCATCCAGAAACTTATGTCGCGGTTCAGGGCGTCGGGTCTACGGCGGGGATAACACTGGTCAAAAAAGGAGTCGTCAACATTGGTATGAGTTCACGCTACCTGGTCGAAAGCGAGATGTCTGGCGACCTGAAGGTGGATCCCATTGCATTTGACGGACTGGCAGTGATCGTCCATCAGTCAAATCCACTGACCAATATCAGCCGTGAACAGTTGTATGATATCTACAAAGGAAAAATCACCAATTGGAAACAAGTTGGCGGACCGGATCAACAAATTGCCGTCGTTACCCGTGAAGCATCATCAGGCTCCCGTTACAGTTTCGAGCACCTATTAGGCCTGACGCGCATCGTGAACAACCGTGAGGTTTCTGACATTAATCCAGACAACCTGGTGGTCAACAGTAACAGCATGGTAAAAACACTGGTTAACCACAACAAACAGGCAATCGGCTTTATCTCCACCGGTTCAGTTGATCGGTCCGTTAAAGCCATTACGTTTGAAGGAACAGAAGCGACAACAAAGAACATCGCCGACGGAAAATACGAGCTTTCCCGTCCGTTCTTATTGGTCTTCTATCCAGAAAAGCTCAACAAAGACGCTAAAACGTTTATCGAATACATTGATTCTGAAGCGGCCAAAAAATTGATTGAAGAGTACGGCTACACACCGACAAAATAACTTAAGAAACAAAAAAGGAGAGCCATGGCTCTCCTTTTTGCTATCTGGATACTTAGAAGTGCAGTTGAATCACCGACACAACAACCGCAGCTGGACGACGTACTCCATCGATCTCAACTTTGATTTCACGCTCAACCTCTAACCCTTTGCGAATAGGTGTGACTTTAGTTAGCGTGCTCACTGCACGAAGGCGATTACCAGCTTTCACCGGATAGGGAAATCGAACCTGGTTGAGACCGATATTGACCACCATTTTCGCACTGGGGAACAGGTTATGTTCAGGGTCAACACTGTCCGTTAAACGCGGCAGCAATGCCAAGGTCAGAAAACCATGTGCAATGGTCGTCTTAAATGGAGACTCTGCGGCTGCGCGCTCAGGATCAGTATGAATCCATTGCATGTCTTCTGTCACCTGGCCAAACTGATTGATACGCTCTTGATCAACGCTCAGCCAGTCTCCGGTGTGGATCACTTCGCCAATCTGTTGCTGAAGTTCATCAAACAAGACTTGTGCTTCAGGCTTAAGCACGATCTGCGGTTCTTCAACAACCACGTCTTCGTTGACTGCTGGCTGCTGAAAATCACGTACCCATGAGAAGAATTGGCGATTATTCGCCTTATGCAGAATTTCGCCCCAGTACTCACGTACTGCGGGAGACATTTTCTCCAACAACTCAGAATGATACTTGGACACTGTTTCACCACGATGTTTGAAAAGATCCGCGACTTTCATAAATACCTCAGAATTAACCACTTCAGACTGGTAATTAGCTAATTTTGAAACAGTTCACACTTACGTGCAACGACTTTCGGGCGTACAAGCGTTTTCTCAAACCCATATTTCTTTTAAAATTCAAAACCTTATTAATAAAACATTATTTTATTAGCATAAGTATGAATAGAGTATTTACGTCACAAAATTAGTATTTATAAGCATTTTTAGTAGTTTAGCACGAGTTTGACAATCGGCTAGTTAACGAGCAACCGCGCCGTTTATCTCGATTCTTCGCTTTACAAGCCTGTTGGATATTCCTATCATAGCGCCCACATGGAGAGATGGCTGAGTGGTTGAAAGCACCGGTCTTGAAAACCGGCATACGTTAATAGCGTATCTAGGGTTCAAATCCCTATCTCTCCGCCACTATTGAAAAGGCCCGCTGAATCTTCAGCGGGCTTTTTGCTATATCCTTAAACGGAAAGTGTTTAGACAAAGAAAAACCCGCGTTAAAGCGGGCTTTTTCAACACCATAGCTATTATTGGTACACACCCAGAAGTTGCTGGTACTTAACATCGATCAGCAGATAAGACGCCGCGTACATGGCAGCAAAAACTAGGGCGGTCACACCGAGTATCATTTTCGGTGAGATGACGCGCTTGAGCGGCTTCTTAAGGTATTTCGCCTTAAGATTGACCAACGAAACTTTCTCTTGTTCCGCAAGACGGTCATCCCGAATCAGACGATAAATTGTATTGCCAATTTCCGCCAGTTGCTCGTTACCACGCTCTTCACGGCCAAATTTACCTTTAAAACCAAGCTGTAGCAGCAAGTACAGAAACTCAATTACATAGCGATACTTTCTTGGTTCTGCTTTCAGGCGCTCAAGGATAACGAAAAACTTATCACCGCCCGATGTCTCATTGTGAAACTCGGCCAACAAGCTGTTCTGACTCCAACGGCTGTTGGTGCCCCACTCCTGCGCCAGTACCGCTTCGTCGACCGCAGCACATAAACAGTAACGCACCACCAGAATGGTCGCCCGGTCGATTTCCATCTCATTGAGCTTGCGTTCACCTTTGCGAATTTCTCGTGCTACCTGCTCGCGAAATGGCATTGGATCGTCCAGCCATGGAATCGAGTCCATACAGGATAAACTCGCAATCAGCCACGAAAACTGATCCACCAAGGGGTTAACCCCCATGGTGGAAATATCCAGATCATCCACCGCAATATTACGCGACAGATCCGGCGCCGGCATAACCTCCATAGGCTTGCCGGGCTCAGGCTGAAAGAGAACAACGGTTACATCATCATCTGCGTAACTCATAATCTCACAGCCCACAGTTGTAGTGACAGGTTAGCGAACTCACCCGCTACGTGAACAGCGATCGCAGCGGCATTATTCAGCGCCATCCACTCTTCGCTGTTGCGATCCAGTTCGAAATAGGTGTAACCGGCGTGGTATGGCAAGGCGCGTGGCACAACTGGCATCGGCTTGATGCTAATGCCTGGCAACTGCAAGTTGATCAACTGACGGATGTTGTCGATAGAACCGATCTTCACCTGACTTACAAATTGTGTATGCAGGATATCCAGAGGAACATCGGCTTTCACCGCAAGGATGAACGTTGAAGAATCAACAATTCGCTGATCCGGAATCGGTGCAGTGCGAATACCGTAATTCTGCTCTTTCAGCGTCAACGGAATTGCGCGCTGCTCAGACATAACGCTCAAGGTCATCTTCGAACTTTCCAGTGTACGGCTCATGCATGCCGTTAGGTCAGCGTGATTGTATTCCACATACTCTTGCGGGCGACGCGCAGAAGAACATAAGGTCGACAATTCGCCTTCTGCCTGCAGCAGAATTCGATACAAGGATTCCGGATGCACCCCTTCCGTCGCGGCAAAATGCCAGAACAGTGGTTCATAACGATTCAATGCCTGAAGCAACATAAAATCAGAAACCGATGAAACCCCCTGCTGATCCACCACGCCCAGGCGCTGAACAATGGATTCTGCGCGATGACGCAGCATCGAGGCAAATTCGGTCACGAATTTATTCAATACCGTCGACGCTTTGATATCCAGACAGGTCGGGATAAAACTCTCATCCAGAACAATACTGCCGTCTGGTTTTACTTCAGAAATCTTGAGGATCGGAATTGAGGTAAAAGCACTCTTATCTTCATGATCGTACATCAAACAAAAATTCAGCTTCCCGACCATGATATTAGCCATGTCTTCACTGTTGTAACATGAATCCACAGCTTCTTGTGGGTGCATGGAATAACGAGCACCATCACGTTGCGTACCGAATAATTCTGAGCGCTCTGAAGGCAAAGGGCAGCACAAATACACGACTTTGTCAGTGACTGACGGATCCACTTCTTTTACTTCTGGTAGATCGGCCAGCAGCGGCAGTTCAAATGGGGTACGATCCTGCAAAACCCCCTCTGCACGGGTAATACCGATTTTTCCGAGCGCCAGCAGTTCCGTGTTGATCTCTAGACGCTTAATTCCCCAATGCAGTGGCGCACTGTATGTGCTAAGCATACCACTCGCTTTTCCCTGAGCCCGGTCGAGCTGCTGGAAATGCTGTGGCTTCATGAACATACCATCTTGCCATACAACTGGATTATATAAAGACATGTTCGATTTCCTTAAAAATAAGTCTGCTCGATACCTTTCGTGGTATCAGAGATCATTTCGCTACCTTCCAGTTTCAGTCTCAGGAAGTATTCTGTTTTCTCTTCGATAGCTTCCACTTTGCGCCATGAAGAGCCATTAATGTCACGAAACGCGACCGAGAAACCCAGCGCTCGAGTGGTAGGGTCCAGCTCGATCAGCTCATGGATTTTTTCGCCTGGCTTTATCTGATACTCATAACGTTTGATGTATTCATCACCCAGTGCCGCCTTGTCGTTTTCAAACAACGCAAAGAAATCCAAACTCCGAAACAATACCGGCGAAGTCAGTTCATGTACTCGCATAATGACCGGCGATGGCTGGCCGCCATCTCGAACGTTCAACACGTCCGACGCTTCGATCACCAGTTCAATCGAGGAGGTTTCCGGGGTAATACCAGAAGATTCTTTAAACTGTTCCCACATCGCGCAGCCCGATAACAAAAACAGTGTCAGGGCGACCGTCAACTTACGCATGTTTCACCTTTAAATTCTTATGATACTGTTCTTTGATTTTCTTCTGAGCAAAAGCGCCGCTGGTGTCCGACATTCCCTGACGTTTGTTGTGGTAGAAGTTTTCATACTTACTCCACAGCTTACCCCGGGTTACAAACTTAGACTCTGCGGCGACTTTCTTGGCAAACTGCTCGGGATCACAATCAGACACTTCTGCATAAATCGCATCACTCACCGCTTGGTTGTAATGCGAGCGGTGCTCGTCAAGTTCATCCAGCATTTGTTCGATCAACTCATTCGGAGACAGCAGGTTCTGTTGATTAAGGGTCAGCATCAATTCCGTCAGATTCGTGGCCAGAGTTTCCTGCTCCCCTTGCTGTTTAAGATCTTCGACTTCACTCAGATCTTTCTGCAGTTTATCGATGCATAAGCGCAGACACGCCCCCATCTGCTGAAAGAGCTTGGGATCTGCCGACTGCAAGCTGGAATCAGAAATACCCAACCCCTGGAAAAACGCAGCATGCACCGCGTCATGAGTAGCTTGAGCTGGTTCTTGCTGCTCATGCTGCACCATTGCCATGGTTTGCGGCTTCGGTTCTTCTTGCTTAGGTTCGGTATTAGATTGAGCAGGAATTGGCTGAGTCACTTCTTCCCAGTACGCAGACCTGGACTTAGGTTCCGCCGGTTTTGGTGCTGGCGCCTCAGTTGAAGGTGCCGTATATGGCGCAGCCTCAGGCTGGGTAGCCTGCATCACCATATCTGACTGAGGACGAGGTGCTGCCGGCTGTGGCTCTGGCTGTGGTGCTGGATTCACTTTTACTGGTGCGGCTTGAGGAGCGGGCTGAGGTTGCGATGTTGTTTCGCCAGCCATCCAATCTTCAGGGATCAGGTTAGGGGCTTCAAACTCTGAATAAATACTGAAACTATCATCAGGGATCTGACGTTTGTATTCATTCGACTTTGGCACCTCTTTCTGGGTGTTCTCGTCGCGAATCAAATGGTCATCTTCGATTTGCATGGCAAAATCAAGATGAGCGACCGGATCATGAGTGTCGACTTGCTCGCTCTTGGTCTCCATAAACAGCTCTTCGATGCTTTCGACTTGCTGCTCTTCATGCACGATATGTTCGCCCAGACCGACTAAGGGGTCGGTGGAATCGCGATCGGGTACAATGTCCGCAGCGATGTCAAGGTTACTAGTCAACTGTTCAAACGCCACTGAGATTTCGTAACGTCCCAAGGCGATTGAATCGCCTTCTTGAATCGAAATTGGCTGATTTTTCAGAATACGATTACCGTTGACTAAGGTCCCATTGGTACTGACATCACTGATGTAGTAAGTATCGCCATACACGCTGATCAAGCAGTGTGTACCAGAAATGAAGCGGTTGTGATCCGTCAGCGCAACAGTGCTCCCGGCATTCCGCCCTATTGAACCACCACTTTCTGGCATCTCAATATGTTTAGAGCCGGTGTACTCTTCCGGGCACTTGGCAATATAAAGAACGAGTTGACTAGTTCGCATACCGATTTCCTTAGAACAGCAACGCGACTGAGAACTCTACGCCACCCAGACCATCGTTATACACAGGTAAAATGTATGATGCCTGAGGCACGATTTGCAGATGCGCATCTGGGTTGCCACCCAGCTTGATAACAGTGCCAAGTGTCGCAACGGCGCCGACTTCAAACTGATCGATATCGTCAAGTTGCTCGCCGTAACGGTAGCCTTCACCGTCAACGACCCAACGATTAGAGTACTGAGAGTATGCCAGAGACAGGCCAGCACCCACATACGGAGTAAACCAGCCCCAGTCTGCCAGTGCGTATTGAGGTACCACACGCAGCTCGTAACTGGTGACTTCCTGATAAATCCCGTTTGATGGTGCATCCACAGATTCATCCAGGTAGTTCAAACCTAACCACCAACGCCAGCGATTATTGCTCTCATCGATTGGTCGGGTATGCAGCAAACCGTAGCGAAGCGCATCAGCTTCACCACTGGTACCTTCGTCGTAGTCGATACCTTCGATACTAAGCATACTCACGCTACCACCGTAACGCTCGCCTTTTGCCACTGCGCTGCTAGAAACGGCACACATCAAGAGTGCCAAAGCGATATTGATTGGCTTCGCCATTATAATTTTCCTCGGCCGAAAATAAGGTTTCCTTTTTTATTGACACGCGAAGATACCAAGCTATCGCCCTTTTTCAATATCCCCTTCCGAGAGCGCTAATAAATAGCTCATTATGACAACGAGATTAGTGAAAACATCTATACTTTTAGTAAATTCAACACCCGTCAAAACGTTGTCACTCTATTGATTAATATGTAAACAAATTAGATTTGTGAATATTATTTGTGGTGTTTTTTTAATCACAAATAAATAGATAACATTAGCAACATTGATACCTCAATTCAGATTCATCCAGCATTTACTATCAACATTGTCAACAACTAGCAAGCATCACCCCTCATTGCTAGTGAGACTTATATCAAAAGGAAAGTGTCAGAAATTACTTATGCGACTCTGCCTAACATCTGCATTAGGCTTAGTGATGCAGTTCACATTTAGTTAAATTAAATACATTTTTATAAAGTTTTAAATTTCATTTGGTCAATTTAAGAATAAAATTGCTCGAAATTTTTTTGCTTTGCCACAGTACAACAAAAATAAAATTAGGTAAGGCTAATGTATTTATATTAATAAAAGCTAATAACATCAGTTTGGTAGGGTTTATATGTACTTCTCGGATTTTGCTCGTCGACCGATAGATCATGAGCATCCCAGTGGCATTAATCCAAACGGCCTAGAAGAATTTGACGAAATTAAACGTCAAATCAACAACATCAACAAAGTTACTGGCCGTGTTTCATGGAAAAAAGTGGAAGAACTATCAAAACAGGTTCTGACACAACATGGAAAGGATTTTCGCTGCGCGTGTTACTTCGGTGTCGCTGCCACCAATAATCATGGCCTGAAAGGCCTGGTAGAAGGTCTTAACGCCATCTACGATTTATGCGTGGTGTATTGGCACTCCGGCTACCCGACGGAAGACAAGGCCAATGCCCGCATGTCTTCCATCGAGTGGTTTGTCGAATACGCGGAACGTCGCCAAAAACACATCAATCCTTCTGAGCAGGATCTGCCTCTTATTGAGGCAGGGCATCGATTGACCCTCAAGATAGAAGAAGAGCTGCGTCTGCACTACGGTATCAAAGCCCCCTCTTTAGGCGCGATTCGACGCATTTTTACGCAGTGGATTGAACAGCTCAAAACCGAAATGGCTAAGCGAGAAGAAGCCGTCAAACAACAAACCGCTTCTGTTGCTCAGCCAGCCCCTGCACCTCGCTCGCAGCCTATGATGAAGATGGATGTGTCACCCTCTCCATCACCGACATCTGCGACTCCAGTGAACGTCTCACCCTCTGCGGCTTCAGAGCCAGAAAAAAAGCGCTCAGGAATGGGTTTCTTCATGGCAGCGTTAGCCGTGGTGGTTCTTGTTGCTCTGTTTAGCCATTTTGTTTATCAGGACAGAAGAGTTGAGGCAATGAAGACGCAAATAGAGATTGCGTCGATCAATCAGTTGGTACCTCTGGCCAATGCCATCAAGCTTGAAGACAATTCCACGAAACAAGCCATCAAAGATACGCTATTGCAACGCGTATCCGCGTTGGTAAACGGCTGGGATCTCGACCCTATCCGCGTCAGTCAAATTGATGACATCGGTAGCGTCACACAAACCGTCACTGAACTGTACCCCGATTCATCATCGGCACAGTCTCTGTCAGCAACATTCGAACAGAGCCGCGCGGACCTGGAAGCGGAGTATCAGAAACTCAGCGCCGAGTTCAAACAAGCACGCACCGTATTTGCAAACGCCAAGGCGAAAAACAACGACAAAGCCAGCATAGAAAGAGCCTACCGTTACAGTAATACCCTCTTCCCTTTACTGGGCCGCATTGAATATGCCGCTCAAAATCAAATGCCGGAAGAAGTCGCAAAGTCTCAGCGTTTACTGAATATCTATCAACACAAACTCAATGAGTTAAAAGTGGAGCTGCAACAAGAACAGTCCGCCACCGCTCAATAACTATATACAACAACGTCAGAACGAAACTTAGATTATGTTCAAGAAGAATTTGGTTAGGAACCCAGTGTTTTTATCAACACTGTTGGCATTGATTGGGGTAGCGATCACCCTGACGGTGTATTTTGTCTGGTTTGCAGAAAGCAGTGCCTGGTACTTATACGGACCTTTGGCTGCGATTTTGGTCATCTACGCGACTTTCAACACAATTCTGTGGGTGAAGAAGCGCCGTCAACAAAAATCACAACAACTGGAAACCGAAGAAGAAACGCTGTCGATGGTGTTGCGTCCGTTGCTTCAGCGGGCCAGTAAAAAGTCGATTTACCTGATTTTGGGTAATAAGTCTTCCGGTAAAGCCCAGTTTCTGCACACTTCTAACGCGATAAAGCCGATGGACCGCCCCAACACCATCAAGAATGATTTCTTTGAATGGTACGAGTCCGACTCTGCTATCTACATCAAACCAGACCGCCGTCTGGTTTTTCAGGAAGTATCCAGTGCGGATTCCGCGCTGTGGCATACATTGGTCAATGAAGTCATCCGACTCCGTCCACGTAAACCGTTCAGTGGCTGTCTGTTTTTCATCGACTTTGAGTTTCTGATTGTCCATGAAGACGAACAGGTCGACTACACCCTGACCGCACTGTTACAACGTTTGGAATACATTGGTCAGGAAACGGCGGCCGCCATTCCTCTTTATCTGGTGATGTCGAAACTGGATAAACTGGATGGATTTAAAGAATATGTGCACTTCAGTCCACTGAAAACAGCGATCGAGTACCTGAGCATTCCATTGAAAGATGCAAAAGGTGCGATGATCGACTACTTCAATGACAGTTTCACCAATCTGGTCAAAGTGATGGAGTCCAACGCACTGGATTCGTCCTCTCACTCCAACAATGTGGATGAGAAAAAAGCCATTCTGGCCTTTCCTAAGCAATTCGAGTTGTGTCAAGGAGAAGTACGTAATGTGGTCGAGCGTCTGAATAGTCTCAATCACGGCAGTTACTGTCTGGATATTCGAGAGGTGTTCTTCAGCTCCAACTTACAAGGTGGTAGAAAATACAACTTGCTGGCCAAAAGTTGCAGTAACTATTTCAACCTGCCAATTATCGCGTCGGAGCACTCTCACCTAAGTGAAACTCCGTATTTCACCCGCTTCCTGGTTGAATCGCAGATTCTGCCAGAAGCCGATTTCGCCGGCGAGAACAAGACCTACTTGCGTCGTATCCAACGTCACAGCTACCTGTCAATGGCTGCGAGTGTCGCGATCATTCTTGGCGGCGGCTATCTGTTGTTCCAGGTGCTGGACAGTAACCTGAATGTGATGAACCAGATGATTGGGGTAGAAGGCACAGAAGAAAGCGACGATCAAGTATCCTCATTCAATGCTCAATTGCTGAATGCCAACCAGTCTATCGCTCCGTCTTACGCGGCGTGGCTAACTGGTAACCAGGCGTTGGACCAAGAGCTATCGACGATGAAGATCAGCCGTTTGGAAGACACGACTAAACTGGCCTACAACACTCTGCTGGATGGTATCTCAACGAACCTGATGCCTGTCATTGAAAAAGGCTACCGTCTTGAGTTAACCAAAGTACAAGACAAACCTACTCGTGCTCTGCCGCTGCTCAAAGGCTACCTGATGCTGAAAGATCCAGCCAAGCGCGACATGGCGTATCTGCGTAAGAAAACCGAGTTAGTGGTCAGCTCACTGACGGGCAGCAACGAGATGACGGCACAAACCATGGCGTATCTTGATGCCTACTTCCGAACGCAGTTTGCCCCGGTTAATATCAATATGGATCTGGTACGGGCGACACGTCGACAACTGCTGTCCAACTCGAACGTCGATCTCGTTTACGCACAGATGCTGGATCAGGCAGATGAAATCGATCTGGGTACGTTGGATATCGAACGCGCCGTTGGCTTCGATTTTACTAACGTCTTCAACGACAGTGTCGACGAAAACCGTCTGACCATCAGCAAAGTGTACACCTCCACCGGTTTCACCACGTTCTATCGCCCACGTGTGGATCTGATGTCGAAGAACGTCATCGCCGACAACTGGGTGCTGGGCTTGTCAGATAACGTCATCCCGACCCAGCAGGAACAAGACAGCTTCAAAGAGCAGGTACGTAAGAAATACACCGATGACTACATCAGTTATTGGCGAAATGCGCTCAGCGAGCTGAAAGTGAAGCGATACAACAACATTGGTGATTTAACCAATGCCATCGATTTGATTTCGGGTCCGTCATCACCGATGACTACCGTTCTGAAGCAGGTGTATACCAATACACAATTCTCTCCTACTGGTGATAAGACCGAACTGCTGAAAAACAAAGCGCCTCTGTTGAATGATGCTGTGGAAGCGGCAAAAGGTGCGGCAGAAGACGTTGTCCAGCCAGATTACCTGCTGATGTCGCGTGTAGAACAAGCGTTCCGCCTGCTGAACCAACTGCAAGTTAACGAGACGCCGAACTCCCCTACCCCTTGGGAAGAGACCATTACCGCTCTGAGCCAGGTGCGCTCTTACGTTAAAGATATTGCCGACTCACCGGATGCCCAAATGGCCGCCCTGGCCGCAACGCGCAAACGGATGAACAGCTCGGAAGCCGATCCGCTGATCCGTCTCAAACAGATCGCTCAAAAGTCACCAGAACCGGTGCGTTCTTGGCTGATGGACATCGTCAACCAAACTTGGTCTGTTATGATTACCGAAGCATCTCAGGGGATTCAAACCAAGTGGTATAGTGAGGTTTACAGCAAATTTAAAGAGATTGGCCTCAACAAGTATCCGTTCGATCTCACCGCAACCGACGAGATCTCTCTTGAAGACTTTGAGCTGCTGTTCGCTCAGGGTGGCATCATGGATACCTTTATCCAGCAGAACTTCGCTCCGTTCTACGACACCAACCTGTGGACACCGAAACGTGTCGACGGTGAGGTCATGCCATTATCGCCAGAACTGCTGGTTCAGTTGAAAAACTACAACGTGATTCGCGATACCCTGATCAATAAGAGTACCAACCGCTTCTATATTCCGTTCAGTGCTAAAGTTCTGGATCTGGACTCCAGTGCTATACGCGCCACAATTAAGGTTGCCGACACCAGCATTAACTATTATCAGGGGCCAAGCTTGGTGAAAGAGCTGCAATGGCCACCACAAAGCGGCGATTTCAGCGTCAGCATCACCATCCAGGATGTGACGGATGAGGGTAAGCAGCACGTATTGAGCAAAAATGGTCAATGGGCGGTGTATCGTCTTCTGGGCAGCTCGACATTAACAAATTCCCACAATGGTAGCTTCGTCAGTGATATTAAAGTGTCTGGCCGCGATCTCCGTATGCGCATTACTCCGCTCACGCAGAAGAATCCGTTTACGTTGCCTGAGCTGTACAACTTTACGTTACCCGAATCTATCTAATTATAAATAAACACATAACAATAAAAGCAACGCAAAGGCAGGATTATAATGTCAAATATGAATCTACAAGGCTTGGATAAGCTGGACCGTAAGATTTTGTCTAACCTTTTGTCAAACGGTCGAGAGTCCATTGCTAATTTGTCCAGAAACATCGGTTTATCGCGCACTGCCGTCGCAGAGCGCATTAACCGCTTGGAAAAAACAGGGATCATCAAAGGGTACACTGCTCAAATCCGCGTAGAAAACGAAGGACGTAAGGCAGCCAGCTACCTGCTGATATCATGTGAAAAGGGTAAGAAAAATGACGTTACGGAAGCTCTCAAAGAGCTTCCTGAGGTTCGTTCGACCAGTATCGTAGGTGGCACCTACGATATTATTGCGCTAATTGAGGCTCCCGATCTCCAGTCGATCCACTACCTGGCGAATGAGATTGAATCCTTTAATGGCATCAAGTCATTGCATACCACGGTCGTACTACACCAACCTGTAAGCCGATAATAAAAAACCGCCGGAAACGGCGGTTTTTTTTCGTCTGTTATACACTACCGATAAGCCGGATTTGAGTATCATCTTCCGTTGGAATACCCAGCCACGCCGTCTGTCCGAGCACATTGCCTTCCCCCTGACCAAGACTGTTCTGAGGCACGGTATCTAACTTAACTCGCATTTTTAAATCCCAAGCCATCGGGTCTCTTAAGATGAAGCGAATCAGGCCCACCAGCGTCTCATGCTGCGTCTTACCTGGCAAAAACGCCTGATAGGTGGAGAAATCAATTTCGTCGATACACAGATTAAATTTACCCACCAGGTCCGGCATGCTCTGCCCCAAGTGAAAGTCCTGTCCGAGCTGACAATTCATCTGATTAAGCTGATTGCGCTGGCTAGGGTGTATCTCGATCCGGCGGAACACCCACTCCTCAATGTACACATTAGGCAGTGAGAAATAGTGCGCAACAATACCCGAAATCAGTTTAGGGGAACGGGTCCGGGTGGATAACTGGTTAACATAGGACAACAGCTTCGCTCTGTCCAAATCCGCCGCTTCTGCTTCCTGCATGACACTGGACAGGCCAAGTAAATGCAGCATACGGCTGGAAAACGGATCCTGAGCGCCACTCTCATACTGAATGTGGTAACGGTACTTTTTCCATACCCGATAAACCATCGAGACATAGCGGTTATGAAAGAAGTCAAAAAACTGCTTAACCGGGTTATCTTCTTCTTCCCTGCCTGCCAGCTTTTCCGTGTACGAGGACGGCAGAGGTGAGCTAGAGCCGTGGAGACCTAGAAAGTTGACCTCGACCCGGGTATACGCTTCGCCAGCCATATCCATATGAGTGACAAAGTCCATATCACTCTTGGGAAAAGCCAAGCTGGCAGACACGCTAAAGCGAATGCGTTCCTGATGAAAGTACTTGTTTTCACCGACTCCGCTAAAGTCGACACTGCTGTCAGATTTATAGTGTTTTTCCAGTAGCGATACAGCCTGGAAAAAGCTGAACTCGTAAGCTTTATCTGAAATCTGATTGATCATAACACTGTCTGTTTACCAGGGAGACTAGGCCAGTGGTAGACTTCACCGGTTTTCTCGTCAAAGACTTCCAGCTCCGTGAACGAGTTGAGACTCGAATAGAGACGGATAAACTCATTCAACACGCTGGCCAGCAGAAACATGTCACCTTCGTTCACAAAGTAGCTGGAGTTCACTATCAGATTAAACTGAGTACCACGCACAGCAACACCACGGAATACACGATCAATCGGCTCCATCTCCGACGAGCGTATCCCATCAAGACGGTGAATCGACGCACGGTGAGCCTGACGGTCAACACGCGAATGAAAATCATACGTCGATAACAGAACTTTCAGTACATCGATATTGGCCAGTGACAAGTAGTTGAGTGACATATTAGCGATCAACTGCCACTGTAATTCACCGTTGATCTGCGGGCTGACCGACTGGGTCGGTTTAGTGATATTGCGAAACGTAGCATAGGTTGGCGACTTGTGGGTGGTGTATGTGATGTCCCCGACTGACAGTCGCTCAGCGAGGTCAGCGTTGCTGCACACCAATTTCATGAGAACGGTTTCTGTGCCCAGATCAGCGATGCCGCTGTCGTGTGTGTGGAACGAAATATACCGCTCCAGACCACGGCCGTTGATGCGCTCACCCACCTTAGTTTTGTAGAACTCACGCTTGTCACGCTGATTGATCTGATGCTCAAACGATTCAAATTCGATCAGTTTCTTGCGCCGACGCTCACTTTTACTCCAGCTCTGAACCTCTTCAATCGAATAAACTTCGAAGTGCTCCTGACTGTTGGTCTGTGGACGCACTTTGTATTCGTTGCGACGATGCTCAAGGCGAATCGGATCCGCATCAATAGAGAACAAATTGACCGTAGGTGTACAGTGCAGTTTGAAGTGCTTATCTTTCAGCACAACTTCCGATGGCAGCGCACGTTTAAATACAAAAGAAAACTTCAGTGTCGATCGTTGAGGAATGCCTTTTAACCATTCCAGACCTGTCACATCAAAGAACATGAACTTTTCAGGCAGAGAGAAGTATTCTTGCAGCAACCGGTAGCCAGAAAAGGAATTTTTGCTGTACGGCAAGATCGCTTCATTTTCAGCAAATCCAACCGGCTTGATCTGATCTGCACGCAGACGATGCTTGTAACCACCACCGACATCCAGTTCAACATAATCCAAATACCGGAACAGCCAGAGATACAGCGTACGGGTGATATGCACTTCCCCGTGCAAATGGAAGCGCAGTGAGTCCATTTTCAGACGAGACAGCTCCAGGCCATGCTCTGTCGACAGAGACACATCCACAGTTGAGCTGGTCCGGCTATTCGCCTGCTCAATTCCGGTCAGACGGACCGGGTATAAGTCGACATCATAACACGACCGGAACAGGCACTGCGTGCTTTCAACCTGCTCGCTGGCCATTTCAGCACCACGAGCAATCACCGTCCGCTCAGTCACGCTCCCGACATGGGGTGACAGTTCCGTAATGCACATCGACGGCACAGAGCGCATATAATGCGGCCAGAGCAGCGTCATCAGCGACTGCGTCAGCTCCGGTAGCTCATCGTCGATTTTCTCCCGAATGCGTCCGGTCAGGAACGCGAAGCCTTCCATCAGACGCTCAACATCTGGATCGTAGGTTCCTTCTGATAGGAAGTTGGTTAGCTTGGGATGGTATTTGGCAAACTCACTGCCTGCTTCACGCAGGTAGGTCAGCTCATCCTGAAAATATTTACTGCTGCTCACGAAAGCTTGCTCCTAAGACTAAACGTTAAATTGTCCGTCGACACCCATGAACACATTGATAGACATAGGCACTTTGCCGCCGTTGTGCGTCACTTCACCACTGATGCCAAAGCTGAGTTGCAACGGGTTGTGAAAATCATCCCGGTGAAACACTTCGATGCCTTTTAATCGTGGTTCGAACTTTTCAATCGTCGTGCGGATATTCTGCTGAATATGGCGCACCAGATTGGTGTTGGTGGACAGCACATCGTTGAAATCCGGCAGACCGTAGTCATTGTCTATCATTGCATTCCCCGCATGTGTATTCAGTAAGTCCGCGAGGTGTATATGAATGGATTCAACCAAATGTTGATGTGATACTACCTTTTCGTAGCAGTTTTTCGGTTCTCCGAGCTCGATACGCTCCAGAAGACGATAGCCTTTTTCCATACTGAACTCTGAAAAAGAGCGGCCAGCTTGCGCTGACCGCTTCTTATTGATAATGAAACGATCTTAGTTTTGATCCAGCTTACCAACCAGTGACAGGTCGAAGCTTGCGCCCATGTACTTGAAGTGAGGACGTACAGACATTGATACACGGTACCAACCTGGATCGCCTTCAACATCAGACACTTCTACTTTCGCAGCGCGCAGTGGACGACGACCACGAACTTCTGCTGGCGGGTTTTCCTGATCAGAAACATACTGACGGATCCACTTGTTCAGTTCGATTTCCAGGTCAGAACGCTCTTTCCAAGAACCGATCTGCTCACGTTGCAGAACTTTGATGTAGTGTGCCAGGCGGTTGATAATGAACATGTATGGCAGCTGAGTACCCAGCTTGTAGTTCATTTCAGCCTGTTTGCCTTCTGGCGTGTTCGGGAACACTTTTGGCTTCTGGATAGAGTTCGCAGAGAAGAACGCTGCGTTGTCTGAACCCTTACGCATGGTCAGAGCAACAAAACCCTCTTCTGCCAGTTCAAACTCACGACGGTCTGAAACCAGGATCTCTGTTGGGATCTTAGTTTCGATCTGACCCATTGACTCGTAGTTGTATACTGGCAGGTCAAATACCGCACCGCCGCTCTGAGGACCGATGATGTTCGGACACCAGCGGTATTTCGCGAACGATTCACTGATCTTTGACGCCATCGCGTACGCAGAGTTACCCCACAGGAAGTGGTCGTGGTTGTCAGTCACCATCTCGTTGTAGTCAAACGCCTTGATCGGGTTGTCTTCAACTGAGTACGGATTACGTAGCATAAAACGAGAAGTACACAGGCCCAGGTAACGAGCATCTTCGTGTTCACGCAGACCACGCCATTTAGCGTACTGAGGACCTTCGAATACCGCTTTCAGATCTTTCAGGTTAGGCAGCTCTTCGTAGCTGTCCAGACCGAAAAACTTCGATGAAGCAGACGTGATGAACGGAGCGTGAGACATCGCACCTACGTTCGCCATGTATTCCATCAGTTTGATGTCTGGTGTAGCAGCAGAAAGCTGGTAATCACAGATCACCGCGCCAACTGGTTTACCACCGAATTGACCGTATTCACGAGTGTAGATCTGCTTGTACAGACCAGACTTAACCACTTCTGGAGCGTCTTCGAAATCGTCCAGAACTTCGTCTTTCTTCGCAGAAATCAGTTCGATCTGAATATTTTCGCGGAAGTCAGTGTGATCCACCAGATACTTCAGACCGCGCCAAGTTGATTCGATTGCCTGAACTTCTTCATTGTGCAGGATTGCATCAACTTGCGTAGACAATTTTTGATCGATTTCAGCAATCATCAGGTCAACCAGAGACTGGTCAACTTTTTCAGATGCACTGTTGCTTAGTAGTTCGCCGATAAACGCTTCAACACCGCGCTTAGCAACATCAAAACCTTCATCGCTAGGCTTAAGGCGCGTTTCGTTTAGAATGCTATCCAGAAGTGAACCTGATTCCGCAAGGGCTGCTTCTTGTTCTGGAGCTTGAGCTTCTGCCGTCATAATATCCTCTTACTCTGCTTTATCCGCATCTTGGTTTCCACCAAGACTCAGCTCTTCTAGTAGTTTCTTGCGTGCTTCTTCGTCCTGAAGTACTGCTGCAATCTTCTTACGGAACGCAGGAACGTTACCTAGTGGACCTTTCAGTGCAACCAATGCTTCACGCAGTTCCAACAAGCCGTTCAGCTCTGGGACGTTCTTAGCAATAGTTTCAGGTGAAAAGTCTTTCATGTCTTTGAAAGTCAGATCGACTGCCAGTTGGGCACCTTCTTCATCACTCAGACGGTTATCAACGTTTACTTTCACGTTAGGCGAGTAGCCTTCCAGAACTTCGTTGAAGTTATCTTTGTCGATGTTGATAGGCGTACGTTCTTCGATTGGTGTCTCATCTGCACGTGCAGTAAAGTCACCAACAACCATCATACTCAGCGGCAGTTCTACGTCTTCTTGCGCATCACCAGTCGCTGGAACATAACGGATATTAATTCGCTCTTTAGGAGCTACCGAGCCATCGCGTGACATAATTAGTTCCTTATCTAATCGTGTTACTAGTTATAAATTGTTTCCCACTCTTGATATTTTGCAGGTAACTGCTCCTTAGATGGATACAGCTCTTTGAGGGTTCTCTCGGTAAGAGAATCCAATTGCAAAGACAAATGTGGTTCCCAGCTGGCAAGATCCATTTCCTCACGTACTGTCCAGACCTTTTCCAGATAAGGCAGGCAAAGAGAAAATAATCCTACGCCGTGGTAGGCTTTTACCATTTGTAAATGCAACATAAATTGCCCTCGTCCTGAGCTATCAAGCTCCAGACGACGAGCAACCTCTGCCACACGTTCCCCCAAATTCTCGAGGGTGACATCGTCCATCGACAATGAATCATCTTCTGCAATGATGATGCTTGGCATCACCACTTGTTGACCAGAAGACATGCTATCGCTTGTAGACAACCAACCAAGCGTCGCTTCATCAGCGAATGGAACAGAATTTTTAAATGAAAGGGCTTCAAGGCCCGGTAGAGACTTAGCAAATTTTTGCGTCTCTTGTTTGACCGCCTGAGCGGCCTCATGAAGTTCCAGATTGTCGAGCATCTGGAACACCATGTAATGACCCGTCAACCAGAACGGCGCATCTGTTAGGGTGCGCTCAAGTCGCTTAACGGTATCAATATCACTCTCCTGTTTAGCTTTGTCCCGGTATTCCGACTGTTGATCAGAAGATACCGCCAGGCTCAACGGCGTGACGTTGTTTTGATGATCCGGCAGTTCATCAATGTCCATCCAGGTAAGGTGGCGATGAATCCGATAAGACAGCGGCACAGTCGGCTCAGCCGCCAACATCGTTTCGGCCACTTTCTTTAACGTACGTTTTGAAGCCGTCGGTGAAGAGAAGTCGGTATCGACGTCCACTTCTTTGCGCTGCGGTTTGACCGGAGGTGGAGTCGGTGCCGCAACAGGCGCCGTTTTAACCGGTGCCGTCTCTGGTGCACGTTCCGGTTCAGAAGCGACGGGAGTCACGGCGGGCGCTTCTGCGACGGGCGCCGTTTGCGGTGCCACGTCAGAGCCCGCACGTTGCATCAATGCATTGATCGAGGTACGGATTTCGTAGAAGTCCGCTTCTGAATCACTGAAGACGTTATCGTAATGACGCTGCACTTCTTCCGTTAAATCATTACAACGAGAAAGTTGCTCCCAGCTTAACGCCTCTTGCTCGAGCGTCGGTTGGCTCAGTTTGATCTGATGATTTAACCACTCTACTGCACCGTCACGACCGCGTTTACGGCTTGGGTAGAGACCAGTGCCAAAGCTTTCAATCGAACGCGCTAACAGGGTCAGGCCCTGTTCTAGCCCATCCACATTGGCTTCTTCCACCAGCGCACGAACCAGATAACATAACGCTTTAAGGTCTTTACTGTGATGACTGAGAACTTCAACAGCGTTGGTTTTAACGATATTCCAGTCGACCGTCTCCCCGAATAATGAGCCGAATTTCTTAACTTCCGACTCCATCATTTCATAGCTGAACTCGTAACGTGCATCATCACCACATGGCGAAGCATCGCTGATCGGAGCCAACAAGCTATCGATTGCAATCAATTCCATGCTTAGCTCCTGCCATCTACGTTGTAATCCAGCAACGCACGCTGTATCGCTAAAGCCCCACGAGCAGGCTTCGATTTCTGATGGCTTTGTTGAATAGCTTGTGACGCCATACGATTAAGCAACTCACTCACTTCATCAAATTTCTTCGGCGCGCTTTGTTCCAAATCGTTTAATGCCGCGTTCAGTTTCTGAGGCTCATATATGTTCTGTTCTGTCACCGTGCTAAATAGGATAAATTCACTTCTGGCGACGCGCAGCTCGCGAGCTTTGGCATTGAGCTGAGCAGTATTACCAAAGAACTTACGGGCAGCTTCAACTTCAGCTATCGCTTTGGAGTAATAATGCTTCTTGGCATTGTCATCGACCGACGCATACACTTTGTCAAGAATCAGGCTAGGTAGAATCTGGCTGTAGTAATACGCCTCAGCTTGATGTGATTGCCAGGCGTATTTGATGTACTGATCGACGTATTCGGCATTACCATCCAATACCTGTTGGGCGAGCTGATCATCTTTCTTACCAAGAAAGTCCGTCAAGGTCTGGGACTGCAGCGCCACCGTATTTAGTTTGGACATAACATCCGTTAACTTACGATCAGCCTGTGGAAACAAGGCACCGTCTTGGTTCAGCTCTTCACGCAGTTTGACCAGATCACGACGAATGTCGCCTAGATAACCTGGTAACTGTGAGGCATCATCACGTTGCTCATACAATGTCGCTTTATAATCCTCGTACACTTCCAACAGCTTCTTTTGTTGCACATGATAAGCTTCACGGTAAGGCGCCATGGTAACCAGATCGTTTGAAGAATCGCTCAGGGCGTTCTCAATTTTCCAAGGCGGTTGAGCAAGGAATGCGGCGGTTTGTGCGGGTTTGATCGTGCGCACGACTTTCTCCGGGCTGACCAGCTCAGACTTGAGTACTGGCTGCCAGTCCGGTTGTGAAGCATCATATAAGTAGGTACCCGTGACAGCGACAACACTGGCAACCATGGCGGCTTCCAGATATTTGAAACGACCAAAGGCGAATTTGTCTGAGCCACGGCGCTGGGTGAGCACCAGATCCGCGTTTCTCAGGTTAGTAAAAATCGGCGCACTATTGTCAGCTTTCAACGCATCTGCATCGATCTTCGCTAGATCTTGTGCAAATGAAATGGCCGTATAACCGTGAGCGCGTGGCTTATTGATTACCGTTTTAATTAACAACCAGACATGTTTTGGAATTAAGCGCGGGCGCTTACGTTGAGTCAGTTGCTGGCACCAGGCATTGCCGTAAATGGCCCCCAAAAACAGATGCCCGGTTAACAGAGCCAAGGAATAAACGTCATCCTGGGGCTTGGCAACACCGCTTTCAAGATAGAGAGGTGAGGCATATTGCAAGCTGGCTTCCGCATGGCCTTCGGCTTCGTCGGTGTAGCGTGCGGCGCCAAAATCGATCAGACGAACACTGTCATCTTCACCGACAATCACATTCGACGGTTTAATATCGAGGTGGCAAACACCGCGAGTGTGCATGTACTCCAGCGCACCAGCCAATTGATAAATCAGCCAGGCAATATGATCGTGGCGAAAGCCTTTGGATGAATGGCGGGTCATTTTCTCCGCTAAGGATTCACCGGTAATCCACTCGTACATCAAATAAGGGCGGTCAAACTCATGACCAACCTTGATAAATTCCGCGACACTCGGGTGTTGGGATATCTCAAGGCGGCTGGCTTCGCCAATAAGCATTGCGCGTGCAAGTTCAGGCGCTTCCTCGTTTACAACCTTGCAGCATACCTGTTTCTCTGGTTCATTTTTCTTTGCCAGATGGTACACCGTTGTTTTACCGTTTTTAGACGGCAAGGTATCGAGGACGTCGAATTGAGAGAATAGAACATACTCCAACTTGGGCTTATTCTTGTTTGCCACATGTTGTTCATGATGTTTTTTCTTTTCAATAGCTTTTACAACCAGACGATTAATATAGCCGTTGGTTGATCCCTGCTGATCAGACACGTTATTCTCTTAGCCAACTTAAAATAATAATTAGTGAGGCATATTAATTAGTGTGGAATGTCTATTTCAACGCTGCAAAATAAAACGAACGCTATATCTATCAATTTAGTGATATTCACTATCCTAAATTAAAAATACACACTCGCTTTGACGGGTTAAATTACATTCACAAAAGAGATAAATAACGGAATATTCATGCCAGTTTAGGTAATGATATACTTACCGTTTTATCACTAAGTTCTCAATCACGCACAAAGCTCCAACTGCATAATGGCACGCTGACCATCTCGGCCAAACAACATCAGCGAAGCCGGCGCTGTCGACCGGTGAACGTGATTGAACGTCGCCATCAATGCCAACGCAGAACACTTACCGAGTGTTCCCCACAGCTCATTGATTAAAAACGGGTTTTGCGGATTCGTAAATTGCTCAGCCCGAGCACCGATCGCAAATCCGTAGTCCTCGGTATCGGTTCGATCATTGCTCATGTCGCTGTAGATACTGCCGAGGTGATCGCAGGCTTTCGCTGCCTTGCGGGTCAGCCTCATCATTCCTCGGCGATCAGAAACCCCAGACTCACGCGCTGTGTAGCCAATACGCGATAAGGGTTTCAGCTTTAGCGTGTCGACAATGTTTTTCTTCGTCACCACCAAACCTGCTGCGCCTTCACTCGGGATGACACCCCAGGGGTTTTTATTCCCCATCACGACCCCGGATTCGATCAGTTGGTCTAGATCATCCACCAAAGAGTCAACAGCAACACATAACAAGGCGTCGTGATGGTCAAGCTTAGCAAAGGCTTCATTGAGCAGAGTGACGGATCCACTGTAAGAAGTGTCGATCTGCGAGATCCACTTGTCATATTGACTCTCCTCCAGCCAATCCACCAAAGGTTGCGCGTCTACTTTATCTGGCAGTGATAGCAACAGTGGAATCGGTTTGAGTGATTTCGGTAACTTACCTAAGAGTGAATCCAGTAACGTAGCCACAGCTGTCTGTACTTTGTCTTGCAGTGTTTCACCCAGCCAGAAATCAACCCGAGCATAGGTGTAGCGATCTAAGCCGCCATTATCAACACGCTGACTAAAACGAGCCAAATCCGCCTGAGCCACCGCAAGCGAAATATCCAGATTCATGCCAGATGGCGTAATAACGTCGCCGGCTAAAACGTAACGACCCAGTCGGTTGTTCATGCCGTCTCCTCAGTATCAAAACTATCCAGAATTTGTGATGTCGTCAGTAAATGCTCTTGCCCCTGACAAGGAAACGCGGCCGTGTAAGCCAGAGTAATGATTTGCTGCTCTGTATCCACAAAAACCGTATAAATCGGCATATCTGCCACTACAGGTTCGTCTCCGAACATCACACGAGCACGGTATTGCTCGGCTGGAATACGAAACGACAGTGTATCGTCGTGAGAAAAACCACTGAGCATCATTCGCTCTCCACCTTGCAGGTACCCCTTACACTGTTGGTCAATGGGTGCCGACTGGAAAAAACGACCATCGAAATCGAGTGGTAACAGCGGTCTGCGCTCCTCTTCCCACTGTTGGTCGAATGTTCCGGCGTAACGAAAGCGCTGGGCAAAAAACGGGGGAACCGGGCCAAAGCCTGCCACTTTCACTTTCGCCGGATTAGCCGACCAGTCTTCTTTTGGATAAAACACGCTGGGTACATTCTGCTCCAGCAACTCTCGATTGCTGTCTGCAATACCACCACCAATCCGGTTGCGCTCATCACCACCGAGCGCCATCGAGTAGTCCATATCCCGTTCAATAAATGGCTGCGGCTTGGCAATCGTCACACTACCAGCGTGCTCGACCCAATGACGCAGACCATGCACCGCAAGCGTTTTATCGATATGCCCATCTACCAACAGCCGACATTCCATATAGGTGACTGGTCGCTTCGCATAAGCGCGTGCTTTCCCATACACGACGACATCGGTGTTTTGTTTGTAAACGGGAAAATCATGGTCCACTTGCATCGCTGAAAAGCCCGCCTCCCCCAGATAAACGGGATCATCGAAGACTTGTTCTGCGCGCTCTTCCATCCACTGCTTTTCTATCCAGCGCCACTGACGCTTTGCCGTCAGAACCCAGACCTCATGCCCGTTATGGTCGCGTTGGAATCGACCTTTAACTTCCAGTTCCGGATGCTCATCAATATCCCACAGTTGCATGATGACTCCTTAGGTTAAATCGTTCGGAAGCCGATGGTATCTCTTTCAGTTTACTGATGATCCATGCCTGCTGAATTTCAGGCATAGTGGCGTGCCAGGGGATGTATACCCGGGCATGCAAGCACAGTTGACGCCATAGCCAGATTCGGTACGTTTCCGGTATGGTCGCGGTTTGCAGGGCTGCCAACGTCGAATCATAAGAAAGCGCAAAGCCAAGGCGAGCCGGTACATGAAGTTGGTGATGGCCGTCGCTGACCCATTCATCCAGTATCTCAAGAGCATCTTGCCATTCGTAGTCAACCCCAAGTCCGGTTGGATTGAGTGGAAAGCTTTCTCCATAAACAACGTGCAGAGAGTCTAACCAGCGCTCACCGTCTTCCTCGTCCATATCCTGTAACGCCGCCAGCACATTGTATGCCCACTCCGGATCACCAGTTAACGCCAGATGGAATGGCGCGTGAGGCGAAGACAAATCAAACTGCATAAACTCTTTGAGTTCGAGTAACTTAGCGAACGTATTCACTTGTTCGGAAGGCAGTGCATCTGGCTGGATTCCGAAGTACTGGCGGAACCAGGTGTTACGATCTTGCTTAACCAGCAAGCGTTCAAATAAATTCTGCTCACCAGACAGATTCTCTTCCATCCATTCAATACTGTCCACCACGTCAAACGTCGCCAATACCGGATGCACAGTTCGCTCCGGGATCATTCCTTCTTTCAGCCAGCGTTTACTTAGTGACACGCTCAATGTCTGGCGTAGGCGTAAATAGTCAAACGTGTCTTTTGCCAGTTTCGTTTTGCCGTCAACCAAGCCCGCAAGATACAAGTCGAGATGCATCAGTTTTGACTGAACCACAAGCATGCAGGCCATTTCGCGCGAAATATCCTGGCTGGTACTTAGTCCACTCAGAAGATGGGTTTTCTCCTGGCCAAATTCTGCTGACAACATCAACCAGACAAACACTTCTGGCGCTTGTTGTTGCAACTCGTAAACCAATCCGGGCGCCAGCTTGTACAAGGCAACATAAACCTGCTTCAACTCGCCCATCTGCCGTTCGATGATTCTCAAATAGTCGTTTTCGGTACTGGGATATCCCTGCTGATGCAGGCGTAGCCATTGTCTGAGAAAGAAACTGAGGTTTTCGATCGCTAAAATCGATTTGTCACGGCAAAACGACAACCATGCCGGATCCAGTTTATCCAGTTCTGACACGGCTTTTTCTACCGCAGCTAATGCCTGCTCGATCTCACCGTCTGACAACGGCGATTTCAGTTGTTCTACACCAATTCTTTGTCGCATTCCGTTCTTTACTTCTTTTTGATGACGGCTTAATTGATGGCGATCGTGCCGCCCTGAATTTTTTGGGCTTTTTCGGCCTGAGAAGTGACATACTTCGCTTTGGTGGTGACGCGGTTATCACGCCCACTGTAACGAGTTTCGGTTTCACCACTGCGTACCACCAGCTCCTGAGAGGCCTCAATGACCATTTTGTCGGCACGCAAGACGAACTCATCTGAGTCATTCAGGATCGAGAAGAAAATATCCGTCACAACTGGCAAGTTCAGATCACCATTAATGAATTCAATCCTACAATTGAGTTGATTGGTCACCGCCATATCCAGCTCCGCCTTGCGAAACATACGTCCGAGTCTGGCGGTGATGGGCTGGCCGAAAGTATTGCCTTCGAAATCGATCTTCACGCTATCCAGTGATTCATTGATGGCCACAATGCGTCCAAAACGCGAAAAGCAAGCCGATTGCTCGGCTTGCTGTGTAGTTTCCGTTTCCAGAGGGGACTCTAGTAATGTTTGTGTCTGTTTCATCAGTTAATCGCTACGTTACCACCCTTCACAACCACTTTAGCGCTGCCATCGATGGTAATTGAAGTACCAGAAAGTTTAATCGTGCCGTCGCTGCTCATCACCAACGACGAGCCGCCGGTTTTGAGTACAATTTTTTCACCACTGATAATCTGTGTGGCCCCGTCTGCCTTATATGAGGTATTGCCTTTGACGGAAACCGTCAGGTTACCGCCGACCGTTTGGTTGTCATCCGCACCAACGTCCGAAGAGCGTGAAGCCCCAACCGTCAGGTTGCTGTTTTCACCGACATCCAGATCGTCGTTTTTACCAATCTTGGTGGTACGATTGTCACCAATTTCAAGGCTGCTGTTATTTTTTACGTACTGAGTTTCGTTGGCGTTATAGGTGACGGTAACGTCTTGCTCAACCGTCTCCGTAAAGGTGCTGTTCACCTGTGTGGTCTTATGCCCGTCAATCGTCTCTTTGTGGTCGCCGTGGACTTCATTCGTCTGGTGACGGCCGACTTTGAGAAACTCATCCTGACCAATGTCACGATAACGGTTGTTCAGGACTTTGGTCGACATATCCTTTTGTGCATGGATATAGATCTCTTCCTGGTTCGCTTCGTCTTCAAAACTCAGTTCATTGTAACCAGTGCCTTTGTGCGTCTGAGTACGGAAAGTGGTCCGTGTTTTGTTTTCCGGCAGCGAGTACGGAGGATAGTGCAGACCGTTGTAAACGGCCCCCGTCACTAACGGACGATCCGGATCACCTTCCAGGAACGTAACCACAACTTCGTGACCAATTCGTGGCAAGTACACCGCACCCCAGGTTGGCGCCGCCATTGACTGGCTGACACGAATCCAGCAGCTGGCATGCTCGTCGTTGTTCGCGTAACGATCCCAATGGAACTGAACTTTAATCCGACCAAGCTTATCGGTATAAATCTCTTCTCCAGCCGGCCCCACTACAACGGCCGTCTGCGGGCCATCGACCATAGGTGCTGGCAGCTTTGGCGCCCGGAAAACAATATCACGAGGAATACATACAAACTGGTTGTGATATGACGTTGGCATGCCGCTCGCTTCGTCTTCGTGAACCTGAGGGTCATGACCATGGTGAGTCACTGCCAACATGGTAAAATCACGGTTAATTGACGCGCGAGGATGCTCTCCGATATTAAAACTGTAACCCGCAGTAAGGCGCATCACGTTACTGGAGGCCTCAATCTGCTGATTCTCTACGACATGATCGGCCATCCATTCCGTGGCACGAATTTGCCCTTGCGCAGGGTCCCCGTAACGGCCCGGATAATCAAACAGTTTTAGATCCTGATCAAGGTCACCATTTGACGCCATTTCCTGAGGGATCTTCGGCTGTTCATAGTTGTAATCTGTGTACGTCACGTGACCAGTTCGAACGCGATTGATCAACTCCAGATCAAAGATGTGCTCGCGGTCAGCCACACCACCAGCATCCGAATGGTAAACGATCGGACCGATGTAAGACGCGTTTAGCGGGGTGCTTTGCAGTTCAGCAATGGCGTCATTGCTGTCGACGATCACCATCGTATGGTTGGCTTCAGTGTGTTCAAAGTAATACCACATACCATGCTCAGCCAACATACGCTGAACAAAATGGCTGTCTGTTTCACGATATTGAAGCACATACTCTTTTGGTGGGTAAGTCCCTGATAACTCCAGACGATAGTCAGTCACCGACGCGTCGTCCAGCACTTCAGAAATAATATCCGGCGCCGCTTTATGTTGGAAAATACGGCAATCCTGACGCTGAGTCAGGAACCAAAACTGTGGAACCAACACGACTTGATAACGTGCAAAGCGTCGCCCCTGCCCCAGATAACGAACCTCGTTGACAACACCGTGGAACAAACGCGCAGAGCCCGCTCCCTGACCATACAAGGTCAACAGAGCTGGCTTTCGAATCAATGCATCGAATGTAATATCAGCATCAAGTGAAAGTAATGAAAGGCTGACATGAAAAGGTTTGGACAGTTCTTCCGTTACCTGAAAACTCTCAACCCGAAACTCATGTCCTGTCCCGAGGACTTCAAATTTAAACTCTACGTCATTCACCATATCTTTTACCTGATACTAATAAAGGAGTTAGGGCCAACATCATGTTGGCCCTGATACGTACCGCGATAGCTATTACGCTTCGCGTGGAGCACGCCAGTCGTCGTTACCCGCAGTACCACAGTTTTCGTGAGTCACTTCGATTGCACGGTAAGTGAACTTCAGAACTTCTTCAGTCACGCGGTCTGCAGTTGCAGCGTCTTGACAGTGGTTCATGCGAGTTTGCACGTCAACCAGCAAAGCATCGATCAGTTTGATCGTGTAGTAATGCTCTTGCTTACCTTGTACAGAGGTACGGTAGAAACGGATCTGACACTCAGGCAGTTTCTCACCAGAAACCAACGCGTTGAACAGCAGTGGAGAACAACGGTCTTGAACTTTAGTTACCACAACTGGTTTGTGAACACGTTGACCAGTTGGTTGGCCGCTTTGTGGGTCACGTGGAATAGTCAGAACGTGATCCAGTTCTTGTACCAGAAACTCGTCTACGTGAGCTTCTTGCCAAGTGTTACCGACAGAATCCGCAGAGAAAGTATCTTTAGTGATGTGACCTTGAGTTTCACCATTGATAGACATATATGCTGGAGTTGGCATTGAAATTTCCTTCTTAAAAAATTCTATATTATTTACATTCACCAAATCGCTTATCACCGCGACCCAATATAACAATGCAACCAGCATGCCAACTTTAAAATAGTATTAATTACAATGACTTAGTAAAAATTCCATCTTATTCACACTATACACAATTACAAGATTTTAGAAATTTAAACAAAATCTTGTTCTCCCATATTAATTTATTGTTCCTCGGCGATAAAGAGAAAATAACGGCATTCCACTGAGGTAAAAAAGTCATATTAACTACCACTTCAGTCACTTTACCCATCAATTAATTCACAAACACCGAAAGCCTGCTTAGGTATATTTAAATTGTGGAAAAAGCCACCAACATAATAACTAAAATTGACTAGTTAAATTAGCGGATAAAAAAAACCACACTCGATTGTTTAGTATAATCTCGCCCACTTTTATACAATCTAAAAGCTCAGAAACGACAATGATAAATATTAATCTCTCTTCTTTAATACAACGTCTGCACCCTATCGCAAAAGTTGCGCTAGAAGATGCAGCAGCACTGGCTGTATCAGAAAAGGCCAATGAAGTTCAAATCGAGCACTACCTGCTTAGCCTGCTTGAACGCCCAAACAGTGATATTGACGTCCTGCTTGCGCATTTTGACTGTTCTGAAAACCTGCTACGCCAGTCCATTCGTTCAACACTGGATTCCAGTCCAACTGGTAACGGCGGTAAACCTGTATTCTCGGCTCTGTTGATCGAATGGCTGCAGGAAAGCTGGCTGGTGTCGTCTCTGGATCTTTCGGAAACTAAGATTCGTACCGGCGCCTTGCTGCTGACTCTGGTCAGTAACCCGCTGCGTTACGGCCAACACGGTTACGCGTCGATTCTTGAAAGCGTTAACCCAGACAGCCTGAAGCGTAACTTTGCGGAACTCACGTCGCAGTCTCTGGAAGCACGTGAAGCAACATCCGAGAAAACTCAGGCACGTGAAGAAGGCTCTGCGTTGAGCAAATTCACTACTGATTTCACCGGTAAAGCACGTAAAGGCGAAATCGACCCGGTATTCTGCCGTGATCAGGAAATTCGTCAGATCGTCGATATCCTCGCCCGTCGTCGCAAAAACAACCCGATTGCCGTGGGTGAACCCGGTGTAGGTAAGACCGCGGTGGTAGAAGGCTTGGCGCTCAAAATTGTCCAGGGCGAGGTGCCTGACAACCTGAAAGGGGTGGAACTGTACGGCCTGGATATGGGTCTGCTGCAAGCAGGCGCAAGCGTAAAGGGCGAATTCGAAAAGCGCCTCAATGCCGTTCTGGATGAAGTAAAGAACTCACCAACACCGATTATCCTGTTCATCGATGAAGCCCATACTCTGGTCGGCGGTGGTAATCAGGCTGGCGGCAGCGATGCAGCAAACCTGCTGAAACCCGCCCTGGCCCGCGGTGAAGTCAAAACTATCGCAGCCACAACCTGGTCTGAGTACAAAAAGTATTTCGAAAAAGACCCGGCGCTTGCCCGTCGTTTCCAATTAGTGAAACTCGACGAACCTTCACCGGAGCAAGCCGCACTCATCATCCGTGGTCTACGCCCGGCGTATGAAAAATCTCACAACGTGTACGTGCGTGACGACGCAATTACTGCCGCTGCTGCTCTGTCTGCCCGTTACATTTCCGGTCGTCAACTGCCGGACAAAGCGATCGACGTACTCGATACCGCTTGTGCGCGTGTCAACATCAGCCTGAATGCGGTACCTGCTTCTGTAGAAACGCTGCAACAAGAGCTGGCGGCGCAAACCCGTGAACTGGAAGCGCTGGAACGTGACGCTCTGCAACAAACAGGTGATAAGCATAGTCTGGCAACCATTCCTGATCTAAAAGCGGCCATGGAAGAAACCCGTGCAGAGCTGGAAGTACAGGAAGCCCAATGGCAAAACGAAAAGAACCAGATCGAAGAGATGATCGCACTGCGTGCTCGTCTTCACGAACTGGTATCAGATGAGCCGGCATCAGAGACAGAAGACGATCAAGACGCTGACGTTTCTCCTTACGCAGAAATGGATGAAGAAGCGGTACGCATCGCGATCTCGGCTTGTCAGGAACAACTTGAGCAAATTCGCGGCGGGAACCCACTGGTGCACTTTGAAGTTGGCCCTGACGAAGTCAGCCATGTGATTGCCGACTGGACAGGCATCCCGATGGGTAAAGTGTTGCAGGATGAAGCTGAGACCACGCTGAACCTTAAAGACAATCTGACTCAAACCATTAAAGGCCAGGAGTTTGCAATTGATGCACTGGCAGAAGGCATCCAAACCGCTAAAGCCGGTCTGGGTAACCCAGATGCGCCTACCGGTGTCTTCCTGCTGGTTGGTCCAAGCGGTGTGGGTAAAACCGAAACTGCCCGTGCCATCGCAGACCAGCTGTTTGGCGGTGAACGTTTCATGACCACCATCAACATGTCAGAATTCCAGGAGAAGCACACGGTATCTCGCCTGATCGGTTCACCTCCGGGTTATGTGGGTTACGGTGAAGGTGGTATGTTGACCGAAGCCGTCCGTCAACGCCCATACTCTGTAGTCCTGCTGGACGAAGTAGAAAAAGCCGACCCAGAAGTACTGAATCTGTTCTATCAGGTGTTCGATAAGGGTACGCTGAACGACGGCGAAGGTCGTGCGATCGACTTTAAAAACACCCTGATCATCATGACCAGTAATCTGGCGACGCATGAAATTGAATCTCTGGTTCAACAGTCAAAAGAGATCGAAGCGGGTGTGATTGCCGAAGCTATCCGCCCGACCCTGAATCAGCACTTCAAGCCTGCTCTTCTGGCGCGTATGTCTGTTCTGCCGTTCGTGCCTCTGTCTGACGACGCCATGACCGATATTATCCATCATAAACTGGGTAAAGTGTCTCAGCGTCTGCAAAATCATCATAAACTGACACTGAACTATGACGACAATCTGGTTGAGTTTGTTCTGGGTAATTGTCGTCTGGCGGAAACTGGTGCACGTAACATTGATGCCGTGATCAACCGTCAGTTGCTGCCTCAACTGTCAACGCAGTTGCTGGTTCACGACAAAGACGATGCGCATACCCAGATCACCGTTTCTGTCGATGAACAGGGAACGCTGTCTTATGCGTTCAGCTAATCAGAACGATCTGAGTAGTGCTTTACTTGCGATCAGCCAGTCTCTGGCTGATCGCTCTCAGTTAGCGCAAACTTTAGACGCAGTGTTAACCGCTGCCCGGCAGATGACGTTTTCCAAACACGGCATCATCTACGTTCTGGATCAGACCGGACAAGCACTGATCCCCAGTATTGTCCACCACAACGAAACCGCTTTCTCCGCCCATCCGTGGAAACCCCTTTCCTTAGATTTAGCCAGCGAAAACGACCCGTTCAGTTACGCCATCCAGAATGGTGAAGTCGTCCTAATCAATGAGTTGTACCAGTACAATGGTTACGATTGCGATACGATTTACCAAACCGAGGCAAAGCTTGGTTTGCGCAGTACTAACCTGCTTGCCTGGCCTCTGGTGGACGATGACAACAAAACCATCGGCCTGCTGGCGTTGATGGACTTGAGTGTGATCGACAACGAATCAGCACTCACGGCATTTTGTCATATCGCAGCGAACAGTATTCGTCAGGCTTTCTGGCTGGAAGAGTACGGGCATATGATCAAAAACCTCAGTGCAGACAACGCAGCCCTCGCTCGGGAAAACAAGCAGCTTAAAAAACGCAAGCAAGGCCAGTACAACGGCCCCATTGCTGAAAGCGAGCAGATGCTTGAAGTTTTGCGCCGTCTGGATAAAGTGCTCACCCTGCCTGTAGACGTACTGCTGCGCGGAGAAACCGGCGCCGGTAAAGAAGTGATTGCTCAGTACATTCATGAAAACTCCGACCGGGCAAAGCAACCGTTGATCGTGCAAAACTGCGCGGCCATACCAGAGCAGTTGTTGGAGTCTGAGCTCTTCGGTCATAAGAAAGGCTCATTCACTGGTGCAGACAAAGACAAGATCGGCCTGTTTGAAGCAGCAGACGGTGGTACCTTGTTCCTGGACGAGATCGGCGACATGCCGCTGCTACTTCAGGCCAAATTATTGCGCGTGCTGCAAGAACGCAAAGTCCGACCGGTGGGTGCCAGCAAAGAGATTGAAGTGGATGTTCGTGTCGTCGCGGCGACGCACTGCAACCTGATGGAGAAAATCAAATCCGGCGAATTCAGGGCTGACCTGTTTTACCGCCTGAATGTTTTCCCCATCACGTTACCGCCTTTGCGTGAACGTGAAGCGGATATCCTACCTTTGGCCGAACACTTCGTGCAACAGAGTGCAAGCTCTCTGGGGCTGCCTCAGGCACCCGGACTCAGTGCGAATGTACGACGTCAGTTATTGGAATATGCCTACCCGGGTAACGTCCGAGAGCTGAAAAACATCGTAGAACGCGCGGTGTTGTTGTCTGATTTCGAAACCATCACGCAAGTAGAAATCGGTGAAGGCGTGATGACACCATTGGTATCAGAGCAGTCAGTGCCAATACCCAGTCAGGAAACTCTCACTGCGGATCCCAAAAACCTTGATGAAGCCGATACAGACTTCTCCCGAGGTCTTAAAGAAGCCGTGAGCGAGTATGAGAAGACCGTTATTCTCGACTGCCTGAATGCGTGCAACTGGCACACCAAACGCGCAGCAGAGCAGCTATCTCTACCCTTGAGTACACTGAACCATAAAATGCGCAAGTACGAGATAACCGCCACTGAGTAAGTAATAAAAAAACCGCCCGAAGGCGGTTTTTTTATTGGTTAGAGATCCAGTCGTTAATCAAGCCTAGCTGAGCATCCGTTATTCTAGGAGGTTTCGCTTCACCGGCTTCCAACCATCGTAAAATAGGCACAATGTCCGAATATTTTTTACCATAGTTCTCTGCAATTTTTCTTTTCGCATAGAGGTTATCCTTTTTCTCAACTTGCAGGATTTCTTTAGCCCCTCGAATATGTTCCTCTTTACATGAATACCATGCTTCCGGGATCTTCTCGCGATCAATAGCATGAGCATTCAACTTTAGCTTATCCGATTGAGCGTTTAACCCAGAGCCTGTAGGGCCAATGAGCTCAAGTTGCAGTTCTAAAAATATAAAGAAGCTATCAGTTAACTTTTCGACTCTTTTAAAGGGCTTAAGTCCGCGCACTTTGGTGCCTAACGCATTAACGTATTCTGGTTTAAAAGCTTGAGCATAAATATCAGTTTTCTGACCTATTCCAAATTTAGTAACGACGTGCTTCCTTAGTTCATCCGATGTCATTTCAGAATAGTATCTTTGCAGAGTCTCAAGTTGGCTAGGCAACTGGAACGATTCGAGTGCCACACTCTCGGACGGAGTAACTTTATCAAACTGCCAATCACCATCCTTCTCCATAATAGTTCCAAGTCGATATAACTCCTTCCGACCTAAATCAATACGTGATCCTCCGGATACTCCTGGCAAGAAGTCAAGACTATTCGCAAGTTCAACTTCTCTTAATTTGGCATCGACCCCAACCACTCTTCCGGGTGCAAACCCCATGTTAGTGAATACCTCGTCACTACAATGCGCGGTTTTGACAACAGCCAAACAGTTAACCCATTGGCTCCAATCAAACCCTTTTACATCCTTTTTGTAATAACGATTGAAATCCGAGTATTCGCCTTCAAGGCCTCTTTGCATAACATGGAGTTCCACGACAGGGTCATCAAATACTTTAGGGAAGTAACCTTCATCAGAATCTGGTTTAGGCGCAGAAAGAAAGCTCTCAGTAACAAGCAAATGATCAGCATGTCTAGGATCTTTATTTTTACCGAACTGATAAAGTCTAGAAGGACTCAGTGAAAGGTTGAATGTAGACAAACTCAATCCTCCCCAGGAACCATAATTGACTGGCTTAAATGAATCTTTTACCCCCTTAATACCTGCTAAATACTCATAGCTTAAGGCCATTTCTCCGGTGCGAATTTCTCGTCCTTTCTTCTTAAATAACTCATTTAAAAGCATGTTTTTATACGAATCGCTATTTAGCCATGGTCGTGTACCCTTAATCTTATTAACGCCGAATACAAAAGATGGCTCGATAATAGCGCCCCACACTTCGTTGCCAGAATGCTGGTTGATCATAGCTTTCTCTTGAGAAGTCATTCTTAACTGCTTAACCAAAGGAGTAATGTCTCGTAGATACTCTGAGTTTTTACCCACAATCTTAGAACGCTTGAACATAGCATCTGTCAGATCCAAATGATTCAACCAACTCCATTTAGTTTGAGTCTCAATCCCTACACGATGCAATAGCCTTCGCTTGTCTTCGGCTAATGATTGAATAGCCTCTTGGGCTAAAATCACGATAATCCTCACTTCATCAAATGGAGACAAGGAATCATATTCGTCTAAGAACTCATCCATCGCCATCCACTCGTTCGGCGCACCGTCACGAGCCGTTTTGACAGAAATAGACTGTGTGGACCCTTTGTACAATGCCTCAAGCTCTTCAGTATTAAATGGAATCTCAAACATATCAACGAGAGCATTGATGCTTGAAGATGCAGTGTAATGAATGGGGCAGTATTCCATAAATGGTTTAGGGCTCTCACTATCCTTTTCATCAGAAAACCAATTGTTCACCTGATTACTCGCTATACTCGCACCAAGCTGCGCGTAAGCGGAATACGTACTGGCTTTCAGTAGTGATAATTCCGCTTGTGCATAACCGGAGTCCATATAGAACTCATCAAGATGAACCATGCCAAACCCATTTTCATTGAGCTGCCACAAATCATTTAGCAAAAACTCTTTAATGTACCCATCAATATGCTTTATCTCGACGTTTACCTTTTCACCTGACATCATCTGATAGTTGCGCTCAAGTAGTAAGCGACTCAAACCATTCAATGCGTGGGCGCGTTTATAGTAGCTTGATTTCATCTCATCGGTAAGATTGGCTGAATCAAACGAAAGTATCTGTTCTTGAGACACAATGTTTTGGTACTGAATTTGTTCAAGGTTATTACGTAGCTTCAATGTATCAGCATTTTCTGTACACAAATCATAAAAATTGGAGAATACTGCTCCGCCTTCCTTTGCAACAGTATAAATAAAGTTTGCAGACGCCCCCCAAGGCGTCACTGAGGCAACGTCAAGGGCGGTATCAATGGCGAGTTCGATTGCATCCAGGGCGGCTTCATCAAGCTGCATCTCATTAGCAATCATCATTTTACGCGCTTTTTCAACGACCGTTAATCCGCCGCGGGACAACGGATAGTCCAATATTGCTTCAAAATGCAATACCAAGTCGACACGACGATTGCGGCGGCGCTGTTCCTCGGAGTCGTTAGGAACAAGAGGCAATTGTTCGCCAAAACCGACGGCACGAATACATTTTTGCCATACAGCGTAGTTGCTATTTATCCCTTCAAGAATACACTCTCGTATGTAGCTTGCTCGCTGTTCAGACAAATTCTGGTTGTATTCAATAGAACCTCTGGAACACGTATGTCCTTTAATAGTGATAGGGATAGGACGGTGTAACTCTGACAGTATTTCCCCCAACTTAACTAAGTTAGCTTTAGCTTTAGGATTATCAGATTCGCTACGGTCAAACGCAAACGTTGTACTCCTTAGCTCAAAAATATGTTGCCCTTCTTTGACCTGAGTATTAATCGACAGCTCATCATCGCCCATATAGGGAAGCAGCTGCTTGAGTTGTTCAAGTGCCACCTTCTCTGCACTCGCCAATTCTTGATCACTAATCGCCGCTAAAGATTGCATACCCGGCTGTTGAACCGTAGCAAGGTATTCAACGACAACAGAATCAAATTTTTTGCTTGCTTTGTCGTCTTTGTTATAGGCCTCAACTAAGTTTCCGCCTTTAATAATAACATCCGCTAAGCTGTAAGCTTTACCAATCTTTTCTGCTATTTGAGTGTCTTGTAATAACTGGCGCCACTGCGAGGGTACTTCAATCAAATTGATTTTATCTTTCAGCTTATCGAATAAGATATTGCCTTTGTCACCGAACAACTTAATCAGATCGATTTGACTCTGGCCAAATGCGGCCGTGTTCGCTGAAAGATCATTGGCTTTGCCCATAACGGATAAACAAGCCCCAGTAGCGCCCGCAATATTTTTGATTTCACTGTCAGCACTGCCACCAACAGAAGCCGCCGCGACCTTGGCTACAGTCTGCCAGCTTAACTTATGTTGCATCGTTTGGGCTGCACTTTCAATGTACGCTTTATTGCTTTGTACACTGTGCCATATCTGAGCTGCGATCGCGCTTTTTGACTCACTGGCTAATTTTTCCGGCAAATCAGTTGGGCTTTGTTTAAGCTTTTCAAGTAAATCTGGATAAAGATGGGGCGCTTGATTGAACAGTGCTTCTTCTACCGAGATTGGATCGCCATTCACCAAAGCACTGCGACCCAGTGGGGTTGAGATTGGCAGGTGCAGCACTCTTTCGCAAAAACTGTATTTTTGAATATTTTTCCTTAGCCAAAAGTCTTTTGCGGTTCCATTTATTACTGTAGATACGTCAATATCAAAACGGCAATGCTGGCTTGCTTCTTTGAGTGAAAACACAGAGTCGGACATTACCCAAAACGTAGCGCTATAAATGTTCTTTTCATGACCGTCGATATCTTTGAATTTCACTTCTTTGACCGTGCTCACCGCAGTTAAATTACTGCCGTCTTCATCCCCTTTCATACGCAAGTGTGAAGGAAAATTCGACAGCGTAACCGTGGCACCAACGAAATTTGCATCAGAAAAGTGCACTACGATGGTATATTTTTGTGGTAAAACAATGGCTTTTAGCGTACTCAGTTGTTCTGTCTCTATCGAGTCCTCAAGTTTACCGATAGCAGCGGCATATTGTTCATCACTCACCTCTTTGCTTGGTAATAGTTCTGAGATGGAATAATCACTTTGTTCAGAAACTTGATAATAATTTTCTATAGGCTTAGTTTCTGCTCCTGAGATAAGCGCATCATACAAATTCGCTAGCCATTTACCGTCTTTGCCCTCTTTACTCATAAGATGAATTGGTGCTAAATAAGGCGGAAAGAATAGCAAGCGAGAGTTACCAGAGGCAAACGTTGTCGCAGATGCAGGATTACCTTGCAATGGCAAATCTTGCTGCAAGTCTAATGATTCAGGCGCGTTAAAATAGGTAATTTTCCCGAGTGCGTCACTGTACAATAACGCGGCCTTCGGGGTCGTTTGAGTTTGATTTCCCTCTCCATCATAGCTGACAGTCCTGCCCTCACGGTCGTCTTTATGCGCGAAACACACATTACGTAGGGGAAAATATCGACTGTTTGGTACTGGTCCCATGTCATCAAAAAGTTGCCCAAGGAGATAAACACCACGGACTTTAAGGTTTAATTTCGCCACGAAGTTTACTCCTTAATTAACCTGATTTGATTCGCAATATGCCGTCACAAAATGATTGCCTTGTCTTTCAATTTGACATGTCCGTTCACATCGAAAGATTTCTTCACCTGTCGAATTTTCGTAGTTCACTTTTTTGCATTTTTTTTCCTGAGTTGCGAGGTAGCGAGCGTAGGCATCTTTATACTGGGCATGGCTTGGCAAAGCAGGGAATTCCTGCCGTAAATCATAATCAGAGAACTGGGGTTGCAAACTCGCTGGTACATAAAGGGAGAAGCCATTAACACTATCGCCTTCTACAGGCGGTTTATACTGGTAGGCTAATACATCAATCGGCGAACTCTCATCTGCCTGACGCGCTCTATACAATCTCGGCGTAGGAGCATCCATACCGCTTAATACGCCTAGTTGTAATGTGTAGCGAGTATTTTTATCAACCAAAGGAATTGATTTTCCCATTTCTCGGGTATTAAACGAACGGTAACCATTTTTTGTGTTACACGTAAACGCACCACCATCTTCCCGCCAGTAGATGTACGCTGAAAAGACATCGTACTTTCTCTGTTCTTCCGCTAGATAGCACCCCTCAGGGTAATAACGCTCCACCGTGTAATGTTGCCAATCGCCGACTTGATAGACGAGATTGGTTTCCTTATCGGCTCTACCCAAAACTTTTTTGCTACGTGATGTTCTTGTCTTAACCAGAAGCTCCTTCCCATCATTTAAAAGCCTTACTCTTTTAATTTTGTCATAGGCAAGATCTCCCCAATTACCTTCAAGCCATTTCTTTCTCAGTTCAGGAGAGTCCGGATTGGGTAAAGCCAACGGCAGCTCACTCATAACCATGGTGTTTGTATCAAATTCGTACGCCTTGCCGAGTTGCGATATATACGCTTTACTGCTGTCAGGTAGCCAGCCACCAAAGTTACAATCGCCACCAAAGCGTTCAATTTGGCGGGTTTTAAGGTCGGCAACCGCACACCCTTTTAGCTGTACGAATAACCCCATGTTAAAAAACAAGAAACGGCCATTTGGTGAGCGCTGCGGACGCAAATTTTTGGTAAAACTCACCAGGCTGCCAACTTCTTCTGGGGTCAACAGGGTTTGTAGGTTACTGCCGTCTAAGTTCATGGTATATAAACCAGCTTGTTTGCGGTTTTCAGCACGATAAATCTGAGTAATAATTTGCGGCTTGTCTCCGGGCTTGTCCCACTCAGCCAATGGTGCCGTACGAGGGTCTGCGACTTCTAAAGCCCAATCGGCTTGCTCTGACGTCCTATCAACAAAGAGTCCCATAGAAGAAACCACCGTGTTTAACGCCTTGTTATATTTAGCTTGCTGTGCTTGTGCAATCGCTCTTTCATCTAACCATTGCTGAACTTGTGGGCTAAAGGCACTGCCTACCCCAACGCCCGCTATGGCTAGTACGGTCAAGCCAAATACGACTTTTTTGTTCATAACTTACATTCCTAATTCTTGTTTCCACAGCGACATATATTGGCTGAGATTATCTTCTGCATTCAGCTCTTGTTCGCTGCGTTCTGGCTCGGGTTCTACCCTTTCCGCCATTTGGTTCGGAGTCGGCCAATTCTGTATCTGCTCAAGAGTTAAATCTTGAAAAACCAGTTCCGAGTGATGGGCATAACCTGGAGAAGTGATCTGTAAAGTGAATTTTCCTTTTGGTGGGAAACCACCGAGCTGCGCCGTCGCAAAATGTGGGTTTTCGTTGTCATATTGAAGCGCTTCACTCAGTACCCAATCACTTTCACTATCAGATATCACCGCATAATGTATGACAGGGGTGTTAAAATCGATCAGACCGGTTTCAACTGACAATAGAAAACCACTGTTTTTTCCATCCACATAAGCAATCACGGTATTGCTCTGGTCATAGCTGCGAACTACGGCTTGCTGGTCGCTTAGCCAGGGCATGTCATCTTCGGTAACTTTATGGATGGCTGCACTGTCTACATCGGAAGTGAATTGTTGTGCACTGAATGACTGCCCATCACTGTAGCTGCTTAATTCATCAAGTGGTGTACTTGATTTCTCTAGCAAAGCAGCATCCGATTCTAATGCTTCAATTTGGGCAAAGCGTTTCTGTTTTGGGGAGAAGATGAGTTTGAGGCCATTGTCACCTTGTTGAAGTTCGCCGTTGATCTTATATGGCGCCCAAAAATGAGGGACAGCAAAACCTTCAGCTTTGCGTTTTATGACCTGAGGTGTCTCTTTTTGCTGCTCTTCTTTATAAAGGTTTCGATAGTACTCGACATCCACGTCTTGGTAGTAACCCTTTTCGGTGATTGCCAGCTCTCGCCAAAGCTTATTCTTCCAAAAGACATAGAGGTAACCGCCACACAGCTCAGACGCTTTGGCCTTATCTTTGTTACCGTCAAGGTAGGCAAGCGGCCTAACCGGCACCAACACGTTATCCCATTCATCCATCTCCGTTTCCTTGTCCACTGGCTGAAGATCTTCAGCAAGCTTCAACAAGATAGGAGTGGGCTGATCGGCACACGGAATCTTGATATAAAGCGTTTTCCCCTCAACTTCTAAGTCTTTGAAAGTGGCGAGGCTGCGGTGTTTGTTGTCCAGATCGGCTTTGCCTACGGTCACTTTCTCTTTTTGGGCTTCTGTTTTAGCCAACATTAGACAGGCAGCATTGCTTGACCACTGGCCAGCGAATTCAACCACAATTTTATGATCCGGAGAGGGTGGTACCGGTGTGTAAGTCAGGTTTCGTGCCAAAGGAACATCATCAGTGACTGCCTGATAGTTAGCTTTGACCGGTTTTGCATCTTGCGTTGCCAACACTTTATCAACTTGCATTCTCAGTGCAGGAAATGCCTGAAGTTGCGTGTCTGTAAGGCTAGTGCGGCGGGTAAAAGAAGACAGCGCAATCCACTCGGCACGAACGAGGCGCTGCCTGACGTTGTTGAGTAGGCTGTGGATGTCTTTCTTTGCTGACAGGGTGAGTCTTTCCGATAGCGGCTTGGGAAGTTGCCGCAGGACGTCTTGCATGTTTCGCGCGCGCGAAAGCTGCCCGATGCACTCATCTGGCGTCAGGACGTAATCGAGTTCGTCATACGTTAACTTAGAACCCGGTATAAATTTGCAAAACAATTGCATTTGAGATCTCCACAACCAAGAATCTTTTGTTCATTCGGCTGCGGTGATGCTTAAGCTGATAAGGCTTAAATTTGGGCGATTTGGTTCTGATATGATACCCATTCACTATTTGAACTTCAACCATCATTATTTGGCGCTGTCACTGTTGTGGCGCACCACCCAACACAACCGAACCTCACATGGTAATTCTTTATTTATCAGATAGAAACCGAAGATAAGAAACCTTCCTCCCAGTTTTGAGCCAATTTAATTAACACTTCAATCATTAACTAGCTAAACAAGCGTGACTGACAACAAATCTGCCTGTTTACAGCACTCAAAAAGAAGTGGATTGGGTTTATCTTATCGAACAACTATCTCTCTATTACTGCTTCTCCAGTTGGTCCGACTAATTGCCCCATCAAATAAAGAGAGTGCTGTTCAATCTTAGTCCTAGCCATGATTACGCTCCTCTAGAACTGTTCTTGCTTTTTTGATGTCAGCATAACTTGGCAGCGGATAGAGTGACTCACTCCAATTATCCGTCTTTTTATGCTCAATCACATAACGACTAAAACCCAAACCGAAAGCTGATTGCTTGACACGCTCGCCATTTTTCAGCGCCCTATATGTGTATATCATCTCTGTCGTAGGGCTATTGTCGGTCGGTTGGTGTAACACGCGGGTAATATTTCGACCATGCGCGGGGACGAACCACATATCACCACCGTTGAAAGCCAACAAATCCACTGTAGCAGGGAAGTTACCCATTTTTTCAGATGGCCTTCCCGAGCGGTATGCCGCACCTCCAAGGCAATAAAAGCCATCTCCATACTTTCCGCCCCAAACATTACAATCGTAGCTATCCGGAGTAAAATCACCACGATCGACCAATTTTAAGGTTTTGGCATCGAACACAAATGTGTTACCGCATTTTGGAACATCACTATCCCCAAAAGTTTCGAGATACTCCTCTTCCTCTCCTTTACAGCCAAAACCCGCCAAGCCAGGTTCGTAACTAAAATATATCGCTTGCTCTGACTGGCTCATATAAGGCTTGGCAAAAGAGGTCATGTAACGTGCGTATGAACCATTTACATCAGTAAATTTCACTACCTCTTTGGTGTCTAGCTTAACCAGCAGAAGCTCATCTCTTTTTTTCACAACAACTTGTGTGCTGTCTGTATCCCACATAATGTCGTGACGAGTTGAACCAGACTCCTCACTAATGTTTGTTACTTCTCCGTTATCTAGATCGTACAAGACGGTGCTATTTTTCTGAGGGATAACAAGATAGCGACCGTTTGGCGAGCGTGACATATATTTTGCGTAATCAGTCGTACTTCGATAGATTGGCGGCGGAAATACCCCCTCAGGGATTAGCAATTGAGGGTTAGTACCGTCTATATTCACAGCCCAGTAACTAACCTTAGAATTGTCTTCTAGGTTTTCGATAGTAAACAGCAACTGAGGGAGTGTTACATTCTCAGTATTCCAATCTGCCACCTCCGAGTTCGTTGGGATTTTAAAATCATAACGATAAAGCCAACTTTTAGTATCTCCCCGGTTTGTATCTAACCAATCAGCTAACAAGCCTATTCTTGCTTTTTCATCAAAATAGGGTTTAGTTGCTATGTAACCAACACCTGCGGCGACAGTAGTCGTAAAACCCAAGCCGAGTAATATTTTCTTTTTCATTCTTAATCCATTTTCTATTTAGGTTACAACGGCCAATCCAGCACTAATGACTCAAAGCGTTGTTTTTCTGCTGCAGTCATACTTTTAGGCTTATCGTTTGGCTGAGCTTCGGGCGAACGTTCAGTAGCGCTCTCAGGTTCAACAAATAAATCGTTGTAAGCGACCCGATCAAAAAGTATGTGACGACTGTCTGGGTCTTGGTCATGTACTAGGGACATAGTAAAGACCCCGTCCGATGGTAGCCCACTTAATAACGCTTGCTGCCAGTCGTGGTCTTCCCCTTCATAAAACTCTAAATCAAAGACGTCTTTATAATCGCTATTGTGATCGATCACATAGAGTGAATTCAAAGCGGTGATGCCAGACGTACCAACCCGTTAAGCTCACCTAACAGCGTCAGACATAGGATGCTTACTCTTTCCCTTCCTTACGAGCTTTTAACTGGCGCCGATAGGATTCGTCATACTGCTCTTGGGTTGGAATCGCGGGGAAAAATGATTTTAAATCAACCTGTTCAAACTTGTACAACAAGCTATCAGGAATAAAAAGGTTAAGGTGACTAAGTCGGTCATAATCGTCTTTATTCCCTATTTCTAGTTCATAGTAGTACTTGATTTTATCAAACATGCCGGCTTCATTTGGTTGGCGATAGCGCAACAAGGTATTATCGTAATTATTAGCGGAACCATTGAAATACCATGCATTCCTTTTTATTACGTTTCTAATGGAAGCATTTTCAATTTTCTCATCCGGTTCAGACGAAGAAAAAACAAAGTTTTGTTGTTCAACGCGATATCCACAAATAAAGTAGTCGGGATTAGGGTTATAGTTAAAGCTGCCTTGGCATTCAGGTGCCAGGTAATTTTTCACTTCTTTTAACGCCAATGTTTCTAAATCAAAGCCCACCTGAACTCGTTCTATAATTTCTCCGCCAGGGTTTTTCTTTGCACCAGACCAGATCAATAAGTTCAATGCTTCGTTGATCATAAACGTTTGAGTTTGAGTTTCTGGGTAATACTTTGAACCATCAATTGTGATTGTCTCTGGCAATACATCGGATGCCTTACCTGATATCAAGTTAACTTTTCTAGGTTGACGGTGAGCCGGACTAAGATCTGAATAATAGTAGGACTGGCTATCCTTACTAAAGGTTCCATCCCAACAACTACGCAATTTAGTAACAATCTTACGTTCTTTTAAGTCAAAAATAAGACAAGCTGTAGGGTCTAAGTTTAACGCGTAATGAATTGACAAGTATCTTCCATTTGGAGAACGTATATCGTAGCCTGAAGCAGGTAGCTCTCCCAGTTCATCACGATCCAATAGCAACCGAACATCTGTACCGTTCATATTCATGGTATAAATCGTACCATCTCGTCCATAGTGAAACATAATTTGTGGCTGTTTATTTACTGCATCCCAACGTTCTACAGCTGAATTTTTCGGCATTTCAACAGTAATTTTCCAGTTAGGTGTCCTAGTTTTTCTACCAGGATTCATTAAATGATCATATGCAATCCAGTCAAGTTGAACTTGGAATTCCGGATCTACTTTATGTGACTTAGTAACCCAAAAAAGAGTCCCACAGACAATAACTGTAGCGACGGTAACTGATATCAGGATTTTTTTATTCATAGTTCTATCCAAAAAGTCGTCGTACGCATATCACTATCATTTGATTCCACTGTGTCGTGACTATCTGATCGTTTGCACACATGAGATACGCTTTTGTTTATAGCAATGGAAGGCTTGGAGGAGCATGAGAAGAAAAAGAAGGAGTGCGGCTATTATAAGCAGCACTCCGAAAGTAACGATATGTCTGGCAGCCTTAGCTGCCACTACGCATTCCCACACGCAAAACCGATACTATGCTAGGTTGTAAGCAACGCTTACTTTAAAAGCAGGACTGTGTTTACAAAGCTTTGAAAACACACAGGACAGGACTATATAGGCTCGATTGTATTGAAACAAGATGACTAATCCGCCAGCATAACCGACTAATCCACTACCAATCATTGTTCATAAATGTGTAATTAGGCTATGGCTGCATTTATTAGCACAGTTGGGTTATGGTAATCGTCGAAAATTAGTGCAAATCCGATGTCTAAAAAAAGCAATTTCTTCAAATAAAATCACAACAAATCACTATTAGGCTCACAATCCAGATGACATTCTGAATAGAATTTGGAAACAAAATCACATTACCAACAATATATAGAAAAAGGGCCAGCATGCTGCTGGCCCTTTAATGAAACTATGCCGCTAACGGATAATTCCAATTGTCCGTGGTTAACATCGCCGTTGACTTACTTATCGTCAGCGTATCAATCGCGTCCAGAGCCTGGCCGTTAGTCGCTTTAACTTCTATGGTGTACGTGCCTACTGACCATGACTCCATATCAATGGATTCTGATGTCCAACTGCCATCACTACCTATAGTGGTAGTGCCTAAGTACTCATTGGAAACTTCTGAATCTTGGGTGATAGTAATGGTGACTGTCGTTGACTCCGCCAGACCGGTTGACGTGCCAGTTATCACGGTTGAACTGGTCATTTCCACCGGTTCCTCTATCGCAATGGTCGGTGTGATCTTGAATACATCATCATGTTGACTGCCGTCGTTGCCTACTTGATCCTGATAGCCACTACCCAATACCAAATCCAGTGATTCATCTACTGCGCTAACATTTACCGCAACAGTCCCTTCCCAAGTCGTCGCAGGTGCAGTTACGCTGCTAAAATCGATAACCTCGCCTCCCAGAGTCGCGGCAACACCGCTAGAAACCCGTTCATCAAAGGTGATGGTCACCGTCACTTCATCGCCATTTTGCGGTGACTCAGGACTGTAAACCACGATCTGGACGCTTGGCGCGTCTTTATCCAGTGTCAACTCAACCTGAGTGGCACTCACGCTAACCGATTTCTGATTCGTACCGGCCACATCCACTTTGATCGTGCCAGAATCTAAGCTCGCAATATCTTGTGTCAGGTTCCAGTCACCAAACTCATCGACCGTTACTTGCGCAGTTTCCGTTTGGTCACGCTGATCCGTCAATGTGACGGATAGTGCACTGCCCTGCTCGAAGTAGGTTGTGCTTCCTGTCACGGTAAGATTGCTATTTGATGTACCCGGAGCATTGACAGAGATCGTCGGCGTATATGGCAATATATGGCTAGAATCTTCCGCGCCTAGATTGCCCGCACTGTCTTCATACCCAGAGACCAGCAAAGAGGCACTATCTCCTGATTGAGTCGGCATTGTGACAGTACCACTCCAAACGATGTCATCGTTGGAGTTTAGCGCCACAGCCTCTCCTCCCAGTGTCGCAGCCACGCTGTGGACCACTTCGCTAAAGGTCAGTGTCACCGCCACGTCTTCACCAGCACTTTGATGCTCTGGGTTAAATTCCACCTGAGTCAGGGTTGGAACCTGTGTATCCAGCTCCAGAGAGAGCGCCGCTGAACTAAAGCTCTCGCTATTGCGATCTGCCGATGCCTGAACACTGACGTCACCGTCGTTAGCGCTCAAATCAAACGCTACCGACCACTGACCGTCACTGAGAACCTGAGCGGTTTCCGACTGAAGCGTACTGCCCGCCTGCTCTGCTACAACGGTTATTAGCGTGTCGGTCGCCAAACCGGTTGTTTGACCACTGATCACAACTGTCTTCGCTTCAGTCAAGCTGTATGGCGCATCCTGATTTGGTGTCAAAGCCCAGGTCACTGGTGTATTCACGGTTTGTGAATGCGCATCCAGAGTATTTCCCACGGCGTTGTTGAAACTACTCACCTCGACATCTACTGTGTCCTGCGTGGCAGCAAGTGATAACGTTGATGTTGTGGTGGCCGTCCATTCCGTGCCTGAGCCCGTTAAGGTCGTGTTTACACCCGCAATCGTTACTGCCCCTTCGGTCACCGACTCGCTGAAGGAGACTGTGACCACCCCCTGAGCACCGTTGCTCAGGGTATCAACGGCAATATCAGTAACAACCGGTTTCTGCTGATTCAATGTCACTGTCTTATCCGTAGGTGCGAAATCGCTGGCATTCACGGTGACGCCATTTGCCACCGTCACATTCCCGCCAAACACCAAAGCAATCGAACCATCGGCAAATTCAGCAAGATTGTACTGCGCACTTGTCCACGTGCCGGCAGTGTCGTCGTAACTCACCAGCAGAGCGTCCGTTTCTGCTGCAGCGCCATCTTTATCCAAACCGGTTAGTTTCAATGTCAGTGCTGAAGAAACAACGTGGTTAAATGTACCACTGATGCTCACCGCCCCCGACTCAGAGCCATTGACCAGCATTGGCAGACCTGCTACTGCCATTTCTGGTGAGTATGCCAGTGAGTAGTCACTGCTCTGAACACCCAGATTGCCATAGGCATCCTTAAAGCTAGAAATGGTCAGTGTTACGGCATCTGTTGAGTCTATGGATGGAACAACCAGATCTGCGCTCCAGATATCGCCATCGGCATTCGCCGTGAATGCGGCTTCTTGTCCACCGAATGTCGCCGTGACTTCTGTGACCTTCTTGCTAAACGCCAGTGAGGCATGAACCGACTCGCCAGCATCCTGATGCAATGGATTAAAGGTGACATTGTTTAAAATCGGTGCTTTGTTCGACAACTCAACATCTTGCGTAACCACTTCTGCACTTTGACCCTGGCTATTCTGACCGGCAATTTCAATGCTCCAGTTCCCTTCATCCAGCGTACTGACATCGACATTGCTTAACGTCCAGCGACCTGTGCTGCCGGTCACATCGACAGTTTGTGGTGCTGGCTCGGTGGCTCCTTCTTTACTGATGAAACTCACTGTCACTTGATCAGCAGCCAGGTCACCAAAGCCGAATGCATCGCCAGTTAATGTCACATTGCTCGCGTTATCTGGGGTGATGGTGACGGTATCCAGTGTGACCGTTGGTTTGATTGCAAAGTCGTATTCGGCTCCCGCTGCGACTGTATTACCCACTTCATCCAGGTATTGACCCAGAATCAAGGTCGCTTCAGCCGATGTCATGTTTCCTAATGTGACTTCGCCTGTCCATTGTGTTGCAGCACCGCTTGTGCTCCAGACAACAGACTGACCACCCAGTGTGGTTGCGCCCACAGAGGTAATGGCCTTGGTAAAGTTCACCTTCACCGCCACAGCTTCACCAGAAAGCGGTGTCGCTGGTGTCAGTTGTGGGGTGCCATCGACCGAAGGCGCCTGAGTATCCAATTGCAGAGTTTTGGTTTCTGATTCAAAAGTCTGCGCATTACGTGTTGCTGATGCCTGAACACTGACTTCGCCATCACTGGCACTCAAATCAAACGCTACAGACCACTGACCATCGCTGAGAACCTGAGCGGTTTCCGATTGAAGCGTACTGCCCGCCTGTTTTGCGACCACAGTGATCGAGGTACCGGCAGCCAGACCCGTTGTTTGGCCACTGAGCACCATGTTCTTCGCCTCTTCCTGGCTGTATGGCGTATCCTGATTTGGTGTCAAAGCCCAGGTCACCGGTGTATTCACGGTTTGTGAATGCGCATCCAGAGTATTTCCCACGGTGTTTTTGAAACCACTCACTTCAACATCTACTGTTTCCTGCGTGGCAGCAAGTGATAACGTTGATGTTGTGGTGGCCGTCCATTCCGTGCCTGAGCCCGTTAAGGTCGTGTTTACACCCGCAATCGTTACTGCCCCTTCGGTCACCGACTCGCTGAAGGACACTGTGACCACCCCCTGAGCACCGTTGCTCAGGGTATCGACGGCAATATCAGTAACAACCGGTTTCTGCTGATTCAATGTCACTGTCTTATCCGTAGGTGCGAAATCGCTGGCATTCACGGTAACGCCATTTGCCACCGTCACATTCCCGCCAAACACCAAAGCAATCGAACCATCGGCAAATTCAGCAAGATTGTACTGCGCACTTGTCCACGTGCCGGCAGTGTCGTCGTAGCTCACCAGCAGAGCGTCCGTTTCTACTGCAGCGCCATCTTTATCCAAACCGGTTAGTTTCAGTGTCAGTGCTGAAGAAACAACGTGGTTAAATGTACCACTGATGCTCACCGCCCCCGACTCAGAGCCATTGACCAGCATTGGAAGACCTGCCACCGCCATTTCTGGTGAGTATGCCAGTGAGTAGTCGCTGTTCTGAGCACCCAGATTGCCATAGTCATCCTTAAAGCTAGAAATGGTCAGTGTTACAGCATCCGTTGAGTCTATGGATGGAACAACCAGATCTGCGCTCCAGATATCGCCATCGGCATTCGCCGTGAATGCGGCTTCTTGTCCACCGAATGTCGCCGTGACTTCTGTGACCTTCTTGCTAAACGCCAGTGA
>NZ_BATJ01000007.1 GCF_000467125.1 Vibrio proteolyticus NBRC 13287 | reverse complement strand
TGCCCATTCTGGATTGGTTGGGTTGTGGTTCAGGTGAGAGCGCCACACTACTTCAGCAATGTCTGCCATACCCATAGGTGCACCAGGGTGGCCAGAGTTTGCTTGTTGTACACCATCCATGCTCAGAGCACGGATAGCATTGGCTAGATGTTTACGATCCATAACAATTACCGTATTAAATGATTTAAATAAAAATGAAGAGGGGAAGTCTTATGCTTCCCCAATTTGAATTTGTGCGTGATTACAGTTTCGCTTCGATCATCGCTTCCAGTTTGCCCTGGTCAACTGCGAAGTTACGGATACCTTCCGCCAACTTCTCAACCGCCATTGGGTCTTGATTGTGTTCCCATAGGAACTCAGCGTGAGTCATTGGTGCAGGACGCTCTTCTGCGCCTTTAGAGTCAACCAGCTTTTCAACCACTTCACCTTCCGCTGCTTCCAGTTCAGCAAGCAGAGCAGGAGCGATAGTCAGGCGGTCACAGCCGGCCAGTTCCAGGATTTCACCGATGTTACGGAAGCTCGCACCCATGACGACCGTTTTGTAGCCGTACGCTTTGTAGTAGTCGTAGATCTTAGTAACAGACAGAACGCCTGGATCTTCTGAAGGTTCGAAGTCACGGCCTTCTTTTGCTTTGTACCAGTCCATGATACGACCAACGAATGGTGAAATCAGAAATACACCCGCCTCTGCACATGCACGAGCTTGAGCAAATGAGAACAGTAGAGTCAGGTTACAGTTGATGCCTTCTTTTTCCAGGACTTCAGCCGCACGGATGCCTTCCCAGGTAGAAGCCAGTTTGATTAGGATGCGGTCGTTTGAGATGCCTGCATCGTTGTACATTTTGATCAACTGACGAGCTTTTGCCACGCTGCCTTCTGTGTCGTAAGACAAACGAGCGTCGACTTCTGTTGAAATACGGCCAGGGATGGTTTTCAGGATTTCTTTACCGATGTTCACAGCCAGCATGTCACAAGCGTCTTGAACCTGTTGTGCTTTGTCGCTGCTTTGCGATTTCGCGTACTCGATAGCCTGATCGATCAGTGGAGCATACTCTGCGATTTGAGCGGCTTTCAGTACCAGAGAAGGGTTTGTGGTTGCGTCTTCTGGTTGATACTTTTTAATTGCGTCAATTTCACCAGTGTCTGCTACTACAGTAGTTAGTTTGCGAAGTTGTTCTAACTTGTTGCTCATCTCGATCATCCTATTTCCTGGGTGACAAACCCAACACGGGTTTGCACATTTTGCAAGCGTATTTGCTAATCAATCATACACCGAGAACAGCATGTGATGACCAGCTAACCGTCAATGTTTAGCGACCGAGCATCTGTTTTGAACATTTGCTCGATTGCTGAGTAAATGATGTGTTCATATTTATCTGAACTGTGCGGAAAGTCAATTGATGAATGGGATTTTCGGTGACATGAATCAACTATTTTTTTGCCCTGTTTACAGTGCAGGCACAAATAAACGTTTGCCTAGCAAGAGTAAGGTTTACTGTCGAATTGCAACACCAAAAAAGTAAGCTGAGAATTTGTCATTCTGATGAGCATTTGTTGCATTTAAAATGCACTGTATCATATGCTACACCAATGAGCAGATGCTCAATGACAGTTATTCTGCACAGATACGTTTTAGTGAGAGCCGATATGACCAGTTCCAATCAGGATATTTCAGTAGAAAATACCGATCTGTTGACCGAAATTGCCGTAGCGTATTATCAGGATGGTGCGACGCAGGAGGAGATTTCACGCAAATTCTCCATTTCACGTGCCAAAGTCGGACGGATGTTAAAACAGGCTCGTGATGAGGGGATTGTCGAGATCACCGTCAAATACCATCCGGTGTTCAGCGCCAAAATCGAACAGCGCCTGGTCGAGCGTTTTGGGGTCAAACGTGCGTTGATCGCATTAGACCAGCCCAGCGAAGAGCAACAGCGTACTCAACTTGCCGGACTGGTTTCCAATTACCTGGCCAGTAATCTGCAAAACGGTATGGTGGTATCGGTTGGGCAAGGGCGCAACGTGTCTGCGGTGGCCCATCATGTCGGTGTGATCACGCCGCGAGACTGTAAGTTTGTGTGTGGTATCGGAGGCATTCACCCACGTGGCGGCATGTTTAACGCTGACCATATTTGTCGCCAGTTGGCCAAAAAATATGGCGGCAGCTCTGAAACTCTCTATGCGCCCGCTTACGCGGAGAACCGTGAGCAAAAGATCGCTTTCATGCAAAATGCTACGGTCAAGCAGACGCTGGATCTGGCACGCAAGGCTGACATGGCGTTGGTGGGGATCGGTGACATGAGTGAGAACAGCTACATGGTCGATCTGGGCTGGTTTACTGCGGAAGAGGTGGTTCAGTCACGTTTACATCAAGGGGTGGTTGGCGATTTTGCCGGCTATGATTTTTTTGATATCCACGGCCAGATTGCAGATACCGTTATGAGTGACAGAGTGATTGGTTTGGGGATCGATGAATTTCGACCGATTGCTGAAGTGATTGCGATTGCCGCAGAGAATACCAAGCCGCTGGCGCTATTAGGGGCGCTGCGTACGGGGGCAATTGACGTGATTGCAACCAGCGTGAGTAACGCATTAACAGTTCTCAACCTTGATGAACAGATGACCGGCCTGGCAAGCGACAGTTAGCCGCATTTTTGATGAGGGCGGTTAGCAAGAGCTTTAGCCGCCGTTTGTCGCGGTATTCAAAAAGCCCCGTACACAATGACGGGGCTTTTCCTATTCGATTGGTAATTCGGCTCGCTGACCCCATTCGGTCCAGGAGCCGTCATAGACAGCCAGGTTCTGATATCCACACAGATAGGCGGCCAGAGCTACGATACACGCCGTTACGCCCGAACCACAGCTGAAGAAGTAACGTTGCTGGGGCTTATCAAAAACGCGTTCAAGTAACGGCTTAAGATCAACCACTGATTTGATCTTGTGTTCGTCCATCAGCTCGGCAAAAGGTAAGCAAACCGATGCTGGAATATGACCCGCCCGAACGCCTTGCCTGGGTTCGGGAACCTCGGCATTAAAACGGGCTCGTCCACGAGCATCGACGGTTAAGCTCTCCAGATTGGCAATTTCATTAAGAATGCAGGCAGCATCAACGAAGTAGTTTGGGTTAAGCTGGCCTGAGAAATTACCTGGATGTTCGGCGATGCGGTACTGCTGAACAAGAGGTAAACCGGCACGTTTCCATTCGGTCAATCCGCCATCGAGGATATACACTTCCTGGTGCCCCATAGCCAGAAACATCCACCAAGCTCTTGGGGACGCAAATGTGCCGCTGTTATCGTAGATAACGATCACCGAATCTTTATTTATTCCAAGCTTGCGGGCCTCCTGATTAAAGCGAGACTCAGACGGCATCATATGAGGAAGTGACGAATCTGGATCGCAGAACACCTTGTCGTAATCGAATCTGACGGTGCCCGGGATGAGATTGATTTTGTCTTTTTCAAACTCTCCGGGGATCTGAAACTCAATGCTGCTGTCGAGGATCACCAGATTGTGTTGATTGAGCCTTGTCTCCAACCATTCAGGGGTGACTAGCGGGGTCATAACGTCTCCTTTACGTATGTGGAAACAACAAGATAGTCGATCAGTGACATGAAATAAATCGGTATGTTGTGTTTGTTCCGGACAGATCGGTCAGCTTATCGAGTTTTGCTCTGGATGCGCTTTCGCAATTGCTGCTGGGCGGAATGATCACAACGATAGGGGAACGGTTATCCATTTGTACGGTGAGATACTTCCGTATCCCGTCCAATGATTGAGTTTGTGACGTTTCCAGTATTCGAGCGGAAACTTGTGTTGGGTGCTGGTCATCAAGTGAAAGCACAACAATCAGAATTAAAACAGCGAGAATCAATGCAGTTAAGTAGACAATTGGTTTATCCATACATCCCCCTGGCTGGTGGCAACTTAGCCCGGGTGGCCTGAGTGTGTCGGATTATCTGCGGCGCTAAATCAGGTCACTCTCATATAGCTAGTGTAGGGCATATCGCGTTTTAAACGATCATCATTGATAGAAATACGTAATAAGAGTCAGATAAACAAAGCCCCGGATTGACCGGGGCAAAGAACAACGAGATCCGCGCAGGTTATGATTCAGTGAGAGCAGATCGGGCAATCCGGCATTTTCATCAATTTCATTTCTCGCCAGGACATCGAAAGCGCATCCAGGATTAAAATTTTGCCCTCGAGTGGCTTCCCGTATCCGCACAGTACTTTGATGGCTTCCATTGCCTGAACCGCGCCAACAATACCCACCACAGGTGCCATGACTCCGGCTTCAACGCAGGTTAATGCTGTGTCACCGAATAGGGCACTCAGGCATTGATAGCAAGGCTGTGCCTGATCCTGAAAAGTAAACACACTGACTTGGCCTTCCATGCGGATAGCGGCGCCGGATACCAGTGGTGTTTTACTGACATAACAAAGGCGGTTGAGTTGGTTACGGGTTGTGACGTTGTCACTGGCGTCAAGCACCAAATCATGTTGGTCGATCAAAGCGCGCAGTTCGTTATCGTCGAGACGCTGTGCAACGGTCTTTACGGTAAGGTGAGGGTTGAGCATGCGTAGAGACTCTGCAGCAGAATCGACTTTAAGTCGACCGATGTCGCCATCACTGTGCAAGACCTGTCGTTGCAGGTTGGACAACTCTACCTTGTCGTCATCAATGAGAGTCAGTTTTCCGGTTCCCGCGGTTGCCAGGTACTGAGTGGCAGCGCAGCCGAGGCCGCCGGCCCCCAGAACCAGTACCGAACTCTGCTTCAGCGTTTCCTGACCGTCGAAATCAAACTGACGCAGTATGATTTGGCGGTTGTAGCGCAACATTTCCTGATCGGACAAAATCTCCAAATCCGGCTCCTCACTAGTACAAGGTCGAGTTGAACAACTGGATCTGAACGGCTTCACCAGCTTCAACGCGGCCACGCTCACGCTCCAAAACAACGAAACAGTTGGCCAGGCTCATTGAGCGGAATGCGCCAGAGCTTTGGTTGCCTGTCGTTTCGACAACAAACTGTCCATTCTCCAGACGGTAAACTCCGCGCTGATAATCGGTGCGGCCGGGCGCTTTTTTAAACGTGGTTTTGGTGATGGCCGGAATGGATTGAGGTGGCTGCCACTGAGTATGACCCCCGAGTTTGGCCAAAAGAGGTTGAACCAATACATACATGGTCAGCATCGCAGACACCGGATTTCCCGGCAGACCACAGAACCAGGCGGTACTGAGTTTGCCAAACGCGAACGGCTTGCCTGGCTTGATAGCCAGCTTCCAGAAACCGATTTCCCCCAGTTGCTCCAGAATATCTTTGGTGTAATCCGCTTCGCCAACGCTGACACCGCCGCTGGTAACAACCACATCCGCCAGAGACTGAGCCTTTTCAAAAGTCGCTTTGAGTGTTTCTGGACAGTCAGGAATAATACCGAGATCGACCGCTTCGCATCCGAAATTCTCGATCAAAGGTTTAATGCCGTAACGGTTGCTGTCGTAAATCTGGCCAGACTCCAGTGTTTCGCCCAGTGGTTTCAGTTCGTCACCGGTTGAGAAAAACGCCACTTTGGGTTTGCGGTATACCGTGACTTTACTGACACCAAGAGACGCGATCATCGGGATGTCGCGCGGAGTCAGGCGGACACCTTGAGCCAGCACGATATCGCCTTGGCGAATATCGTCCCCGGTGGGGCGAATGTTTGCTTGTGATTGAACGTCGGCCTGCATAAAGCGAATGCCGTTCTCGGTTGCTTCGGTGTTTTCTTGCATGATGACGGCGTCACAACCTGATGGAATCTTGGCGCCTGTCATGATGCGCACGCAGGTATTTTGCGGCCATTCACCTTCAAACGGTTGACCAGCGAAAGATTTTCCTGCCAATGGCAAGGTGTCGTTGTTCTTGAGGTCCGCGATTCGAATCGCGTAGCCGTCCATCGCGGAATTATCAAAAGGCGGTACGTGTATCGGAGAAAGAATGTCTTCGGCGAGCACATAACCCAGTGCTTGCGCGAGGGGGAGGTGTAAGGTGGTTTGAATCGGTTTGATGCGAGAGAGCATCTTTTCCATTGCTTCTTCGATCGGCATTAAGCCAGGAGCGTCACAACAGCCCATGAGTCCGTCCTATTGTCTTTTCATTCGGGTTCAACTTTATCACAGAACCAAAGAGATAAAGAATGTCCCCCTTTAAAATATGGGTGTAATTATTAAAAAATACGAGTATCCTTGTCAGCCATCCGAAAGGGGTAATCAAAGAGGAAGTTGAATGTCAGGTCTCAGCGAGTCAGCGAAGTTAGTTAAAGAAGCGCTAGAACGTCGTGGCTTAGAAACGCCTATGCGTCCTAATTCGATCAGCCGGGAAGAGAAAAAGGAAAAAATCGAGCATCACATGCGCGAAATCCTGAACCTTCTGGCGTTGGATCTGACTGATGATAGCCTGGAAGAAACCCCTCACCGTATCGCCAAAATGTACGTGGATGAGATCTTCTCTGGTTTGGATTACCAAAACTTTCCGAAGATCACTGTCATCGAAAACAAGATGAACGTGAGCGAGATGGTGCGAGTCAAAGACATCACGGTGACCAGTACGTGTGAGCATCACCTAGTGACTATCGATGGAAAAGCAGCTGTGGCGTACATTCCGCGTGGCAAGATCATTGGTTTATCGAAGATCAACCGTATTGTCCGTTTCTTTGCTCAGCGCCCTCAGGTGCAAGAGCGTATGACGCAACAGATTCTGGTGGCACTGCAAACATTACTGGAGTCTGACGATGTGGCGGTCACTATCGATGCAACTCATTACTGTGTGAAGTCACGCGGCGTAATGGACGCAACCAGTGAGACCACGACAACAGCATTGGGTGGAATATTCAAATCCAACCCTGCCACGCGACATGAGTTCTTGCACGGTTTACGCTAAACATAAAATTCCGAACAAACCGCCTCATTAACGAGGCGGTTTTTCTTTCATCTTGCCGGCAAATCGGCATAATACGCCCCTTTACTTTTTCCCTGATTAAGGACACGACTGTGACTGTTCCGTTTAACACACTCCCGCTAAAGCCCGGACTATTGACGACGCTGGATTCGCTCGGCTATACCGCCATGACCGCGATTCAACAGCAGAGCCTGCCGGCGATTCTGCAAGGAAAAGATGTGATTGGTCAGGGAAAGACCGGCTCAGGTAAAACGGCGACGTTTGCACTGGGCGTGCTGAGTAATTTGAACGTGAAGCGTTTTCGCGTGCAGTCACTGGTACTGTGTCCGACGCGTGAGCTGGCGGATCAGGTTGCCAAAGAGATCCGAACTCTGGCGCGTGGCATTCACAACATCAAAGTGCTGACCTTGTGTGGTGGTATGCCGATGGGGCCGCAGATCGGCTCATTAGAGCATGGCGCTCATATTCTTGTGGGGACTCCGGGTCGCATTCTTGATCATCTCGAAAAAGGACGAATTAATCTGGATGAGCTGAATACGTTGGTGCTGGATGAAGCCGACCGCATGTTGGAAATGGGCTTTCAGGAAGCGCTGGACGCAGTGATTGACGCTGCACCAGTACAACGTCAGACCTTGCTGTTCAGTGCGACATTCCCACCTCAGATTGAATCCATTGCCGGACGCATTATGCAAAACCCGGAGTTGATGAAAGTTGCGTCGACCCACGATACACAGACGATTCATCAACAGTTTTTCTCAATGGAGAGCGAGCAGGCGCGTGATGATGCGTTGGAAGCACTACTGTTGCACCACAAACCCGAGTCGTCAGTGGTGTTTTGTAACACCAAGAAAGAGGTCATGGATGTGACCGACGAACTGTCTCATCGCGGTTTTAGTGTGGTTGAACTGCATGGCGATATGGAGCAGCGCGAGCGTGATCAGGCACTGACCATGTTTGCGAACAAGAGTATCTCGATTCTGGTTGCGACGGATGTGGCAGCACGTGGCCTTGACGTTGATAATCTGGATGCCGTGTTTAACTTCGAACTGTCGCGCGATCCTGAAGTGCACGTGCACCGGATTGGCCGTACCGGACGGGCCGGTGCGAAAGGTAAGGCATTCAGTTTCTACAACGAAAAAGAAGCGTATCGTGTTGCACGGATTGAAGAATATATGGACATGGATATCCGTGCCGCTGTGCTACCGGAAAAACCGGTTGAACGTCCATTCTACGCGCCGATGAGTACCATCCAGATCCTGGGGGGTAAAAAAGCTAAAGTACGTGCAGGGGACATTCTGGGCGCACTGACCAAAGAAGCGGGAATTGAAGGGAAATTGATTGGCAAGATCAACATTATGCCGATGGTGTCTTATGTCGCTGTGGACAAAACGGTCGCCAAGCGTGCGTTGAAACAGTTGCAGGAAGGGCGGATGAAAGGCCGTCAGTTCAAAGCCCGCATCATGAAATAATTGACACGCGGCAAAGAGAAGCCTGTCTCAGCGACAGGCTTTTTTGTATTAGCTCAACCGGTGTGAGCCGTTAACTCTCGAAGAGATATAAGTAGTCTCCGTAGCCTTCTTTTTCCATCTGCTCTTTTGGTATGAATCGCATGGCGGCAGAGTTCATGCAGTAGCGTAGGCCAGTGGGGGCAGGGCCGTCATCAAACACGTGCCCTAAATGAGAATCACCAAACCGGCTGCGAACCTCGGTTCGTGGATAGAGCAGTTTGTAATCCGTTTTCAACTGAATGTAAGCCTCGTTTATCGGTTTAGAGAAACTTGGCCAGCCTGTGCCGGATTTGTACTTGTCTTTGGAAGAAAACAGCGGTTCCCCGGTCACCACGTCCACATAAATGCCATCTTGTTTGTTGTCCCAGTACTCATTTTGAAACGCGCGCTCTGTGCCATCTTCTTGTGTCACGTAGTATTGCAGATCAGTCAGTTGCTCACGAATTGCTTTGTCTGACGGTTTGCTGTAGGTCCGCACTGCCGGTTGATTTTTTTTCTCGTCGATCATTTCCCGCAGGGTTACCGGATGGTCGTTACGGTCATCACCAAAGATCTCATCCAGATACTGGTCACGACCAGACGCATAGCGGTAGTAGTTGTAACGAATTTTATTCCGTTTGTAGTAATCCTGATGATAATCCTCAGCTGGCCAGAATTTAGTAAACGAGATAAGTTCTGTTTTGAGCGGCTTTTTAAACACGCCTAATTGTTCTATCTCCTGCATGAAACGTTGAGCAATCTGTTTTTGCTCTTCGCTGCGGTAGAAAATAGCTGGCCGGTATTGAAGACCACGATCAACAAAAGATCCTTTGTCATCGGTTGGATCGATGTGACGGAAAAACTCATCCAATACACGTTCATAGCTCACGACCTTAGGGTCGTAAGTTACATTCACGGTTTCGATGTGCCCGGTTTTACCGGAAGAGACCTGTTTATATGTTGGGTTGTCGACATCGCCACCTGAATAACCTGACACCACATCGACCACACCGTTGAGTTTTTCCAGATCCGACTCTGTACACCAAAAACATCCACCGGCAAGGGTGGCGATTTCATACTGAGCAGAAGGACTTTTCGCGGTTGAGGCTTTGTCATCGGCGTGAGTCAACAGTGAAGCAATCACTAGCAGTGTTGCTCCTATCCCTAACAAAAACTTTGACTTTATTTTCATACTAATCTCGTTCAATGGGTTGCTTGATATGAATAAGTAGAACGGCGCAATGCAGAAAAACTTACACAACCAATGAAATTAGGTATGGCATTCCGAGCAGGGAAGATCAAAAAGGCGGGAGAGCCCCGCCTGTTGAGTTGCGAATATGAAATTAGTTCAAACCGATAATATTGCCGTTGCCATCCAGATCAAGCTGCATGAACGCGGGTTTATCTGGTAGGCCTGGCATGGTCATAACGTTGCCGCACAGTGCGTAGATGAACCCTGCGCCGGCACACAATTTTAGCTCCCTGACCGGGACATCAAAGCCATGCGGAGCGCCTTTGATACTGCTGTCGGTAGTGATAGACAGAGGCGTTTTGGCCATACAAACAGCAAGGTGGTCGTACCCTAGTTGTTTATAGCGGGCTAGTTGTTGCTGAGCACGCTCACTTAAGTCGACGTGACGGGCGCCATACCCGACCTCCGCTACCGCCATCAGTTTCGCTTCCAGGCAATCTGACATGCGATAGAGTGGCGAAAACTCGCCAGGATGCGCGCATTGATGAACAACTTTCTCTGCCAGTTCGCGGGTTCCATTACCTCCCTGTGTAAAGCCTTCACTCACGGCTACCTGAACGTTATTTGGCAAAGCTTCGACCCACTCAGCCAGTTGCCTCAGTTCGGACTCCGAGTCTTGTGGGAACCGGTTAATGGCAACGACAGCGGGAATGCCATATTTGTTAACGTTATTAATGTGCCATTTCAAGTTCTCAAAGCCAGCTTGGAGGGCGGCGCTGTCTTCATCGAACAGGCGATCGGGAATCGCTTGTCCTGGACGCAAATCATAATGTCCTGAATTGGCTTTTAGGCCACGTAACGTGGCGACAATTACCGCGCAGTCTGGCGCTTTACCGGAAACTTGCGCTTTGATGTTGCATGCTTTCTCAAACCCCATGTCCGAACCAAAGCCACCTTCGGTGACAGTAAATTCTGCCAGCCGGGTAGCGATGTCATCGGCAATGATGGAAGAGTTTCCGTGCGCAATATTGGCGAAAGGACCGGCATGAACCAGAGTAGGCACGCCTTCCAAGGTTTGCATGAGTGTGGGTTCAATCGCATCTTTCATCGTCACCGCCATGGCACCGGCAACCTGAAGGTCTTCAGTGGTGACTGGTTGACCATCCAGATCATAGGCGAGCACGATGCGGCCAATGCGTTGACGCAAATCGCTTAAATTGGCCGCCAGTGCCAGAATTGCCATCAGCTCAGAAGCGGCTGAAATATCGAAACCGTCTTCGCGTTCAAACCCGTTGACGTGCTTGCCTGGTTCATTGCGTCCGACGACAACCATTCTGAGCGCGCGATCATTGTGATCCATGACCCGTTTCCACACGACCTGATCCGGATCGATACGCAAAGCACGTAATCCAGTCCGGGCCTCAAACGCGTCATACCCCTCACGTTGCTCATGAAAAATTCGTGCATCAATCGCCGCCGACGCCAGATTATGCGCAACGGTCACGGCGTGAATATCGCCGGTCAGGTGCAGGTTAAGTTCTTCCATTGGCGCGACCTGAGAATAACCCCCGCCGGCAGCGCCGCCTTTCACGCCAAATACAGGCCCCATAGAGGGTTGTCGAATACAAGCCATCACTGAACGGTTCAATTTCGCCAGTCCTTGTGCCAGACCAATAGTGGTAACGGTTTTACCCTCTCCAAGCGGGGTAGGTGAAATGGCCGTGACCAATATCAGTTTGCCAGGAGAGTTGTTTTGCAGTCGCTTGAGACTGACAAGGGAGACTTTGGCTTTGTACTTTCCCTGAGACTGGTATTCATCGGTAGTTAAGCCGGCTTTCGCGGCAATGGTATCAATGGGTTGTAGCTCGGCAGAGCGACAGATCTCTATGTCTGGCAGCATAAAGTCCTCTTAATGGCATAATAAGAAGTGGGGCAAACGGTTGCGTTGCAATGATATCGGTACCGATAACTTGGTAAAGCGAAAAAATTAGCAGAGTGAATTGTAGCGGAAAGACGGCGAAATAGCTGTGGAATTTGCTTTGGTGAAAAGTGAGCAGTTTTGGTCACAAAAACATTCACCTCCCGAAGGAGGTGAATGGCTTTTAGTCAGGACCCATGAACGGCTTACCACTCGTCGTCAAGAAAGGTTTTGCCCTCGAGTGCGTAAGGGTCGTCGTCGAACGGATGTTCAACTTTGCCTCTGAGCGCTTCGAGCTGGTTCTCAAGCATGTTCACGGTATCAAAGTCACCTTCTGAACAGGCGACGTAGATTTGTTGCTCGAGTGCTTCAATACGATCTCGAATCCTCATCTTGCACCTCCTAGTGTCCACTGTTCACTTGGTTGTACGTTTCTACCTATTCTCAAATCTATTGTAGTCAAGTAAACCAGATTCGATAGGCTGATTTGCCTTATACCAGGTGTGAACACGATCGCTGAATGGCCAGAATTCAGGTGAGCTTCGACGAATCGCAAATGTATCCAACAACTTAACGTAGTCTTGCTCAGACTGAATATTTTTCAGCATATCCACCAACTGGGGAACCTGATTTTCTTTGACAGATAGATACGCAGCGGGATAGCTGCCGATCACTCCACGGACTAAAGTGAGATCATCATTTTTCGGGTCACGGTTATTATCTTCGTCAAACAAACTTGAGATATTGGTGTGGGCATTGTTGTGTATCAACGTGAACAATTGATCCTGGCCTTGTTGAGTTTCGATCATCAGCATCACGATTTGTGGCACATACATCAGCCCTTCACCACTAATGTTCCCGACAGAGCGCAGTAATGTTTCGTTTTCCTCGTTGAGACCTGTTTGCTCGATCTTGTAGCGATTGCTCAAAACGGGGGAAAGCTTCGTTTTGAGGATATCATACAACTCCTTCTTGTATTGTGTCGTCTGATAGGGGACGTGTGAAGGCTGATCGAACGGCTTAACATTTCGCAACAGGAAATCTTTCAGTTCGGGGCTCTTGTCCTGATACCAGCTGGCTTGTTCCTCATGACGTACATTTCGTGGCAGCAGTGCAACGAAGTTACTTTCGCCTTCAAGGCGCAGAAAGTCCATGAACATGCGGGTCATCAGTTGGTGGCCAAAGTTGCCGTAGACGTCAAAACCCGCCACAAGAAGGTAATGGATACGCTCAAGCAACGCGTAATCCAGCACCCAAGCGGTTTTAGGTGGCTCGCCAACCAGGCCTTGCACCACCGAAGCACTATCAAAATGGCGGAACACCGTCAAAGCAGCGTTCGGGTTGGTGTCATTACCTGTCCAGATCAGGTCGGTATTGAGATGCTCACCATTTTTGAACGTTTTATTGATGAATTCCGATTTGGCTTCCAGATAACGTGCTTGCTGGCGTGAGAACTTCACCCAGTTTACGACCGGAAGCGTATTGCTTTCGAGCTCGCCCGGAAGCTTGAGGTTGTCAGCCTGAGAACGGTAGAAGTTATTAACCTCCGGCATGTCGGCTTTGTCCGGATCGAGGAAGAACACCCAAAAGCGATCGTTAATAACGTTCAGTGCCAGTTGTCCCCGGCATACCGGCCCTTTGATGTAGGCCATGATGGTGTTCTGAGCATTATCAAGCATGAACTTAAAGCGTGCTTTGACCGGCAGATCGATAAATGCAGTCATCGGATTCGCGGCGACTTCCGGCTGATAACTCGGCAGGGTTGCAACCTGATAATCCGCATCGATAAACCAGCGCTTCCAGTCCTGAATACGTTTATTGTTCAGAGCGTAAGGCATGTGGGTTTTATCAACGATCGTACTTTGTACTGGGATAAGGCGGTAATACACTCGCTCGACACCTGGATCATCGTAGGGGCGGCGTGTTGCTATGCGTTGTACTGGCTCACCTGGTGGAGTCGCCGAGCGCACCAGACTGAAAAAGCGAGGCTCACCTTCAAGTTGTGAAAAGTAGAGGTGTGACAAAAATAGGTGTTCGTAGATATAACGTGCTGCCAATTGGTTTTTACGCGAGCTTTTGTTGAACAAGGCTTCGTACTGCTCAACCAGACTTGATTCAGCGTCATTCAAGGGCAACGGTTGATTCATTACTGCTCCATTTTGAAGCCAGGTCATCAATGTCGCGTATTCTGCGTCGGTGAGGTTTGGCATGCCATAAGGCATTCCCCAGGTCGGATAATCGTTCTGATACTGCTCGTATTCTTCAATCGTGGGGCAGATCTGATCGCGGTCAATAGAAAAATCGAATCCTTCTAACTGAGTTTGTGCTGGCAGGGGATGATTTTTCTTTTGCATTAACAGGCGGGCAATGAGCCCGGCCTGAAGGTTGGCTTCCGTGGTTTGGTCGCGTTCATTGAGCACAGGATGAAAGCCGAAGTCGCGCCATTCTTGTGTCGTTTGAGCATCTTCAAACAACCGGGTAGGTTTCGAAGCGATCAGGCGAGTGCCCTGATAAACCTGCTCTTTGCTGCCGCCACGGTCAATGCCCTCCACCGATGACATCTTTAACTGACAAGGGGCATCGTAACAGGCGTGACAAACAACGCAGCGATTATCTATAACCGGTTTCACTTCGTTGAGAAAGTAATCGACCTGAACTGAGTGTTGCGGTGCTGTGCGTTCGCGCACCGTTGATTCACCAAACAGCTGATCATAGTTAAAGCCAGCGTATGTCGCACATCCGGAAAAAACGACGACCAGAAGAGCAATCAAAATGTGACGATATTTCATTCGCTTACCAATTTCTGAGTGTGAGGGGTAAGTATACGTTATATCGGATGCAGATCTAACGTCAGAAATTTACAGAGATTCGGTTAAATGATAAGCAAACTGTGTCCGATAACTGATATTGACACGACTTTTACATCTTTGTAACTATCATGAACGCTGTTTTCTATTAGAATTGAGCGCGTTTAACCTGTTTAGCCGAATAAGGATTTCCGATGGAAGTGAAAATTCCGGGCGTGATGATGCTAGGCCTGCTAGCCTCGCCTATGGCAGGAGCTGAAGCGATGAGTGCTTATGACCTCTGTTTACTGGATGCATTAAAAACCAAAGACGGCAGCACCAAAATTGAGGATGTACGCAATCAGTGCCAACTGCAACAAGTGGTGGACGTGCAATCTGAACCTGAAGCTGAAGCACCGTTGCAAGAGGAAGAGCAGGAGAGTGTGGTCACCAAGCGCGTTGAGTCTGAGCGTAAAACGGCGTTTGAACCGTTTGTGATGACAGCACACAGAATGAACTACATTCTGCCTGTGACCTATAGTGACCGAATCAATAAAGATGCCTATGCCGAAACCGACTGGGCAGATGATTTACGTCATGCTGAAGCGGAATTTCAGATCAGCTTTAAGGTGCCATTGAACTATGAAGATCTATTATTCGACGGCGATGGTTTGTTCTTTGGTATGACCTTAAAGTCTTTCTGGCAGGTCTATGCACAGGATATTTCACGCCCATTTCGTGAAACCAATTATCGCCCGGAACTGTTTTACTTCACCCCGACAGCCTGGTCGCCGATGGGGGGCAAAACCTGGCTAGGCTTTGGTATTGAGCATGAATCCAATGGCCAGCGCCAGGATCTGTCGCGCAGTTGGAACCGTATCTATACGAACCTGACTTTCTCAAAAGATAATTTTGCGATTGCGTTACAGCCTTGGTGGCGGATACCTGAAGACAGTAAAGATTCACCGGATGATCCGGACGGTGACGATAACCCGGATATCGAAGATTATATGGGGCATTTTGAACTCACCAGTGCTTACAAGTGGGACGAATATGAGTTCACTTTCCTCGGTCGTGAAAACTTTGCGACGCACAAAGGTTTCGCACAACTGGGTGTAACGTTTCCCATTTGGGGTAAAGTCCGCGGTTATGCGCAATATTCGACCGGTTACGGCGCAAGTTTGATCGATTATAACCAAAACCAGCAACGTGTAGGTGTCGGGGTTGCGATCACCGGTTTGCTGTAACGAAAAGCGGAGCTTACTTATGCTCCGCTTTTTAGTGATTGACGTAACAGACGCTGAAGGGAATATTGAGCGCCTGGTAGTGCTTAATCCAGCGCCACTGATTATCCTGAAGTTTATCCCCAGGGCCTTTGACCTCGATCCAGCGGTAGTGGCCATCTTTGAAAGCAATGAGATCTGGCATGCCATTGCGATAGAGTTTCAGATCACTGAGTTGGATTCGAAAAAGGGCGCTCACGGTTTCGCTCGGTATGGCTTCGATTGCTTCTTGCAACAACTGTGATGTCAGACTATTCCAGTGTACAAAAGGGTTGTTGATACCAAATTTGGCCTGATATACCTCATTTATCCAGTTGAGCCCTTGCAACTCGACTTGTGAAAAGACGGCTTCAATTTGTTGTTCGCGTTTGGCGTAGAAATCATCGTGATACAAATCCAGCGGGCGATACTGATACGCATTGATGAAAGCTCCTTCGACGGGGGCAAATATCACACTCCAGAACGCGAGCCCGAACAACCCATTTAAAAGGGTATTTTCGCTGTAGTACACGCGCCAGCCCTCACGTTGAAAGTGGTCTAGACAGGCCAGTTCGACACGCTGATCTAATTGCAGATTTAAATGGATTTCATCGCAGTTTGGCTTGACGGGGCGAGGAACTTTGTTGCCTTGTCGTCGCTTTAATAACGCGCTGAGTTTTTCCGCGACTTCAAACTCGGCTCTATCGAGCGGGCGATGATACATTTCCGTGACGGTGTCACTAAGTAGGTTCAGCTGGCTCTGTTTGTCATAGATGCGCGCCCGGCGTTCACGACTGGGTGGTAAACGGGTTGTTTTGAACCAGTGCAGTGCACTTTCCCAATCTCCCTGGCGTTCAAGATCGCGCGCGATGTCGTTGATTAAATGCTCCTGCTTTCTTTGAATATATGGGTGTTCACTCTTGGGCGGTAGGGCAGATAACAACTCTTTGAGCTGGTGGATGTTTTTGCGGTCACACAACCAATAAGCGTCAGCGAGTTCACTCAGCAGCAATAATTGGTCAATCTGTTCTCGGTCGGTAAAAAAACGGCGTTCTTTGCTGAGCTGGTAGGCTTCAAAACGGTGTACCCCCAAATCGTCGAGCACAAACTGACTCAGATCTTGATGAGTATTGGCAAAAAACAGTACCAGTAGCAGCCTGATGATATTGGCGTGTTGCAACTCAATGGGTTGAAAAGCCAAAGCCTCGGTGTGAATTTGTGTTGAGTCGGGTAATGAGGCAACAAGCTGCTCTTTACGACGTTGTCGATTGGTGTTTGGCCAGAGTGCGAGAATTTCGGGTTTGGTTAGCAGCTGTTCCGCGAGCGTTTTTAACTCAACCTGTTCGGGGAGCGCAATAAATTGATCGCCAGCTAACTCAAACAGGCTGACGGTTATGTCAGGTATTTCGCTGTAATTCAGTTTGTCCGTCCGAAACCAACGACCTTTGCGTGCCAGCATACGCACGAGTAAGCACTGTGCCGGTGCTGAGAGTGCATCAAAGCTGGTTAACCAAGCGTGCTCGTGGGAATGAAGTAGATCGCCATACCAATATCTGGCGTGATGGGTCAGCTTCAGAAAGTTATCGCGATAATAGTCAGGTTTGAGTTCGGGCAGTGTTGGCATAAAACGCATAAACAAAAAAGGCTTAACTCTAAGGTTAAGCCTTTTTGATTCTAATTCAATCGATTATGCGTCGGCGGATTGAAGTTGTGCCGCTTTCTCATCCGTGACGGGCTTGGTGATCAGTGCCAGAGCAATACATACGCCCATCATCACTGCTGAGATAGTGTAAGCCAAGGTGTATCCTCCACCGTGGGCCATTGAGTAGCCGACAACTGCTGCTCCGATGGCGCCACCAATACCCCATGATGTATACAAAACGCCGTAGTTCGTGCCGTAGTTTTTCAAACCATAGTATTCCGCAGTAATCGATGGGAACACGGCGAGCAGGGTGCCGTAACCGATGGCTGCAATCGCAGTACCGATGATCAGCGTGAGTTCGGAGTTAAACGTTGCGAACAGCACCATATTGATGCCTTGGAGTACAAAGGCCAGCAGTAAGGTGCGCACGCCGCCAATTTTATCTGACAGAATACCTGCGGCAACCCGGCCACCGGAGTTAAAGATCGCCAGAATAGAGGCCAGATATACAGCGTTTGGCAGGCTCGCCTGAACACTTGCAATATTAGTGATGTTACCAATGATCATCAGGCCAACTGAGGCAGCAAACGCATACATGATCCACAACGAGTAAAATTGTGGCGTTTTCAGCATGGATTTCCAGCTCAAGTCCAAAGAGGTTTTCACTGCTTTCGCGGTTTGACCTGCTTTCAGCTTTGGTTCTGTGGGTACGTAGCCTGTCGGTGGGTTGTTGATGGTGCACGCCAGTGGAACTGCGATCACCAAAACACCCACACCAAGAATCATGAAGCTGGTGTTGATCCCCAGATCACTGATCAACATGGACGTCAGAGGCGCCAGATAAATCGCAGCCAGACCGAAGCCTGCGGCAATCAGACCGTTGACCAGACCCTTTTTAGAACTGTGGAACCACTTCATTGCGGAAGGTGACAGACATGCATAACCAAAACCGATACCCGCACCAGTCATGACACCGAATGTCAGGTTGAGCATCAAAACGGATGACGCGAAGCCGGAAGCGATCATACCCAGGCCAGTTAACGTCGTACCCAGAATAAGGATTTTACGTGGCCCCATCCGATCCTGAAGAATACCTGCGATCAAAAGACAAACAGAGAATGTGATGGTTGCAATCGCATAAGGGGAAGAAGCGTCTGCGGCACTCCAGCCAAAATCAGTCACTAGGGCTTTGTTAAATACACTCCAGGCATAAAGAATGCCAAGACAAAGGTTGATACAGAAACCAGCCAGCAGAATCCGCATGGCTTTATCAATCTTGCTCATTTTCTTACTCGGTTGTCCCTGCTAAATGCAGGTAGGTGAATGGTAATGGTGCTATTTCTTCAAAATAAGTTTGCAAATATCAACAGATAGCGCAAAGAGCGCGGATTATAACCAATCCAAATGTGATTGGAATCTCTTTTTGGGTTAAATGATAACTTTCTCATTGGTTGTTATTTTGATTAAGTAAATGTTATTAATTTGTTTCGTTTCGGTGGGTGAAATGATGAGAAATGAAAGCGATGGGGATGAGACAGTGGACTTGCTATGGTTTCTACAATATTTATAAAAATATGTAATATAAAATAATGATAAATAAAGATTAAGTTCATTTCACGTATCGTCAGGATATTGTCAATAGTAATTTTGTGGCCTTTGATTTGACCCTTTGTGACTTTACTATTCGCGCACTTCTCATCGCAACGTAGTGGAACCAATGAAAAAGAACGCAATTAAGATCGCCATCATTTCAGCTCTTGGCGTCTCGACACTGACCGGATGTATGGGCCAAATGGCCACAACGGGTATGGTGACTAAATTTAACTTAAAAGCGGTAGATAACCGTTACGGACGGGAAGGGCTGTTTATTTTGCTGTCCCCGGTTTATGGTATCGCTTCTATTGCAGATTTATTTATTTTTAATGCAGTTGAATTCTGGACTGGCACGAATCCGATTTCCGGTAAGTCGCCGGCAGTTGTGGATACGCCAGCGGATGCATTGCTTAAAGTGAACAGTAAGTTGGATAAATCGTTAACCACGGTTCCGTTGCAAACCAACAACAGCCAGATTGAACAGGCAACGATGACAGAAATCGATGAAAACACGCTAGAAATGGAATTGACTTACCTCGATGGTACTCACAAGACCCTGCGTGGCGAGAAAGGTTCAGATAGCGTGGCGTTTTACCTGAATGATCAATATATTACGACGGTCTCTGATCAGGATCTCCAACACTACGTTGAAGCGGCATCTATATAATTCATCAATTGGAAAAACCTCCCAAACGGGAGTTTTTTTATGGCTGAGATTCCATGCAGAAGTGCGTTGTTGATCAAACATTTCAATATAAATGAAGAATATCAGTGACAGCGCGATCATTAAGTGATCTAAATGTCAGTAAAACGAGATCGAGCTCGAAAAGCTGTCTATTTATTGGGTGAATTAAAATCTATTGACCTATATAGAAGTCTCAAAGAATAACTGGGTGAGCAAACGTGCAGAATCGAGTGTTCAGCATATGAAAAACCGGAGTGAAATTGCGTCTGTTATTGTTGTTAGGATGTGTCGTTCTGTTTCTGACCAGAACGGTATCTGCAGAAGTTGATGATCAAAATACACTGATTGTCGCCAACTCAAAAGCCTGGAAACCCTTCGCTTATCTGAACGAAAACGGAGAACCTGCCGGGATCCTGATTGACCTCTGGAGTGCGTATGGCAAAGCGAATAATGTCCGTGTTGAATTTTATCTGGTCGACTGGAATCAGTCACTGGAAGCGATGAAGAGTGGGAAGGCGGATGTTCACGGCGGGTTGCTTTGGTCTGCTAAACGCGATCATTTTCTGGATTACGCTGCGCCCATTTTTACCATAGAAACGCAACTGTATCTTAGTGACCGCTTGATGGGCACTGACGTCAATCTATTCCTAGAAGGAAAGCACACTTACCCAGTCGGTGTGGTACGGGGTGGTTACGAAGAAGAGTTTGCTATGCGGCAGTACCCCAATCTGCCGTTGCTTCGCTTTGACAATAACGAAATTATGCTAAAAGCAGCGTTTAGTGGTGATATTCAGGCGTTTATTGCTGATCTACAGGTTGCTAATTTCTATCTTTACTCTTCGACAAATCCAGCCAGTTTTGTTGGTGTTCGTCATCTGTATTCGGGCGAGTTGAGGCCGGCTGTACCTCAGGGAAAGAGCCGCAATCTCAGCACAATCATGACCGGCATAGAAAACATTCCTCAAGAAGAAAAAGCGCGGATTATGAATCGTTGGATGTACATCAAAACGGTGTATCCCGACTACTTGTGGCCAATCATTGGCGCGATCACTGTGATTGCAATGGTTGCGTTTATTGTCGCGTTGATCATGACGGTCAAACTCCGTACCCGACAATTGAAACAAGCTAATCAAGAACTGATGATTTTGTCGCAAACCGATGCATTAACGGGATTGTGTAATCGGCGCCATTTTATGACTCAATTTGATATGTGTGTAAGTAAAGGGCGACGGGTGGCCGTAATGGTGTTTGACATTGATGATTTCAAATCGATCAATGACCGCTTTGGTCACAGTGTTGGCGATATAGTCATTCGTGAAGTCGCCCAAACGGTATCTTACGTGGCGGGTCGGGATAAAGTGGTTGGCCGCATCGGTGGGGAAGAGTTTGCAGTGGTCTTTGATAATACAACGTTTGAGCATGCGACTCAGATAGCGAATCAGATTTGCCAGAGTGTGAGAGAGCGGACGATATCAAGCATTTTAGATGACAACGTCACGGTAAGTCTCGGGTGCGCGTATTATCTAAAAGCCAATCAGAAAATCACGTTAACTGATGCCGATAAGCTGATGTATCAGGCTAAACACTCGGGTAAAGACCAGGCTGTCATAAAACGATTTGCTCAAATTGACAGCGATGATGTGGCTTACTCGGCCTAGTTTGATTATTCCATGCTCACTTGAATTGAAAAGAGAAAAAAAAGGTTTTCTTTTCAGAGAATTGTGGCATATTAAACCCATCAACGCGATGCGCGGGCATCGTATAATGGCTATTACCTCAGCCTTCCAAGCTGATGATGCGGGTTCGATTCCCGCTGCCCGCTCCAAGTTTTCGAAAAGCAGCCTTATGGCTGCTTTTTTCGTATCAGGCTTACTGGTAAACAACAAAATCTATCCTTTTTGTTCAGTGTAGGGCGTAGGAGCGCTTGTACGATCTGAATCATCACATAACATACAGCTTCTCTCTTTCTGGTTTAAATTCATTACAAAAAGCGACTGAAGCACCCCTGATCCTATGGAGGCGCCGAGTGAGGGCTACACGAATGTACTGACTCAATCGTGGCGCTGGTTTGATTCCATTAGATAGAAATCAGGTCATTTTTGTATGAAGAATCTGACCACAGAATGACAGAAAGCTTGGTCTATCCTGATGTAGCTTGAGTGAACGACATTATGATCAGCTCACGATTGGAACAACAGGAACTAACCATGAAACTACAGACTCTCGCTCTGGCTGTTGCGGCAGTTACGGTTTTGTCAGCATGCAAGGATAAATCTGAATCAGCCGAAGCCACCCCTTCGACGCCGACTGTGGCCAAGATTACTATGGTCGACACCGCAACAAAAGAGGTGAAAACACCGCATCAGGTGTGTGTCGATGTGGCCGTGACTCAACCCGTTCAACCCAAAGATGAAGGCAAACTTATTGGTACCATTGGTGGTGCAGCCGCTGGAGCGGCATTGGGTAACCAGATCGGTGGTGGTTCAGGTAAAGTAATTGCAACGGCCGCTGGCACGATTGCAGGGGCCCTGGCTGGACGTACGATTCAGGAAAATGTGCAGGCGAATGATGTGGTCACCACGACTCAGAAACAGTGCCACACTGAATACACGACATCCACCAAAGTGATCGGTTACAATGTCACGTACGAGTTTGATGGTGCATCAACGACGGTACGTATGGCGAATAAGCCGACCGGAAATACTTTCCCGGTGAAAGATGGGAAAGTCATTGTCCCGAACTGATTAACAAAAGAAGAGAGGCATCAGCCTCTCTTCTTTATTGACAGTTTTACTCTGCGCAGCAGGGGAAGTCGTACAGTAACTCTTCAACACTGCTTGGAGTTAAACGATCTTGATTATCAACGTTTAACCTGAATGCGATCGTTTCTTCATACAAAAACCAGTGCTTGAGCAAGCACTTGTCCATATCGGCTGTTTCATCAGACCAGGTTTCTTTCAAAAATGGCGTTAGCGACGCGGCTCCGTGTGCGTAAAGTATCATCTGCCATTTGAGTTCCCACACTCTGACCGGCGTTTGCGGGAAATCGCGGTTGTATTCGTCAGCGAGTGAGTTGACGAATGATTCCACCTCACCTGCCGAATCGATAAAGTAATCAAACAAGGCGTCTTCCTGGCGAACGGCATCGGCAATCAGCTGTATTGGCTGCTTGAATATCAGCATGTAGGCCAGTAATCGAGTGGAGAAGATATACAGCTTCACATTAGCTGGCCGCTCGGGCGCAATATTTTGATATATCACCCGCATGTACTGCTCGATAAACTCGTGGAGGTTATCGCTGATACTGTGCCAGATCTTCTCTTTACTACCAAAATGATGGCGGATTAAGCTGTGTGATACTCCTGCTTTTTCGCTGATGTTACGTAACGAAACGCGTTCATAACCCAGTTCGCAAAACAGCTCTGAGGCTACCCGCAAAATTTCGCATTTGGTCTTTTCCGCATCTTGTGCGCTTCTACGCCCTTGTTTTCTCTCGCTCATTGCTCTTAATCGCCAGTGTTTACCGCACCCTTTTACCAGATCTTCAGGTTTTTTTCACTTCGAAATTATTATCCATCTGGTAAATAAAAAAGTTGATCTGAAACAGTTTGTCAATATACTGCACAACTGTGTAGTAATTAATTGTACAGATGTACAATAAGATGAGATGCGACAAATGCACAAAAACTATCAATCCATCAAACAGAGTTCACTGGTTCTGTCCATGAGCCTCACACTTATTTTGGCAGGCTGTGACAATGCGGTATCCGAAGAAGTACCGATGGTAGTGACGCCTGTCAAGCTCAGTGCGGTGCCAGATCTGAGTCATAGCCATACAGAACACTTTATTGCCAAAGTTGATGCCACTGACAGGGCTGCACTCTCTTTTCAGGTGGCGGGCGAGATCGCTGCCATGCCTGTGCACATGGGGAGTAAAGTCCGTAAGGGAGACGTATTGGCATATCTGGATCCGACAGACTTTCAGTTAGCACTGGATGCACGCCAGGCTGAATACGATTTAGCAAGAACACAGTATCAGCGCGCCAGACAATTAGTGGAACGAAAACTGATTAGCACTGACAGCTTCGATCAAACGGAAACCTATTTCAAAGCCGCGAAGGTGTCCTTAGAGCAAGCAAAAACCGATTTGGAATATACGCGCATGACTGCGCCATTCGACGGAGTTGTGTCGCTGACGATGGTGGAATCCAACCAGGTCGTTGACGCGAAGCAGCCGGTGATGAATTTGTTAAACCATCAGGTGATGGACGTCATTTTTACTATTCCGGTAAGTTACGTCGAAAAGTACGGTATTGATGGCATCGCCAGTTCACCGTTGTCTGTCACAATGGACAGCCAACGTGATCTTTCGATACCGGCGCAGTTCAAAGAGATATCAACGCGTCCTAATCCAGACACCAATAGCTATACCGCTCGAGTCACCATCCGCACTCCCAAAACCTTAGCTCTGTTGCCTGACATGACGGGACAGGTCAACCTCCAAAGTGAGGGCTCTGTGCCGAATTATCGTATCGCAGAGCCCGCCTGGGTTGAGAAAAGTACTGGCAAAGGGGTTGTCTGGACGTTTAACGAATCGGATCAGACTGTGCAGAAAACCAGCGTCACTATCAATGACGATGGTTATGTGGTTGCTGGCTTGCAACAAGGGGATCTGGTGGTAGAAGCGGGCGCCCAGGGGTTAAGTCAGGGGCAGCGTGTTAAAGCGTGGACAAAAGAAGGCGGTATCTGATGCAGATAAAAACTTATTCCGCGATTGCCTTGGCCGGGCTAATTGCTCAGGGATGCACCCCAGCCACTGAACACCGACCAAAGCCACCTATGGTGGTGGATACCCTTGAAGTCACTGCGCCTGTTGCAACCCAATTTCGTGTCTTTAATGGTCAGGTGGTGGCTCCAGAGCTGACCCCACTGGCTTTTCGCTTACAGGGCGAAATTAAAAAAGTGGCCGTACAAGAAGGTGACGCCGTCACTAAAGGTCAGGTACTGGCGATATTAGATGACGCCAAAGTAAAACAAAGTGTGGCCGATGCTAAAGCAAAGTTGAACTTGGCTTCACGCCAGTTAAACCGAGGTCAGGAATTGCGTAAAGTGGCATGATTTCGACATCAGAATACGATGAGTTAAACGCCAACTACAAACTGGCGCAAGCCAATTATCGTCTTGCTGCTGCCCGGTTGTCTTACACGCAATTAAAAGCACCGTATGACGGCATCGTTTCAGAGGTCCCTAAGCAAGACTTTGAACGCGCCGCCGCTGGTGAAACGGTTTTGAGTGTTTATCGATCTACAGATGTCTACGTGCAGTTAGACGTGTCCGATTCGGTGCTGTCTCGTTTAGAGCCTCTGTTGGACAACTCAACGTATCAGCCCATCGCCAGCTTTGCAGGCCACGGCCAGAATTATCCACTGACCTACCTTGAGCACACCAGTGAGCTGAGCCCTGAGACGAAAACTTACCAGTTCTGGCTCAAAATGCCTCAGGTTGAACCACGTGTTCTTCCGGGAACCAGCGTCAAGGTCAGTGTCGATATGGTCAAAGCCGGTATTGGTGTGGCGGAAGGCTACCCATTGCCGATGACGGCCATCGACTCAGCCCCCGACCACCGGCATTTCTATGTTTGGAAGCTCAACCAAGGGCTGGCAGAGCGCGTCGCGGTCACTGTGGACCAAGTGACCGCTGACGGGGCGATCGTGCATCAGGGAATTGTGCAAGGAGATACCCTCGTTAATTCCAACTTAAGAAAGCTGCGTGATGGTATGCAAATAACGGGAGAGCCGAAGTGAACATCGCTGAATACTCGATTAAGAACAAAGTGATCAGTTGGCTGCTCCTGGTCATTCTGGCGATTGGCGGCATTTTTGCCTTCAATGGATTGGGACGTTTGGAAGACCCGGCGTTTACTATCAAAGATGCGATGATCATCTCATCCTATCCGGGAGCAAAACCACAGGAAGTCGAAGAAGAGTTGACCTACCCACTGGAGCAAGAGATCCGCAAGCTACCGTACATTGACAACATTACCTCGACGTCGTCGAACGGGATGTCGCAGATCACCGTTAGCATGAAAATGATCTACGGTCCGGACAAATTGCCCCAGATCTGGGATGAAATGCGTCGAAAAATCAACGATCTAAAACCAAGCCTTCCGTCTGGTGTCAGCTCTATCCAAATCATAGATGATTTTGGTGACGTATACGGAATCATGCTGATGTTGACTGGAGATGGCTACGATTCTGTAGAGCTTAAACGGTATGCCGATTATCTGCGTCGCGAGTTGGAATTGATCGATGGGGTGGGCAAAGTGTCTATTGCTGGCGATCAACAAGAGCAATTATTTGTCGAAATATCCTTAGATCGACTTGCAGCGTTGAATTTGGATATGAGCACAGTGACGGGGATTTTAAATCAGCAAAACAGTGTCCGCGAGTCAGGAGAAGTGATGGTCAACGGCCAATCGCTGGTGATCCGACCGAGTGGGACAATGTCGTCTGTGCAAGAGTTGGAAAACTTGATTATCCATGGTCGTGATACCGGCAACTTGATTCGCCTGAAAGACGTGGCGACAGTATCCCGGGGGATTGCCGAAAAGCCGCAAAACGTGTTGATGTTCAACGGTAAGCCAGCGATTAACCTGGCCATTTCGTTTGCATCCGGTGTTAACGTGGTTGAAGTTGGAAAGGCTATCGAGAGCGAATTGTCAGTACTTGAAAGTATCAAACCCGCAGGCGTAGAGATGGACTATTTCTATAATCAGTCTGCGGAAGTGGATAAATCGGTCAGCGATTTCGTGATCAGCCTGGGAGAAGCTGTTGCGATCGTGATCGTTGTCTTGCTGTTCACCATGGGGCTGCGCAGCGGCATCATCATTGGACTGGTCTTGTTGTTGACGGTATTCGGCACTTTCATGCTGATGGATTACAACGATATCGAGCTGCACCGAATTTCTTTGGGTGCCCTTATCATTGCGCTTGGGATGTTGGTCGATAATGCGATTGTGGTGGTTGAAGGGATACTGGTTGGCCTGAAGAAAGGGCGAACCAAGTTGCAGGCTGCAGTGGATATCGTCAAGCAGACGCAGTGGCCACTGTTGGGAGCAACGGTAATCGCCATTACGGCGTTTGCCCCCATCGGATTGTCTGAAGATGCCACTGGCGAATTTATGGGTTCTCTGTTCTGGGTATTGTGCTACTCCTTGTTTTTGAGCTGGATTACCGCACTGACATTAACGCCGTTTCTGGCCGACTTACTGCTCAAAGAAGAGGAGAAAAGCGGCGCTGAAGAGAGCGACCCGTATAAAGGCGCGTTGTTTATCGTGTTCGGTGCGCTACTTAAATTTGCGCTGCGTTTTCGTTGGCTGACAGTAGCGGCGATGTTGGCAATGATGGTGGCGGCAGTGATCGGTTTTGGCAATGTGAAACAATCGTTTTTCCCAGCGTCAAACACGCCGATGTTCCATGTCGATATGTGGATGCCGCAAGGAACGGATATCCGCGAGACCATCGCCCAGACCGAACGCGTACAAGAGTATATTTCGGCGCAAGATCACGTTGAGTCGGTGACCACCACCGTGGGCCAGGGGCTACAGCGTTTCATGCTGACCTATCAGCCAGAAAAAAGCTATGAAGCGTATGCACAACTAACGGTCAGAGCGGACACGCGCGAAAACATGTTTCTATTGCTAAAGCGTCTTGATGCGACGTTAAGCCAGGAGTTTAATCAGCCGACGTTCCAAATCAAAGTGATGGAATTCGGACCGTCACCGGCATCTAAAATTGAAGCGCGAATCACCGGCCCTGATCCACAGGTGCTGCGCGAAATCGCACTTGATGTCGAAGATGTATTTTACGCCGACCCCGGTGCTCGGAATGTACGTCATGACTGGCGTGAGCGCACCAAAGAATTGGTGCCACTGTTCAATGAATCCAAAGCACGTCGTCTGGGGATCTCGAAACAGGAGCTGTCTGACACGCTACAAATGGCATTTGGTGGGACCTCCATTGGTGTGATTCGTGACGGCACCCATATGTTACCTGTAGTGGCACGTTTGCCTGAGCAGGAACGGGTGGATTTTGAGTCTTTGGCGAACGTTAAGATCTGGAGCCCGTCATTGCAAACCTACATTCCAGTCGAGCAAGTGATTGATGGGGTCGAGCTGGACTGGCAGGATCCGTTGATTCAACGCCGGGATCGTAAGCGTACGCTGACCGTGTTGGCGGATCACGATGTGTTGGGAGACGAGACGGCTGCGAGCCTGTTCAACCGTATTCGACCGCAAGTGGAAGCCTTGCCTTTGCCTGAAGGTTATGCCATCTCCTGGGGCGGAGAATACGAATCCTCCAAGGATGCACAAGAAGCCATGTTCAGTTCGCTCCCACTAGGCTATCTGGTCATGTTCATCATCACTATGTTCTTGTTCAATTCGGTGCGCAAGCCTTTGGTTATCTGGCTTACGGTACCGCTGGCAATCATTGGTGTTTCTGTGGGGTTATTGGCGACGGGCATGCCATTCAGTTTTACCGCACTATTGGGGCTATTGAGTCTGAGTGGGATGATTCTAAAAAATGGGATAGTTTTAATGGATCAAATCAACATTGAGCTCAGTTCCGGAAAGGGCTCTTACAATGCCGTATATGACAGTGCGATCAGCCGTGTCAGACCGGTCAGTATGGCGGCCCTAACGACAATTTTGGGCATGATACCTTTGGTATTTGATGCATTTTTTGGCTCTATGGCAATCACAATCATGGCAGGTCTTGGCTTTGCCACAATACTGACTCTCGTTGTAGTACCTGTATTGTTTGCGATTTTCTATCGGATCAAACCGTCCACTGCCGGATAATCACGGATAGATTCCAGGTTTGTTTTTTTGAGCCAGCCCTGACAGCAATGTCAGGGCTTTTTTATATGTGACTCTGTGAATTATTATTCACTTTGTCAATTGCGAGCGCAACGGCCACAAAAGGTCATTGTGTCGTTGATATGACGATTTTCTTCGCCGCTCTAAAAAATGTTACATCGCGCTCAAATCCTTATGCAACACGTGCTTTAATTTTAAAAGTCCTTTTTATTCAGTTGTTTAGGTGTTTTGTGATGAATCTAACATTTGAGAATACCATTTAAATATCAAAAGGTTATATAAGGTTAACAACCTTACAACATTTCATTTTGTATGCGTGTTAGCTCAAGCAAATGAATTCCTATTCAATTTTTATTTGAAATGTCACATTGGCTGCTTAGCTTGTTGTTTAGACAAAGCACGTTGCTGCTAAAAAAATTACTAATAACGTTGGTTGGCGTAGTCAGTCGCTGCGCTTGTATGACAACACCTGGCTGTTAATTCGGAATGGAGTCTATTGATGAAAAAAGTCGCTTTGATCACTGGATCAAAAGGCGGAATTGGTTCTGCAATTTCTACTCAACTGGTCAATGATGGCTATCGCGTCATTGCTACTTACTACACAGGCAATTATGAATGCGCATTGGAATGGTTCAATGAGAAACAGTTCAATGAAGAGCAAGTCAGACTGTTTGAGCTGGATGTCACCAATACAGAAGAGTGTGCGGTGCGACTTGGCGAACTGCTGGTCGAAGAGGGCACCATCGACGTGGTGGTCAATAATGCAGGTATCACACGTGACGGTGTCTTCAAAAAAATGACGCCTCAGGCGTGGAAAGAGGTCATTGAGACCAACCTCAATAGTTTATTCAACGTCACTCAACCTTTGTTTGCCGCAATGTGCGAAAAAGGCAATGGGCGAATCATCAATATTTCTTCAGTTAACGGTTTGAAAGGCCAGTTCGGCCAGACGAATTACTCGGCGGCCAAAGCCGGAATGATCGGTTTCTCCAAAGCGCTGGCTGCGGAAGGCGCACGCTCGGGCGTGACAGTGAATGTTGTCGCGCCAGGATACACGGCTACGCCTATGGTGGCGCAGATGAAACCTGAAGTCCTGGAGTCGATTACCAATCAGATTCCAATGAAACGCCTAGCTAAGCCGGAAGAGGTGGCTCAAGCGGTGTCTTACCTCGCAAGTGATGCAGGTGCCTATATTACTGGTGAAACGCTGTCGATTAACGGCGGCTTATACATGCATTAAGAGGTTCGGAACATGGAAAAAGTTTTTATTGTAGCGGCTAAGCGCACCGCTATCGGGTCGTTCGGCGGCAGCCTTAAGAATGTTCAGGCAGGTCCTCTGGCCGCGGCTGCGATTAAGGGGGCGCTGGAATCTTCCGCAGTGAATCCCGAGGCCGTCGATGAAGTGCTTGTCGGTAATGTGGTCGGTGCAGGTCAGGGCATGGGGGTTGGACGTCAAGCGGCGATTCTGGCTGGAATTCCGGAAACAACGCCTGCATATAGCCTCAATATGGTGTGCGGCAGCGGTATGAAAACTGTTATGGACGCCGTTTCTCATATTCGTAGTGGTGACGCAAACGTGGTAGTCGCGGCCGGTGTTGAAGTGATGTCGCAGATCCCCTTCATCGTCCCTTCCAGCATTCGAGATGGTCATAAAATGGGCAACATGAATCTGGTGGATCTTTTGATCAACGATGGCCTGACTGATGTGTTTAACCAATACCATATGGGCGTGACAGCGGAAAATATTGCTCGCGAAGTAGGGATTTCCCGTGAAGCGCAAGATGAGTACGCCTTGAATAGCCAGCAGAAAGCAGTGACGGCGATTGAAGCGGGTAAGTTTAAAGATGAAATTGTACCGGTAGAGATCAAGGTCAAGCGTGACTCGTTGCAATTTGATACGGACGAATACCCGAAATCCGATGCCACATTGGCGGGCTTGCAACGTCTGCGTCCTGCGTTTGATAAAGAAGGCACAGTGACAGCAGGTAATGCGTCTGGCTTGAATGACGGCGCCAGCGCTCTCATCCTGGCGTCTGAGTCGGCTGTCGACGCGTTAGGTTTACAGCCGCTTGTCGAGATTACCAGTTACGCTCAAACCGGGTTGGATCCCAAAGTAATGGGGTTAGGTCCGGTAGAGGCGGTGTCTCACGCACTGGAAAAAGCCAACCTGACGACTCACGACATGGATTTGTATGAGCTCAACGAAGCTTTTGCAGCACAGGCACTAGGTGTGGTTCAGCGTTTAGCAGAAAAGCATGATGTGTCGACAGATTCGATACTCAGCAAAGCGAATGTGAATGGCGGTGCTATCGCACTCGGTCATCCACTGGGCGCATCCGGAAACCGAATTCTGGTGACACTCGTGCATGAGCTTATGCGACGCAAAGGTCACTATGGCGTTGCCTCACTGTGTGTGGGCGGCGGTATGGGTACGGCAGTTATTGTTAAATCAGTTTAATTACATCAGTTATCAAACCATTAGGAGCAAAATCATGTACACGGATTTTTTTAAGACTTTCACTGATCAAACAGAGAAAAACATGGAACCTTACTTCAAGTTCAACAAGCTGGTTACAAAGAACGTTGAAGTGCTGACTGAGCTTCAGTTGAATGCTATTCGTACCTACAGTGAAATGGGTCTGACTCAAATGAAAGCGGCGAGTGAAATCAAAGATGTCACTTCTCTGGCGGCATTTAACAGTCAGCAACTATCAGTTCTGACGAAACTGTCTCAGCAAATGATGGACGACAGCAACAAGCTGCAATCTATCGCGAAAGAATTCAAAGAAGACGTTGAAAAGCTTACCTCGGAAAATCTTAAGTCAGTAACCCCGGCTTAAACCACTGCCTTTGCCGCTCCCCGTGAGCGGCTTTTTTCCGAATACAGGAGTAGCAACATGTTTCAACACTTCTTTTCGGACTACCTTATGAAGCTCCAGGAAACCAATCAACAATGGTGGCAAGATCTTGAGCTCACCAAGGCAGCCGTAAATTCTCCTCTCAATAAAGCCATGCAGGAAGTCAACTTTGAAGACTCCCTGAAGTTTTTTGAGCAAGCCGCCAACCAACCTGCTGTGATGCTGAAGTTACAGGCAGACTGGTGGCAGCAACAACTACAGATTTGGCAAAACGTTGCGTTAGCGGCGCAATTCGGTGATGTCATTGAGCCAGAGACTGGTGATAAACGTTTTGTGGATGAAAGTTGGCAAAGCGAAGCCTTCTATAATTTCATCAAGCAATCTTATCTGCTGTTCAGCAAAACGTATCTGGATACGATAAACAGTATTGAGGGCTTAGATGAAAAAACCAAAGAGCGGATTGTGTTTTTCTCTCGTCAGGCAATCAACGCGCTATCACCAAGTAATTTTATCGCCACCAACCCAGAGCTATTGAAGCTGACTCTGGAGAAAAACGGTGAAAACTTGTTGGCTGGCCTTGAGCAACTGAAAGAGGACGTAGAGTCGTCGGCGGACATTCTTAAAATTCGCATGACGAACAATAATGCGTTCAGAGTCGGTCATGATGTCGCGACGACCGCAGGAGACATCGTCTATCAAAATGAATTGTTTGAGCTGATTCAATACCGTCCGCTGACTGAACAGGTGCACTCCACACCGCTGTTGATTGTGCCTCCGTTTATCAATAAGTATTACATTCTTGATTTGCGCGAAAAGAACTCAATGGTACGTTGGTTGCTGGAACAAGGACACAGCGTATTCATGATGTCCTGGCGTAATCCGGGTAAAGCACAAGCGCATGTAGAATTCGGCGACTATGTCACTGAAGGTGTGTTGAAAGCGGTAACTGCGATTGAAGAGATCACCGGTCAGGAACAGATGAATGCTGTCGGTTACTGTATCGGCGGTACGGTACTTGCCTCGACAATTGCTTACTACGCCGCTAAGCGCATGAAGAAAAGAATTAAATCTGCCACGTTTTTTACCACCTTGCTTGATTTCTCACAACCAGGTGAAGTCGGAGCATACATCAATGACACCATCGTCAGTGCCATTGAGGTGCAGAACAACCTTAAAGGGTATATGGACGGGCGCTCTTTGAGTGTGACGTTCAGTTTGTTACGTGAGAACAGCTTGTACTGGAATTACTACGTTGACAATTATCTGAAAGGGAAAAGCCCAGTTGATTTTGATCTGTTGTACTGGAACAGTGACAGCACCAACGTAGCGGCACCGACTCACAACTTCCTCCTGCGCGAACTTTACCTGGAGAACAAACTGATTCAGGACAAAGGGGTGAAAGTTGGTGGCGTGTGGATTGATCTGAATAAAATTAAGATCCCCAGCTACTTTATTTCAACCAAGGAAGACCATATTGCGCTTTGGCAGGGAACCTATCGAGGCGCGTTAAATGTGGGCGGGAATAAAACCTTTGTGCTCGGTGAATCTGGTCACATTGCCGGGATTGTTAATCATCCGTCTCGCAACAAATATGGCTTTTGGATCAACGATACTCTGGAAGAGAGTGCGGAAGACTGGCTTGCTAGTGCGACGCACAAAGAGGGATCTTGGTGGACCCACTGGAATCAGTGGCTGTTGCAGTTCAGCGAAGATACTTTGGTCGAGCCTGCCGCCCAGGGGACAGAAAACTATCCAGTGCTAGGCGATGCGCCGGGGCAGTATGTTAAGCAGGTCTTGCCGATAGTGGAAACTGAAGAACAAACAGAGCCTCAAAAAGCGTAACGTAACCATTAAAAGCCCGGGTCCTCCGGGTTTTTTATGCCTTTAAGTAAGGTAGAAAGACATTGGCTTGCTGCATTTAGAATTATCTGTTCTAGTGGTTACAGAACATAGGGAGGTTCAATGAAAACAATCGGATTATTGGGTGGCATGAGCTGGGAATCCACTGCCAGTTATTACTCAGCGATCAACCACGCGACAAAGCAAACGTTAGGTGGGTTACATTCCGCCAAACTCATCCTAAACAGTGTCGACTTTGCTGAAATAGAAGCTTTACAACATCAGGGAGAATGGCAGAAGACCGCCGAGATCCTGATCGACGCCGCTCAATCTGTCGAACGTGCGGGAGCCGATTTTTTGCTGATTTGCACCAATACAATGCACAAAGTGGCCGATGACATTCAGCAGCGTATTACGATTCCTTTGTTGCACATTGCTGATGCGACGGCTGAGGCCCTCAAGCGAGATGGTGTTGAAAAAGTCGGCTTGCTGGGGACGGCATTTACTATGGAACAGGGCTTTTATAAAGAGCGCTTAAGTGAGCGTCATGGTATTGAGGTCATCGTTCCTAACGGGGTTCAGCGTAAGCTGGTGCATGAGGTGATTTACCATGAGTTATGCCTAGGGCAGTTTAATCCTCGCTCGAAAGACGAATTTCTTACCATCGTCGCGGACCTCCATGAACAAGGCGCTCAGGCCGTCATTCTGGGTTGTACGGAGATTGCGCTATTGATTCAGTCAGCGGACAGTGAAGTGCCTTTGTACGATACCACAGCCATTCACGCTCAGGCCGCTGTCAAAGCAGCAATATCTTAATTTATCCGATGACGGTTACAACGGTTGAAAAGCGGCGGTAATCGTCATTTCTTCTGTTCTATTTGGGGTGGGTGCCTGCTCATTGATGCCTGGTTTGCCTTATAGAGTGTGTCGTTATGGTATTTGCCAATATGGAATATCATATTATTCTATTTTGTGCATAATAGGCGCCTCGTCGATTATCTTTTGTATAAATTAACAATGAAAACAAGAACTAAGTTTGTAGTTTTCCTGTTGTCCTGGACGACAGGATTGGCGTTTGCTCAGACGGCCTTAGTCGAGCCAAATCGAATCGTACTCAACAACGGCGATTTGACGATTACCGCTGATATTACGAAGGGGAATGTATTTAATGGTTCGGAAGACACGGACACAGGCGTGGTGAGCTTTTTTGGCACTGTGACCCCACAAGATTCAGGGTATCTGGTTGATGTGGTGGTGTCTAAGCAAGCAAAAGATCGGTATGCCAGTCAAAGTCTGACGACCAGTGTCAGACTGGATAATAGCGAACCTGTTTTCATCGGCGGTTCGGCAAACGATGTGTTCAGTATTCGTCTTATGCAAGACACTGAGTGAATGATCAAAAATCCCTATCCATCAGATTATGAGCAACTCAATGAAAACAATAAAAATAGTAAAATACTTCTTCTCCGTCATCGGGCTTGGCATGTTGATTGGCGCCTATTTTATGTTTGCCAACACTCAAAGCTTCCTCAGTCAATCACAAATAGCGCAAGGCACGGTGGTTGATCTGTTGCTTTCGCGTTCGAGTGATTCAAATACTTATCGGCCGCTGGTGGCATTTACTGCTTCAGATGGTTCTTTAGTTGAAATCACCTCTTCCAGCAGCAGTAATCCACCTGCGTTTGATATCGGTGAGAAAGTCGATGTGTTTTATAATCCTTCCTTTCCCGAAGATGCCATGATCGACAGCTTCTTTTCATTGTGGGGTGGGGCTGTCATCCTCGGCGGGCTAGGAGCGGTGTTTTTTCTGATTGGGGCGTCAATGATTGCTTTTGGCTGTTGGAAAAATAATCGGGTTGCATATTTAAAAAGGAATGGCGAGCCAGTTAAGGCGAAATTGGCGGGAGTGCAACTTAATAGTTCAGTCATCGCCAATGGCCGTAACCCATACCAAATTACGGCTCAGTGGACAAATCCTAAAACGTCGAAGCTGCATGTCTTCATGAGTGACAACATCTGGTTTGATCCGAGTGAGCATATTAAAGGTGGTGAAGTCACGGTTCTGATAGATCAGAGCGATCCAAATAAATATTATATGGATATTTCATTTTTGCCTCAGTTAGCCGGTTAACATCGCGCGACTAAGATGCCTCACTTCGAGGCATTTTTATTGGCTGAAACCAGTTGAGCCAGACAAAATCAAAACATTCACTACTTCAATGCACCGACGTGACCGCAAATGGTGGTCTTTCTCTATGTTGGTGAAAATACGCGATTTTAATATTACCTTTGTCATTATCTTTTGCTCACACAGTGATTTAGATCACTTATTCGATAAAATAAGAAATTCACTGTGAATAATTAAATGGCTCAATATCTCAGTTTTGTATAATCGCGGTCGCTACCGTATTGGTTGTCTAATAGGTGGCGACACAAGAATGAATTTAATCTGTCAGAAACGGTGTACGTCAGTGTTTGTATTTTAGGTTCATGTTGTGATTTTTATTGTTATACCGGCCAGTGTGCCAAATGATAATTTTAAAAGAGATAGTTGGTTAAATAATGACAAAGTTTACAGAGTATAAAGTAGTTCACATTGTTGAAGGCGGTTGCGGTACGATTTTCCTCGGAGCAAGTGGCCTTCCGGTTCAGAAAATGGAAGCTGAATTGAATCAGTATGCACAAGATGGTTGGCAGGTTGTTTTTCAAATTGTAGAGCAGAAGCGATTCATGTTGTTCTGGAAACGTGAAGCTGTTCTGATCACGCTAGGCCGCTAATCTTGCTCAAGATAGTGTCTTTAAAGCTTATCCACCGCTACCAACGTAGCGGTGGTTCTAAAAAGCTACTTAATATTGAATGTAATTTTGAACCGACTTGTTCAGAATACACAAAACAATGCATTGAGAAATATGGTGCAATCAAGGGTTGGAAACTGGGGATCTCGCGAATTAAACGTTGCAATAACCCAAATCTGATTGAAAAAATATATGATGAGGTACCTTGATGAGACTGCTTGAACCATGGGAAGAGCTGAAAGATAAAGAAGAAGACCTCAGAAGTAAGGTCAATTCACTGACTGAAGAAAAGAAAAAAGCGTTCTATAAACGCCAGGTTCGTGAATTGAAAGATCCAGATACGTATGCCGTACTTAACTGGTTGTTTTTAGGCGGGTTTCATCATATCTATTTAAAAAGATATAAAGTCTTTGCTATTGAATTTACCTTGCTTGTCGGGTCCATTATTGGCTTGTCCTTAGGTTATCGTTGGCCGGCTTTGTTAATTGTTGGTCTGGTGGTGTATGAACTCCCTCAGTTGTTTTTCTCACAGAAAATCGCCCGCCAATATAATTACGATACATCCAGCCAAATATTAAATGATGTACAAAAAAGTGGCTAAGTTGGTCTATACAGCAAGGAAAGGCAAGGATGACTAAGCCTGTTGTTGAGTCGAGCACGACCAACAATGAAACCAGTAAGCTAAGTGAGAAGACAATGTTCAAGTTTTTCTCGTTGTTGGTTTTAATGCATGGCGCATTTTTCGTCGTAACGGTCAACGTGCTAGAGCGTGGCAGTGACGAACTGATTTGGTTTACGGCTGGAATGTGGTGCATCTGCTCAGTGATTGGAACCGTATGGATGCACAAACGCATACCTGCCCAAGTTAAAGCAACGTTAGTGCACAAAGGCGCGGTATTTTTCGCTTACCTGTTTGCTCTGCTGCCGTTCAGTTTCGTAGGCTTGATGTTATTCGTCTTAGCTGCTTTATCTGGCGTCGATATGCGTTAGTCTGACAATATGAGCAAAGGAGAAGGCAATGCGTCCGCGATATTCAGGTTCTTGCTTGTGTGGCAGTATCCGTTTCGATGTGACAGGGCCATTTGACGGATTCTATCTTTGTTATTGCAAACATTGTCAAAAAGACAGCGGTTCGGCTCATGCTGCCAGCTTGTTTATCCCTCCGTCCAATATTTTCTGGCACTGTGGGCAAGAGTTACTTACAACATATCGTTTACCCGGTAGCCTGCATCAGAAAAGTTTTTGCCAGCAATGTGGTTCCCCAGTGCCTTCCTTAGATAATCAACATAGCTTCTTGATGGTTCCTGCGGGTTGCCTGGACACACCAATCTTACAGACTCCGGATGCTAAAATATTTGTGAGCCGTCAGGTGCAATGGTCAAAAGGCATCCATCACTTAGTTGAGTTTGATGAGTTACCAAAAGGTAAAACTTAGCTGAAAAAGATTGTTCCAAAGATTAGAACATCTTCTTCAGTTCACACTGCTTGTTCTATTGATAGGCATTATTGATTATGAGTTTGATTTTATATTAGTGAATAAGGAAACTCTATGACTTCAATGACATGCGGGACTCACCATATTGGATTGACGGTATCAAAACTTGAAGAAAGTGCTCGCTTTTTTGTCGATCTGCTGGGTTGGAAAGAAGTGAAGCGCAATCCGGCGTATCCGGCCATTTTTGTCAGCGATGGTCGCATTATGTTGACGCTCTGGGAAGTACGAACCGACAGTGCGATAACCTTTGATCGAAAACGAAACGTGGGGCTTCATCACTTGGCACTGGCGTTAGACAAAGAAGCTGATTTAAACGCGGTTTATCAACGTATGATGGACGCAGGTGTTGAGGTGGAGTTTGCGCCAGAGAAAATCGGTGAAGGCCCAGCCAAACACATGATGTGTTTCGAGCCGAGCGGTATTCGGATCGAGTTCTTTTGGCCTGGTCATTAATGTTTAGATACCGCTATCGACCACAAGAATGTATCGCGTAGCAATACTGTGGCTGTGACGGCCACGGTATTGGATGCGTGTAGTGTGGCTTACATACCACAGGATGGAATAAGTAACGTGAGAATCGAAGTCAAGTGCAGTCAGGCAAAACACGAGTTTGAGGCGGCAGAACCAGAGATCACCTCAATAGAGTTATCTCCGCAGGAGCGGCGGTTAAGCAACGTTTTGTCCAGTCCGGGTAGGCGCTATCTGGGCCAGATGATCGACATGCTCATCGCCTGGGGCATTTTCCTGGCGAGCTTTGCGTTTGTTGAGTGGTTGCCTGTTTCCAAAGAGTATATCGGTGGTTATGCATTGATTCCGGCATGTGTGTATTTTGTTTTTTCAGACGGGTTCGCTAACGGGCAAAGTCTGGGGAAAAAGATGTTGGGTATGTCGGTGATAGACCGGCGCAGCGGACACTATTGTACGTATTGGCAATCTTTGCTTCGCAATATTCTTACGCCAGTTCTCGGAGCACTGGACGCGGTGTTTATATTGTCTAAGCGTCGCCAGCGAATCGGAGACAAACTCGCGCGTACGATAGTGGTAAACCGAGCGTAACGCAGCAGTATTCTAAAATGAACTAAGCCCCTACAGCACTAATGCCTTTGGGGCTTAACTATCTACTTAACTAAGCGCAGTTGAAACACTTTGAACAGAAGATTAACTGGCAACGCGCATCTGGCTCCAGGCGGAGCTTTTGATTTTCTTGATGACGTTTTCACACGAAATTTCTTTGTTGAATGCTTTCAGCAAGACGTTTTCAGTATAACAACCCTCTTGCTCTAACATCGCTTCGTTAATGGCTTCGTTCATACAGATGGCGATCTCGCGACAAAGCACATCGATATCTTGTTTAGTATGAGAAATATTCAGTGCGATACGTAATCCGGACTTGCCCTTACCAACAGCAGGAAAGGCGCCAATGTTGACATAGATACCTCGGCCCATCAGCTTATTGATGACCTTGCTGCATACTTCTTCGTTGCCGACGGCAATAAAGCGGATTGGGCTGGATGTCGCAGCGATCAGTGGCAGCCCCTGTTCTGCAGCGCACTGATTAAAGTATTCAATCAAATCAAACAGCTGACCTTGCAGTTGTGCAATTTCGTCACTCATGAACAGATCCAGAGAAGCGTTGAGCGCGGCGAGGTTAGCCGGTTGAAGAGGGCCGCCAAACGAAAACGCCGGGCCACAGTAACGCACCAGTTGGTACAGTTCCTGATTCGGCAACACCAAGCCGCCACCAGCGACACCGAAACACTTCGAGAATGAAATGGCGACCACCGTTCTGTCATGCAAGTCATGTTCACCCAAAACAAAACCTTTGCCATTCTGTCCGCGCCATCCTGCACCGTGAGCATCATCAATATATAGCCAGAAGTTAGGGAACTGTTCTAGCAAATCGCGCAGTTCATTCAGTGGCGCTAAATCGCCGTACATGCTAAATACACCATCCGTGGCATACCAGATTTTCCGGTAATGTTGGCCGTCTTCCAAAGCTTGTTTGACCGCTTCGACATTATTGTGTTTCACCACTTTCACTTCGGCGCCAGACGCCGCAACAACTTTGGCAGAGAGTTGAATGCTTGAGTGTGCTTGCTGATCGACCAGTAGAAGATCCCCACGTTCAACCAATACTGGTAGAGCGCTCAAGTGACCGAGTGTTGTGGTCGCGGTCAATAAAACATGTCCGCCGAAAAGCGTGTTAAGCTTATTCTCGATGGTACTGTACAGTGGGTGAGACATATACGCTCGGGAAGCGGAAAGTTGTGTACCACTACGTTCAATTTCGGCAATCGCCGCCGATTTCAGGCGCGGATCATTTTCAACACACAAGTAGCTGCAAGAACCATAGTTACGCATTGTTTTTCCGCCAGAACGGAGATACAAACCGTTTTCGACGATGTCATCCAGATCGAGATGAGCAATGTTGTGACTGACCATGATTTTGGCGTATTGATAAAAATCGTTGAGCTTTTCGTTCATTTTTACATTTTCCTTAATGTAATGGTTGTTAATATTAGAGTGAAGAATCAATAATTCGATCTAGCGTTTTGTAATACAATGATGGAAATAAGTTCTTAAACTTTTTAACTAATATGCTTTCTTTGTTACAAAGTACTTCGAATTGACTTTTTTCAATGGCTTTTATTAATTTATTTGCCACTAAATCCGGGCTGATTACTTTTCCGTGCTTACTTAATGCTTTCGCTTCAGGTATTTGGTTTTGTTTTTCTCGTGTATACATATCGGTGTCTGTATCTGGAGGAAAAACAATGCTGACGCCAATGTTGTGAGGTCTCATCTCCATTCTCAGACATTCAGCAAAGCCTGTGACCGCAAATTTAGTCGGTGCATAACTGACATAACCAAAAGCTCCCAGATAGCCAGCAACACTGGAGACAAAACTCACATGTCCGCAAGAGCTGCTCTTGAGATAAGGGATTGCGGCGCGTGTGGCGTTAACCGCAGCCCAATAGTTTACTTCGAATACATGTCGAAGTGCTGTCTCTTCTATGTCTTCAAACTTTCCGTATGCCTCGACTCCGGCATTATTTACTAGAATATCGATACCATGATTTTTCCCGATAGAAATCATGGTTTCTTCTAGCAGTTCTTTATTTTTCAAATCCACAGAATAAATTTCAATATTAACGTTAGGGTAAGTTTCATTAATATTGAATTTCGCTTTTGTTAACTTTTCTTTATCCCTTGCAATTAAATGGATTTGGCAACCAAGAGAAGCCAGTTTTTTTGCTATAGACAGGCCAATGCCAGCAGAACCACCAGTAATAATGGCTTGCTTATTATTGAATTTATATTTCATGTTTGCTCAGTAGCGGTTTTAATGTCAGAGGGAAAATTAGGATAGTTTTAATGTATAAACGAGAAATAAATTAAATTATTTCTTTTGCTTTGAGCAAGGTTCCATAATAAGCATGATTAAAAATTTTTTTTATAAATTGTTTGGCTGGGTGCTGATAAATGTTACAGTAATATGTTGTTGGTGTTAAAAACAAAAGTCAGATATTTATCAGGGTAATTTCATTGCAAGTTGAATCACGCAAGCTGCGAAATTTGGCGTGATTGGGTATCAATATCCGCTCAATGCTTGCTCGTGAACCCGGGCAGGGGTAGGGTAGCCTTGCATTATAGGAATAAGCTGGGAGATATGTCTGTGAAATTGTTACGTTTAAAATCTGTTATTCGTGTACCTGTTGGCCTGTTGAGCTTCGTGATAGGAGGACAGGCATTCGCCAATGATTGTCAGGATCTGTCCGGTTGTGAGCGGAAATTTTGCGAAATTGAAAGCCAGATCCAGATCGCCAAGGACGAGGGGAATCCGTTTAAACTTTCCGGGCTAAATAAAGCGTTGAAAGAGGCAAAAACACATTGTAGCGACGATCAACTGCAACAAGAGCTGACTAACGAGATTGACGAACTTAACCGCGACATCGCCGAGTACCAAGCCGATCTTGAAGATGCTAAAGCCAAGGGAAAACTCGATAAGGTCAGCAAATACCAGCGTAAGATTGAAGAAAAGCGCCAGGAGTTGAAGCTACGTCAACAAGAGCTTCAACGTTTTAGCTAATCAGGTAAGGTGCTTCCTGAATAATACAGTAGATGATGGTGAACGGTTGCCGGGGAATGGGACCGTCTAAGTAGAGCTGAAATGGATGTCAAAAGTATTGCCTGCGCGTGTTTAGTGGTGCTGATTTGGGGCGTGAATTTCTCCGTCATCAAATTTGGCTTGAACGAACTCCCGCCGATCTTGTTCTCTGGGCTAAGGTTTCTGGTTGTTGCAATTCCTGCGGTTTTTCTGGTTCCGTTCCCCAAAACGTCGATGTGGAATGTGATCGGCGTTGGGCTCTTTCTTGGTATCCTGAAGTTCAGTTTTTTGTTTGTTGCCATGAAAACAGACGCTTCAGCAGGTATCTCTTCGCTGTTGCTGCAAGCACAAGTTCTGTTTACGGTTTTGCTGAGCGTGTTGATGTTTAAAGAGTGCATCAGCCGATTTCAGATATCGGGAATGTGCCTAGCCACGACGGGCTTTAGCCTGTTCTTTTTCACCGCTAATGGCAGTGCTACGTTACTGGGTGTGACACTAATTTTGTGTGCTGCGTTGTTTTGGGCTTTCTCTAATCTAATCATGAAACGTATGGCGGGAGTGAATCTGCTGCATTTTATGGTCTGGGTGAGTCTCATCCCGCCGCTACCTTTGTTTGTCGTTTCCTATATGTTTGAAACTCAAGAGCCGCTTCGCGTCTTGATGGCAACAACCAGTCAGTCATGGTGGTCGTTGGCTTATGTCGGGTATGTTTCGACTTTGATTGCGTTTGCTCTGTGGGGATGGTTGCTGAGACACCATTCGGCCGCGCTTGTGACACCGTTTGCTTTGCTTATCCCTATTGTTGGTATCGCCGCTTCATCGCTTTTACTCAACGAAAAAATGAGCGGACTGGAGGTGATTGCGGGTGCACTGATACTGCTGGGTCTGTCGGTGTCTGTACTGGGAGAGCGAGTCGCGAGTGCTGTAATCAAACGTGTCAGGCTTAGAACGGCCGTCAGACAAAAAGCAGACACGAATTAATCAACGAAAGAGGAACGAATGAGTAAGAAAGAATTGTTTTTTCCAAGTTTGGAAACAGAGCGTCTGGTGTTACGTCCACTGGATATGGGGGATGCAGAGCCTTTGTTTGCTATCTTTTCCGATGATGAAGTCATGCGATACTGGAATTCGCCTCCCTGGCAAACAATTGATGATTCAAAAGCGTTTATTCAAGCCAGCCACAGCGCCATGGTAAGTGGGGAGTCGTTAACTCTGGGTATGTACCTGAAAAGCAACGAACAGCTTGTCGGTAAGTGCATGTTGTTCAGTTACAGTGCACATTCCCGCCGTGCTGAGATTGGTTTTGGCTTAGGAAAGGCGAATTGGGGGCAAGGCTACGTGCGCGAAGCCGCGAATGCTTTGATTGAATACGGGTTTGGCCAGTTGTCATTGCGCAGAATCGAAGCGGAAATTGATCCGTTGAATACCTCTTCTGCCAATGCATTGGAAAAACTGGGTTTTGTGCAGGAAGGGATGTTACGCCAACGTTGGGAGATCGACGGCGTTATCTCTGATTCCGCATTGTACGGGTTGCTTGCCAGTGATGTGACCCAATAGGAATAAAACGACATCTGCGTCGCAGGTGAATAACGCCAAGTGGACACATAACACTGGGTATTTGGAAAGGCCGAATTGCGTTACGGGGACGCTAAAATGCAAAAGATTAATGTCGTTGGCACAAGTGGTAGTGGTAAGTCGACATTTAGTCGTCAGTTGGCGGATAAACTGCGTTACCCGCATGTGGAGATGGATGCTTTGTTCTGGAAAGCAAATTGGCAGGAGTCCAGTGATGACGAATTTTTCGCCGCTTTAATCCAGCGTCTTGAAAGGGACTGCTGGGTATTGGATGGGAATTACAACCGCACGGTACCGATCAAGTGGTCCAACGTGGATACGGTGATATGGATTGATTATTCATTTTCACGAACGGTGTATCAGGCGGTCACAAGGGCGTTGGTACGTTCGGCTACCCGCAAGGAGATCTGGCCTGGAACAGGCAACGTGGAAACATTCAGGAAGTCGTTTTTTAGCAAAGAGTCTGTCGTGTGGTGGAGCATTAAGCACTTTCATCGTAACCGAGAGCGGTATCAGGCAATGAGTCAGGATCCGCAGTTTGAACACATTCGCTTTGTTCGTCTGACCAGCCCCAAAATGGCGCAGGAATTTATTCACCAACAAGCTTAATCTACGGCATAGAAAAGAATCACCATGTATCAACTCTATTATTATCCGAACAACGCCAGCTTGGCACCGCACTTTTTACTGCACGAGATGCAGCTTGACTACACGCTGTTACTGGTTGATAAACAGACGAATTCACAAAAGTCGCCGGAGTATCGTAAACTCAATCCTGCTGGGCGTATACCGACATTGGTGGACAATGGACAGGCCATTTTTGAAAGCCCTGCGATCTGTATTCATTTGTGTGAGTCTCACCCTCAATATGGATTGATCCCGCCATTAGGTGATCCTCTTCGGCCGATGTTTTTTCAGTGGTTAGCTTATTTAAACAACACTTTACAGGCTGAGCTGATGGTTCGTTATTACCCACACCGCCACACTACGGATGACAGTACTATTCCTCATGTGGTGGCGGCGCAGGACGAACGAATCGCGGAAGCACTCGCGTTGCTCGATCAACAACTCGCAGATCACGAATACCTGCTTGGCGAGCGAATCAGTGCATGTGATTTCTTTTTGTTTATGCTGGCGGAATGGTCATTACCCGTGGCACGCTCGCCGCTGACGTTTCCCCATCTGGCGTCTTACCTCAGGCGCTTATGCGAACACCCGACCATCAAGGCGGTTTGTGAGCTGGAAGACATTGATCTGAGTCCGTTTATTTATGGGAGTCTGCCGGACGCCAGATGAAGCGGGGCACGTTACCTACTTCAACACGATAAGAGTAAGGAGAACTCTATGATCACCTGTTATTTGCGATACGTTATTGATCCCAAGAAAGTCGATCTGTTTGAACAATATGCCAAAATGTGGATTCCGTTGGTCGAAAAGTTTGGCGGACAGCATCACGGATATTTTCTGCCATCAGAAGGGGTGAGTAATGTGGCGCTGGCTTTATTCACGTTTGAGTCGTTGAGTGCTTATGATAAGTACCGCTCCGACTCTTTTCAGGATGATGCGTGTAAGGCCGCGTTTGCGTTTGCTGAAGAAACCGACTGCATTATTAGCTATGAGCGCAGCTTCTTCCGCCCGGTATTGGATTAAACGAATGCACGAGGGGGTCGAGATGCAACGTAAAGACATTGAGGATAGTGAGCAGAGGCTGAAACGAGCAATGTTGGAATCGGACGTGATGACGTTATCCGATTTACTGTCAGACTCGCTGATATTCGTCAATCACCTTGGTCAGCGCATAGGCAAAGCGGCGGATATTGCAATGCATCAGGCCGGGCAACTGAAACTAGGCGTGATCGAGCTGTCAGAAATGCAGATCATACTGTTAGCTGATTCAGCAATCGTGCAGACCAATGCGGCCATTGAAGGTCGTTATGAAGGACAGGAAGCAAGTGGTGAGTTTGTTTTTACTCGTGTATGGGCGAGGGAGAACAACATGTTAAGAGTTGTCGCAGCGCATGCGTCATTGTTACTGCCACAAAATGGTTAGCACAGAGAGGGAGAGCATAAGCTCTCCCTCTTCGTTCTATCAAGCTTGTGAGAACTTGTAAGTGCGGTAACCGCCTAACAGGTTTCTGGCGCGGAAACCATTGTTTACTAACTGACGATAAGCAACATTACCGCGTAATCCAACCTGACAGTAAATAATGATTTCTTTGTCTTTGGGCAGTTCATTCAAGCGATCCCTTAATTGATCGACCGGAATATTGATGTCCCCGGCGATGTGGTTATTGTTGTCGCGTTCACCCGGATTACGCACATCCAGAATGATCTGCTCGTCACCGAGTTGATCCATATCGTGGTAGTGAATGGCTTTGGCATCACCCTTCATGATATTGCTGGCAACGAACGCCGCCTGGTTGATGACGTCTTTGGCGCTGCCATAGGGCGGTGCATAGGTCAGTTCCAGATGTTGAAGTTGTTCAACGGTCATACCAGCACGCTGCGCCACCGCCATGACATCAATACGCTTGTCGACACCGTCCTTTCCAACAGCTTGTGCGCCGAAAATCCGGCCGGAAACAGGGTCAAACAAGAGCTTAAATGACACCACTTCAGCGCTAGGGTAGTAACTGGCGTGGCTGGCGGTATGTACGTAGACTTTCTCGTACACAAGGTTTTCTCGCTGAAGTTGTTTTTCGTTTTTACCGGTGGAGGCCACGGCCAGATCAAAGACTTTACAGATTGCCGTGCCTTGTGTTCCCTGATAAGACTCACTCCGACCCAGCATGTTGTCTGCGGCCATACGTCCTTGTCGGTTCGCTGGCCCTGCAAGAGGCACTAAGGTCGGTTTACCCGTGATGAAATCAGCTTCCTCAACGGCATCGCCAACAGCGTATATGAAGGGATCGCTGGTTTGCATGGCTGCATTCGTGGCAATACCGCCAAGTTCACCGAGTTGTAAACCCGCCTGGCTTGCCAACGTGGTTTCGGGACGTACGCCAATTGCCATGATGAGAATGTCAGTCACCAATGTGTCACCATTGTTGAGGGACAGCGTCAACTCGCCTTCAATGTGTTGGTGCTCATCGCTCTCTCCGGAGTCCTGACTGGCCATCGAGGGGTTAAGTTGGTACTCAACAGACTCTAAAGCGACGCCAAGACGAAGATCGATGCCCTTGCTTCGGATCTCTTCGTGTACCAGACCTGCCATCTCCCGGTCGACGGGAGTCATAACCTGGTCAGCCATCTCTATTAAGGTCGTTTTGATACCGAGTTGGTGGAATGCCTCCATCATTTCCAGGCCAATGAAACCACCGCCGACAACAGTGGCGTGTTCAGGCTTGTTCATTTGTAGTGTCCGGAGGATTTTGTCCATATCAGGAATATTACGCAGTGAATGCGTCAATGGGTTGCTCAAACCTGGGATCGGTGGAACGATCGGAGCTGCCCCCGGGCTGAGCAGCAAAAAGTCGTAGCTTTCGGTATATTCGTTGCCATCAACGAGGTTTTTGATCGTGACCTTTTTGGCGTTGCGGTCTATGTGGGTTACTTCGTTCATGACACGTACATCGACGTTGAATCTCGCCTTGAAGCTTTCTGGTGTCTGAAGGAGGAGGTTACTGCGTTCCTTGATGTCACCACCAATGTGGTAGGGCAGACCACAGTTGGCGAAAGAAACGAACGGCCCCCGTTCAAACATGATGATGGTTGCGTCTTCACTCAGTCTGCGAGCACGAGCTGCCGCGGAGGCACCGCCTGCTACGCCACCAACGATCACTATTTTTGTCATATTCTCACTCCGCTTAATTTGGTTGACGCTTTCGTGCCGTCCCAGTTTTCTCAAAATTGCCGCTGCCGGACATAGTTCCGTGAATGAACTTTGAATTAGGTTCAGGCCAATAAATGTCGTTGACCATACAAAGCCAGGATGAACAAAGCGGTTAACAGTAATGAAATTAGAATTATACTGCCTGCCAATACTCTAACACCATTCTCGATCGTCATTGTGTATCCCATACACTGGATGACGCGTTTACTATAAGATTAAATTTTAGCAAAGTCTAATGTAAATATTACTAAATCTGTTAATGCTAATTTAGTATTGACTAAGTTTCATTTATTAGTAACATCTAAATAAGTCGTATGAGTATGAGACCTTCTATGGATACAGCCAACATTGATCAAATGAAATCAAACGTTGAGGAAGTGGCTGAGCTGCTCAAAATTATGGCGCATCCTGAGCGGCTTATGGTGTTGTGCCAGTTAACGCAAGGTGAAGTCGGGGCGGGTCAGTTGCAGAAGAACTCATCGCTCAGTCAGTCTGCGTTTTCTCAGCATCTCACGGTATTGAGAAAGCATCAGATGATTCAGGCGAGAAAAGAGTCGCAACAGGTGTTTTATTCCTTAGCGGATCCCAGAATCTCGCACCTGATCACCAGTTTGCACAGCGTGTTTTGTCAGTAGTGAAGGAGTGTGAAGTCATGTCATTTTCTTTTCCATGGGAATCATTAGCAGGTGGCGTGCTATTGGGCGTTTCGGCCACGATGCTGTTACTAGTGAACGGTAAAATTGCTGGTATTAGTGGCATTTTGAAAGGGCTATTAACGCCAAAGCACGAAGATTTTTCATGGCGATTGATGTTTATCGTCGGTATGGTTGCAGGTGGATTCCTTGGCGCTCTGGCCTATGCTGAGCACGCGCCAGACGAATTTAACTACAGCACTTTGATGTTGGTGGCGGCTGGCTTGTTGGTCGGTTTGGGTACTCGGTTGGGGAATGGCTGTACCAGCGGGCATGGCATTTGTGGGATCGGTCGTTTATCACGGCGTTCTATTGTGGCTACGATGACGTTCATGCTGGTGGCCGGTGTCACGGTGTTTATTCGTCTTCACGTCGTATGAGAATAAGAGAGTATTCTTGATGATGAACAAAGTGTTGTTTCGGTTGGCTGCTGGGGTTTCCGGTATGTTGTTTGGGTTAGGCATGGTGATATCAGGCATGGCTGATCCGGCCAAAGTGATCGGCTTTTTAGATGTTGCTGGCGAGTGGGATCCCAGTCTGATATTCGTGATGGGGGGCGCCTTGATGGTCTTCATGCCAGCGTACTTCTTTGCGATTCGAAACACATCGGCGCCAGTGATGGCTCACACATTTTGTGTGCCAGACAATAAGCGTATTGATGCGAATCTTCTGAGAGGAGCGGCATTATTTGGTGTCGGTTGGGGAGTGGCTGGAATTTGCCCAGGTCCCGCAGTATCGAGTCTGGCGTTAGGTAACCCTGGGGTATGGACATTTTTTATCGCAATGATGGTGGGGATTGGAGCGATGCATTGGATGCTGACGTTCAAGAAAGTATAAAACGCACCCGCTCAGATGACATAACCTGACACACGTGGATGTGATTCGGGGAGGACCACCTATGTTCACAATTCGATATCAGTGTTCTATTACTCGGTGATGAAGAAGCGGAGCTAGCTGATGACCTCTGCCGGGAGACCCGGCAGAGCCGTTACCATTTCAGTTGGGTGCTGACAGGGCAATGATCGCTCAGTTTAAATTTGAGTACATCCTCACTGCTAAACGTATTTTGTTTTGCCGGCCCGGCATCGAAATCCGGACTGGCAATAATGTGATCGATCAAGGATCTAAACTGATGAGTGCGTTTAGGGTCTTTGTTGGAGCGAACCTTACATTCTGCTTTGGTGTAGCGTGTCGTCAATGTAGGTTCATCATCCAAACCTTTCACTAAGGTCGACCAAAACCAATCCCCCTGATAAGCCAGATTGTGATTGAAATCTCCCATAATCAGGTATGGCTGGCCAGTACGGGTTCGATCCAAAATCCACGTGTTGAGCGCTTTGGCCTGAGAATTAAGAATACGGCATTCTCGCTCATTTTGGTAAGCGCCGCTGCAACCAGCCTTCAGATGAACGGACAACGCATGTACGGGGCGATTTGAATCTGGATAAAGAATCACGTAAGTTGCAAATCGGAGTTTGCTACTTTGGCCTTTGTCCAGCCGGACATCTTTCACATTAGTGAACGGAATACCGCGCTTAATCGCAAACCCTGTATATTGATTGATGTCGCTAAACTGAAAGCGCCCGTTTCCGGACTCGGAACGGTCTGACATCACCAACTGGTAATCATCACCGACCACGCGATTGATAGCGCCATAATCATTCACCTCCTGAAATGCCAGGATCCCGGGTGTGAATTGACGAAAATGATTCGCAAGCTGTTTGAAGTCCTCTTCGCCACGTTGGGACTCTGTCACGGACGGCGACGGATTACTGGATAGCCATTCGATATTCCAAGACGTCACAGCGACTGATTGAGCAGTAGCAGGAAGTGAGAAGCCAAATAGTATCGCTGCCGATAAAAATGAACGAAAAATAGTCGTTTTCATACTTGATACACCCTTCTGATGTCTGTGTTCCTTATCCTAGCAACTCTCGCAAAAAATCAAGTTCAAATATGGGAAAAAATTGAATTTTCACAGTTTCTTTTTCAATTGAGATCACGCGCAATAAGATCGATTTGTTCTTAATCTCCCGTCTGTTTTGGTTGATCTACATCAATACTTTTCAGTGGTCGTTCTCGTTAAATACGCCACAATATATTGTGGTAGTTAGATAAGAAATCACCCTATATGGTGTGTTTGTGGATAACTCTGCGAGCATGCTGGGGTAAGGAGAAAAAGTGAAACCAATCGTAATTAAGCGCGACGGCTCAAGAGCTCCGTTCAGCAGGGACCGCATTCAGGCAGCAGTGGAAGCCGCGGCGGAAAATGTCGATAAAGAAATCGCGATTTACGCACTGAATGTTGCGTTAGCGGTCGAGTTACAGCTTAAAGAATACGATGAAGTTCATATTCATGATATCCAGAATCGGGTCGAAAATGAGTTAATGCAAGGGCTGTATAAACAACTGGCCCGTTCTTACATTGAGTATCGTCACGATCGTGACATTGCGCGAGAAAAGCAAAGTGCACTGACACGGGAAATTGAAGGGCTTATTGAAGAAAGTAATGTTGACCTGATCAACGAGAACGCAAACAAAGATGGTAAAGTGATCCCGACTCAACGTGACCTATTGGCTGGGATTGTTGCGAAGCATTATGCGAAGACACACATTCTGCCACGCGATGTTGTTCAGGCCCACGAAGAGGGCGACTTGCATTACCACGATCTGGATTATGCCCCATTCTTCCCGATGTTTAACTGCATGCTGATCGATTTGAAAGGGATGCTGACCCACGGTTTCAAAATGGGCAACGCAGAGATCGACACACCTAAGTCAATTTCAACTGCCACGGCGGTGACTGCACAGATCATTGCTCAGGTTGCCAGCCACATTTACGGTGGTACCACCATCAACCGGATTGATGAGGTTCTTGAGCCCTATGTTGTCGCCAGCCATAAAAAACATCTGAAAATTGCGCAAGAGTGGGATATTCACGATCCTCAAGCGTTTGCAGACGCACGCACGGAGAAAGAGTGTTTTGACGCTTTCCAGTCACTGGAGTACGAAGTAAACACGCTGCATACCGCTAACGGGCAAACACCGTTCGTTACGTTTGGCTTTGGTCTGGGGACGAGCTGGGCTTCACGTCTGATCCAACAGTCTATTTTGAAAAACCGCATTGCGGGTTTAGGTAAAAACCGAAAAACAGCTGTTTTCCCGAAACTGGTTTTCGCAATCAAAGATGGACTGAACCACAAATCAGGCGATGCCAATTACGACATCAAACAGCTTGCACTTGAATGCGCCAGCAAGCGGATGTACCCGGATATCCTTAACTATGACAAGGTTGTTGAAGTGACCGGATCGTTTAAAACGCCGATGGGGTGCCGCAGTTTTCTTGGAACTTATGAAGAGAATGGTGAGCTGGTCCATGAAGGGCGTAATAATCTCGGGGTAGTGAGCCTCAATTTGCCGCGTATCGCGATTCAGGCTCAGGGCGACGAACACCGTTTTTACGAGTTACTGGATACTAAACTTAAACTGGCACGACGTGCACTGGAGACTCGCATCAGTCGCCTGGAGAACGTACGTGCCCGCGTGGCCCCGATTCTGTATATGGAAGGGGCATGCGGAGTTCGGCTCAAAGCAGAAGACACCATTGCGGATATCTTCAAGCATGGCCGAGCATCTATTTCTCTTGGCTACATCGGCGTTCATGAAACCATTAATGCGCTCTATAGTAATCAGACACATGTGTACGATGACGCAGAGCTGCGCGACAAAGCGGTGGCCATCATTACGCGACTTAAACAGGCCGTGAATCAATGGGCGGATGAGACAGGTTATGGGTTTAGCCTGTACGGCACACCCAGCGAGAACTTGTGCAATCGCTTTTGCCGTATCGATGCCAAAGAGTTTGGTGTCATTGAAGGCGTCACAGACAAAGGTTATTACACCAACAGCTTCCATCTTGATGTGGAAAAGAAAGTCAATCCGTACGATAAGATCGACTTCGAGTTACCGTATCCGCCAATTTCCAGCGGTGGATTTATTTGCTACGGCGAATTCCCGAACATGCAGCAGAACGTCGAGGCATTAGAAAACGTTTGGGATTACAGCTATACCCGAGTGCCTTACTATGGCACCAATACACCAATCGATGAGTGTTATGAGTGCGGTTACACCGGCGAGTTCGACTGCACCAGCAAGGGGTTTACTTGTCCGAAGTGCGGTAATCATGACTCTTCTAAAGTGTCGGTAACACGTCGTGTGTGCGGTTATCTGGGAAGCCCGGATGCGCGTCCGTTTAACTTTGGCAAACAGGAAGAAGTGAAACGTCGGGTGAAACACCTTTAATCCGGACATGCACTGCCGGGGCATGTCTCCGGCAGTGCGACGCAGAGAATAACAATGAATTATTGCCAATATTACGCCGTTGATGTGGTGAATGGTCCCGGGACACGCTGTACGCTGTTTGTTTCAGGATGCGTGCATCAATGCCGTGGATGCTACAATCAATCAACGCAAAAGCTCGATGCTGGTAGCGCGTTTACTCAGCAAGCCGAAGATCGGATCATTAATGATCTGAACGATACGCGGATAAAGCGACGTGGCTTGTCACTATCAGGTGGGGATCCGCTTCACCCTGCTAATGTTTCTGCTGTGCTTAAGCTTGTTAAGCGCGTCAGGAAGGAATGTCCTAGCAAAGATATCTGGATGTGGACCGGATACACGTTGCAAGAGTTAAACGATGCTCAGAAAGAGGTTGCCTCATACATCGACGTGCTGGTCGATGGGCGATTTGAACAGGATAAAGCAGACCCATCTTTGCAATGGCGTGGCAGTTCCAACCAAATCATCCACAAGTTCACCGAATTTTAATCGGATAAGAATTTTCGCTTCGAATTTTTATGAACAAGTGTTAACGTGAGTCACTACTTGAATTTCAAAGGGTTGTGACTTTCATGTTTTCACATTTACCAACACCAGCACTTGATCCTATTCTTTCTCTTTCTGTGGCTTACCGGAATGATCCTCGACCAGACAAGGTCGATCTCGGTATCGGCGTGTATAAAAACAGTGCCGGCGAAACACCGGTGATGGAAGCGATTAAGCAGGCTCAGGACATCGTTGTTGCTACACAAACCACAAAATCCTATGTCGGTCTTGCTGGTTGTGAAGAGTTTAACCAGTCGATGGTCAATTTGCTGTTATCGGGCACAGCTGCGATGGATCGTGTCGCCGCAATCCAAACACCTGGTGCCAGTGGCGCGCTGCGTATGTTGGGAGACTTAATGAAAGTGGCCCAGCCTGATACCACAGTGTGGATTTCGAATCCAAGTTATGTGAATCACAAACCCGTGATGGAAGCCGCTGGCCTGAAAGTGAAGTTCTATCACTATTTTAGCCCGGAAACCAAGCAGGTCGACGTGGCGCGCATGCTGGACGATCTGTCTAAAGCAGGGCCAAATGATGTGGTTTTGCTGCATGGCTGCTGTCATAACCCAACTGGCGCAGATATTGACTTTGCTGCGTGGCAGGAGATCACCAAACTGTCGATAATTAAAGGCTTCATGCCATTTGTCGATATTGCCTACCAAGGATTTGGTGATGGTTTGGAAGAGGACGCAAAAGGGTTGCGATACATGGCCGACAATGTGGAGGAGATGATGATCACTACATCCTGCTCCAAGAACTTTGGCTTGTATCGCGAACGGACTGGTGCGGCTATCGTGGTGGGTAAAAACCATGTGGATGTTGCCAACGCCAAAGGTAAACTGTTGACGCTGGCACGCGCCACCTACACGATGCCACCGGATCATGGTGCCGCCCTGGTTAAAACTATCCTGCAGGATGATAAGCTGACCCAAGTGTGGAAAGCGGAACTCAGTAGTATGCAACAACGTCTTGTGGCGCTACGCCATTCACTGTGTGAAGAGCTTCGTAACGTTCATGCAACGGCTCAGTTCGACTTTATTGAGTCACACAAAGGCATGTTCACTGTGCTAGGATTTACACCAGAACAGATGGCACAACTGCGTGAAGAATATGGGATTTACGGTGTGGGAGATGGCCGAATTAACATCGCCGGCCTGACCGAGAAACACATCCCTTATGTTGCCAGTGCCATTGTGAGCGTTTCAAAATAATTACTATCGGGTATTTGAATGAACAAACCATGGAAATTGTTATTACCACTAATGTTGTGCGGTGGTATGGTCGCCTGTACGACAACCAGTCAAGTTCCAGTGGAGCCGGAAACACAGCCTAAGGTTGAGAACCCCAAAACGGAGGTAACCACATCAGAAGTGGTTCAACCGGAAACCCAACCAAAGGAAGAGGTTAAAACCGAGAAGGTTGAACCTGAGGTGAAGCCTCAGGAAGTGAAACCTAAGCCAAAACCGCTACCGAAGAAGACATCGGATGGAAAACTGATTCTGGGCGAGCAGGAATGGGTATATGTTCCTGGTTTGACCGAGTTCTTTAAAGCGAGAATCGATACCGGCGCAACGACTTCATCCATCAGTGCTATTGACGTGATCCCTTTTGAACGCGATGGCAAAGAATGGGTTAAGTTTAAAATTGAGCATGACAAGCTCAAGAGCAAAGAGCTTGCTTTGCCAGTTGAACGTTGGGTTAAGATTAAGCAGTCCAGTAGCGATGAATCTCAAAAACGTGCGGTTGTCGCTGCCTGGATCCAGATTGGTGACTTAAAACAAAAGACGGAGTTCACGTTGGCAGATAGAACCCATCTGGCGTTTCCGTTGTTACTCGGTAGAAGTTTCTTCAATGATGTCGCTGTCGTGGATGTCAGCCGTAAGTTTGTTCAACCAAAACAAACCAAGTAACCGATATTGATGAATAAAGAAAAACCCGCCGGTGGTGGGTTTTTTTGTGTTTGATATCAGCGATCCCAGTAGGCTTCTTCCAGACTGTCTTCTCGCTCAGGAAGGGCGCGCGACAGGCGAGGAGAGTGCTGGGTGAGTACTTCATAGCTGACTCGGTTGGCGTATTTACAAATCTGCGACAACGATGAGTAGGTCAGGTAGGTGTGATCGTGTTTCGATGAGTTAGGCACGTTCCTAAGGTGAAAGCTGTTGGCGGCCATATCGTGTAACAAGGCTGACAATGCCGCATCACCGGCACCATTGGTGTTTTTGATCTCTAAAGGTCCGCCTAAGTATGGCCCGATGTGAGAATAAACCCGTTGCGGGTGCTGACAATCCGACTCACGCATCGCGCGACTGAACTCGAACTGGTTGAAGCTGGCAATAGGTCCTTCAAGGATCGGTAGCTCAGTTTCGCGCAGTGCTGATTTGTCTGTAAAACCTGCCATATAGAGGCCATCTGGGCCTGCGGTACACAGCACCAGATCGACCCAGTCCAGCGCTTTATTTGCAGCCAGCAATGGCGTCTTCTCGCCAGTCAGCGCGTGACCTTCTTCTTCATTCATCGCCACAATGGTGATGTTTTCTTTGATGTAGTCCTGCCACCATTTTTCATTGCCTTCGATCACGTACTTAGTGCCAAGCGTCAGGACGACAGGTACGTTTTTCTGTTTAGCGATGTCGATGGCACGTGCGACGGCTGCTGGCATCGGGTCTTCTGGTTTTCCTCGCATCAAATATGAAGAAACCACCAGGGCTGAGGCTTTATCAAAGACTTCTTCAGGAATGCTGTCCGGACGCAGTTGGTTCATATGACCTTCGTTGATCGCGAAGGTACGTTCCCCGTCTTCAGAAATCAGGGTATAACAACGCCCGATTGGGCCGTCCACCATTTGCAGGTGGTTGAGGTTCATACGTGACGAAGTACGACAAAGATACCGATACGCAAAAGACCCAACCTCGATATTCTTTGACATTACACCAAGCAGAACCGATTTGCTGTCAGCCAACACAGAGTAGTTGTGCAGAGTGTTACCTATGGTATCTCCCGGATACTGATGTGTGATCAATCCACGCTCAACCAGTTCGTCATAGAGATCGTCCGCTTTGCTTTCTTCCAGAACCAGAGAGTGCCCTTTACTCAGTTCGTATTTATTTAGGAACTCGTCATCAACGCGTGCTTCAATGTCTACGATTGTCTGGCCGACGCCGACAATAAAAGGTCGATATAATTTAGGTGCTTGTCGAGCTTGGTTTAAGATTGGATCGCGGGCGTGAGTAGGGAAGTAGTGCTTAGATTTGCGCTGTCCGGGAAACTTCATGTTGTCAGTGAGGTTGAAAATTTTGCCGCATCATATCACACAAAGAATAGATAGTTTTCATCTTTATTACATAAAAAGGCGACAACGTGAGCAGTCGTCGCATTCTTAGATTCTGGTTGATTATTTCTTATCTGTTGTGTACGCGCCGTAAGCTTTGGTTCCCCATAACGGCACGGTCGACAAGCTATGCTTGAAGCTGCCGGATGTTTCTTTGGTCGAATAGGAGATATACATCAGAGTTTGATTTTGCGCGTCCAGAATACGTCTGATTTTCATACTTTTAAAAAAGATGCTTTTTGATTTTTTAAATACCACTTCACCGGAAGCGGATTTGTCTATCTCAGCAATCATTTCCGGGGTGATTTCACCAGTCTGACGACAGGAAATCGAACTGTCTGAAGGATCTGCCAGGCTCAAGTCGGCTTCAATGGAGGCGACGTGGCAAGTCACGCCACTGACGATAGGGTCCTGGAGGTAGTTAAGTTTAATGTCTTTCATCGTGAATAATCCCAGGCTGACGTCACCAACCTCGTCACCACTACAGCCAGCCAGCCCGAGCGAAATCATAGACATCAGGGTGATTTTCTTTAGCATTTCTTTTTCCTGTCAATGTTTTTACCCATGATAGCAGTTTGTTCAGACAAAGAAACGCTTAGAAAATAACTGCTTGCTCATCACATACGGGGTGGTATGCTGCCTGCATGATTTTAAGCCTTACTTGGGATGACTGACAATGGCAACTTCTGTGCAGGCTATCGCCGAACTCAAAAATAACTGGCTTGCCAGTCAGATCGATGTTGAATTTCCTACTCAGGAAAGCCTTGCCGGTCACTCTCTTTATCAAAAACGAGCCGCATTATTTACCTACCACGAATTGAGCCAGGATGAATTCGCAGGAAGCACACTGTTTCCGGAGCAAGACGTTTTCCTGGTCGACTTTCACCGCCTCACGGTGATGTTTGCTTTGCTTCAGGCGCAGGTTTGGGAAGGGGAGCAGGAACAGGCTTTGACGATCGAATTTTTCACCCAAATTATCTACTCCTCACCGTGTGACCTTTACCTTGGCTTTCTGTCTGGTGAACCTGTCGCGTGCGCTATTGTTACGCAACAAGAGTCGGCATCATTGATTTCTGATGTGGTAGCACAAGGAAACGATGCCCAACTGGCTCAGGCTTTTGCGTATTCCGTGGCACAAAAATGCCAGCTACCCCAGAGTGGGAAAACCGTTTACATCGAACAAGCTGATACTTGATGAATGAGAAAGAGTGATATTGTCTGAACTTTTGTCATTCACGCCGAGCAATACACTATTTCTGTTAACTGGATCCTTTATGCATGGCTATTAGCACCTATTATCGAATTTAGCGTTAGCAGCTTAGGTGACTTAAATGCATAAAAAAAAGGTGAAATGTGTCATTTTTGATTGTGATGGCACGTTAGTCGATAGTGAAAAATTGTGCTGCGAGGCGCTGGTCAATGTGTTTAACAGTTTTGGTGCCCGATATCGCTACGAAGATGCTCTGGCGAATTTTGAGGGGGGCAAGCTGGCGGATATTTTGGCTCAAACACGTGATCATTTGAATCTTCAGGTGTCCATTGATGTTCTGGAACCTCTTTATCGTGATGAAGTTCAAAAGCTTTTTGAGCACGGCCTTAAGGCGATGGATGGCGCTCAGGACATTCTTCAGATGCTCGATTCCAGACACATTGAGTACTGTGTTGCTACCAACGGCCCTCAGGAAAAGACCAAGCATGCCCTGATTTTGACGGGGTTAATGCCGTATTTTGAAGGTAAAGTGTTTTCTGCGTTTGATACCAATAGCTGGAAGCCGGAACCAGACCTCATTCGTTACTCTGCGATGAATATGGGTTTTACGCTGGAAGAGTGCTTATATATCGATGATACGCCGAAGGGGTTGGAGGCCGGGCTGCGCGCTGGCGTGAGGACATTGCAGTTACTCGGACCACACTCCAGAACGTACTCACACACCGTTCACGCGATCGACAATCTTAGGGATATCTCCCAATGGTTATAACGCGAAAATAAAGCCAAGCTGCGAATCAGTTTGGCTTTATTGTTTTCCGCCAGTGCAGTTTCAGTGTGACGTGCAGTTGGTGTTGTGAATGTAGTTGGTTGAAGCTGAAGTTACCCCTGAATTACTGACCGTGCGATGGATCTGGTTGATATTTTGCAGAAAGGAGCCACAGTGAGCGCATAGCATATTGTGACTGTTTTCCGAAATCAGAAATTCTTCACTTTCGCATAAAGGGCAGCACAATGTTGCGTTTGCATTGGTTTTTGGTGTGTTCATAAATCGTCTCAGCAAGCAAATAATAGATAGAAATGTTTTTTGTTATGCCTGACCATCATAGATGATCAGGTTTAATGCGGAGTTATATTGATAATCTTATTTGTGTACTTTGAGAGCCAATTCATAATTAATAGTGTGGTATTTATGCAAACGCAGAGCCGCAATCACCATTAGATCGAAAAATTTACCACGCCTGTGATGAAAGGCGTGCCAATCGGAGGGAATGAAGATGGAATCTGAAAAATTCTGTATTGTTCTGACCACAGTCAACAATCACCAAAACGCCGATCAGATCATCGAGAGTTTGTTGCGCCATCAACTGGCGGCATGCATCCAAACGATTCCTATCAACAGTCATTATGTTTGGGAAGGTGCTGTATGTCGTGATGACGAGATATTGATGGTGATTAAAACACGTTGTGCATGTTATGAGGCACTTGAACGGGAAGTGTTAGCGGTTCATGAATACGAAGTTCCGCAGATCGTACAAGTGCCGATTATCGATGGCTTCAATCCTTATTTAAGCTGGTTACAGGCCAATACGCAGGTTTAGCGAAACCGGGATTGCGCGATCATGATGCACAACGATGTGATCGCGCCCAATGTGTCACACAGCATGTCCTTTTGAGCATCCCAAATGTCGCCTTGAGACCCCAGAAAAGCGATGCCTTCATCCCCGCCAGCAACAGTCGCATACCACCATTCGATGATTTCATAGCCAGCTGCAACACTCATGATCGCGAACAAACCAAAAAAGCCAGCCAACACAGGTTTGCAATGCTTATTTCTGATTAAGTATTCAGCAATGGGATAAGCATACAGGCCAATAGAGAAGTGAGCCACGCGGTCAAAGTTATTCCTTTCTGAGCCAATTAACTGATTGAACCAGTCAAAGGGGACTTCAGCGAAGGTGTATTTTGCGCCAATAGTATGCAGTGCCAGCCAGATAAACATCATCACATAAGCAGTGTCACTAAAACGGAATTGCTGTGAGAGCGCATAGATGCCGCCAAGAATGAGCACAGCAGGGACGATTTCAGCTACCCATACCGCACGTGAAGAAGGCTCAATAGCACTGAAGATAAATAACACCCCGTAAAGAAGCGTCAATATAAGAAGAGTTCTGTTGTTTTTGAACGGTAATACAGTGGAATTGGTTGATGACATAGTGGCTCCTGCCTTTATCCATTCACAGAAGCATGACACACAATCGAACGTTGTTCAATTGTGTGTTTTTCCACACGACGTAAACGATTGCTGTTGAAAACATCGAAGATCGCTCAATAATTTCACAATTAAACTTCAGCATTTCATTAAAGTTTGATTTACAAACGGTGGGTATCTATTATCAGCCGCTCAAAGCCATTAATAACAAATAGTAAAGTCATGAAACTGGAAACTGTCGATTACCTTGCCGAAGATGCGGCGGAGCAATTTGTCAAATCACTACGTGAAACCGGATTCGGTGTTCTGAAAAATCACCCAATCCCACAAGAACTGGTTGAGTCTATCTATCAGAATTGGTACGAGTTTTTTAGTTCAGAACGCAAAAATGAATTCCAATTTAACGTTGATACCCAAGATGGCTACTTTCCACCAAGTGTCTCTGAAGTGGCTAAGGGGCATTCGGTCAAAGACATTAAAGAGTACTTTCATGTGTACCCTTGGGGGCAGATTCCTGAAGAGCTAAAAGCTCAGATTCTGGACTACTACCAGCGTGCGAATGAATTTGCCCAGACTCTGCTGAGCTGGGTTGAAGCACATGCGCCGAAAGACGTGCAAGAGAAGTTCTCTGTGGCTTTATCAGAGATGATCAATGGCAGTGACAAAACGTTGTTGCGTATTCTGCACTACCCACCAATGAGTGGTGATGAGGAGCCTGGTGCGATTCGTGCCGCTGCTCATGAAGACATCAACTTGTTGACAGTTCTGCCAGCCGCTAACGAGCCGGGTCTGCAAGTTAAAAGCCAGGAAGGTGAGTGGATTGATGTGCCATGTGATTTCGGTAATCTGATCATCAACATCGGAGATATGCTTCAGGAAGCGTCCGGTGGTTATTTCCCAAGCACGACACACCGAGTGATCAATCCGACGGGTGAACGTCAGGAGAAATCGCGTATTTCATTGCCTCTGTTCTTGCACCCAAAACCAGACGTGGTTCTGTCTGAACGCTATACCGCGCACAGCTACCTGATGGAGCGTCTGCGTGAGCTGGGCGTTATCTAATCAAGCAACGAGCCAGCGAAAGCTGGCTTTTTTGTCGCAGAGATCAATTCCTTTGTTCCATGTGGCTGAATCTGGTGAATTTTGATCCTATAGTGAGAGAGCGACGACTTAAGGATCAAGCATTCGACTATGACTGAACAGCATCAACTTTCGGAACAATTTATACACGAAATCGAGAATCCACTACTGTGGCCTATTCTGGAAGTGTTGAAAGAGCAGCCCCAGGGCTGGAAAGTACACACGTTAGCTGCGTGTTTAAGTGAACTGGAATTGATGCCGGTATTGGATTCTTCTCCGGAGAAAGACCTGTTTAAGCGTAATTTCCTGATGATGAACGCTTTGTATCAACTGCAGGAAACACTCTATCCGCGACAGTGGCTGCAAGTGGAAGCCATGGACATTGAATTGACCTACGTTTTTCGCTCGTCAGGGCATGTGATCGACATGGAAGACCCATTGCGTGAGTATTACAGTGACTGGCACAACTATGAAGCGGAAGAAGGGGAAGTCAAACGCCTGCTGAATGAATTCTGGACCCGCTACCGGGATTTTGTTGGTAGTAAAGAAATCGGGAATCTGGATAAAGCTAAAGCGCTGAGATTATTTGACTTACCGCTGGACGCCACTTCGGCCGAAATACGGAAACGCTGGCGAAAGCTGGCTTTAAAATGGCATCCCGATCGTGAGAACGGCAACAGTGAGCAGTTTCGGATCCTTTGCTCTGCCTGGAATGTTCTCCGTTCAGAGTACTGAGCCGAACAATCGCACTGGCTGGACGTTAGTGCCCCGTAATATGTCGGGCTGATCACTTAGTTCAAACTCTATTAATCCTAAACGCTGACACAGCATAACCGCCGGTCGATTCTCCACCAAAGTGTCAGCGTAAATGCGCTTAATGCCATAACTGGCGATACCAAATTCCAGCAACGTAGTCATCGCTTCAAACGCATACTCTTTACCGTGTTCATTAACATTAAGGCCAAATCCAATAGCGGCGTTGGCGTTGTCTTCTAGGCGCATGCCTGCAACCCCAATCAGTCGTTGGCTTGCCTTCTCGACAATGGCCAAATGATAGCGGGAGCGTGGCGTCATTGTCGCTTCGTTGATAAACTCAGCGACTCTCGTTGTCAGGGCGTCCTGAGTAAGGTCTGAAGGATGATAGAACCGCTGGTAGTGCGGATGTTGGCACTGGGCGATAAAAGTATCTCGGTCATCTGGAGTGAAATCTCGTAATATCAGACGTGACGTAGTCAGCGAAAATGGCATCTTGTGTCCTTGCAAAAAAGCCGATGCTGACACATCGGCGTTTTAATTCCAGCGAGTGTTATTTAGCCGGTTTGAATTGAGATTTACGCATTCGGTTGAGCGCGGCCATGGTATCCAGAACACGAGGGCGTGCCAGATCGCCGTGATTTGGAATAATGCTGTACCACTGTGTGCTATGTAGCATTGCTGCCAGCTCTTTAGCAGGATTTTCTGACCAGCCAGGGAGCTGCGCTAACTGGAACCACAGCCAACCAATGGCGTTCACTTCATTGGCCGATTCTAACTGCTCAAGTGCAGATAAATCCGTGAACTCTTTGCCAAAACGCAATGAGTCTTTCCCCTTAGCGTTAATGCGAAACTTGCCGTCTGCCAGAATGGCCTGTAAATTGGCGCGGTTTAACGCGCGTGGGCGGAACGTGTCCAGCGGTGTCTCACATTCGTTGTGACGCATGGTCGGGTGTTGCTTGATGACTTGCTGTGCTTTTTCTGTGACGTCAACAGCCTGATAGTCGTGCATTTGTATTACGGTATCGGCCACATCCAAGTAATCACCAGAGCCACCCATAACGATAATGGTTGAGATATCGAGCTCATCACGTAATTGCCCGATACGATCAACCAGAGGGGTTATTGGCTCATCACCTTTCGCCACCAGAGCCTGCATCCGTTCGTCGCGGATCATGAAGTTTGTCGCAGACGTATCTTCATCAATCAGCAGAGTGGAGGCGCCGGACTCGATGGACTCTTGAAGCCAGGCCGCCTGTGACGTTGAACCGGATGCATCTTGTGTGGTGAAGTCCGCGGTGTCTTTGTCCATCGGCAGATGATTGATGTAGTTTGAGAGGTTGAGGTGGTGAACGCACCGGCCATCTTCCGCACGGATTTTCATTGCATTGTAATCCGTAACAATACGTTCACGACCGTCACCCGGAATGTGGTTGTAAATGGATCTCTCTATGGCATTCAGCAACGTCGACTTACCGTGAAAACCACCACCGACAATCAGTGTGATGCCCTTCGGAATGCCCATGCCGAGTATTTTCCCTTGATTCGGCGTATCAAGTTCGATTTGAAGTGCTTGAGGCGACACAAACGCCACGGCTTCTTTCATCGGTAGATCGCAGTTACCAGCGACACGAGGCAGAACACTGCCGTTCCCTACGAACGCAGCGAGATCATGTTCGTCTAACTGAGCACGCAGGGCTTCCTGATCTTCAACCACCTCACAATGTTGGATCAGTGCTACTTTATCAAGCTCTCGCTCCAACGTGGCGCGGCGAAGAAACTTAGGCAAATGGAATGTGAGAATGTTATTGGCTTTCTTACCCAGAACACTGCGGCCTTCAGCGGGCAGGTTAAGACGAAAACGCAGCTCTATGCCTTCTTCGGTAAACAATACCGCGGTGTTATCCAGTACAGTTTGTCCGGTCAGTGCGATGCTGACACTGTTTTCCTGCTTAGCAAATTCAGCGAAACTGCGGGCAATAAAGTCGCGGGCGGCCATCTGATAGGCAGGAGACTCATCCAGAAGCCACTCCAGTCCGGTAAGGGGCCAGGCGCGAAGAGCGCGTAGGCGCGACGCTGAAGCATACGGATCGCCCTGGACGTAATCGATGAACAGACGAAAGTCGCCGAAGTCATATTCACCTTTGATTTGTTGATAGGCGCGGTAGTTTTGTTTTTCTATTTTTTTCAGGGTCGCGGTTAACTGATCCATGATGACTGCCTGGTAAGATGGAGAAAGGCGGGGATTATAGGAATCACCGCCCGGTGAGTAAAGGAGATGATGCTATTGTGGGTAACGAATTTCAATGCTACCAGTGTAATTTTGGTTGTTCAGGCAGGCTTCAAATTCATCATAAGGCATGGGTAACCCATAAAAATAGCCCTGACCAAAGTCGCAGCCTTCTTCAATAATAAACTGCTCATGCTGCTGACTTTCGATGCCTTCGACGGTCACTTTCAGCTCAAGTTTCTTTGCGACGTTGACGATAGAACGGACGATCTCTTTGTCATCATCACTACTGTCCAACTGCTGCATAAAGCTCTTGTCGATTTTAATGGCGTCAAAAGGGAATTTTTTCAGATAGTTGAAAGAGGAATAACCGGTGCCGAAGTCATCAAGTGACAATGTCACTCCTAGTTGGTGCAACGCTTCTAAGCTGTTTTGGGCCACATGTTCGTCTGCAATTAAGCTGCTTTCGGTCACTTCGAGTTCCAGATAATGAGCGGGAAGCTGATACGTATGCAGCAGTTCGTTGACCTGCTCTGCAAACAATGGATTTTTCAATTGCATGGCAGAGATATTCACCGCCAGCTTGAAGTCATCGATACGAGGAGCCCATTCGGCGGCTTTTTCGATCGCAGCCCGTAATACAAAGTTGCCGACTTCAAAAATTAACCCATTTTGCTCCGCCATATGAATCAATGTTTCATTACTGATATCCCCTAGAATCGGGTGCTTCCAGCGCAGTAGCGCTTCCGCTCCGGACCAGCGATGTGTGACGGGGGATACTTTAGGTTGAAAATAGAGTAGCAGGTCGTCGTTGCGTACCGCTTGCAGAAGGTAACCCTCGAGCTGGCTGATGTGTGACTGTGAAGCGGACAGATCCTGTGAGTAAAAGCTGTACTTATGCCCCGAATCTTTACACGACAGCATTGCCTCTGTAGCGTGTTTGAGTAGGGTTGTGCCGTTGATGCCCGGCGTGGCTTTGGCAATCCCGATGAAAGAGTGGAGTAGCAGTTGTTCGCCGTCCACCTCAAATTCCTGATACCCCAGTTCCACCAGCGCCAGACATAAGCGGTGTAAGCTGTCGTCCAGATGCTGACTTTTTACAACCAGAACGATATCGGTAGAGGTCGGTCGCGCCGTAATGGCTTCGTACTGAGAAAGGTCACCCAGGCGTTCCCGATACTGCACCAGCACCTTTTCCCAGATGGAATAACTGTATTTGGACTGTACACGTCGTGCATTGGTGAAGCCGATGTGGATCAGCGCTAATGGTTTGATTTTCTGATCCGCGCTTTTCAGCTGGGTATCCAGCTCGGCTTCGAGTGCTTTTCGGTTGAGAAAACCAGTCCCCATATCATGTCGTTTTCGGTAAGCGACCTCCTGCTCTGCAGCTCGTCGGCGGTCAATCTCCTGATTCAGTGAATAGTTCAGATCGACTAAGTCTTTTGTTCTGGTGTCGACCCTAGAGCGTAACTCTTCATTTAACACCTGGAGTTTCTCTTTCTGGTAGACGGTCGTGAGTTGAGATTCGATTGAGTCACGAAAGCTCGCCAGCAGTTGGCGGTAGAGCTCGTTGAAGTGGTTTTCTTGGGTATCCAGCACGCAAATGGTGCCAAACGGTGAATTGTCTGGCCAGTTTATCGGAATGCCACAATAGGCAATCATACCGAGCGCTACATCGGGGTTATCACGCCACTCGGGATCAGACAGAGCGTTCGGAACCAAGAGTTCACGCTGCTCGTTTATTACCGTTTCACAGTACAAACCTTGTCCTAATGAATCAGAGTCTCCTGTTTTATAGGGATTGGTGGTATTGCTGCTGCTAGAAAACACTTCGATATGCTGATCATGGATACGCATGACCAAGGCTGAGGGAACTTCAACAATGTCAGCAAGCAAATTGACGATCGTCTGCCAGCCGCTGAGCATCTCCGAAGGGATCGATAACTCGCGAGTATTGATTTTTGACATACATTCTTCCTTGTTGCGGCCAAACCGTGCTTCCGTGCACCAGATGTTACGACTAAAACGTCAAGTAATAACGGGCTGCTTTTTTATTTAATTATTATAGAGATTGACAATAATGTACGAAAAAATGCCCCACTTTGAGGTGGGGCACACAAGGAATTGGTCAAGTCTCAGCATTGAGATGAGATTAATAAAGCGTATCAATCCGTAAACGCGGTGAGATCGACATCCTGATTGTAATCCACTTGCTCAAAACCAAAGCCGTTCAGGCGCAGGAACTCCTGTTTATATCCGGCATAGTCACCAAGCTGTTGGAAGTTGCTCTGGTTGAGTTTGCCAAGGAGTGCACGAACTTTTTCCTGCGTATCGGGATTTAACTCCCAGTCATCCATTCTCACCAGCCGTTCTCCGTCGACCGGAACACCAGCCCGGCAGTAGAGTTTTTCCTCAAACAGGCGGTGCATTTGTTCGATACAGCCTTCATGGGTTCCTTTTTCTTTCATGACTTTGTACAAGGCAATCATGTAAGGGCTAAGACCTGGGATAAACACGCTTGCTTTGGTGACTAGGGCCTTACACACCGTGGCATAAGCGCCACCGTTATAGTTTGCCAGTTTTAGATTGAGCGAGTGACTGGTTTGGTGCAGGTCGACCTTGGCACGGCCCAGTGTGCCGTCGAGGTAAATAGAGTGTGTGACCTCGGGGCCAATATAGGAGAAGGCGATGGTTTTGCACCCCTCGGCGATGGAGTCATTATTGATCAGCGTATCAATCCAATCTTCCCAGTCTTCGCCTCCCATGACTTTAATGGTGGCTTCGATTTCCTTCTCTGAAGCGGGCTCCAACTTAGAATCGATCCATTGATCGTTTTCCAACAAAATCGACGATCCCGACACCGGTTCGCCAATCGGCTTAATCGCCGAACGCCAGAGCTCGCCAGTCTCTGGATTTGGTCGAACTCCGGTTGCAAGGCTGTATATCACCAAATCAACTTCGCCTTCAAAATAGGTTTCGATGGCTTCAATCACTTCGTTTCTTACCTGCTGGGAAAAGGCATCACCGTTTATATTGATGGCAATCCGGCCTTCTTTTTCTGCGTGTTGTTTAAAGAAATGATTGTTGTACCAGCCAGCACTGCCAACGCCTTTATCTGACGGGCCACGCTCAAAAGAGACGCCGATGGTGTCAGCATTCGCGCCGAAAGTCAGCGCAATGCGTGCCGCCAGCCCGAAGCCGGATGATGCGCCGAGAATCAGAACGCGCTTCGGGCCGTGGGCGATCGGTTTGGCAGATTTTACGTATTGAATTTGTTGAAGAACGGCTTGTTCGCAGCCGGATGGATGAGCGGAACGTGCAACCACGCCCTGAATAATAGGTTCAATCATCATATGTTGTGCACCTGCCCGGTGTAAGTGATCAGGATAAGTACACAACATAGCGTAAAGTTGCGTAAAGTTTATTGAGCTAAACCATTAAATAGTCAGGCTTAGAGTAAATCGACGATTGAATCTGCGACAAATTCGGCAATCCAGGACTGAGCTTCAGGTTTTGGGTGCAGGCCATCATCCATAATCCACTGTGGATTACTGGTGATGATGCCTTCGAGGAAAAACGGGATCAACGCTACCGAGCGATCAGTGGCCAGCTCAGGGTAAATACCGGAAAACGCTTGGGTATAGCGTTTGCCATAGTTAGGCAGAACGTGAATTTGCATCAGAATAGGCGTTGCACCAGCGGCTTCTATGGTATCAATAATGGTGTTGAGATTCTGCTTAATGATAGGGGGAGCGAAACCACGCAGCCCGTCATTGGCGCCGAGCTCGATCAACACACTATCAGGCTTATGCTGATCCAGCAGTTGTGGCAATCGGGCGAGACCGTTTCCCGTGGTGTCACCAGAGATGCTGCCATTGATCACATCGACCGGTTTGCCTTTTTGTACCAACACATCCGGTAACAAGCTGGGCCATGCTTTTTCAATAGGCATTTGATAGCCTGCACTGAGGCTGTCGCCCAGAATTAACAGTGTTTCAGCACGCGTTTGAACCGAAAATATCAGAATAAAAATCAAGGAAAGTAGTCGAATCATGCAAACATCCGTTATTAAAGCTGAGTCTCTTAGTAAAGTAGTCTCCACTAAACAGGAAAGTTTAACAATCTTAACCGACATAAATCTGGACATTAAAAATGGTGAGAGTGTGGCGATTGTCGGAACGTCAGGCGCAGGAAAATCGACCCTAATGACATTGTTGGCCGGATTAGATACAGCGACCGGTGGAGACGTTGAATTGTTGGGGCAGTCTTTGTCGCAACTAGACGATGAGGCCAGAGCGGCAATCCGCAGTCAGTCCGTCGGTTTCGTGTTTCAGAGCTTCCTGTTAATTCCGAGCTTAACGGCGCTGGAGAACGTAACATTGCCGTGTTTGCTCAAAGGTGAAGAAGAAGACACTGAGCGTGCACGGGAACTGCTGTGTTCTGTTGGATTGGAACATCGGATGGATCATTCACCATCGCAACTTTCGGGTGGTGAACAACAACGTGTTGCTCTGGCACGGGCGTTCATGATTCAGCCTAAGATTCTGTTTGCGGATGAGCCTACTGGCAACCTGGATCAGAAAACCGCAGCCAAAGTTATCGAGTTACTTTTCGACCTCAACCAACAACACGGCACAACGCTGGTTCTGGTTACCCACGATATCAATCTTGCCCAGCGCTGTGACCGCCGACTGCATATCCAGTCAGGTCGGTTGGAGGAAGCATGAGTATGTCTGGCACGGTGAATCAGTCCAATAGACGTATCTGGTCGTGGAGCTGGAATGAAATCCGCCATGGACAGTTGTGGCCCATTTCAGTCGCGTTGACCTTAATCATCGCCTGTATTTTTGCTTTGTCTGCTCTGGCAGAACGCATGGAACAGGTGGTTGTAAAACAGGGGAAAGAAGCGTTAACCGCAGACAGTGTTTACGTCAGCGCCAATCCAGTTCCACCAGCGTTGCAGGCGGCGGCACGAAATCAGCAACTGAACACCTCTGTTATGACACGCTTTGCCACCATGGCTTTTAGTGAACAGGCCATGCAGTTGGTAACCGTAAAAGCAGTGCAAGAAAATTATCCCTTGCACGGTGAGATGCGTTTGTCGGACGGGAAAATAGAGCGCCAACATGTCAAGCCAGGCGAGTTGTGGCTTGATGAACGGGTATTCAATCTGCTTGAGGTCACCATTGGTGACAAGGTCACGTTAGGTGACGCCGATTTTGTGATAACAGGCCGTATCGTTGAAGAGCCAGGCTTGAGCTTCAACCCGTTTCAGCAGATGCCGGCGGTGTTGATCAATCAGGCCGATGTGGAGAAGACCGGTGCTGTGCAACTGGGAAGTCGAGTTCGTTACAGTTTGTTTGTTAATGGTACGGATGAGCAAATTGAAACACTCAAAGCGTCATCAACGTTAACACCGAGCGATCGCTGGCGCGATCAGAACTCAGCCAGTCGGACCAACGAAGTATTCCAGCGTACCGAACAGTATCTGTCACTGACGGTGGCGATAGTGGTGATTATGGCCGCTACGACACTGGTACTCACGTGTCAGCATTACGTTTCGACCAGGAAAAAGACCATTGCTATGTTGAAAAGTCTCGGGGCAAGCCGCCGCTGGATTCGGCGTTGGTTGTCAACCCAGGTACTGATTCTGTCTTTGATTGCTTCTGTCTTTGGCATCATCATTGGCATATTACTTGAAGTTCTCCTGCGCATACCTCTAACGGATTTGTTGCCCAATCCGCTGCCGGGGTATGGAATGGTACCGGCGCTGTTGGCGATTGGGGCCAGTGTGTTGATTGCTGTTCCGGCACTTGGCATCCCGTTGCTGTCGTTGCTGAATATCAACGCGGTCAATGTGATGCAACCTCAGGCTGATGACAAAACCAACCGGCGTTATGCCTGGCTGATACTGGTTCCTCTGCTGCCAATGGTTTACGCCTACAGCGACAATCGTTTGGTGTGGATTGTACTGCTGGGTATTTTAGTGTTGTTCATTGTGCTGGGGATACTGTCGGTGTTGGTGACCCGTAGCCTGACGCGTCTGCCATTGTCGACATCGTTTAAACTGGCGCTAAGCCGCATCAACCGATCCTCTCTGTCTTCCGGTGTTCAGTTTGGCGCACTGGCCCTGTCACTGATGTTGCTGGCGGTTATGTGGCTGGTTCGCACAGATTTGCTTAGCGATTGGCAGCGAACCATTCCTCCTGATGCCCCCAACGCATTTGCATTGAACATCGCTGCTTACGAAAAAGACGCTTACCTCAACACCCTCGATAGCGCGAGTGTCGACCGCTCAGAAGCCTATCCGATTATTCGCGGACGCTTATCGAAAGTAAATGGCGAAGACGCCAAACAAGTCGCCAATGGTGGGGAGGCAAGTGATGCCTTGCGTCGTGAAATTAACTTTACCTGGGCAGACGATGTGCCTGAGCACAACGACTTATTACAAGGGGAGTGGACGGATGAAAATGGGGTTTCGGTAGAGTCTGATGTGGCGACTGATTTGGGATTGATGCTTGGTGATGAACTAACGTTTGTCATTAACGGGCAAACGCTCAGCGCCAGAGTTAACTCAATCCGTCATGTGGAATGGCGAGACATGAAGCCTAATTTTTACTTCATTTTCACTCCGGATGTGCTGAGCAGCATTCCGGCCACCTGGTTGGTCAGCTTCCGGATTGATCAACAGCATGATGCGTTGGTCACGTCATTGTCGCGCAATCATCCCACGGTTAGCCTGATGGATATTCGCAGCATGGGGGCCAAAATCCAGCAGTTATTAACACAGATTGTCTGGTCGACAACTTTGCTTGCGGCTATTGGTGTAGTGGCTGGGCTGTTACTGATTTTCACTCTGCTGCGGCTGAGTTTGTCACAACGCCAAGACGAAATTCGCCTCTACCGGACGTTAGGTGCGAGTAAAAAACGGGTGACACGCACTATCTGGGCGGAGTATGGATTGATGGCGTTGATTGCAGGTGTGGTTGCCAGTTTCGGTTCGGAGCTGGTTGTCGCCGGTGTGATGAAATTTGGGTTTGAATTGTCCCCAGCGCTGCACCTTTCCATGTGGTTAATGTTGCCTCTGGCTACTTTTTGCACACTTTTTGTGGTGGTGAGTAGTTTAATAAAAAGGCTATTAACCCCTGTAAATAAAGAGTTTAGTTAAGTCAAGTCGGGGATGTTTTTCTAGTTATCCACAAAAACAGTGGATAAGCTATGGGATAACTCAAACTGTAGATAACTGGCCATTTGTCCTAGCCCAATAACTACGGACTTTTGGCCAGTTTTGTTATTCACATGGTTAAAAAAACGCCTCTGGCAAATATGTCCGTCAAGCCTTTTTTTTAATTTTTACGTCTTGCAACTGAAATATATCTGAACTAAAGACGCGAAAAAAATGTGATTTTTTTAATGGCATAAAGGCTTTAGAATATCGGCAGAATTTGAGTGTCAGCAGTTTTAATGTCTCACCTAAGTAAACATACATCGCCTGCACACGTCGCCGTGATCGGTGGAGGTGTTGCCGGAGCAACCGCAGCACTGCACCTGGCAGAAAGAGGTGTGCGTGTCTCACTGATCGAAAAAAGTGATGGATTAGTCAACGGACCACCGATCTGTCATTTGCATGCTGGGGGCAACCTCTATCGAGAAATCTCCCAGCAGCAGTGCATCGAACTGTTAAAGCAGTCCATCGAATCTGTACGCTTGTATCGACATACACTGAATGTGAGGCCAACAATTATTGCGGTACCACACAGTGATGGCGGTCAGCCAGAAGAGCTCTTGCCGAGGTTGACAGTGGTTGCTGATTCCTACCGTGAGTTGGTCGAACAGAACGAAGCCAATCGAGTTCTAGGCGATCCTGAAGACTATTATCGAGTTTATGAAAAATCAGAGCTGTTGGCTCTGAAACAACAGGTTCAGCCGAAATGTCCGATCACATTTGATGAATGGATGATCCCGTTTGCTAAACGAGTGGATCTGGAGCAACTCAAGTTTCCAGTAGTGATGGTCAACGAATTTGGTTGGAGTGTATTTCGTTTAGCTGCGACTGCGACACTGGCTTTTGACCAGATGCCACATTGTGATGTTCAACTGAATACGCGTTTGATAAGCGCAAGCCATGATGGCCAAGAGTGGCGCCTGACGTGTAAAGATACTCAAGACAACGTATTCCAACTTAAGGCCGACTATCTGGTCAATGCCTGCGGATACGAAACTGGAAAGTTGGACGATCAGGCCGGGTTTAAACGCAAAAGGCTGGTGGAATTTAAAGCCGCGTATGTTACGCAGTGGCCACAGTGTGAAGAACAGTGGCCCGAAGTGATTTTTCATGGTCCAAGAGGCACGTCAAAAGGCATGGCGCAACTGACGCCATACGCTGACAACGTGTTCCAGTTGCATGGCATGACAGAAGAGATCACGCTGTTTAAAAACGGCTTGGTTGGATCCTCCACCACTTCTTCTCAACCACAGTTGCCCCTTGAGTTGCAACGCAAAATGGACACCGGTTGGTTGGAAGATATCAGCGAACGTCGCAGCGTGCGCGCGATTGAACACGTGGCTCAGTTTATTCCCAGATACCAGACAGCGACGCCAATGGGAAAACCTTTGTACGGCGCGCAGCAGATTCCCGGGGATGATGCGACTTTGCGAGCTGCGGATGTAACGTTTGAAGCCAACGGGTATGCCAGACTGGAGGTGGTTAAGGGTTCATCTGCATTAGAAGCGGCGCGAAAACTCGTGCAGCACTGGCAATTGGATGATGGCGATACGGCTTCTATTGAAGCATTGCACCCGGTGTCTCTGTCGTTAACGGCAGATGCCATCGAAAACCAGGCGATCGTTCTGGCGGAGCAGCGAGGTTATCCGTCTGCGCTGGCTAAAGTGGTTGGGATCAATAACCAAAAAACTTAGCCCACTTGCACCAGGCATCTTGCAGTCCCAGTAAATCGCCTGGTGTGAAACTCACCGACTGACCTGGCTTCGCCTGTGCAAGGCGGGGAAGATCAATTCTGGCTACACAGCCGATTTTGGGGTACCCACCGATGGTTTGTCGATCGTTTAACAGCACGATCGGTTGCCCATCCGGGGGCACCTGAATCGCCCCTAAAGCAATCCCTTCACTGAGTATCGCGTGCTGAGGCGCAGGGATTGTGCTGCCTGTCAGGCGATAGCCCATCCGGCTGCAATGCTGGCTGATCTGGAATGTACGTTGGTACATTGCGTTTTTGGCGTCATTGTCGAACTGATCAAATTGATAGCTTTCAATCACGCGTAACGTGATCGGTAAGTTGTAGTTGGGTTGAAAGCGAAAAGACACCTCTCTCAGTGGCGTATTGCAGCGGTGCTCGTGAAAGTACAGTTGATCACCTTTTTCCAGCGCCCGGCCATTAGAATGTAGACCCCCCAGTTTATCTTTGGCCACTGTCGCGCAGCTGCCCAGTTGCAACGGAACATCGAATCCGCCTTTGATGGCTAAGTATGCTCGCAAGCCATTTTTAGGCAAACCAAAGCTGAGTGTTTGCCCACGGCGCATTATGAATACCGACCAGTTGGGTAAGCGAACTCCATCCAGTTTGGCCTGTAAGTCTCCGCCACATAATGCCAACTGGCATTTGTCTTGCGCAACGAATTCGGCCTGACCCAATGTGATTTCCAGCGCGGCACAGTTGATGTCGTTATCCAGTAAATGATTTGCCCAACTGTAGGCGTAGTCATCCACTGGGCCTCCGGGAACAATACCGATCTGTGTGACGCCGTAACGACCAAAGTCTTGAACCAGAGTTAATTGACCGGGCTTTTTCACCTCTAGGTGAGGGCGGTGTCTCATACAAAATCTTCCTTGTGGATAGTGCCACCCAGTTCGATGAATTCGGCTTGGCTAATGGGTTTGAATCGCACTTTCTGACCAACAGTGAACGGAATCATCGGTTCTTGGTTAGGGGAATAAAGCACCAGTGGGCAGTTGCCGATGATGTTCCACCCTCCGGGCGAACTGTCGGGATACACTGCGGTTTGTTTTTCAGCGATCGCGATGCTGCCTTTAGGCAGTGACAGGCGTGGCGTGTCTTTTCTGGGGAGCTTTAACTGCGGATCGACTTCGGTCAAAAACGCAAAACCGGGCGCAAAACCAATCGCTCCGACCGTATATTGCTTGTCCGAATGAAGGCGAATCACATCCTCGAGTGACAAACCTCTGTCGAAATAAAGTGTTAAGTCCGGCCCGACGGATAGATCGTAGTAAGCCGGAAGCTCAATTGTATCGCTGTGCGCGTTCAGTTGTGGCTGGAGAGAATTGATCAAAGTTTCTGTCCTGGTACAGAAATCAAAGATAGAAATGCGGTGCGGTAAGTAATCAATCAGAATGGTGTTGTATGAGGGGGTAATGTTCATCAACCACTCTGCCAGTTCTGCCTGTAGTGCGTCACTGACGCAACGCACTAACTGAGACGTTTCAGCATTGGGTTCGTGTTCGAATACAATCAGAATGCTGCATTCTGCGATAGGTTCTATTCGGTAATCGAAATCCAATCTGTTACTCCTCTAGGGCCTGACGAATTTTGGCAATCAGTCCGGCTGATGATTCGTTATCGCCGTGCACGCAAATGGTGTCGGCTTCTATCGGGACGACAAAACCATCTTTACTGGTGACTTTCGCGTAACGTGCGATCTGACGTACCTGATTTATGATGTCTTCTTCGCGTGTTAGCACTGCGCCGCTTTCTGAGCGAGGGCACAATGAGCCATTACCCAGGTAGGCTCTATCAGCAAACGCTTCGAATAATAAAGGCACTTCGTATTTGTCCGCGATGTCAAAAAACGCCTGACTGTCAGAGGTCGCCAGGATCATCAGTGGGACATTAAAGCATGACACGGCATCCACGACGGCTTCAAAAATAGCCAGATCTTTCATCATGTCATGGTAGAGCGCGCCATGTGGCTTCACATAGCTGACTTCGGTGTTCTTACTTTCACACAACGCTTTCAGTGCGCCAATCTGATAAATCAGCATCTCACTTAACTCGTTGGTCGGGTAGCTAATGGATCGACGGCCAAAGCCCTGCAGATCCGGATATCCAGGGTGTGCACCGACTTGTACGCCATGTCGGATCGCGAGGTCGATTGTTTGGCTCATTACATGTGGGTCTGAAGCGTGAAAGCCGCAGGCAATGTTGGCCATGTCAATCCAGGGCATGACTTTGTCATCACAGCCCATTTTCCAGGGGCCAAAACTTTCGCCCATATCGCAGTTCAGGGTCAGCGTGGATTTAGTCATTGATGTTCACCATCATAAATCTGGTCCAAAGGGTGATCTGTTTCATTATTCAATCGGTTTATTAAGCGTAAGGTATGCTTTTTCTATAATTTGATACTATTCAATGAAATAATAGCTCAGTTTCATGATGCTCAACACATACGAGTGTTGAGAATCTCATGTCGTTGCAGCAATGGAAATGGCTTGCAAACCAAATTGAGAACAGTACGACAAGTTTGCTGTCATCATTTAATTCTGCCGTAAACGGCAGGGCCGCGGCGTCAGGCAAAATAAAGAATCAATAATTTACGATTGAAAATGGAAGTTTAATCGGGCGAGGTTTGCCTGCTAAGTGTCTGCCAGACACGCCCGGGGGCCTTTAAAACAACAATGAAGTTACTCAACCAACTCTCGCTCAGGAACAAATTGGTTCTGCCAATTATCGTTTTTACAGGAGTGATTTTTTTCGCGTCTCAAGTTTATATGTTCAGATTGAGCCTCCAGCGCGAAGAGACCAATCTTATTGAGCGAGTGACCGTCCTGGCTGGTGGCATTGCGCATAATCTGCATACCTCTTTGTATTCAGAAGACAGCTTGGCTGCTCAGTTAGCCCTGTCCGCGTTCAATGCCGACCCAGACGTACTGGGCGTAAAGCTGTTTACTCGCTCAGGGCAACTGTTTGCCAGCTACGTCAGTCCAGGTTTCAAGTTTAGCCAAGAAGATGAACGGCAATTGTCCGGCCTAACCAGTGGTATTCATATCGGCCAAAATTGCATCTATTCCGCTATTCAAATTCAGTGGGGGGAAAAGAGCATCGCGGTCTTGAAAATGGCCATATCTAAGGATTCCCTGAAGCTGCTCTATCGAACGGCTGTGGAAAACAGTGTGCTGTTTTTGACCTTGATGATCGTCGCGAGTGTTGTGCTCTACCTGACAGTACAAAAATACATTGTGCATCCAGTCTTTGCGCTGAATCGCGCCATGGGGGACTTCATTGATAATCGCAGTCGTCGAATTATGTTGTACCCAGAGTCAAACGACCAGATCGGTGAGCTGTTCACGGCGTTCAACACCATGGTGGAAAGATTAGGTCAGCACGAAAAACGCGTGACGTTTGCGTTGGATAAACTGGAAGTGGAAAAAGCGTTTGCCAATGAAGTAATCGAGACCGTTCAACACGCCTTATTGGTTGTTAATCGCAAGGGGGAAATCGTTCACCACAATGCAGCGAGTCGTGAAGTCTTCAGTTGTACCGATGATGTCATCCAGAACGCCTGTCTGATGGATCTGTTTCGGGTTCCAGATTGCAGCTTGTTCGATGATGCTTTGAATTGTGGCAAAACCTTTGATGATGAACTGGTGTGGGTGACTGATCTGCTGTCTCGGAAAATCTTACTTCAGGTGTCGTGTCGGGTACTTTCCCGATCGGAGCAGATGCTGTTTGCGATTCAGGATGTCACTGAGGAAGAAGCGCACCGCGCACGGCAGAGGCTGGCGGCTGGCGTGTTTGAAAACAGTCACGACGGATTGATGGTGCTGGATCATGATGGTGTCATCACCATGGTGAATCCGGCCTTCAGTCGTATGTTGGGATACCATCAAAACACTGTTCTGGGCAAGCCTCCCGGCGAGGTGATGGACTGGCATCAACTGACCTCTTTGATGCCAACCATAACGGATGCTGCGTTTGAGTACGGCCTGTGGCAAGGGGAGATCTGGGAAAAGCACATCGATGGTCGCCTGATCCCCATGTTTGTCAAAGTGAATCTGATTCAAAATCATGAAAGCAGCTCCGCGTATGATTTAGTGTTTATCTTTTCTGATCTGTCGAGCACCAAAGAGATGGAACGGCTGGAGTATCTCGCGCACCATGACTCTCTGACCGGGTTGGGGAATCGTGCTCAGTTGTGCCGGATTGTCGATGAGCTGCTGGCGAATTTCTCCGAGCACCAAGGATTTGGTGTTCTGTATTTGGACCTGGATGGTTTTAAAGCGGTCAACGATACTTTTGGTCATGATGCGGGGGATGCGGTATTAAAGCAGATCTCCGAACGGTTGTTGTCTCAAGTGCGTGCGCACGACCTCGTCTCTCGTTTGTCGGGCGATGAGTTTGTCATTATTGTGAATCATACTGATCGGGAAAATACCATCAAGCTGGCCAAACGTTTATTGCAGCTGTTTCGTGAGCCCGTTGTGTACCAAGGCCAAACTTTACATGTAGGGTCAAGCGTGGGGGTGTATTATGTGGAGCATGGTAATGAGACGCTGGATAGCATTCTGAAGAAAGCCGATGCCGCCATGTATCGGGCCAAAATGCAGGGCAAAGGTCGATTGGTTTTAGCCTGATGCGTTGCATACAGTAAGAAAACCTCTAAAATACCTTTCAAATTCGTCAGTTGGAAAACAGAATGAAAGTACTAGTGACAGGTGGTATGGGTTACATCGGTAGCCATACCTGCATTCAGATGATTGAAGCGGGAATGACTCCGGTCATTTTGGACAATCTGTACAATAGTAAAGCCAGTGTACTGCCGCGTATCGGTGCAGAAGCGGGAATGACTCCAAAGTTCGTTCAGGGCGATATTCGTGATAAAGCGCTGTTAGTCGAACTCTTAAAAGCACACGCGATTGAGGCCGTGATCCACTTTGCCGGGCTCAAAGCGGTGGGTGAGTCGGTTGAAAAACCACTGGAGTATTACGATAACAATGTGAATGGGACGCTGGTTCTGGTTGATGCTATGCGCAAAGCCGGTGTGAAATCCCTGGTGTTCAGTTCATCTGCCACGGTATACGGCGATCCGGCAACAGTGCCGATCACGGAAGACTTCCCGACCAGCGCGACCAATCCTTACGGGCGCAGCAAATTGATGGTAGAGGAGTGTCTGACGGATTTCCAACAGGCGAATCCGGACTGGAGCATTACTTTACTGCGTTATTTCAACCCAGTGGGCTCGCATCCAAGCGGTCATCTGGGAGAAGATCCTCAGGGGATCCCAAATAACCTGATGCCGTTTGTTTCTCAGGTCGCCGTCGGGCGCAGAGAATGCTTATCTGTGTTTGGTAGTGACTATCCAACCAAAGACGGTACCGGTGTGCGTGACTACATTCATGTAATGGATCTGGCCGATGGCCACGTAGCGGCTCTGCAACGTGTCGGTGATAAGGCAGGGCTACACACCTATAACTTAGGAACAGGTAACGGTTATAGTGTTCTGGAGATGGTCCACGCGTTCGAACAGGCTTCAGGTAAGTCGGTTCCGTATCAACTGACGGATCGCCGTCCTGGAGACATCGCAGAATGTTGGGCCGACCCGGCTAAAGCAGAAGCCGAATTGGGCTGGAAAGCGACACGCTCTCTGGACGAGATGACACAAGACACCTGGCGTTGGCAGTCGCAAAACCCGCAGGGCTACCCAGACAAATAACACGCACAAAAAAGCCACCTCAACGGTGGCTTTTTTATTCTGACTCAGGATTCTTTGTCTTTCCACATGGAAAGCAGCCAGATACAAATCACAGCGACGGCGGCAAAGCCACTAAGGATGATCACAGGCATTGCGCTGTAACCGAGAACGTGCCAGATAACTGATTCTAATGTACTCATTCAGGTTCTCCTTATTCCCAGCCTTCAACGCCATGCATGTCTGGTAAGTTGTGTGCGATACCTTTATGGCAGTCTACACAGGTCTTTTCACCAGATGCCAGAGCGGTTGAGTGTTGTTTGGCGCTACGTGAACTCTGTTCGGAGAAATCCATGTACTCGAACTGGTGACAGTTGCGACATTCAAGAGAATCGTTCTTTTTCAGTCTTGCCCATTCACGTTCTGCGAGATGAGCACGGCGTGCCTTGAATTTCTCAGGAGTATCAATGGTACCAATGGCCCATGCGAACAGTTCTTTAGATGCCTGAACTTTACGCACGATCTTATCTGTCCATTCATGCGGCACGTGGCAATCAGAACAAATCGCACGTACGCCGGAACGGTTCGAGTAGTGAATAGTTTCCTGAATCTCCGCCACAATCGGTGCGTGACAGCCAGAACAGAATTCTTCGGTGTTGGTCGCTTCCATCCCGGTGTTGAACGCGCCCCAGAACAGAAGACCACCAGCAAACCCCATGAAAAGCACAATACCAACGGCAGCTTTACTCGGGCTTGTCAGTCTCTTCCAAAACGCTTTAAGTAGTTTCATAAATCGCCTCTTTTAGTCGATGCCTGAGTTAGCGAAGCGAATCAACGCGTTCATATTCATTTTTGACCAGAGGTTTTGCGTCTGCCTGAGGTACGTGACACTGAAGGCAGAAATAGCGGCGAGGCGACACGTCGGCCAGCACCGCATCTTCACGGTTAACGAAGTGGGTCACACTGATCTTGGTTGCGCCCATTTCACTCGCATTCTTCCAGCTGTGACATGAAAGGCACTTATTCGCATTCAGTGATACTTCATAGTTGCGAATGTTGTGTGGAATCAACGGTGGCTGGTAAACGTAATCACTTTCCAGTGCTTGCTCACGAGGGTATTTCTTCATCGCGTCTGCGGGACGAGTCTCTTCCAGTAAGGTAGTTCCTCTTAGTGATGCGACTCCGCCCACGCCGCCGGGGTTATCCAACTCGGCTTGTGCAATACCGGTGATCACAGCGCCTACAGATATCAGTGCAACAAGTAGTTTTTTCATTTTTGATTCTCCGCCTGATGGCTCAATTCTTTAACCAGGCTGCTTTCGCAGCCTGTACATTCAAAGAGTGGGGGTTAAGCCACTTTGGTGATTTTGACCGGACACTTCTTAAAGTCGGTTTGCTTCGATAGTGGATCCGTTGCGTCAAGAATCAATTTGTTAATCAGAATGCGTGCGTCAAAGAACGGCACAAAGACAAGGCCTTTAGGTGGTTTGTTGCGCCCACGAGTTTCAACCCGAGCCCGCACTTCACCCCGTTTATTCGAAATCAGAACTTCATCGCCGCGGCGCAGGCCTCGTGCAACGGCGTCGTCGTGATGCATAAAGCAGACTGCGTCAGGGAAGGCTTTATACAATTCGGGAACACGACGAGTCATGGTGCCGGTATGCCAGTGTTCAAGCACGCGGCCAGTACATAACCACAGGTCGTATTCTGCATCAGGCACTTCCGGCGGCGCTTCGTATGGCGCGGAGATAATCCAGGCTTTACCATCCGGTTTGCCGTAAAAGTCCCAATCGCTGCCTTTTTTCGCGTATGGGTCGGAACCTTCTTTAAATCGCCACTTGGTTTCCTTACCATCCACCACAGGCCAGCGTAGGCCGCGCACTTGATGGTAACGGTCGTAAGGAGCCAGATCGTGACCATGGCCACGCCCAAAGGTGGCGTATTCCTCAAACAGGCCTTTTTGCACGTAGAACCCAAAATGGTGTGCGTCATCGTTTAATTCGCGTGCTTCCTCAATAGGGAAGGCATCCACCTGACCATTGCGGTAGAGTACGTCGTACATGGTTTTTCCGCGATACTCCGGTTTCTTGGCCAGTAATTCTTCAGGCCACACTTCTTCTATCTTAAAGCGCTTAGCGAACTCCATGAGCTGCCAAAGATCCGATTTTGCGTCACCAATGGTCTCGACTTGCTGATACCAGGCTTGGGTACGACGCTCAGCGTTACCGTAGGCACCTTCTTTTTCTACCCACATCGCCGTCGGCAGAATCAAATCCGCAGCCTGAGCCGTTGCGGTCGGATACGGATCCGAAACCACGATAAAGTTATCGGGATGACGGTAACCAGGTAAACGCTCCGTATTGATGTTCGGACCTGCTTGCAGGTTGTTATTACACTGAACCCAGTAACAGTTCAGGACGCCATCGTTGAGCATGCGGTCCTGTAATACGGCATGGAATCCCGGTTTCGGCGGGATAGTGCCTTCCGGCAATTTCCAAATCTTTTCGGCAATTTCACGGTGTTTCGGGTTGGCGACAACCATATCCGCTGGCAGACGGTGTGCGAACGTTCCGACTTCACGGGCAGTACCACATGCTGACGGCTGACCAGTCAGTGAGAATGGACTATTACCCGGAGTAGCGATTTTTCCGGTGAGCAGATGCAGGTTATACACCAGGCTTTGCATCCAGACACCGCGAGTGTGCTGGTTCATGCCCATTGTCCACAGTGACATTACTTTAGTGTCAGGATCGGCGTACTGTTTGGCCAGAGCGATCAGTTTGTCTGTCGACACGCCAGACATTTCAGACGCTTTTTCTGCGGTATAGGGAGCTACTGACTTTTTGTATTCCTCAAAGGACATGTCAAACATGTCGCCCGAGTTCGGGTGTTTTGCTTTTTGCTGTAGAGGGTCGTTATCGCGCAGTCCGTAACCGATGTCGGTTTGAGCCTGTTTGAAATGGGTATGTTTGTTGACAAAGTCCCAGTTAACCGCATCGTTTTGAATGATGTAGTTGGCAATAAAGTTAGCGATCGCCAGGTCAGACTGTGGATGGAAAATGTAGCCATGATCCGCTAACTCAAACGAACGGTGGTAATAGGTAGATAGAACGTTGACACGAACGTGCGGGTAGCTCAGACGACGGTCAGTGATTCGTGTCCACAGGACCGGGTGCATCTCAGCCATGTTTGAACCCCACAGCACGAATGCATCTGCGTTTTCGAAGTCGTCGTAGCAGCCCATGGGTTCATCAATACCGAATGTACGCATAAAGCCAACCACGGCAGAGGCCATACAGTGACGAGCGTTAGGGTCGATATTATTCGAACGAAAGCCCGCTTTCATTAATTTCGATGCCGCGTAACCCTCCATCACGGTCCACTGACCAGAACCGAACATACCAACACTCGTTGGGCCCTTTTTCTTCAGGGACGCTTTCCATTTTTCAGCCATGACATCAAAAGCGGTATCCCAGGACACAGGCTCGAAATCACCGTCTTTACTGTACTTGCCATCCTTCATGCGAAGCAGTGGCTGAGTCAGTCGATCTTGACCGTACATGATCTTCGACAGGAAGTAACCTTTGATACAGTTCAGGCCTTTATTGACGGGCGCTTCAGGGTCCCCCTGTGTTGCCACAACACGGCCGTTTTGAGTACCGACCAAAACAGAGCAGCCGGTACCGCAGAATCGACAAGGCGCTTTGTCCCAATGGATCTTTGTTTGGTCGGAGCTTGCAATCAGGTTGGTCGCGGAAGCTGGCAGTGTAATGCCTGCCACGGCCGCTGCCGAAGCGGCTGCGTTTGCTTTCACAAACGCACGTCTTGTCATTTTCATACTTCACCCTCAATTTGGGAAATTTGCGTTCCAGTGTCAGAATCCGTGTCGCCCAGGTTGGTTTCAATCTGGTGATAAACCAGCACCGCGCTCAGGACGTTTGGTAAGTTGTTAATGGCATCTATCGTGTCAGTGACAAAACCCTGGTTTTCGGTTTCTAACACCACGACAATTTTGCCTTCCGGGCTGTCACCATAAATCTCTGCGTTTTCAAACGCCGCGATTTGTGTTTTGACGGTTTCCAGGTCTTCCGGTAGGGCATGGACCACCAAGCTTGAAATGTGCACTTCATTTAGTGACATAAATTGCTCTCGTATTTTTTATAAAATATTGCTCACATTGATTGCTGAAGTCGGGCAGACAGAGACGCACGCGCCACAACCATTACATTCAGACAGATCCAATATCGGCTGTGACACCCGGCCGATTTCAGGTTTAAACTTGATAGCCATGGGATCGCAGAGATCGCCACAGCTCCGACAATCGACATTTTGTTTTGCCAGACACTGCTCTGTGATGGTGGCTTTTGCATTCCAAGGCTGTACATCTTTGGCATTAAACAGGGGTTCAGGACATGCTTCGGCACACTGATAACAAAATGTGCATTCGCCGAAGGTGAAATCCACGCTGGGGTAACCACCATCGCCAATCTTGATGATTTGAGTTTCACAAGCACTTACGCATTTTCCGCAGCGTGTACAGCCGTCTACAAACACCTGATTATCAATTAACCAAGGGAGGCGAAGCGTCTGCTCGTTGATGTCTCTGCGTGAAAAAAAGCGTCTTTTTGAAAGATCGACCACTAATCCACCTGCGATAGAGAAACTTAACTAAAGTCTAGTTCACATTTCTCATTAACAAATTGTCATTTATCCATACACAAATTGTAGTTTTTGCCATATTCGTATAAATACCCCCTAAGAGGTAATTAGGATGCAATGTTGTTTTGGATCAATAAATTCCGGAGAGAGTGATCACATATTGTGCCCATATTTACTTAGGAATATGGTAAATAATAAGTCGAAGTGTTCGTGGAATAGAGGTGTGGCTTGAGAGGTCAAGTACAAAAGTCGGTAACCAGTACTATAGCAAAGGCCATGCTGTTGATTCTGCTGCTGTCCGTTGCGACAACCAGCTTTGCAATTATTACCTTGGCTTCGAGCCTGAATGATGCCGAAGCGGTGAACGTGGCCGGCTCTATGCGGATGCAAAGCTATCGTCTGGCTCATGATATACAGAGTCAATCTGATAACTATCAGTACCATATTTTCCAGTTCGAGCGTTCGATCTATTCCAGTTCGATGAAAGCCTTACAGAAGTGGTATGTTCCCGACGACATCACTCAGGATTATTATCGACTGATCGTTCGTTGGCACGAATTGAAAGCTGTGCTGGATGGCGATGGCCGGGATCAGTATCTTGTTCTGGTTGCGGGTTTTGTCACTCAGATCGATGCTTTTGTCTTCAAACTTCAAGAATATTCAGAGAAAAAGCTGATCAATCTGGCTTGGGTGGGTGGCCTTGGATTAGGTGCAGTTTTGTTGGTCAGCATTTTTGTTGTTGATTTCATCCGCAGTGAAATAGTGAGCCCGTTGAAATCATTGGTCGCGGCCAGTGAACAGATCCAATCACGTTCGTTTGATGTTTCGCTGGATGAATCGAGCAGTAATGAAATGGGCATTCTGGCTCGAACGTTTAACCGAATGGCCGCAGAGCTGGGTAAGTTATACCGTGGCCTCGAGCAAGCGGTGAATGAGAAAACGCACAAGTTACAACACGCCAACCAGTCTCTGAAAGTATTGTACAACTCATCACAAGAATTGACGGCGGCACGCATCAGCGTCGACAACTTCCAGGCAATATTGCGTCATATTGTCAGCATTGAAGGTATCACCGGGGTCAGAATTGAAATTGAAGAACCCGGAGAGAAAAATCTGATCCTGGAAGAAGGCGCTTTTTATGGTGAGAACGTCGAGCAGAAGGCGTTGTCTTTAGACGAACATCATTTAGGAACCTTGCAATGGGAATACGGGCTGCCCTGTCCGGACAAAGCGCTGATTGATAACTTCGTCCAGATCTTATCCCGCGCGGTGTATTACAATCACGCACAGCGTCAGGCCGAACAGCTGTTGCTAATGGAAGAGCGGGCGACGATTGCAAGGGAGTTACACGACTCTCTGGCGCAATCATTGTCGTATCTCAAAATCCAGGTTGCTCTACTGAAAAAAGTGATCAACAAACTGCCGCACAGCGAATTTACGCCGAAAACAACGCTGGTTATCGGCGAGTTAGATACCGGTTTGTCTTCTGCGTATACCCAGCTCCGCGAGCTCTTAACGACGTTTCGCCTGACTATAAAAGAAGGTACATTCGGCCAGGCACTGCAAGAGATGCTTGAGCAGTTAAACGAACAGACCAGCGCTCAGATCCAACTGACGAATGAACTGTCTTCGGTCGATTTGGATGTACACCATCAGGTGCACCTTCTACAACTGATTCGTGAAGCCACAATCAATGCCATTAAACATGCGAATGCCTCCTGCATTCAAGTGAGGTGTTTAGCGTTGGGTGACGTTGTCACGGTGTCAGTGAAAGATGACGGTGTTGGCATGAGCGAGCACAATGAAAAAATTAACCACTACGGCATGAGCATCATGCAAGAGCGTGCGAACCGGCTTAATGGTGAGCTGAAAGTCCACTCTTCGCCAGATCAGGGTTGTGAAGTCGTATTAACTTATCAACGTTCAAAGGAAGCAAAGTTTGACAGTGTGTAACGTAATGTTGGTTGATGATCACCCGCTGATGCGTCGTGGGATCAAACAATTACTCGAATTTGAAGACGACTTCAGTGTCGTAGCTGAAGCTAGTAACGGGGCGGATGCAATTGCACTGGCTCATGAGGTTGAACCTGAGTTGATATTGCTTGACCTTAATATGAAAGGGATGTCTGGTCTGGATACGCTTAAAGCGCTCAGAGCGGATGGCTCTGATGCGAGTATCGTGATCCTGACGGTCTCTGACAGTCCCGCGGATATTGAAGCTCTGGTTAAAGCCGGAGCAGATGGCTATTTACTCAAAGACACCGAGCCCGATGAACTGATTGAACTGCTTATACAGGCGGTTGGGGGCGATAAAGCCTACAGTCAGGAAGTTGCCAGATACCTGAGTGACAGCGAAGGCCGCGAAGATATTTTTGACTCGTTGACCGAGCGTGAGACTCAGATCCTGCAAGAAGTCGCACGTGGATACCGAAATAAACAAATTGCAGATCGCCTTTTCATATCGGAATCGACCGTGAAAGTACACATGAAGAGTTTGCTCAAAAAGCTACGGGTTCCTTCTCGTACTGCGGCGACGGTGCTGTATCTGGAACGTTATGGTGACGTGAAGTAAACATCGGATAGAAACAGAAAAGGCGCTCAATGAGCGCCTTTGTTTTTTTGTTTGTTGTTACGTGATTTAGACGTACATCGGTACGAGAACCATAGTACCGATAATCACAGTGGCCAGTCCGCACAATACGGGTACAGAAGTACGTTTCACGACCTCAAACGGGCTGACTTGACCCATACCGGACGTGGCAACCACAACACCGGACACGGGGGAAATGGTTCGGCCCAGATTCGAAGCTTGCAGCATTGGAATAATCAAAAAAGCAGGGTTCAGGCCCATTTTGGCCGCCAGCGATGGTGCCAGTTCGACAAATGCGTAAAAAGGAGCATTACCCGATCCAGTGGCGATGGCTGCGGCCACCGTCAGGGCTGTGAGGATCAGCATCAGAGCCACTCCACCAGCGCCGGCGGTTTCTGCCAGATGAAGCAAGTTGTCAATAGCTCCGATAGACATCAGGCCTTGTGCAAACACCCCGGCAGCTACTAACAGCATGACCACACCTTTGAAGGCATCCGCCATACCCTGATAGCAAGATTCCAGGTCGTCGAGGGTTTTTTGTCCATCAAAACGTTTGGTGACAAAGTCGACTAGCGCACCAATGAAAATCGACAAAACGACGATGGTATAGATGTCAAGATAGAGGCCTTTGATAGTCTCCCCATTAAAGACGAACACGCCAATAATAGGAAGAAAAGGCAGAGCCGCATAGTAGGCTGGTGCATTGACTTCAATTTCAGAGACATCAATGCGCTCCATTAGTGAATTGTCTTTTTTGTCCAGATACTGGTTCCAAAAGAACGCCGCAATAGCCATCACGATGATGGCGCAAATGGAGACAGGCAATACGGTTTCCACGGCAAAAACATGCAGAGCCAGACCGGATTTCTCCGCTGCGATAACTACATCACCTGATGTCGGCGATAAGATGATTGCCGCCGGTGAGGCGCACACGGCCACAGCCGCAGGACGGGAAATGCCCATTGCAGTCATCATTGGGAACAGAGTCGCCATCAAAAGCACACCGAGACCCGTCGCAGAGCTGACGGCCAGGGACATTAAACAAGCCACGATATAGGCAGCAACAAGCAGGATATATGGAGATTTGATGACCGACAATGGTTTCGAAAACTGCTTCACCACCACGTTGTTGGCGCCGATATGGGTCATGTAAGACGCGAAACCGCACAGTAACATGATCTGCATGCCTAAACCGCCACCACGGTATTGGAGCATATATTTCACGTACTCCAGTGAATCGGTCAGCATGTTGCCCGTAGACTGAATGGAGTCAGGTAAAACGGTATGGCCGATAATTCCGGTAAGAATAAGCAGTAATACACCAGCGGTTAGCAGGACACCGGCAGGCTTATAGCCTTTCACGATGAAGTAGCCGACAGCCACAGTCACTACTAATCCAATCAAGAGCTCCAGCATAGATATCTCCGTTAGATTCTGAAAATGATAAATAAAATGTTTCAAACTGTGACTCGAAATGTACAGAAAAGCGTTTTGTAGCACGAGAGCTACTTAAACTTGTCATGATCTAAAACAAGAAATTAACCAATGTGTTAACACTCAGAAGTGAAGATGATTCAATGAGGTAGGGGAAATGTTAATGATGATTTAAGTGTCAATAAAAAAGTGCTAAGTTGATCAAAATGACACAACGCCCAGACTGAACGAAGAGGCAGAGTAAAAGAGACGTTTTTACTATTTAGATATTATTAACCGACGTGCTGGAGCCCTTGAACGATGGCTTGTGGTTCAGCCAGGTAGTAGCCTTGCAACATGTCGATATTCAGGCCTCGCATGGCGTTGAACTGCGCTTCTGTTTCAATGCCCTCTACCACGATCTTCGCGCCTTTATTGCGGATGGTGGTCAACGCGTTTAACAATGGAGATTGTGTTCCGTTCACGTAATCTTGCATCAGGCTGCGATCTAGCTTAACGATCTGTGGGTTTAACAGATTGAGTCGATACTCGTTGGACTCTTCGACGCCGTAATCGTCGATTGCAATATTAAATCCATACTCATGCATACGCTGAAGGGCGTTTTGTAGCAGATCGTCCGATTCAGATTTTGCTTCGATGATTTCCATCACAATGTTGCTGGCATCGATTTGGAGTTCTTTTAGCCGCTTAGCCAGAAGAGTGCACTCAATGTCGGTATACGCATATCGTTCGCTGGCTGCGGGAAGCATATTAATAAACAGGGCGACATTTCTATACGTCGAGAGGCTATAGTTGCGAATGTGCACGACACGAGAAAGGCATTCCAGATTGATTTTGTCTTCCGTGTTGGTTTCTTCGCCAAGAAAAATCGTGTCTGGCATCATGCACTCGCCAGTCAGCGTGTGGATTCTTGCCAGCGCTTCGACGCCGACAACATTTAAATGTTTATCGAAGATCGGTTGAAACACGCTAGACACACGCAGTCCATTGTATATCGCGTAAAACTGTCCCTGAGCATCAACAAACAAGTACTGCAAAATCTGTTTTCGAGTGGCAAGTAGCATTTGACCAAATCACTAATGAGTTAAAGTTTATTCACATAAAGTCTGACGTTCGGTAACCCAGCAATTCCATTTATGGTTACGTTCATCTTACGCAAAACATTTTCTTAACGTTCACTCTTTTTGTCTTATGTTTGAGATTATAAGCAAGAGTGATGAATTTTTATCAGGTGATTGTATTGATATATGAATAACTTAATCATACAGCGAATGCCTTCATCGTGCTGCAGAGGTTTTGATGTGTTTGTAATTAAGTCTCAAAAACGAGATTTGGATCATAGTGGAATGAGGCAACACGCTACCTTTCATCAAAGAAATCTTTATTCCGGATGTATTTTGACATTAAGTGATATGAAAACGGACGAATCAGCCAGGAGCCGAGAGAGCGCCCTAGTCGTATCAGTGTTGGGGTATTTTCGTAAATCCGCCCGTTGTATAGCCAGAGAATTTTACCGACGTGCCAGTAGAAAAAAGGAAGTGGAGGGAGAAAGGTAACGATATCGAGATCGCAGCATACCCGATAAGTTTTGTGACTTAACAGATAACGTCGTTTAAAGCGCAGACCGCCAATAGCCGGTTGTCCAAAAGTAACAACCCGTTTAATCACTTTCGGGTAGTGATGCTCAATGTAGTCGGCTATCACACAACCTATTGCGCCACCGGACGAGTGCCCAGTAACAGAGACTCGCTTTCCTTGCTCAATCAACGGAGTGACAATACTCATCACTCGCTCGAAAACTGATAAACCCAAGGTGTCGTTTTTGTGCGCTGGCAAACTTTCTTGGGTCAGCAAATAGTGGAAGCCAGCGTGAATGGGGTAACTCAAGCCAAAGTTTCGACAGTGCTTCTTCCACATCACCAGATTGAGTAGCCAGTCCCAAATATTATGCGAACCTTTAATGACAATAATGACTTCGTCGGATTCTTTGCTCCAGAGAACGCGAATGTAGGTTTTGCCGAATCGGTTATTGATGATCCGCTGTCCGGTGGGAGAAAAACCATAGCGGGTTTGTTTGAAGACTCGTTGGTAAGCAAGATTGCATAGGACGGCGTAGCGCTCATATTGGTAACGTTTGAGCTTTTTCACTTAACCTGCCTGAATTTATCGACTTAGGCTTAAGTGTCACACCGTCACATGAAAGATTGATGACAAATCAGTTCCATTGAATCACGGCGTAAAGTTGGATGTATTTACGCACGAGTTGTTGATTGTTGGAACGTTTCAAAGGATGAGAAAATTTAATGTAGTAGGGGCTAAGCGCGTATTGCGCTTCAAGCATCTGTGACAGCAGTGAGTCACTTTCGTACAGGCTGATTCCTTGTGCGTTGTAGTCGTCAAGTTCATCCGGCAGTTGTCCTGTCCACCAATGCAGAAGTTCTCGGCTCTGTTTACTGCGGCTGATCCAATGATCGGAAAGCAGCAGCAATAAATCGTTGGGTTGAATGGCGTAGCCGTATTCCTGCTGCCATAAACCAATTTGTTTCATTAATTTGTGTCGACAGCCGTTTCCAGCACTGACCAGATGAGAGGTCAGGACCCAGACGGTGCCGGCATCTGAGCTGACGCGGTAATGGTGGGGAAGATCGTTGTTCTGATGAATGTCCATTGGTGCGTATTCGCAACCGTGACCAAACTCATGGAGCGTACGAGAAAGGCGTCTGGCAAAGGCAAGCCCCAAGTGATGTTCACTCATTCCACCGTTATGTATGGTTGGGTAATGTTTTTCGCACAACGCCATGCAGTCAGCCTGAAATTCGTTCACACTTTGAATCAGCACATCCAGTAGCAACGCATATCTCCTCGAAATGAGCACAATGCTCAATATCAGCAAAGCGTACCATAAAAATTTCAAACCACTCGTCTAAATTTCGCAACTTCATGATCTTTCCCGTTATTTACATCACGAATTTTTGTTATTCAAACCCGCTTATGTCCAAGTTGCTGACTGAAAACTGTTAGGATTGGGTCAATTGATCACTTAGCCGATAGGCGAAAAATAGAGAGCCTTCGTTACACATTAAGAGAGAATGAGCATGTCAGAGATTGAATTTACCCACGAACAAAAACAAGCCATGGCAGAAGCACTGCAACGCTTCCTTGAATCCGAGTGCGATACTGAACTGGGACAGTTCGATGCGCTTTTTCTGGTGGACTTTATCAACAAAGAACTGGCGCCAGCGTTTTATAACAAGGGCGTTTCGGATGCGAAGAGTGCTCTGGAACGTAGAATGTTGGACATCAGCGATGACTTTTATTCGATCGAGAAAGATTCGAAGTATTAACCATGATGTAACGCTTTGTTACATGTTTGACTGCGGTTTTTTCTTAGATGAGAGACAAAAACAATAGTGATTAACTTGTTAATATTATTGGCCTTTCGTTGATCTATCTAGGCTTGTCACAAGTGAGCGAAAAGTTGTTCGAAATATTTGAATAACTTATTCAGGTTACTAATATTCCCACATTGTAAATATTGGTAAATACTGTGTTACGCCAATGAGATAAATCGCTATGATAGACATTCTCATTCGGCGCTGGGCACATTTTGGAAACTAAAAATGAGTACAGAAGTTAAAAACTATAACGCGATGGTACGGGCAATCCACTGGATATCAGCGGCCGTCATCATTGGTATGTTTGCTGTTGGTTTGTGGATGGTTGATCTGACTTACTACAGTCAATGGTACAAAACTGCACCTCACTGGCATAAGTCGGTTGGTATCATATTAGCGGCGGTCACAATTTTCCGGATCGTCTGGAAGCATGTAACTTTGTCTCCAAAGGTGGAGGGCAAAGCTTACGAGGTTATCCTGGCTAAGCTGGCCCACAGTGCGATTTATTTATTGCTGCTGGTTATCTTTATTTCTGGCTATCTGATCTCGACAGAAGATGGTCGCGGAATCGATGTATTTAACTGGTTTACCGTCCCAGGAGCGGGGGCGTTTTTTGAAGGTCAGGCAGATACTGCCGGTACCATTCATTATTACGCTGCCTGGGCTCTGATTTTACTGGCCGCGCTGCATGCTGTCGCGGCACTCAAACATCACTTTATTGATAAAGACAACACGCTACGCAAAATGATAGGAGCTTCGAAATGAAAAAAACGTTAATTGCTACCGGATTGGCTATGGCAGTTGCACTGCCTTTTGGTGCAAGCGCAGCGGATTATGTAATTGATTCAAAGGGCGCTCACGCGTCGGTTAACTTTAAAGTCAGCCATCTTGGCTACAGCTTTATCAAAGGTCGTTTTAACAAGTTTGAAGGCGATTTTTCTTACGATCCAGCGAATATTGCAGCCTCTAAAGTCAATGTAACGGTCGACACCAGCAGCCTGGATTCTAATCATGCTGAGCGTGATAAACACATCCGTAGCTCAGACTTTATTGATGCAGGTAAATTCCCATCAGCAACATTCACCAGCACGAAAGTGATTGATAAAGGTGATGGCAACTTAGATGTTATGGGTGATCTGACTCTGCATGGCCAAACAAAACCAATCACAATCAATGCACACTTTGTGGGGGCAGGTAAAGATCCATGGGGCGGTGAGCGTGCAGGCTTCTACGGCACCACCCGTCTTGAACTGGCAGATTTCAATATTGCAGTAATGGGTGATTCGAGCTACGTAGACATGGAACTGCATGTGGAAGGCGTGAAACAATAACGCATTTTGCTTTGTCAAGTAGCCCCCGCATTGCGGGGGCTTTTTTGGTTAAGCGACTTATTTCCCAACCAAAAATCGGTTAAGCCAGTTCGAGTTTGGTTTCACTTTGGTGCTGAACTCGTTCGCCATAAACGGGTCGTAGTGCGGCCAATACATGCTCACGGGTTACCACGCCAACAAACTCACCATCGTCCAGCACAGGCAGCAACTGCGGTTTACTGACTTTCATCGCTTTAGCTCGCTCTTCCAACGATAATGATGTCAGGCGAGTGGCGATGCCCATACTGCTTGTCGGGTATAACTGCTCTTTGTCGATGCACATGAATTCCACAACATCGACCAGGCGGTCATTTGCATTGACTGCAATCACATCTCGCGACATCAGGTCGACAACTTTCTGGTCTTTTTGTGGAATGTAATCCTGGCACCACAGATCAACCATGACATCGTGTGCTGAAAAGAAGCCGACTAATCGTCCTTGCACGTCACATACTGGCGCGCTGGTTAAATGCGTATCGAGCAGGCTATCAATCGCTTCTGGTACCGGCATGTCTGCGCTCAGCGTGATAGGGTGGATGTTCATGATGTCACGGACTGAAACTTCTGAGCTCATAATGGTTTCCTTTTCTGATGTGATAGTCGTGGTCGTGCTGATAGGTGTGATGGTCGCGGACTTTAATTGCGGTCGTCGATAAATACTCCAGTTGGCTAAGCCGACTAAAACCGCGCCCCCTACGATGTTTCCAAACGTCACCGGGATAAGATTGGCGGTAATAAAGTTCGCTACGGTTAGATCCTGAAACTGCATTGCTTCAAGGCCCAGTTGCGCCCAGAAACTTTCAGGTGCAAAGGCATGAATGGTAATGCCAAGTGGGATCATGAACATATTGGCGACACAGTGTTCAAAACCACTGGAGACAAACATTGCCACTGGCATAATGGTCATCGCCGCTTTTGTCATTGCGTTAGCCGAGCTGAAGGTCAGCCATATTGCCAGACACACCAACAGGTTACATAAGACGCCAAGAAAAAAGGCTTCCAGAGTGGTGTGGTGCAATTTGTGCTGGGCAATATTGAGCGCATTCAGACCCCATTGACCATGATCCATCTGATACAACCCGGCACCTGAGACGATAAACAGCAGCGCCATTGCACCGATGAAATTTCCCAGATAGACCTTCCCCCAGATAGACAGCATTTTGCGCAGGCTAATCTGCTTGTTGGCCCAGGAAATCGAGGAGAGGACGGAACTGGTAAACAATTCACCGCCACAAATGACAATCAGTATCAAGCCCATGCTGAATGCCAGCCCGCCAACCAGACGAGTTAGCCCCCAGCCAGCGTTCCCACTGCCTGTCGTCACCGTGATATAGAAAAGAAATGCCAGGCCGATAAAAGCACCGGCCATCACCGCTAAACTCAGCGTCATACCGCTGGTTTTTTTTGCCTTGCTGATCGCGAATTTTTCTGCTTCAGCCATCATCTCTGATGGAGAAAACAACTGGATGTTATTGGATTGGGTGGTCGACATACGCACTCCCTAATCTATTTTTCATTATTACCTCCTTTTCAAACAAGACATTATGTCCGTTTGCCAGAGCAGATTAGGATGGGAAGCGATAGAGGTAAAATTGATAATGTTTAAAAACCTTATCAAAATTATTGATATAGGTGATTTTCACCTTACAATGAAACCGTTTGCTCATGATCAGGCATGAGAACAAGGTCAAATCACCAACGGAAAAGGATGGACAGTGCGGTACTCATTAAAACAACTTGCAGTATTTGATGCCGTCGCAGATACAGGCAGCGTCAGCCAAGCCGCAGACAAGCTTGCACTGACACAATCGGCGACCAGTATGTCGCTTGCCCAACTGGAAAAAATGCTCGGACGGCCCCTGTTCGAACGTCAGGGCAAACAAATGGCGCTGACGCATTGGGGGATGTGGCTACGACCTAAAGCTAAACGATTATTACAAGACGCCCAGCAGATCGAAATGGGGTTCTACGAGCAGCACTTACTCAGTGGTGAAATTCGTCTGGGCGCCAGCCAGACACCAGCGGAACATCTGGTGCCTGACCTCATCAGTATTATTGATAATGACTTTCCTGAAATGCGCATTTCTCTCGGAGTGAAAAGCACCAATGGTGTGATTCAGGGGGTATTGGACTACAAATACGATCTCGGCGTGATAGAAGGGCGATGCGATGATAATCGCCTCCATCAAATGGTGTGGTGTCGCGACCATCTTACGGTTGTCGCATCTGCGCATCACCCGTTTGCCAAACGAGAAACGGTCAGTCTGGCACAGCTCGAGCAAGCCAAATGGGTGTTGCGTGAGCATGGTTCTGGTACGCGCAAAGTCTTTGACAGCTCAATCCATCATTTGATTGAAGATTTGGATGTCTGGCGTGAATACGAGCACGTACCGGTGCTGCGCTCTCTGGTTGCCAACGGCCCCTATCTGACCTGTTTGCCTTATCTGGATGTAGCCAAATTTATTCACAGTGGCCAACTGGTCGCGCTTAACGTTCCTGAGTTGGATATGGAACGAACCCTGTCGTTCATTTGGCGCTCGGACATGGCTGAAAACCCGTTAGCTGAATGCATCAAACGGGAAGGTTTAAGAATGATGAAAGGGCAGCCTACAGTGTTGTAAGTTGGGGGTAATAACCACCGCGTATCCATTCATCAAAAAAATTGATGGAAGCCATTTGCAATTCATGTCATGGATTCGAATACGATATTTATAACGATAAATGTTGAATAAACGTTTGCGTAGACATAATGATGAAAACCTATGTCCGAATTGAATTCTAATTGTGATCTTTGTCAGGAAAGTTGTTCGATTTGGTTTTAATATTCTCGCTTGATTCACTGATGTTGCACAGGCCTGATGGGGTCGTTGGCACACGCGAGGAATATATGAATACACTGGTTGCTATTTCGTTAACTACCGGAATTTTATCTGGTGTTTGGGGATGGATAGCTGTGTCATTGGGCTTACTTTCCTGGGCTGGGTTTCTGGGCTGCACTAGTTACTTTGCTACACCAAATAGTGGACTGAAAGGTTTGGGCGAAAGCCTGCTCACCAACATGACGGGGGTGTTTTGGGCAATCGTGATCATCAAATCGTCGCAGTATATCAGCCTGGAAATTCTGGGTTATGTGATTACCGCGATTGTGGCTTTCTTTATGTGTATTCAGGCTAAGCAAGCCTGGCTTGGGTATATCCCGGGCACGTTTATTGGTTCGTGTGCCACATTCGCAGCTGGCGGTGATTGGCAACTTGTGGTGCCGTCCCTGCTGCTAGGTGGCCTGTTTGGTTATCTAATGAAAGCCTCAGGATTGTGGTTACACCAGAAATCAACCCAACCTAAAGTGAGCTCAAAGGTAGTCGCTGAGACGCAATCTCAGTGAGGGCAGCTTGAGGTTAACCCCCGATTGATTTGTATCAGCACATTGCAATTATATTAGATACAGGCACTCCATGATGGAGTGCCTTTTTTTGCTCGGTGCTTGCCAACCTTAAGTGTTGCCGTTTGCCATGGTAATGACTCGTTTAAGCGTCCAGCGCAGTAAAAGTGGGATGCATTCCATGCCACGTTCTTCACAATGCGACACGATGGCCAGAGCCAGATCCGGTTTGGCGTGCTTCTTGAGCACCCGAGTGACCACTTTTTTGGCTGGGATCGGATGGTCGTGCGGGATCTTCACCATGTCTTTGAAGAAATTTTCAAATCCGTGGGCGTATAAATAGTGTTCGATGTCTTTGTCCGGCAGCTCAGTCAACCGGTGACGTTCCTGATCATGCCCCAGCATGTTTCTGACCGTATGCGCGTATTTTTTACCTGCCGGGTCACCGTCGGTCACCACGTGCCAGTCAATGCCAAAGGCTTTTGCGACCTTGATTAGAGATTTTAACCCGGATTGGGCAAATTCAATGATTTGTACTCCTTCTGCTGCCAGGTTGTAACCACATTGATTCGCCAGTTCGTTAAAAAGCCAGACTTCGGTTTCACCTTCAACCAGTAACCAGCATCGGGCGAACAGAGCGCCCGAGCGATGAAAGCGGATGTGGAATCCGATGCGGCGCAATTCGTCTTTGCCTAACCGTTGAGTGGGCAAATAAGTCGCGACGGTCCTGTCTGACTGACGAACCAGGCGCCGGATCGAATTCAAAGGCAACTGACGCAGTAAATCGGCACTGTTGGTGGTCAGAATTTTTTGCATGGGCAGAAGTTGCAGCAAACTCCAGGCGCGTGCCAGGTGAGTCGGGTGAAGCCGGCCTTCTGGGTCTTCAATAATCAATAGCGGCCGCGCGCAGCGACGCAAATCATTGGGCCCTTTGGCTTGCAGATAAGCATTCAGCAGCCCCATTAACAGCAGCCGGGTCTGCTTGTTGCGAGTTTCTTCAACAATTTTACTTAGATTGCTGTCGCTGGGCGAAGAAGTGAAGAACACACCGTCCCGTTGTTTTCTCGGGTTTTTACGACTTTGACTTTTGAAAGAGAAGTAGTGCTCAATCAATGAGTTCATCGATGCGAGACTGCTTTTCATTTCGCCTTTGTTCACGTGTCCGGGAATCGCCATTAGTCGTCGACACGTGTTATTGATGCGTTTTTCAACACGCGCGTTAACCGGGTCAGTGGAGCTGATTGGGCGATCAAAGCGGCGTGAGTCGCGCAAGCGAATCACCGGATGTAAGCTCATCAACTCTTTTGCCAGTTTGTCAGCATGGTGTAACGATTTGGGATTGCCTTTGGCATCTAGGAACGCGTAGGTGGTGGTAATGTCATACAAGTTTCTTGATGCACTGATCCGGTAGTAAATCCGGTGATTTCCGTCTTGATCTTCGACCCACAATGGTTTGATTCTTCGATATCGACCGGCTTTCAACTCATGCCTGTCGCTGGCGATCAGGCTGAGTACAATTTGCAGATGCTGGGTTTGAGGATGTGAAATCGAGTAATCGACATGAAAATCCATCATCTCAAATTGATAAAGTTCGCCATCCGCTGGCAGTGCGACGGACAGGGCGTCGAGCAAGGATGACTTGCCCCAGGTGTTTTCGCCAATCAATGTCGTCAACTCATCAAACGACAATGACAGGCGACGAATGCCACGGAATCCTGAAATTTCTACTCTATCTAACTGCATACTGACATTCCTTGCTGTTCCGGGGAGCTGCGAACGAAGGCGCTGAGACGGGTGAGATGCAAAAAAAGAAGGCACGCTCGATGTCAACGTTCATTTACAGCAAGTTAGTTGCTTACTATTAAGCATAATTGAAAAAATCAATATAAGCAGATATTTAGCTCACAGAACCTTGTGATGCACGTCGGTGTTATACAGTCAGTCGTCTGCTTAAATAAATTTCTTTGCATCCTCGTTTCATAAAAGTCACGATTCTGTCATGATCGGTGCGCTAGGATGGAATGGAATAAAAGAGAAAGAATATGACACAAAAAAGCAATAAACCGGTGAGATTGACACTGGCACACATTAATGACACCCATTCCTATTTTGAACCAACGTCACTGCAGTTAGACCTGACCATCCACGGTCAACGCATTCATCCATATGTCAGTGCAGGTGGTTTTGCCCGTATCGCCACACGCGTGGGTCAGCTTCGTGATGATGCTGTGCGGATGAAACGCGGTTTCCTTTTCCTGCATGCTGGGGACTGTTTCCAGGGGACACTGTATTTTTCGCTGTTTAAAGGTAAGGCGAATGCCGACATGCTCAATGCGTTAAATATTGACGCGATGACACTGGGAAATCATGAGCTGGATATGGGAAATGAACCAGTCGCGCATTTTGTTGAACGTATCCGTTTTCCTTTTCTAGCGGGCAACTGGGATCTGAGCAACGAAAGCCCGAGTAAGGCTGCCACAATAGGTTCTCATCCGCGCGTTCACAGTTATCAACCACACACAGCAACGGCCGATTGGATAACGAAAGATATTGACGGCGAAAAGGTCGCTATTTTTGGTTTGTCCCTCGACAAAATGGTGGGCATTTCTAACCCGGATTCAGATACACCTTTTGTTGATGCAACCGAAACGGCCAAAAGAACGGTTGCTGCGATCAACGCACAAGGCATCAATAAAATTATCCTTTTAAGCCATCTTGGCTACGACGCCGATTTGGCTCTGGCTGAGGTAGTGAACGGGATATCCTTGATCGTCGGTGGCCACAGTCACCGCCTTCAAGGCGATTTCAGTGACATTGGCCTTGAAAAAGACGATGAATACGGTGTTCGCATCAACGATACGTATGTTGTACAGGCCGGATATCATGCATTAAGCATCGGTCATTGCATGATTGATTTTGATGCAAGCGGGCGAGTTGCTGCATTTCACGGTCAGAACGAATTGTTGTTGGGACGTCGATTATTTTTGGACGCTAGCATGAGTGAAACCGGCGATGATGAAACGCATCATGCGGCGTGTGATTATCTTAATAACCATCCTAACGTCGTCGTGTGCAAGAAAGATAAAACCGTTCAGGGGATCCTGCTGGACAAATACATTCCACGCGTACGCAAACTGCAGCAACAAATCATTGCTACCGCGGATGACATGCTCCGGCATGTGCGGATTCCAGATGATAAAGGTCCGAGCCAGTTGGCTCCTCTGGTGGCAGAATCGTTCCACTTCGCCATGAACCAGCGGGGAATGAACGTACAGTTCGCGATTCATAATGCTGGAGGGGTGCGTAACTCGCTGAATGCCGGTGACGTCTCGGTTGCCGATATTGCCGGAAAGTTACTGCCGTTTGCCGTTCCGATCGGTGTATACGAAGTTCTAGGACGTGATGTTGCCGCTGCGCTGGAAGGAGCCATCAATAATGCGACTAACAATGGTGTGGAAGGAACTGGTTCGGGTTCGTACCCTTATACGTTTAATCTGAGTTACGAGTATGATGCCAACGCTGAAGCCGGAAAACGTATTTGCAATCTAAAGCTATACTCGCCGAACGTAGGTTGGCAAGCTATTGAATATGATAAGCTTTATCGCGGCACTTCATCGGCTTATACCATGAAGGGCAAGGAAGGCTATGAAGCATTACTGAACATGAAGGGCGATGGCCTGGTCACATGCGTGTCGATGGCGGATTGTTTTATTGAGCTGTTAAGTGTAGAGCCAACCAAGCTAAACAGAAAGGACAAAACTGAGGTGGTGATTAAATAACCTAGTCTGGCACGCTTGTTGCTCTGGTTAGATCGGCGTTTCATTTCATCAGGAACTGTCTGAATGACCGGAGGAAATATGTGGAGACGCGACTGGATTGACATAGCTCTGGTAGTAACATGGGTCGGTGTCTGGTCAGCCTTAGTTTATCTGGTACCAATGGGTGGTATCTGATTAACAACAATTCATCTTATCTTTGTCCTAATGAAAAAGGAGCAGGAAATCTTGCTCCTTTTTGATTTTTTCATAGACGTAAAGCCATCGGAGGATTAGAATTCGCCCTGTTTGGGGAGTAGTCGCCTCTGGTTTACTTATCGTCATCTCGTTAGGCCTCTGTCTATCCGGTAAGTATAAACTTCGTCTCTTTGAGTACGTGGTTTCGACGAGACCAACGCAATCAAGGTTGATCGTGTTTGATCAGCCATTGTTGTTTGCGGACGGTTTCTGAACTCGGTTGATTACACCAACAGGATCCTTCCGCTCAAAGGAGGACTCATGACCCCAATGACCTATCTGGGCTTCGGCCTATTGACTCTCTTCCTCGTATCGCTTGACGTCTGGCAGACGCGTGGTGGAAAAATCACCATTCGCAGAGCGGTTGTCTGGAGTGTGTTCTGGTTTCTTCTGGCGTTCCTGTTTGCCGCTAGCATTTATTTGTTCTGGGATCTCTATGCGCCGGGCAGCAATTATTCAGCTGAAAAAGCCACGGTATCCTTCATTACTGGCTATCTGCTAGAGAAGTCACTCAGCGTCGACAACTTGTTTGTATTTGCGATTATTTTCCATCAATACTCTGTACCTGAATCTCTGTGTCCGCGTGCGTTGTTATGGGGTGTAGTTGGTGCACTTTGCCTGAGAGCGCTCATGATTGCCGTAGGTGCTCAGTTACTGGCTGACTATCACTGGCTTCTTTATGTGTTTGCCGCCTTCCTGATTTGGACAGGTATTCAACTGGCGATAGATAAAGGTGAGGAAGAACTCAGCCCAATGCCAGAAAAACTGATACGAAAGTTTGCCCATGTATCCAGTGACTTTCGTGGTAATGCGCTATGGACTAAAGAGCAGGGGACGTGGATGGTAACACCGATGATGATCGTCGTCGTTGTAATAGCCTTTATGGATGTGATGTTTGCACTGGATTCCATTCCGGCGATTTTTGCAGTCACCCGCGAACCGTTCCTGGTTTTGGCGGCAAACGTATTTGCATTGTTGGGGTTGCGTTCACTGTATTTTGTATTGCAGGGGATGATGGATAAGTTTATTTATCTCAAACCGGCGTTGGCGTTCATTATGATGTTTATTGGTGTAAAGATGCTTTTGGTCGGGACTCAGTGGGAGATTCCAACCGTTCTGTCTCTGACCGTACTCTTAGTGACCATGGTGATTGCTGTGATCGCATCGGTGATCCAAGACAAACGGAATCAGGCTGAGGCAACGGCCAAACAGCAGAGGTAGATTACCTGTATTGATGGTAATTTATTAAGAGTTAACAAATTTTCTTGTAACCGTTTTGTTAACTCTTATTGGCACAAATTGTCAGGGTGAGAATTTATTAAGCGATTTCGGTTATTTTGTCATACTTATTCATGTTTTAAGGATAATAAAAAATCGCTCTGTTAATACATTGTTTCATTAGAAAAACTAATCTTGTTTTTGAAATTTTGTCATTTTTTAACCAATGAAACATCGCCTAGAATTCATCCCATCAAAACAAGTTAACTATTTGAACCGAGAGGCAATTATGGCTCAAGCAATGCAAATAAGCACAATCGCTGCAAGCACCTCTATGGACAAAAAAACCTACGCGGTTAACTTCAAAGGACTGATTGCACATCTACTGGATATTCTGTTTGTAGACAATACACCACGTACTTATCACGCATGTGATTTGTCTGGTCACCTGCAAAGAGATATCGGCCTGTCTCGTTAGTATCACAGACAGACTCAATAGATAGCTCGAAAACCAGCTCACGAATGAGCTGGTTTTTTTATTTGAAAGCGAAGCCAAAACCCCTGACGGTCTTAATCTGTTTTGGAGACGACAGGAAAGGGAACGGACAGCAAAAAAGCTATTTATTTTGGCTTGGGTGACGTTTTCGCTTGGAGCCGCAGAATGGATTTACGCCGGTGAAAATAGAGGGATGCATTTTCAGCATGATTTTGTCGCTTTGGGGCGACAACAACAAAACGGCAGGATGAAGTAGCCGTTTATGTTAAAAAAGGAATAACAAGGCGCAGTGATTGTTGTCTGACTGACTCATCCAGGTGAAATTCGTCCGGTTCGGAGGGGGGTAAGCGAAGCGTGCTGGAATGAAAGGCGCCGAAGCGCCTTTTAAACATTATTTCTTACGGCAGTATTCTGCAATGACATACATTGCCTGACCGTTCACCTTGCCCTGAATATGGGTTGGATCCGTGTCAGAAACGTTGATGTTGCGAACAACCGTGCCTTGTTTAATCACCTGGCTTGAGCCTTTGATTGGCAGGTCTTTGATGATAGTAACATCGTCGCCTTTTTTCAGTTCAGCGCCATTGACATCACGCGGTTTTTCCTGGTTTTCATCCAGACCTTGCTCCGCCCATTTAGCAACTTCTTCGTCCATGTACATCATGTCAACCAAGTCTTGCGCCCAGCCTTCACCAGCAGCGCTTAGACGCTTAAGCTGACGCCATGCCATAACTTGTACCGGAGCTTCCTGGCTCCACATACTGTCGTTCAGACAGCGCCAGTGGTTTACGTCTACCGTTTCTGGGTTTTCGATTTGACCTTTACAGGTATCGCACAGTATCACTGCATGATCGACAGTAATCTGAGAGTGTGGAGCGACAACAAATGGCGCAAGAGGAGATTCTGCACCACACAGTTCGCATTTTGAGCCACAGCGTTCTAATAGAGTTGTTTCAGTAGACATAGTTACCCACCTAATAAAAATTGTGAGGCGGTATTATCCACTTTACGCACAGAAAATAAAGGGGTATTGGGACGATTACGACGCGATTGTTACGTAAAATACACAAATACGTTCAGTATTTATGCCTAATAACCCTCTGTTTTATAATGAAATGCTTGTCCTTTTGTTGCGTTGTCACTTTTTGTGGTTGGCTTTACCAGACAGGGACCGACAGGCATAATAAGTGGGTTAAACATGACCAGAGTGATGACATTGGAACTATTTTCAACAGAATTTTTGGGTAAGTCTCTGCGTCTGGAAGGCTCAATGGCCGGATGGCAGCAACTTTTTTGGGATAACAATCTTGTTTCTCAATTGAATGCGGATGCTGAGCGCGGACACCAGAGTTTTCATCAATTTAACCTGATTGCCGGGGAGCACGAGTTGGTGTGTGCTGTCGATGTCAGTTTGAATTGGCAACCCTTCAATATTGAGTATTCTGCGACGGTTAATGGAGAGACAGTATGCCAGGGCGCGAGAAACGAAAAAGACATTGAACGTCAGACTCCGCACACACCGCCACCCAGCGAAAAACGCTTTAGTCTGATTGGTCTGATTTCTCTGGGAATGAAAGCTCTGAAAAGCGCGAAATTGATTAAAGTCGTTCTCGCTTCCGCGAGCTTAGCGGCATATTCCTGGTTATTTTCCTTTCAGTTTGCTTTAGCGTTAATCGTGTGTCTGGTATTCCATGAATACGGACATATTCGTGCCATGAAATACTTTGGTATGCAAACCAAAGGCATCTATCTCGTCCCTTTTCTGGGTGGGCTGGCGTTATCAGATGAGAAAATTAACACACGCTGGCAAGATGTGGTGATTTCCATTATGGGGCCTTTGTTCGGCCTGATATTGTCTCTGTTGCTGATGGTTGCCTACTGGGTTACCGGCAACCTGTTTTTCGCTGGGCTTGCCACGTTTAACGCTTTTTTAAACCTGTTTAATTTACTGCCGATTTTGCCACTTGATGGCGGTCATGTATTAAAAAGTATCAGTTTTTCAATGAATAGCGTGGCCGGGATTGTGATCTGTGCGCTTGCCGCAGTGGGAGGTGTAATACTGAGCTATTCGCTGGGGCTGACGCTATTTGGCTTTTTGCTGATCATGGGCAGCATCGAAATCTTTTTGGAGTGGCGGGGGAGACACCATAGTCACCTATTACCTCTGGATCGTTACGGCCAAATAGTCTCCACCGTGTGGTACATCGGGCTGGTTGCCGCATTGGTTGGCATTATTTGGTATTTCGCTTCGACGGGCGATGCTTTGTTGTCTCTGCCAATGCAGATACTTGGCACGTAAACAAAAAGAGGGAGCGGACAGCTCCCTTTTTTGACTAGCCGCAGTTAGGATGCGACACATTATACGCGGGTAACTTTTTGATTGTATCCTGTAAGTCTTTAATTCGTGTACTGTGGGAAGGGTGTGTTGAAAGCAGCTCCGGAGGCTGCTTACCACCCGAGGCTTTATCCATGTTCTTCCATAATTCAATACTTTGGTTTGGATTGAAGCCCGCTTTGGCCATGAGATCCAACCCCATTACATCGGCTTCCGACTCTTGAGTCCGCCCATAAGGGAGGATCACACCGTACTGAACACCAACTCCGAGTGCCGCCATCGTTAATCCTTTGTACTGAGCGTAATTGGAAGCGCCGAGAGCAACGCTGGTGATCTGCAACCCGGTGTTAGCGAGTTGGCTTTGTGACAGCCTTTCGTTGCTATGCTCAGCCAAAACGTGGGCGATTTCATGGCCAATAACGGTGGCGAGTTGGTCTTCATTTTTAGCCACGCCCAGTAGCCCGGTGTATACGCCGATTTTCCCCCCTGGGAGGGCAAATGCATTGACCTGTTCACTGTCAAACACGACCACTTCCCAGTTTTGGAATCCGGCTTGTGGTGGAACTTGAGACGTTACCGCTTTCGCAACACACTGGACATACGCATTGGTCTTCGCATCTTTACTGATCTTTTGATCCTGTTTCATTTGTTCGAATGATTGAGAGCCTAACGAACTCATATCTTGATCAGAAAACAGCAATATTTGGTTTCGTCCAGTTGGAGAGGCACTGCACGCAGTCAAGCCTACTGCTCCCGCCAACACCGCTAGCTTTGTCCATGTTTTCATGGCAGTCTCCATATGCAATTCACTTTTGGACAATCATAACATCTTGTTAGAATAGACAGAAATACCATAAGACGGACAAAACGAATGAGTATCTGGAAACGTCCTATCAGTCTGGAACGTCTGAACGCTACAAACAAAAATACGATGATGGAGCATCTTCAGATCGTCTACACCGACATCGGTGAAGAAAGCATCTCTGCGACGATGCCTGTGTGTCATTTCACTCATCAACCTCTGGGAATGCTGCATGGCGGCGCATCGGTTGTACTGGCTGAAACGCTGGGCTCTGTTGCTGCAAATTTCTGTGTGGATGACGACAATTACTGTGTTGGGTTGGATATTAATGCTAACCACATTCGTTCGATGCGATCTGGTTACGTCACTGGAACTGCGAAACCTATCCACATCGGTGTGTCGACTCAGGTTTGGCAAATTGAGATCACTGATGAGCGTAGTCGCTTGGTGTGTACCAGTCGTCTGACTATTGCTGTCAAAAAGACTCGCAACACGAAACAGCAACTTAAGGTGTAACTATGATCATTGAGTTTTCATCTGGCAAAGTTATTGTGACTGTCCATGAAGTGGTTATCCGCCTGGCTGGCGATCACCGAACGACATTGCATGCACAAACCGATGCGATTCAATTGATTGGACGCGGTGCGAACGTTATTTCTGCGGTCGGGAGTGAAACCAAGTGGTCGATTAAGCTTGATAACGAACAACAACTGCGCGATATCGCCACTGAGATCGGGTGTGATATTGAGTAATTTCCGGCACTTATTGCATAACCGGACTAAAATAAGGAAACTAGAGTAAATTATAACTAACGTGAGTTTTCCTCTTTATGGGAAGTCCAAGATTAAGAGTCCAGTTTGAGACTTTATTTGAGCACTATGACGGAAAAGATTGTGGTGTTCAGTTGGAAGAAATTACCGATATTCTGTTTTGTACCCGTCGTAACGCCCGTATCGTACTGAACAAAATGGAGGAAGAAGGGTGGATTGAGTGGCATCCTTCTCCAGGACGGGGAAAACTCTCGCAACTGATTTTTAAGCGTAGTCGGACGGATGTCAGTGAAAACCTGGCGCGGCGTTACCTGGAAGAAGGAAAAATCGGTCAGGCCTTGAGGGTGTTGGATGACGACCCAGCCAAATTGGCCCAGGTTGTTGAAAGCTATCTTGGTGTTCAGCATCAAGAAGGCTTACAAGTGGTTAGGCTACCTTACTACCGACCACTGTCGATGCTGAACCCGTACAAACAAATGCGCCGTTCAGAGCAACACATTGCCCGTCAGATATTCAGTGGGTTGACTCGCCTAGACGAAAGCGAACAGTTACAACCCGACTTAGCACATAGCTGGGAGCAAATCAGCGCCATTCATTGGCGTTTTTATATCCGGCCCGGGGTGCGATTCCATAACGGCCATCTGCTGTCTGTCGATGTCATAAAAAGTAATTTCGAAACATTAAAAACCACGCGCTTGTTTGATCATATTGATACCGTTGACTCACCGTCTGAGTGGGTTGTCGATATCCATCTGAGCAAGCCAGATCATGCTTTACCACTTATGTTGGCAGAAGCGTGCGCCAAAATATTACTTCCTGAATCTGAACGAGCAGAAAACTTTGATCAGTTTCCGATTGGCACAGGGCCGTATAAAGTTATTCAAAATGACGAAAAGCGTCTGATTTTACAGGCATTTGATAGCTACTTCGGTTTTCGTCCATTGCTCGACCGTGTGGAAGTTTGGGTGATTGATGAAGTGCATTCGTCCATGATTTTCCCAAGTTTAAGCAGCCCGATTAAACCGGAAGGGAATGCGTTCAGTGACGAGGTCGACCTCGATCCTGGTTGTACTTATCTGTTGTTGAACCGGAAAAATGGTGCCGCCGCGGACGATAGCTGGGCATCGTACTTATGTAATAAACTCAATACGCTTAACCTGTTCAGGCAGCTTCCGCAAGACAAGATCGTGGAGCTGGGGGTACTTCCTGCTCACGGGTTAAAACCGGGCTGGTATCACCAAACACTGGCTGACGACAATGTTTTGCCGCCAGGGGTGAAGAAAATCACCATTGCTTATCACGGACAACACCCGATGTTTCCTACATTGGTTAAATTGATCGAGAGCACTCTGCGAAGAGATCGTCTCGAGGTGGAGTTGATCAAATATGATCTGACGGTTGCAGATACGCGAGATGTAGATATCTGGATTAAACCGATGGGGATCGCAAATCACAGAGACGACGCGTTAGCTGGTTGGCTGCTCGACTACAGTGATATAGAAGCTCTAAGTAAACCGGAGGATTTTGAATATTGGTCGACGCTGGTGGATGAATGGCGTGCGAAGGCACACACGCTCTTTCCTGCTAAGGCGCTGGCGAAGTCACTGGTCGAGCAGATGCAAATTGTTCCTATGTTTCATTGCTGGCTTGGAGTCAGCAAAGATCAGTGTGGCTCTCTGCAAAATGCAAAATGTAACGCACTTGGTTGGTTTGATTTCAGCCAGGTATGGGTAAAACCGGAACTATTGGGAGGGCAGTTGGATGGCAAAGCCAAACAAGAAACAACCAACGAAAACGGTTAATATCTTTTGCAGTCAATGCAAAACCCAACTTTATAAATACCGGAAAGGGGGAAAGGGCGCGCTGGTAAAGTGCTTTATTGAGCGAATTGTTTATGACTATACAAAAATGCCTTGTATCTGCCCGGGATGCGGACTGGAATTTGCTCGGCAAACTCTGATCCGTGGGACGCCTGCCTTTAAAATGGTGGGCGGGAAAGTCACCATGAAATAGTTAATTTTTGTAGCGTTTTGTGCGACTTCTGCCAGAGGATAAATGTTGAAAATAGGAACCTCATAGTGCTTTTTGATCTACGTCGATAAAAATCGTAAAAATCTCGTTAACAGGTATCTTATTTTTGTAAAGGTGTTAGACTAACCTTGTTTCTAGTTAGAAGCCCTTAATATTACTGTCCATACTGAGGTGTTGCTCATGGAGCTAGGTCTAATCATCGCTTTCATCATTGCTTCTGCTGTGATGGTTAAAAAAGAGATGGCGAGCTCAAAATAATTGATTTCATTCATCATTTTATCTTTTCCTTTCGAATGAAAACAATAAAAAGCCAGCATTGCGCTGGCTTTTTTGTTTCTGCTATCAGAATTGATAGTCTACCGAGATACCCCAATTGCGTCCCGGCTGCGACTTAATGTCTTTGCTGAAGGTTGAGTGGCTATCTGTGCCTGATACATCATTGTACAGCCAGTATTTCTTATCTAAAGCATTAAACAAGCCAGCGCGCAGTGTCAGATCTTTCATCGGTTTGTAATAGCCGGTCATATCCACAGTGGTGTAACCCGCGACATCCAGGTTATCTTCAGATTGCCAGTCATCTTTGCTGGCGACCATTTTTACGTTCGCTATCGCGCCATAATTATCTCGCTCTAATCCAAGCCCTACAACACCAGTGAGTGGGGCTACGCTATTGATTGAGTTGCCGGTTTTTTTGTCTTCACCATCTGCATAGGTTATGGACAGCCGTGTATACATTCCTTGTGGCGCGTTAAATGCACTGTCTAAATGCACAGTGGTGCTAAATTCCGCACCGTAAATGCGCACTTCGTCTAGGTTCTTCTTCGTGATGACGTCTTTTCCGCCTTCTTCACCGGTTTTTTCTTCCGTAATGAAATCACGGTAATCATTATAGAAAGCGGTAATTTCGAAGTTGGCAGACGGGTTTTGTCCACGGAAACCCATTTCATAGGCCAGGCTTTTTTCTGCTTTCAGGTCTGGGTTGGCTTCGATGATCGCACCTTGATTGTAAAAGTAGTAAAGATCGTAAACAGTCGGTGCTTTAAAGCCCTGACTGATCTGGCCAAATACCGAAAGCTGATCATTCAAGTGGTAGACCGATCCTAGACGACCGGTAAAGGCATCGTCTTTATTCGCCTTGTACGAGGTTGTGTAACCATCGTCTGTTGAAGGATCTGCCTTAAAGTTGTCATAACGCAGGCCTGCGGTCAGGATAAGCTTGTCTTGTAGGAAATACGCCTGATCCTGAACAAACAAACCCCATTGCGTGACATTGGCATCGGGAATGCCTGTGCTGCCGGGAGATACGGTACCGGCATCGAGTTTGTGATCCGTATTATCAAGCTCAAACTGATTGTAAAGGTAATTCATGCCGTAGGTGAACTCGTGTGCATTCCCCAGAATATCAACCAGTTTGGACAGCTGAGTGTCAAACTGGACGGTTTTGTCTGAGGCTTCTCGTTCGCGCATACGGCGACCGTTAAAAGGGGTTGTGTCGTAGTTTTTATTCAGTGAACTCGAATCCTGATAGTTAACAGACCAGTTTAGCAAGTCAGCAAGCAGTGTGTTCATCATCATCTGATGCTCGAAGCCAACACGCAGTCGTTCATTGGTATCTTTATTGTAGTTATCCGTATACGTGAACCCAGGCATGATGCTATAGCCGTTATAGTTCAGTTCATCTTCATCATAGCGTTTGTTGTAATACTCAACCGTCAGGCCGACACGGTTGTCATCATTCACTTGGTAAAATGCTTTAGCGAGGAGGTTACCAAGCTTACTGTCAGCCGGATTTGCGGCGCCTCTGTCTGGTCCTTCAATGTCTGCTCCAGAGCTGTGTGTTTCAGTTTCGTGGCCTTGAGCGTATGTTGCCATCAACAACGTTTCTAACTTGTCCTGACGCATCGCCCAGGTAAGTGTGGTTTTGTATTCTTCATTGGCGGACATGTAACCGGATTTGATCCCAAATCGATGCTCATTTCCGTCGGTGATTAAGACATCATCAGGTTTTTTGGTTCTCAACAGAACCGCACCTCCCATGGCATCAGAACCGTATAGAGTTGAAGAGGGGCCTTTATTGATCTCTATATTCTGTAGTGTGTCCACTTCGATAGCATTGGGATACTTGCGTTGTTCACTGGCACCAGGGTTGTACGGTACAGGTTGCTGTACGCCATCAACCATAGTTTTTACACGACTGCCTTCAACACCACGAATATTAAAACCAGCAATGCCAAATCGGCCCGAACCTTCCACTTCGACACCAGGCGTGTATTGCAACGCCTGTTTGAGGTCAGTGGCTAGGGTGTCGTCGATTTGAGCAGATGAAACGGTTTCAATGGAAGAGGAGACATCCTTTTTGTTTTGTTCTGTTCGGGTTGCCGAAACCACAACTTCATCAAACAGTGAGTAGTCTTCCGCGAAGGCTGAAGGAGAAAGTGCGATCAGAATTGACGCAGACAACAATGATTTTTTATACATTTATAATTACCTTAAATCCAATTCAGGTAGAAACAACGGGCGTCATTCTATTAGATCTAAATGATAATTACTATCGTTTGCATTTGCGTAGGGCTAAATTTGTTCTTTAAGTTTGAACTGACATTCTGTAATCTGCTTTTATTACATTGACTTAGAAAATGAATGTCATAAGTTATAAGTATAAAACCAAGTCATATGTGTGATTAGAGTCACATAAAATAATCGATCACTCAATAAGGAAGCCGAACTTGCAAAGTCCAATTACGCTTGAAGCACTGCATATACTTGACGCTATCGACAGGCGAGGAAGTTTTGCTGCGGCAGCAACAGAGCTTAATCGAGCCCCATCATCTTTGAGCTATCAGATTCAAAAGCTTGAACAAGATCTGGATATTATGATCTTTGATCGTTCGGGACATCGGGCGAGCTTTACTGACGCCGGTAAGCTTATCCTTGAGCGGGGCCGGGCTATTCTGACTGCAACCGAAAAGCTGGTGCATGATGCCAGTGTGCTGGCAAATGGTTGGGAACTCGACATCACCGTCGCATTTGATGGCATCATTCCGATTCACAACTTTTTCCCTATGGTTGATGCGTTAGGCAATGTGAGCAAAACACGAGTGCGTTTACAGGAGGAAATCCTGGCGGGCTGCTGGGAATCTCTGGCTGAGGGCCGCGCTGACCTGCTGGTTTGCCCAAGAATCGATTCTTTGCCCCATGATGTGAAAGCCGAAACTATCGGTGAAATGAGTATGATTTGGGTGGCAGCAAGCGATCATTATGTGCATAAGCGTTCGGGGCCGTTTGACGATACAGCACGTGAAAAATATCGTGTGATCGCCATCGCGGATACCGCCAGAGAACAACCCGCCATGAGTGTGAACATTTTGCAGCGCCAGCCACGTCTGACCGTTACCAGTTTTAGTGCCAAAATAGAAGCCCTGACCGGTGGTCTGGGGATCGGAACCTTGCCGTCTCATGTGGCTCAGCCCTTGATTGAACAAGGAAAGTTAAAGCAAATCGCGGATACGGATGAAACCGGTATAGAAATTATTCTGGCATGGCGACGCAATAAAATTGGTGAAGCAAAGTCTTGGTGTATCCAGTATCTGAAAAAAAATTGGAAACTGGCCTGAATTCTGCGGCGTCTTTGCCTGACACATTACCACCCACCCCAGCGTCAAAACGACAGTGGGGTGGTGACTTTCCTAAATTTTCTATTCAGCATTTAACGGCAAGACCATATCGGCGGTACCATCCTCAAAGTGCACGTCCAGCGCAAATCCCATCTTCTGCGCCAACATCAACATGCCTCGGTTCGATGGCATGGTCATCCCCGACATTTGTTTGGTACCTTTTTTCTGACAGTAATCAATGATCTTGCGCATCAGTATCTTACCGAGACCTTTACCTTTTAGATCGGAACGAATCAATATCGCGAATTCAGCATCGGTATTCTCAGGATTAATCAGTGCTCTGGAGACGCCGAGAATCGAAGGGTGCCCTTCGATATCATGCTCGACAGCGACAAAGGCCATTTCCCGGTCATAATCGATTTGAGTCAAATTCGCTAATGCTTCGTGATTAAATTCGCCCACATCGGAAAAAAAGCGCTTATATAAATCCTCTTTCGACACCCGATGAATAAACGCTGCATGATCCGGTTCATCTTCCGGAAGGATCGGACGAATTAATATTGTGTCGCCGTCTCGCAATGTCACGTGTTCTTCAAATTCAACGGGATAGGGGCGTATAGCGAGTTTTGTTTGCGCATCACCTTGATAGCGTTGCAGAACAAGATCGGCGTCCAGAATGATGAAATCATTTCCATTAGCCAGAACTGGATGTATATCCAGCTCATGAACTTCCGGGCAATCTACTACCATTTGCGAAATTCTGACCAAAAACTCTGATAGACCAGTGATATTCATTGGTTCAGGCAGCTTTTGCAGTCGGATTTTGCCACGTTTAATTGCGCGCACAATAAGATAGCGAGCCAGCGTCATATTTAATGGGGGGAGTGCCGCCTCTGCATCAAGTGCCTCATCCCACTCGGATCCACCTTGGCCAAGCAAGATCACGGGGCCAAATGTTTCGTCGGTTTTCACTTTGATTCGAATCTCTTCCCCTCCTGCTAGTTTTGCCATGCCTTGCACTAACAAGCCGTGAATATTGGCTGATGGGTAGGAAAGTTGCGTTCTATCTAGTATCGCTTGGGCGGCGCTGGCCACTTCCTGACTGTTACGAAGGTTCAGCATGACGCCCTGAACGTCAGATTTATGAGCAATATCTGGCGAGCGCAGTTTCACGGCTACTGGGTATCCGATTTGTTCGGCGATGTGCACCGCTTCGCTGGTATCCGAGGCTAACCAGGTGGGGAGCACGTTAAAATCGAAACACGCTAAAAACTTACCAATCTGATGAGTGTCCATGGATACTGTGCTTTTATCCAGTAATCTTTCTTCTATCCACTTTTTGGCGGTATTCAATTCTGCAACATGAACAGGTTCGGCAGTTGTTGGCGTTTCCATCAGTTGCTTCTGGTTACGCCGATACTCGACTAAGTGCATGAAAGCGGTCACCGCGCTTTCTGGAGTCCGATAGGTTGGTATCCCGGCTTGAGTGAAAATTTGCCTGGCCGGCTTTGCGGTCAACTCTCCTGACCAGTTAGTGAGAATATTGAAACGTTTATGCCGTGGGTGTGATTTGATCGCATCGACGACTGCCAGTGCGGTGTGCTCGGAATGAGCAATAGCCGAGGGGCTGTGCATAATAAGCAGGGCATCCGCACAATCGCTGTCTAAAACCGCATTGATGGTTTTCACATAACGCTGTTGGCCTGCATCACCAACCATGTCGATCGGATTTCGATGTGACCAACTTTGTGGCAGCACATGACTGAGCTGGTCATAAAGAGGAGGATCCAAATCGGCCAGCTTGCCGCCACGTTCCAGCAAAGTGTCGACGGCCATGATCGCCGGACCGCCACCGTTAGTGATAATCGCTAACCGCTCACCACGTAGAGGGACGGCATGAGTTAAGGTCTCAACAGCGGCAAACAATTCGTGCGTATTCTTTACCCGCAGCATCCCGGTTCGGCGGATTGCTGCATCATAAATGATGTCCATGGTGTCGGCGCCGCCAGTATGAGCCTGAGCTGCCTCTCGACCCGCTTTCGTCCGACCGCCTTTTAAAACCAGGATACGACGGTTACGTGAAGCGGCACGCGCTGCAGACATAAATCGGCGAGCATCCTGAATGGTATCCACATACAGAAGGATAGCGTCAGTGTGACTGTCTGTGCTGAGGCAATCTAAAAGATCTGAAAAGTCGATATCTGCTGCATTGCCAAGGGAAATAAAAGCCGAGAATCCAATATCTTTATCATTCGCCCAATCGAGTATGGTGGTACACACCGCTGCTGATTGAGAGATAAACGCGATATTGCCTTTACTGGCTGTCACCGGAGAAAACGACGCGTTGAAGTTCAACCAGGGGAGAATCAATCCAAGACTGTTGGGGCCAAGAACCCTTATCCCAGCTTGTTTGGCAACGCGTAAACACTGCTCTTGTATAGAAAGACCGCTTGCATCAATCACGTGCATGTCGGACGACAATACCACAGCCGATTTCACACCTTTGTCTGCCAACTGACGAAAGATGTCGAGATTCCGCGATGCATGCGTACATAAAACGGCAATGTCCGGCACCATAGGAAGTTGATTCACACTCTTGTAGGCAAGCACACCACACACAGAAGGGTACTTAGGAGTAACAGGCATGATTGCGCCTTCAAAACCACCCTGGAGTAAGTTTTTCATCACAATGTTTCCTGCCCGTTCACTGTTAATGGACGCGCCTATTACAGCAACTGAGCGGGGTTTGAGCAACGCAGCGAGTGTGTTCATAATTCACCAGTAATGGCCCATTTATGACCATAGATTAACCAAAGCCAAGGCAGCAAGCTGCGCCTTTTAATATCACTGTGATCGAATGCGCATCTTTTGCGTGTCACTTTGTGTTCAAAGTCACAGGTATGCTTAGATATTTTGATGATTCGGGTTGATTCTACGCAGCTCTAACGGCATGATTTACATTAGTTTCTATTATAGGCGTTCGAGATTTCATGAAAAAATTAGCAATTGTTAGCTTGTCTTTGGGTTTGGCCGCTTGTGCCTCAGATACGTATATTACTGACGTCACCTCAGAGAGCTACCGAGAGGACTACACTACCGCTAAAGTTGAGCAGCCAGTAGTGACAAAGGACGGTACGGTTAATGGGATCACTGAAAACAACGTCGTAAAAGCCAAACCCGCACCGCAAAAACCGATGACGAAGCCACAACCAGTCGCAAAAAGTAGTACGACTGTCGCTTTGAAACCGCCATCCGCTAAGCAAAAAGCCATGAGTTCTCGTTATGGTTACACCATTCAAGTAGCCGCTGTCGGTTCACAGAATAAAGTGGATTCGTTCGCTCGCCAACTACCAGCTAATGGCCAACCTATCTGGGAAAACTATAAAGTGGTAAACGGAACAAAGTGGTATACCGTTTTGTTTGGTGATTACGCGACTCATGCAGAAGCGCAAGCTGCGATTGCCAACCTGCCAGCCAACTTCCGGAACCTGAAGCCATTTGTGAAAAGCATCGATAAAATCAAAAACTCTGAGTTTCCAACGTTGAATAAGCTAAACTAACTGAAAGTTGACAGGAAAGGGGCGAAAGCCCCTTTTTTATGTTTAACAATTAGGCGAACAGGCTGAAACATTAAACCAAATACAGTACGACCGGTGTAAGTTGTGACTGAATTGATTATTATGGTTCCCACTTAATCGGTTGTATCACGGAAAGATTTTAAATGGCTAATACGACTATTCTTTTATTATGTGGCGGTGGCTCATCCGAGCACGAAGTGTCACTCGTTTCTGCAGACTTCGTACAAGCTCAGTTGAGTATGACTCCTGGCTTTGATGTCATTCGAATCGAAATGAAGCACGACGGTTGGTACTGTGCCGATGGCGAGCTGGCTTACCTGGATACCAATACAGGTACAATCAACACGGACTCCTTCTCCAAGCAGGTCGAGTTTGTTGTTCCTTGCATTCACGGTTTTCCAGGGGAAACCGGTGATATCCAGTCGATGCTCGAGCTGGCCGGCATTCCTTATTTGGGTTGTGGCCCGGAAGCCAGCACCAACAGCTTCAACAAAATCACCTCGAAGCTCTGGTACGACGCCTTAGGGATTCCCAATACCCCGTATTTGTTCCTGACCGACAATAATGAACAGGCTTATGCTCGAAGCTCAGAAGCGTTTGATACTTGGGGACAGGTGTTTGTTAAAGCAGCGAGACAAGGTTCATCCGTCGGTTGTTACAAGGTCACAAATAAAACGGATCTTCAAACTGCCATCAATGATGCATTTGGATACTCCGATCAGGTTCTGGTTGAAAAAGCAGTCAAGCCAAGAGAACTGGAAGTGGCAGCTTATCAAATTGACGGCGAACTCTTTGTCACGAAACCAGGAGAAATCATCGCTCCTGAGGACGTGTTTTACACCTATGAAGAGAAGTACAGTACAGACAGCCATTCAGTCACTGAAGTTGAAGCGAAAGATCTGACGGATGAGCAGCAACGTATCATCCGGGAAAGTGCGCTAAAAGTGTTTACACATATGAAGTTGCGCCATTTATCTCGCATCGATTTCTTTTTAACCCCAGACGGTGATATCTACTTGAATGAGGTAAATACATTCCCGGGAATGACGCCAATTTCAATGTTTCCTAAAATGCTGCAGCACAATGGCCATCAGTTCCATGAGTTTTTGGCCAGTTGCGTTTATGAATCCGTTAAACGTTGATTCACTCGAGTGGTTTAAACGATAAGTAAGCCATCTTCTCAGCCTCTGCAGCCGCTTTGTTACCAGTATACTGATAAGGCATTGCAGGGCTGAGCCATCGACCAAATTCTTGAATCTCTCTGACTTTCAATCCTCTCTTAGCCAACTCTTTTGCCGCGCCTACCCGCATCGACTGACCTGAAAATTGAATCGAAACGCCAATAATGTTACTTACCGAACGCACAACACGGTAAAGGGATGAGTCGTCCATCAGGCTCAATGATATATTGCCATGTCGATCGATGGCTCGGAATGCTGGTCCGGTGGAATAGGGAAGTGCGGTAAACCATTTAGTCATGCTGTCCCTAGCGGGAGCACTTAAACGATACGTTTTGTCTCCGATAGAGAGTGTCATGCCCATTTCGGTATCGGAAAATTGCTCCAGATTAAGATTCCTGACTTCATTGCGTTTCAATGCACATTCGAACATCACATAACAGAGCGCGAGGTTACGTAGATCCCGAATAGACTTTGAGCGTGATAAAGCATTGTCCAACGCCCCCATATGTTTGGCGTTAAAAGCGGCAGCCTGAGTCGCATCACCATGTTTGGTTAAACGCAGACCTGACAATGCCGATTTCACCACCGAGCTTGACGTCGGATCTTTCTGAACCAATATGCGATGAATAACACTTATGGTGACGGTGTAACGTTTAAGGGTGGCGTATTTTCTTATTCTGGCTTCTTTTTCCAGAAACAAACGAACAGCTGTTGTCGAGCTGGGCAGTGATTTGACTCGTTTTGAACGACAAAACTCACTAAAGAGGTTCCAATCTTTGGTCATCGCCATCAGCGAGTTTCGCGCATATTGATGATAGGTAAGCTCATCCAAATCTTGAAGCGTGATCCCACTATTAAATTTTATTAACCAACAGGTTAATTCTTCGGAATCTGTGATCTCGGGTAGATTTTTTTTCATTCTGACGCAATATAACTATGAGTCTTGGAACTAAATATACTTGATAACCATAGATTTACAATTATTATTTAATAGAACAACTGGACAGATAAGATTCTATATGGCTGTAGCTAATTATAGAGGTTTTAACCTCAAATCAGCCGGTGGCACAATGGATATTTGGCAAGTCCAAATTAAGAACCATGTGTTATCTGGTAACCTTGCTGCTGTAAAAAAGAGTATCGATTGGTTTTGTGATACAGCGACCATTATCGATCCTAAAGAGTTCAGCTCCGTGGGACGAAAAAAAACCGAAAGCGGGAAGCCTTCATCAGAAGATTTCCATGGTTTTGTGCTTAAAAACGATACAGGAGAACCAAATACTTGGTATTGCATGTTCAATGGTAGGTTGATCAAGGGTTCAAAGATTGCTATTCAAAAGCATATCGAGGCATACTTAGTGGCTAAGCAAAAAGCCCAGATGCAACAGAAGAAGTAATCTTATGACTCTTGTATATTCCACTGAAGTCGGCCGAATTAAGCCAGAAGAGCAAAAAGCAGAGCGACCTAAAGGCGATGGTATCGTACGGATCCAGCGTCAAACAAAAGGTAGAAAAGGAAAAGGCGTTTGTATCGTTTCAGGTTTGGATATGGATGATGCTCCACTTAAATTGCTCGCCGCTGAACTGAAGAAAGTGTGTGGTTGTGGTGGTTCAGTGAAAGACGGCACGATTGAAATCCAGGGCGACGCCCGTGATAAAATTAAAGCGGTACTCGAGAAGAAAGGCTTTACGGTTAAGTTGGCCGGAGGTTAACCCTCAAAGCCATGAAAAAGAGCGCGTGATGCGCTCTTTTTATTATGAATTATTCAGCGGTGATCACCGCCATGACCAGCTTGCCATCTACACGAACCGGACCATCTTCTTTAGCCCCCAATGTGTACTCAAATACTCCAGTTTTCATACCACCTTGCTCGCCGTGCAGCATCAGCATCAACATATCACCAGGTTCTACAGGCTCGGTCAGTATCGCTGAAACGTCTTTATTTTCACCCATTTTGAGCGGGGCATAACCCACGACTGGGCCAGGCTTCATAGCGCTGTCAGTACGATGAACCACAAGCCAGCCGTTTGCATCAGCATGAATCATGTCAGCGGTAACGGTTCCGCCAGACACATCCTGATTTGTACCCTTAACATCCTGTGCTGCGCTGACCGTTGCCGACGCGCCGAGTAGCAGGGCGAGGAATCCTAACTTTTTAAGAGAGTTCTTAAAATGAATATTCATAATCTTTCCTTGTATATAGGTTTGAATAACCGTACTGCTGAACGACTGGTTAGCCGTTATAAAGCTTACGACACACAAGGTGAAAAGTTCATCCGATATTAAACTATTTTCTTATTCGCGTAATAAACAGTTGAGAATCGCAGATTAACAAACTGTTTATTAGCTATTTTATGGTAAATACAGTTATGTTTAATCTGAGCCACCTTAAAGTTAGTAAGGGGAGCAAAACGAATCAGAATCCAAGCTAACTCATAGTTAATTTAACATAAGATAGATAATACGCATTTAAGCTGTGTGTGCAATTTAGTAATATCCTTTTAAAATGTCCTCTTCTGCTTAATGAGCATGTTGATCTTTGAGGGCCTCACCGGTGCTAATTCTCATGAGTGGCCGAGACATTAATCGTTTTTAAGTTCAGGACATTTAAATGGGATTCGGATTCCCTAACTTAAGTTACCTTAAAATTTTAGTGACTTTAGAATCCAGTACTTTAAAACCAACGGTCGTATTGCTTAGAAAGCTGCGAACCGAAGTAACATCAAGGCGCATTTTGTGGATTACGTTGTTACGCATTCTGACAAAGAGAATTCCGGAACAAACACCTTGTCATTTGATGACGTGCACGCGCGTTAGACATCCATCATTTGATGGGCTCTTATCATTGCGTCTAAGAGATACAGAGTAAACTGTTACTAAATTCCTACAGCTAAAAAAAAGCCACTCCTTCCAGTGGCTAAAAGTGACGCCGATACGACACAGTAAGAAGATAATGTCCATGAAACAAAGAACACGCTTACTGTAACCTAAACCTCCAAATGCAACCACATGTATATTTCATTTTTGAGACTATAACGTCGCAATCCTGTAACTGACGTTTCCATCGTTTTCCCTTTCTTGAATGTGGTTAACCAAACCAACGTCGTGACATCGTCACAACGTTTAGTGACGACATGATATATGCGAGTACTCACCACTTTTAAAATGACTGGTTTTATTGATGATGAGTGACAACGTAAGCTGGCAGGATAAATCACTAGGTTAATTGTCTTACCTTGAGGATTGTGTAATTAAGTTACATCTACACCTTCAATCCAGATCTTTCCAGGTAATTATATTGCGTTATCTTGTTGTTTATAAAGAGTATATTTGGATTTCCATGGTTTTGTAAGTCTTACATGGTGACTTACAAAGCATTCAACTATTTTTGAAGTGAAGATTTACTTAGGCGATAACTCAACTAAATAAGGAATTTAGAGACACTAAATTTAGTTATATTGCATTAGAGACAAAAAAGGACGGTTAACCGCCCTATTCTTTGTCTTTCTGCTCTTGTCTGATTTGTTCAGCCACAATTTTGATGGCTTCACCAGTGCTTATACCCGTTGCCATTAGCTGTTGGATTCGCTCTACAGCTTCTTGTTGCTCTTGGTGGGACAGTGTCGGAATATCGTTAAACATAAAAAAGGCTCCTGTGGAAAAGGAGCCTGACTATAAACGTAAATACGTTGTTCTTCCACTATTAGTAGCTACCCAGGAAGTTGAGGTATACCCCCATCGCATCTTCGTTAGTGTAACTGGCACCGATATCCATTTGGAATAAGTTGAGTGGTGAAAGACCAATACCGGCTGTTACCGTTCCATCTTGGTCACTGTACGCTAAGTTTTTCTTATAACCCGCACGCAGTTGCAATTGACGCAGGACATCGATTTCTCCACCTACCCTAATCCACTGGGTATTGTCATCAAAATCTTTATAGCGTTCTTCTTCATTCAGATCGTAATCGACACTCAGTGTAAAGTAGTCTGCGACGATACCGGCACCAACGGTGTACTGCGGTTTCATCTGGTATTCGTATTTCAACGTTCCGCCATTACGTGAAGCAATGGTTTTCGTTTCGATGTCTCGGCTGACCAGGTTAGTGGCAGCAAAGCCAATTCGAAATGGGCCGTAAAACCAAAGTGCACCCGCATCCATGTTGAACATGGTTTCCGCTTTGTCGTTGTCTCGGATGTCTTTGATATCGTAATCATCTAAGCTGGCTTCATAAACGTAGGTGTAGATACGCTGAAGTTTCGGTGTTACACCAAAAGCAATGTGCTGCTCTAAGAATGTCTGATATTTTGCCAATGAGATACCGGCCTCCGCTACGCCAATCGAAACGGCGTTAACCGTCGAGTTGCGAGCGCGTGTTTCGATATCGGCATCATCAGAGATTTGCGGAGTCGCGTACGATTCCGTGTAAAGTTTGCCAAACACGTTTGCGGCCACAAATTTGTTCGGAATCGCAAACGCGACAGCGCCACCTAAGTCAGCTTTGACTTCAGTACTTGTAAGGTTATCAAGTGACTGTTCCAGTTCAGGAATTCGGTTCGGATCCTGACTGTCGATAAGATCGGACACGCGATCGAGTTCATCGACCATGCCATCTTCATCGTTATAGGTTAAGCCTACGCTTGGGATCAACATACCAACATCGTCGTTACGTCGATAGATGGCAGTTAACGCAGGGTTGTAGAAAGGCGCAGTTAAAAAGTTTGCTGACACAACACCGACACCACCCATGGCTTCACCACGGGCTTCGATAGCGTAGTTGGCTGCAGATGCAGAACCGGTAGCAAGGAGAATCGAGCAAGTTAAAAGTTTTATAGAGGTTTTCATAGTCGTTATATAGTGTCCACTTCCGTATGGGTTATAACGACCTATTCTCTATTAACTTTAGTTATTCCTCTACTGAAACATCATAGGTCTTACTAATAATTTGGGTTTGTTCCACAATTATTGGACCTTGCCAGCGTTGATGTGTCATAGAAATCGCTAACACATAACGCGCCGGAGGAACGTTGACCAATTCCAGTGATGTCGGATAATCGGATTCGTACGTCTTAGACCATACCTGGTTGTATGAACCATCAACGTAGTCGTAAAACGCAACATTGAGTTTCGGCAGCGGACAGTACTTATTCAGCAAAGCGTTTTTCTCAACTCGCCACTGATCTTTCGAGGCCCAACGTACGGTGTATTTGGCTTTTGGGTCGCCGAGAATCAGCCAAGAGCTCCACGACGTTTGGTCTTTGGCGGTCACATCAATTCGATAAAGCCCCATCGAAACACGACTGTTTAGGTTGTAGCGTTTCATATAAACTTTTTCGTCACTGTTCGCCGAGGGCCCAGCGTCACTGATGGTCATTTCATCGTCGGCAGACATCGATTTATCGACCCACTTTTTCAGTGTTATGTCTGCCAACTCTTTGTTGGTGCGGATTTCTACACTGGCTCGGTAGGCATCTCGGCCGGGGCTTTGGATATCGGTTCTTCTGACTAAAACCGATTTTATCCAGTCTGGTAACGGCTTGTTTTCTAGGCTTTTGCCACAATCGACATCAAATGACTGGACAATTAAGTCATTTAGGTGAGGCTCAATTGATGGATTCGTTTCTTGTTGCCACACTTCAACCAACGATGAGAACATCGAAGGTAAGTCATTGTCGAGCAGGTGCTGATGGGCCTGAGTCAATGGTGTGTTTTTTTGAAACCAATCGACTGCTTGGGTTTGAAAAGGCGCGCATACCAGCGCGCCAATCAGCCAGTAAGAACCTCGCATTGATTACGCTTTCATCTTGTAACCAACACCACGCAGGGTTTCAATTTCTAACCCTGGTAATTTTTGGCGTAACTGAAGTACGTGCGTATCTACGGTGCGAGTTGTCGGGAAATGGTTGTAGCCCCATACGTGATCCAACAATTCATCACGAGTGAACACGCGACCAAGGTTACTGGCAAGGAAAAGCAGCAAGTCAAACTCAGTACGAGTCAGTGTGACAGACTCCTCTTTGTAAAACACTTCGCGAGTGGCTTTGTCGATCACCAAGTGTTCGGTTTTCACTTTTGAGTCGTCTTGTGCATCTGATTCCGGTAGACGTAACTGAGCACGAATACGAGCAAAAAGCTCGGCTTCGGCAAACGGCTTCGTCAGATAATCATTGGCTCCGGCATCCAAACCTGTCACTTTGTCTTTTACAGTGACCAGCGCCGTCAGCAGGATGACAGGAACGTCTTTAATCTTTTTCCATTCAGGAAGATGCTGAACTGAATCGCCATCAGGAAGCTGGCGGTCCAGGATAACCAGATCGGCTTTATCCCAATGCTGCGCAACGCCCGCGATAGTTTCAGAGTGGAAACATTCATATCCCGCTTGCTCTAAACTAACCAAAAGGCCATCAGCTAGGTTTTTATCGTCTTCAACGAGAAGCAACGTCTGTTTCACAAGGTATCTCCAATATAAAAGTGGTTGGTGGTCCGGCTAGGGTCATCTTTCCGCCCATTCTGCCGACCATCGACTCTACGATAGTTAATCCTAAACCAAGCCCGGCCTTGCTCACAAATGGCTTTTTCAACTGACGCCAGTCCTTGTGAGTGAGTTCGCCTTGGTCAATAACTTTTACGGTAATGCCGTTGTCTGTTGTCGCCACATCCAAAGTAATAGGTGGAACACCATACTTAACCGCATTACGAATCAGGTTATCAATACATGTACCCAGCCAGTAAACATTAAGCTTAGCAGCGACATCTTTGTTTATGGTCAGCTTAATGTCACCTTCAAACTCTTCTTCAATTTTAAATGATAACCACTCTTCTATCGATGGCACCCATTCGGTCGCTAAAGGTTTACTGTCTGATTGCAAATAGTCCTTACTCGCCTCAGCGAGTTGCCGCAAACGACGCGAGTCTTCGCAAAGTCGCCGAAACTCATCGTATACCGTTTCAGGCAGTCGCTCAAATTCACGCCGGAACCCTTCCACAGTCAGTGACAAGCTGGCAATAGGTGTTCTCAGTTCGTGTGTCAGGATTTGAAGAATCAACATGCGACTCTTCATTTCCTTGCGTTTTGTATTCCATCGATAAACCGACCAACCCAACACCAACAAAATGTTGGCGATCACCAATATGACCATACTGATGCGCAAAATGTTGGCGTGATCTTCGACATTCCAACACAGGTTACCTCGTTGGACAAAACAACTGGTCGATTGGTTCGATAAAGAAAAGCTTAATCCGGCCTGGCTTATATTCGCCTTCCAGACATCTTCAGGAAAAATATAATAACGATCCCCTTGCCTCAACCAAAACTCGCCACGTTCCATAAACATGCTCGCACCGGAAATCAGAGCCGTGATCGCATCTTCATCCATGCGCTGTAAACGCCCAAGCAACGTATCGTTGTCGGCAAGTGGGCGTTCTGAGATTTGCATGTATTGCTGGAGTTCATCCTGCTTGTCCGGGTATTTCTCCACATAGCGAGCTGCATAAGAGCCTCCCCCCGGATGGACAAGCCCGCTGCGTGCGAACCAACGTGTACTTAACTTTGTGCCTTTACAAATCGCGCGGGTGAACACCAAAGGTTCGGTAATTAGCGGGCTTAACGGTAACTTGCCAGTACAGGTCTTAGCCAACTGGTAAAGTTGCTGAATATCTTTCAACGGATATTGGGATGTCTGAGGCAGCATCGACTCGGGAGTGATCAATCGGGTTGGATATTCTGTCTGAATCACCCGGATATCATAAGAGACGGTGGCTGAAGAGGTATCAAAGAGATCGACGAACTTGTCAATACGCTCAGGCAGCGAATCGGCACTCACCTGCATAGAGGCAAACGCAAATAGCGTGAATATGAATTTAGATGCTGCTTTAATCAAGGGTATTTGTTCAAATTCAGTACGTTACGATAACTATAAGGCATTATGTACCAAGAATACATGTGAAATGTAATATTGATGTCAATAATGTGTTCTTTAAAAAACAAGAAGCCAGCAAAATTGCTGGCTTCTTTAAGCGTTAACTTCAGTTTATAGCGCTTTCGATATGGCGTCTACACTGTCTTTGGCATCGCCAAACAACATATGGGTATTGTCCTTAAAGAACAACGGGTTTTGTACCCCAGCATAACCAGTATTCATTGAACGTTTGAACACAATGACGTTCTGCGCGTTCCAAACTTCGAGGACAGGCATACCGGCAATCGGGCTGGTTGGATCTTCCTGAGCGGCTGGGTTGACCGTATCATTTGCACCAATGACCAGAACTGTATCGGTATCACCAAAGTCGTCGTTGATTTCGTCCATTTCCAGAACAATATCATACGGGACTTTCGCTTCGGCTAGCAGCACGTTCATGTGACCAGGTAAGCGCCCTGCTACAGGGTGAATCCCGAAACGAACGTTTACGCCTTGTGCACGAAGCTTCTCCGTGATCTCATGTACTGGGTATTGAGCCTGAGCAACCGCCATGCCATACCCCGGAGTGATGATCACTGACTTAGAGCCTTTCAGCATATCAGCGACATCTTCCGCAGTAATTTCGCGGTGCTCGCCATGATCCACATCGCTGGAAACCACCACTTCCTGACCAAAACCGCCGGCAATTACGCTAATAAATGAACGGTTCATCGCCCGGCACATAATGTATGACAGAATGGCACCTGAAGAACCCACTAATGCTCCCGTTACAATCAGTAGATCGTTCGCCAACATGAAACCGGCTGCGGCGGCTGCCCAGCCAGAGTAGGAGTTCAGCATCGAAACGACGACTGGCATATCCGCCCCACCGATGGACGCCACCAGGTGGTAACCAAAAGCAAACGAAATCAACGTCATAACGATTAAAGCAAACATACTGCCTTCCGCTTTGACAAAATAGATCATCAGGAGCGTAGAAATTACAACGGCCGCCAAATTCATTTTATGTTTGTGCGGCAAGTTTAGCGGTGAAGATGAAATGATCCCGCGTAATTTACCAAATGCGACCACCGAACCGGTAAATGTGACGGCACCGATAAAGACGCCCAGAAACACCTCCACCATGTGAATGACGTGTTCTGCGTGTATACCGGCCAGGTCTGTCGATACTGGCGCTGGTGGCTCAAGATAGCTGTTGTAGCCCACTAATACGGCGGCCATACCAACAAAGCTGTGAAGAATTGCCACCAGCTCTGGCATCTCTGTCATTTCGACTTTCTTAGCGAAATGAATACCGATCCCGCCACCGATCACCATTGCTAAGATGATCCAGGCTAGGCCTTGTGCCCCTGGGCTGAAGATCGTCGCGATCAAAGCGATCGTCATCCCTGCGATGCCGTAATAATTACCGCGTTTTGCTGACTCTTGCTTCGACAAACCAGCCAAACTCAATATGAAAAACAGAGCAGCAACGATATAAGCCGCCTGTACTAATCCTGCAGACATATGTTACTCCCTATTTAACGGTCTTTACGGAACATTTCGAGCATACGTTTGGTCACGGTAAAGCCACCAAAGATATTAATGCTCGCAATGAGAACAGCGATAAATGAAATGAAGGTCACTAAACCGTTCCCCTGCCCAATTTGCAGTAAAGCACCAACGACGATAATGCCTGAAATCGCATTGGTCACCGACATCAACGGGGTGTGCAGGGAATGCGTGACATTCCAGACAACGTAATAACCGACTACACAAGCCAGAACGAATACCGTAAAGTGAGACAAAAATGCTGCGGGTGCGACCGATGCCACCCAGGCAAAGGCAGCCACACCGATGGCGACACCCGCCAGTTTTTTCACTGGTGACGCTGGCTCTTGTGGTTTCTCATCTTTCTTGGCAGATTCCACAGCTTTTGTCTGAGGCTGTACAGAAACCTGAATCGGTGGCGCTGGCCAAGTAACTTCCCCTTCTTTCACTACCGTAACACCACGAATCACCACATCATCAAAATCGATATTGACAGTGCCATCTTTTTCTTTGCAAAGCAGTTTCAGTAGGTTTACCAGGTTGGTAGCGTAAAGTTGCGATGATTGCGTTGGCAATCGGCCAACCATATCGGTATAACCAACAACTTTAACGCCGTTGTCCGTCGTGATAACTTTATCGGCCTGGGTGTATTCACAGTTACCGCCATTAGCGGCTGCAAGATCGACAATCACACTGCCCGCTTTCATGCTGTCGACCATTTCTTTGCTGATCAGCTTCGGCGCAGGCTTGCCAGGGATCAAAGCCGTGGTGATAATGATGTCGACGTCTTTTGCTTGCGCAGCGTAAAGCTCAGCCGCTTTCTTATTGAAATCATCGGACATCTCTTTCGCATAGCCGTCGCCAGAGCCAGCCGTTTCCTGAAAATCGACAGTCAGGAACTCAGCCCCCATCGATTCGACTTGTTCTTTCACTTCCGGGCGAACGTCAAATGCGCGCACGATAGCCCCCAGACTGCCTGCCGCGCCAATCGCCGCCAAGCCGGCAACACCAGCCCCAGCGACCAGGACTTTAGCAGGAGGCACTTTACCCGCTGCAGTTATTTGCCCAGTAAAGAATCGCCCGAATTCATGTGCAGCTTCGACGACGGCACGATAACCTGCGATATTCGCCATTGAAGACAAGGCATCAAGCGCCTGAGCTCGTGAAATACGAGGGACGGCATCCATGGCCATTACATTGATGTTTTTGCCTGACAGTTTTTCCATTAATTCAGGATTTTGTGCAGGCCAAATAAAACTGACTAACGTTGCGCCCTCTTTTAACAACGCAATTTCATCAACTTCGCCCTCATAGAGTGGCGCATTCACTTTTAGAATGACATCTGAAGACCAAACGTCTTGTTTGGAAACAACGTTTGCCCCCGCCGCCTCAAATGCAGCATCATCGAAACTAGCCAGCACCCCCGCTTGCGTTTCGACAGAGACATCAAATCCCAGTTTTATTAGCTGCTCTACCGATTTCGGCGAGGCAGCTACTCGCGTTTCACCCGCGAGTATTTCTTTTGGCACACCAATTTGCATAGCGATTCCTTGACTATTGGCAGAATGACTTATCCGTTTTTATCGGACCAAAAAATGAACTGCAAGTACTTTGTAACAAAAATACAAAATATCATGAGTTATAACCGTATGTAATGAATCATCTTGCTGACAAGATTGTAAGAAAACAACGTATTCTTGACTCAGCAGAGGTCAAACCAGTAACAAAAAAGTTCAAATTAAACAGTAGATTACAATCGTATTACATATAAAACGAGCCATAAGAATATCGACTTATGGCTCATAAAATACTGATTGGAATCAAAGAGAAATTTGATAAATTAGAAAATGTTATCGCCCATTTGATCGATAAACATTTGCGCCTTTTTCAGCATGAATTCATTAGCATCGCTTTCTGAGGCTAGGACATCAGAACGAATAAAGCGATGTGTTTTTACTTCACCATCGATTTCTTTGGTTATCCGACCGGCAATCCGATATTGACCGCCTTCTGCTATCGCTTCCTGATAAATCAGAAAACCTTTGTATTCTACTGGCTCTACCTGTTTTGGTTCTTTTGGTTGACTGCCACAAAACAGGCGTGAAAATAGACCCACTCACTACTCCTTAAGAACGTTTAATATTAATGATTGGTTTCTCGTACCACTCCAGCGTATCGCTTTCACCCTTATTTGACGAACGAATAAACGGAATGTGTTCGTCGCGATTCTGACGTCGATCGTCAATGATCATTGACTCGGCAGCGAATACTGCATCTTCCGCCGCCTTTTGAAGTGACAACATTTTATGCTCAGGCAAGGCTGACAAAAAATCAATATCGTACCGAATATAGACCGGACGAAGCTGACTAAGCGCCAGGCATGCAAGGTCAGCGAGCTGATCATGAGTAAAGTGGTTGGCGTAAGCTTCCCGGGTCAGAACCTGGCCGACCAGCGTCTCCATATAGTTATGAACATCCACACTAATTTGCATAACGTCATTCCTTCGCAACAGGATTAAACAGGTTAATTTATAAACATAGACCAACTTTTACTCTGATAGTTTAGTAAAAAGCTTGGCAATTCAATAAATAGAAGTATTCTTATACTCAATTTTCGAAATTGTTATATTCATCGGGCCGAGTTTTTCGTTTTATGTCGTACTCCATAGTCACTACGAACTGGTTTCGTTTAGCGTTTCCGCTATTGCTGGTTACGCTGCTATGGACAGGTATGAGCAATGTCATCACGGTGACACAAGCTAATATAGGATTCGCGTCACATCTTCCCTACATTATTCTGGGATCAGTTTTTACCTTAGGCCACTTTTTTAAGCAAAGTCGAATCTCTATGATTTCTGCTGCGCTTATTTTATCTTATTGGGTGATCCAGGTCAGACTTCAAAGCCCTCTCACCACGGGCTCAACGCTGTTAGAACTCTCTTTATTAGCCTTTTTACTGCCCGTCGCCAGTTTTTTGGTTTATCCAATGAGTGATACGGGCATCAATAGTCGTACATTTGGTGTTTATATACTGGTTCTGCTGATGTTCGTCTTTTGGGCATACCTCATTGTGGCTCACTACAACGACGGAGGCTTCAGCACGTTCAGCAATGCATTTCTTTACTATGTGCCACAGATATCGCGCCTTCCTTTGATTTTAGTGCTCTACCTGGCTGCTCTGGTTGGGATCAGTGCCATTCTTGTATTGCGTAATAATCGGATTGTTGATGTTTCCGTCTACTCAGTTGTGTCGTTAACCAGCATCACGTTCATCTTTTTTCACGTTCACTACGTCTCCAGCACGATGTTTTCAGTCGCCGGTATCTTGTTGCTCATTTATCTGCTCTCAGCAAGCTACGAGCTGGCCTTCAATGACCGGCTGACTGGTATACCAGGACGATTGGCATTAGACGCTGATTTACGCCACCTTGGCCGACACTTTACTGTCGCCATGGTGGATATTGACCACTTTAAATCATTCAATGATACCTATGGTCATGATACTGGCGACGACGTTTTAAAGCTGGTTGCTTCTAAGCTCACCAAAGTGGGCGGCCGGGCGCGTGTCTACCGTTACGGGGGCGAAGAGTTCACCGTATTATTCAAAGGTAAAAATGCCGATGAAGCCACCTCGCATCTCGAAACATTGAGGCAATCTATCGAGGGCTACGAAATGTACCTTCGCGACGACAGTCGGCCGAAGAACGATAAACAAGGCTTGCGGCAGCGTGGCAAAGCGAAAAAACGTGAATCGGTGAGCGTGACCATCAGTATTGGTTATGCCGATAGCAAAACAAGCCGCAAAGCCGAAGAAGTCATGAAACGCGCCGATAACGCGTTGTACAAAGCAAAAGAGAAAGGTCGCAATCGGATTGAGAAAGCTAAGGCTTAATCTTGATTAAAAAACAACACGATACTACCGCCCTTGTAATCGGACCCGTAGTTAACATTGATACCGATGCCGATATTATCGATCCAGTCTGCTTCGAATGGCGGCGTCATGAGCCAGCCGATGGACGTCTCGTAGTAGTAGTCTGTGCCAAACTCACTCGGCGTGTCTCCACCCAAGTCAATTCGACTGATACTGGCATATAAAGACTGCAACGAGTTTCCCCACTGCGTGATGTTGTAAAACAGTTCTGCTCCGTTAGAAACATACCAGCCTTCCGGGTTACCCACATTGCCACTATTGGCATCACCCCAGCCATAACCATAAAAATAGTGCCATGATGAGACAACTTTCCATTTACCCCACTCCGGCTCGTCGTGATACTCGAATTTTAGCGTGGGTTCATAAATGTTGGACCAGGCAGACACATCGACTAAGCGGTCTTTCAGAAAAACATCTATCAATTCCTGTGATTCTAAGCTATTGGCAGTAAAGTCATTTTTATAATGAATCAGATGAGTGCCTATACCCGGGATGAGTCGCCAGTTTTCAGTCAGGTTCATACGATAGCGATAGGCCGCAAAACCAGAAATGATCGTCTCTTTTAAGTTGTCTTCTGGCACGTCGCCCTGAAGTAACTGGGTATCCGAATCAGTGAAAATGCCCGACAGGCGGAGATAAATACGATGTTGGTTGTCTGAGTCGGGCTCATCAAACTCAAACGTGAGCGGGATGGCCACAACCGAATTTTGTTTCCGTCGCTCGACAGCATCATCCGAGCCCAGATTTTCGTTGTCGAGATTTAATGCCCGATTAGGATTAAAGTCGTTCACCCCGAATTTAATGACATCGGTATCAGTCAGCACGACAACTGAGGCAAATCGATGTTCAAACGATTTGATTATCGCGTCATCCAACTGATTCGCTGAGATCTGTTGTGAAGCGGTAAGCACGCTAAAAAACAGCGCTACTCGATAAGTTAAGAAGGTCCGTTTCATCGTTTCCTGTACAGCAAGTCTTAGAGAAGACTATCCAGTTCTTTCCAAATCAGACACGACTACAAAGCAGTTTCGCCCGTTACTTTTCGCTTGATACAGTGCATCATCGGCGGCGCCGTAAATATCTTCATTAGATTCACGCCCTTTGGGCAAAATACTCAACACGCCAAGTGACACCGTCACGTAAGGTGTGCCATGATTGTAGTCATGCGGATACGCGACGTCTTTAAACCGGTCCATGATGCGTTGCGCTGCCTGGCTCGCCTGCTCCAATGACGTATTCGCCAGTAAAACAACAAACTCCTCACCGCCATATCGACCTACAAACTCACCGCTGCGGCTAAATAGTTTAGACGTTTCCTGAGCAAGTCGAATTAAGCATCGGTCTCCTTCAAGGTGGCCGTAATTGTCATTAAATGCTTTGAAATTATCGACATCAAACAAAAGCATGCCAAGTGGCAACTCCTGCCGTCCATGCCAGGCGATCAACTCCTGCAATTTGTCATCAATAAACCGGCGGTTGAACACTTTAGTCAGCCCGTCTTCGTTAACCTGCTGTTGTAAGACGTGATTTAACTCTTCAAGTTTTGCCGAAGTCTTTTTCAACTCACGACGCATGAAGGCTATCCGCTGCATGGCACGTAGCTTAGAGTTCAGTACGATTTTATCGACCGGCTTAATAAGGTAATCGTCTCCCCCGGCATCAATGGCTTTCGCGATCATACTCGGTTCATCATGACCACTGAGGAAAATGATCGGCACCCACTCCGGGTACAATCGTCTGATCTCGTGAGAGAGCTCGAAACCGTCCATTTCCGGCATCGAAATATCAAGTAGCACAAGCTCAGGGTCAAAGTCACTGTATAGCGCCAAGGCAGCACGACCACTGGAGACAGCTTCGACAGTATGACCAAGCTGTTTCAAGCGAATCGCAAGCTGCATTCTGTCCAGCTGAACATCGTCAACCAGTAGAATACGCATTGATGAACCCGTTTCACTCATGTAAGTACCAGAAATAATTGGATATATTTAGATATAGCACAGCAGCCTCTTTGTTGCACCGTGTATTATCAATAACTTGCTTTTAAATTATCTAAGCACCAAGCAGTAAAGGAGCAAACCCCGGCAAAGTCACTTAAAGTTGTTTGATTTTCAGCATTTATCTGTTGATATCACGCGCTAAGATGAGTTTGAGTATTGACTTTTCGCTGTGAGTTTTTAGGATCGCCCTTTTTCGATACGAGAATATGTCAATGTCTGACACCAACCAAACCGAACAACAAACTGTCGATCTGGAAACGATTTCTCCTGAACTACGTCAGGTAATCGAATTTGATCAGGTGCCTGAAGCGATGCACTTCATGGTTTCCTCTATTCACGAAGTGTCAGAAGAAGCCGTACGCGAAGCTTGGGACTCACTGCCTGCCAGCGCACAGAATGTGCTCGACAACTTCGAGCAATTTCACTCTCTGATTTCTGTGAGTCAGGCTTTTGCTGGCGTTAACGTGATGGAAGAGTTCCCAACGCTTAACCTGCCGAAAGAGATGACGGAAGAGCAGAAAGAACAGTACCGCGCAGAACTGCTGGATGAAGTGCTGCACAACTGTGTGAAGGATATGGTGAAACAAATCAAGAAAGCTCGCCGTGATCCTATTCTGAAGAAAGACTTCAAAGACGTATTCGTCAAATAAAATCAAAAATCAAGCCGCGTTCACCGCGGCTTTTTTATTTCAGTGCGTTAAGGCAACATCCCGTTGCGTCACGCTCACCCCTTTAACCTGGGCAAACACCTGCATCCCGACATGTAAGCCAAGTTCATCTCTGGCCCAGGCAGTTACCGTGGCCCATAGACAGCACCCTTCACCCAACGCCAGTTTTATCGCCACGCTTTGCTTATCGCCTCCATGGCGACGAGTTTCTAGCTCCACAATCTCAGCCGGTAATATATTCCGGATAGAAGTCGAGCGCGGTTTCTCCAAAGCGAGTGAGACGTCATTGGCCCTGACCTGAAGACGGACCGATGTGCCCACTAGAGCATCTATTCGCTGAACCCAAAGATGAACACCCGTCGCCAACTTAAGCTGACTCAACGCGTAGTCGTCATTGTGCGTCTCGATTGAAGCTTCAAACAAAGAGCTTTGATCAGAAAAAGACTGCCAAGGGCGCATTGCTTTGGTTGACCAAACCTGTTCTACCGGTCCAGAAGTCACCGCCTGACCGTCGTCGATGATCACTAAATAGTTCGCCAGTCTTAGGATCTCATTCAAGCTGTGAGTGACATACAGAATTGGGATTTGAACCCGATCGGCTAGTTCTTCCAGAAATGGCATCACTTCACGTTTACGTGGCATATCCAGAGAGGCGAGAGGTTCGTCCATTAACAAGATATCCGGTTTTGCCAGTAGCGCTCGGCCAATGGCCACTCTCTGCTGTTCTCCGCCAGACAGCTCGCTTGGAAAGCGGTCTAACAACGGTTCAAGGGCTAACAACTTGATGATGGTTTCCACGTGGTCAGGATCCATCTTCTTAACGCCATAAAGCAGATTGCCTTTCACCCGGTAGTGAGGGAACAAACGCGCATCCTGAAACACATAGCCAACGTTACGTTTGTGGACTGGTACATCAAGGTTCTTCAATGACGAAAACAACGTTCGGTCTTGAACCACTATCTCACCTTCATCTGGTCGCAATAGGCCTGCAACCACGTTGATTAAAGAGGTTTTTCCGGCTCCGGAGCGGCCAAATATGGCGGTAATGCCGCTTGCTGGTAAATCCAAATCAATGTCAAAGTGCGTGTCGCCCAATACCAGGCAATATTTTACCCGAAGCAATGTCATCGCACGGCCCCCAGACGTTTCGCTGTCCGACGTGCCATCCATTCCGAGATGAGTAGTGACGCTAATGCGATCACGATAGAGATGGCGCACAAACGTGCCGCTTCGAGCTCAGAACCGGGGGTTTCAATAAAATTATACATTGCCAGAGGAATGGTTTGTGTTTCGCCAGGAATGTTGGAAACAAAGCTGATGGTAGCGCCAAACTCACCTAGGCTACGTGCGAAAGACAACATCGTACCAGTTATGATGCCGGGAATCGTGAGTGGTAAGGTTATTGTCATGAATACCCGCCATGAAGAAGCTCCCAGTGTTGCTGCAGCTTGCTCTAGTTTCGTGTCGACACTTTCTAAACTAAGACGAATCGAGCGCACCATTAGAGGAAGCGCCACCACAATACATGCGAGCGTGGCGCCTTTCCAACTGAAACTGAAGACTAAACCAAAATGTTCTGCCAGCCACGCTCCCAATATACCTTGCCTGCCCATCAGGACAAGCAACAAGTAGCCGATCACAACGGGAGGAAGCACCAAAGGTAGGTGAATCAGGCTATCGAGTAAGCCTTTACCTATAAATTGCTTACGCGCCAACATCCAGGCCAACGCAATACCGATCGGTATTAACCATACGATGGCGTAAAACGCGACTTTTAAGCTCAGCAGCAGAGCTTGGTATTCATATTCAGATAACAATGCTTATGCTCTTAGTTAAATCCGTACTTATCGAGGATCGCTTTACCTTGTTCGCCGTTGAGGTAATCGACAAAAGCCTGGGTTTGCGCATCCTGATTGAAGACCGCCATGGGATAACGTATGGGCGTATGCAAGCTATCGTCAAATTCCCGAACAATGCTGACCTTGTCCGACAGCAACGCATCTGTTTTATAAACAATGCCGAGATTGGACTCTTTACGCTCTACCAATGCCAGCGCCAAGCGTACATTGCTGGTCGGAGCCAGATGTTTTTCAAGCTCTGGCCAAACCTTCAGAGCTTCTAAACTCTCTCGACCATAAATGCCGGCCGGAACGGCCTGTGTGTTGCCTATCGCCAGTCGGGTTGGACCTAACGCATGAATCCAGGAGTCGGCACTCTCCAACACCAAATTCGTATCGCCACCTTTCGGCTCTATCACAACCAGTTTGTTGGATGCCCACTCAGTGACAGCGTCACTATTTATCATCTCTTTATTGATCAGATAGTTAACCCACTTTTCATTGGCTGAGACAAACACATCCGCCGGCGCGCCATTCTCTATCTGACGTGCTAGCGCTGACGATCCGGCGTAAACGGGAACAACCTTGATGCCATCATGACTACTTTCATAACTGGTGATCAAATCATTCAACACATTTGTCATGGAAGAAGCAGCATAAATGCGCACGTCCTCAGCGGATGCGGAAAAACTGATGGTTAGCGCAACAAACGTTGCTATATAAGGTACTTTCATTGTGCACTCTTTTGTAGCTGGGGCCATAACAAACTCAAATCGAGACACTGCTCAACAGCGTCGGCAATTTGGTCTATCGCTTGTTCTTTCATTGTTTCATGTGATTGCAGCTTTACGGCTTCACACCCTGCCCACTCACAAATCAGTTGCAGTGCTTCAGGGCTGTCTAATATACCGTGCAGATAGGTCCCAAAGATTTGATTGCAATCACTGATTTCACCGTCTGTTGTGGCAGCATCCAAGATCACAGGGCTCGATCCAGAGGTTTGAGTGCGACCAACATGTATTTCATAGCCTTTGACGGGAACGGACCGGGTGTTCAAAGTAAGTGACCCGGTCACATTAGTGAGCGCTTTTTGCTTAGTTAATACCGTTTCAGCGCTCAATAGTTCAAGTCCACGGCTGACTCCAGCAGGGCCTTCTACGCCGTATGGGTCATCAATAGTACGTCCCAACATCTGGTAGCCACCGCAAATCCCCATGACTTTTCCCCCTAGGCGCAGATGGCGCTGAATGTCTTTATCCCATCCCTGCTCTCGGAGGTACGCCAGATCTGCGCGGACCGATTTTGTCCCAGGCAAAATGATCAAATCAGCATGGCTGAGGCGTTCACCTTTACCCACATAACGTAAATTGATATCAGGGTTTAAACGCAATGAATCGAAATCGGTATGATTGCTGATCCGAGTAAAAACAGGGACGACAACATTTAACTTAGCGCCTGAATTCAGATTTTGTTGGGTAGTGATGGCGTCTTCCGCTTCTAAGTTAAAACCATGAAGATAAGGCAGAACCCCGATCACAGGTTTGCCGGTTGTTTTTTCCAACCAATCCAAGCCCGGTTGCAAAAGCGAAATATCCCCGCGAAAACGGTTGATGACAAAGCCTTTGACGCGCTGCTGCTCTGATTCAGACAAAAGCGCCAGCGTACCGAATAAATGCGCGAACACTCCGCCCCGATCGATATCGGCAATGATGATCACCGGAACGTCAGCCTCTTCTGCAAACCCCATGTTCGCGATATCGTTTTCTCGCAAGTTGATCTCTGCCGGGCTACCGGCACCTTCAACAACCACACAGTCATACTCACGACATAAAATATCAAAAGACTCCAGAACCGTGGGCAACGCAATCTGCTTATAATTTTGGTAGCCCACCGCTTCCATGTCCTGTATCGCCTTCCCCTGCAAGATGACCTGCGCCCCTGTATCTGAGTTTGGCTTGAGCAAGACCGGATTCATATGCACGGATGGATCAATACGACATGCCTGGGCTTGAACAGCCTGCGCGCGTCCTATTTCGCCGCCATCAGGAGTGACGGCACTGTTAAGTGCCATATTTTGCGGCTTGAAAGGGGCAACGTTTACCCCTTTTCTGTTCAGCACACGGCATAAGCCTGCCACTAACGCACTTTTCCCTGCATCAGACGTTGTCCCCTGAACCATCAGAGTGCGAGGTGATAAATCCATAACTATTCCAAAAACTTAAATCTACGCCTCTATAATACTCACATCCCTGCTGGTGTCTCAATAAATGAATAGAGTATGAATGGCCTACTCACCAAGGGTTCAAGTGCTGCGTGTTGTAATTCCACCATCAAACAACCATATATAAGGACACAAAAGATGAAAAAGACGATAATTGCACTTACTGCCGCTCTAACCCTGTCACCAGCTCTTGCCCTGGCCAACTCTACTCAGACAGGCATCCAATACAACGGTCCGGTAGAAGTCAGTTCTGTGAAACAACTGCTGGCCGATGCCAATATGTTCACAGAAAAAGATGTCGTGGTAGAAGGCCATTTGCTGCGTCAGGTTCGTAAAGACACCTTCATTTTTTCTGATGGTGATGGCGAAGTCCAAATCGAATTCGATGATGACATTCATTTCAACACACCGCTCAATGCAGAGACTAAAGTGCGTTTATACGGCGAGTTTGAAGGTGGTCAAACACCGGAAATTGAAGTCGAGCAGGTTCAACTGCTGTAAAGTCGTTCGAATACAGCTCCAGATTGGTAAACTGGTCTGCTTTTTGCAGACCTTTTTATTAACGCCAAAAATCAATCACATCCATCTGGAGTTGTAATGAACAAACAACGTTTCGCTGTCTGCCTGGCAGCGCTGGCAAGCTCTCTGCCTCTTTCCGCACAAGCCAACAATTTTGACTACAACTTTTTCGAAGTGCGCATGGGAATGAGTCCGGAAACCGCTGGTGTAGAAGCCAGTACTTTGATCACTGAAAACCTTCACCTGGTTGGCCGGATTGATTCAAAGTTGGATCACGACTGGGACGCTGCGGCGGGTATTGGGTTTAACGGTCCGATCAACCAATTTGCCGATGTATACGGACAACTGTTGGTACACAATATCCAGGAGTCAGAAGAAGACGGTGATGACAACAATACACAAGCAGAAATTAACATTGGTGTACGTCTGTGGCTAAGCGATCAACTAGAGGCAACCGGCCGCATCGGTAAAAATGATGAACGCTCTGTGTTTCATGCCGGGGTGCGTTTCCACTCCACCAATCAATTGTCTTTATCAGCCGAAGCTCGCAACAATGGTGTGTATGGCCCGCAGGCTGTCATGTCGGTTCGCTTCCAATACTAAGTCTGTGACAAAGGAAAAGGTAGCCGACGCTACCTTTTTTGTTGCCTTACCACAATTTTTCTCGGTATCAATTCTATTCCGGGGTTGTAGCGCTTGGCCGTCGCATTTAATGCCAGCTCAAGGGCACTGTCGGCGATTAACTCAAACTGTTGTGGTAGAGAGTTAATTTTTATCGGTAGGAAATCCAGTAAACGGTTGTCACCGAAAGTGGCCAACTGTATCCGGTGCATTAACTCGGGGTGCTCAAACAACACATCCAAAACGCCTTCGAGCAGCGTGTATGACGTTGTAATAAGAGCCTGAGGGATAGTATTATCGCTTACCCACTCTTCAAACACTTTTTTACCATCTTCACGGTTGAAGTGTTGACCATAGCCGACCTGAAAGCGTTGTCCTGCTTTTTTGACCGCGGCTTCAAATCCCAATTGACGCTCACGGGAGATATTAAGTTCTGGCAATGCGCCAATTAATCCAAAATTAGTGACGCCGTCACATACTAAAGATTGTGTTAATTCAAATGCTGCGCCGAAATCTTCACTGATAACACACGAAAAATATTCGTCGTCTAAAGGACGGTCAATCGCAATCACCGGTGTACCCGATTTTTGTAACGCGAGGTAAAACTCGCTCGCGTCTGGCATCGCACTGGCAACAAACAACGCATCAATACGACGACTCACTAACGCATCTGCGACTTTCTTTTCCGTTTCTGGATTGTCATCAGAGCAACCAATCAGAATCTGGTAATCTGCGCTACGCGAATTTTGCTCAAGCAGTTTTGCCAGACGTGCATAACTGGTGTTCTCCAGATCCGGAATGATCAGACCAAAGGATCGACTGTTCCCTGCCCGCAATGAGGTTGCGGCGTGATCCGGACGATAATTGTGAGCCTCAACCACCGCCATAACTTTTTGCTGAGTCTTTTCACTAATCCGATATTTCTGGGCCTTACCATTGATGACATAACTGGCCGTCGTTTTCGACACACCGGCTAATCTGGCTATTTCATCAAGTGTCATATCAGTGCCTTTAATTTGTGGTGTTGATCAAATATCACCACATTCGATCTTAGGATTATTTGCATTATAAGCTGAAACGTTTCAGCATAAAAGCTGAAAGGATTCAGCAAAATCAAATTTGTGAAATAGATTGAGGAAATCAATCAATAATCAGCAAATGCACCTACACTCATATTTTGATGCGTGTGTTTTGCTGAATTTTTTTGAAAGAGTGCTGAAACGATTCAGCTAGCCGTTCAGTAAGGTTCAGCTGCGCACTCGAGGGATAGAACACATCAGCGCTCTGTTGCTGATAAGCAGAATATAAGAGGCAATTATGCTCCAGTTAACTATTCAGGATATCACGCTTAATCAATCGCATTCCTCAAAGCAGGATGCGATCCGCGCGATTGCACAGCAACTCTCAGATAAGGGGTTGGTGGCCGACGGGTACGTTGAAGGTATGCTCAACCGCGAAGCGCAAAATTCAACCTTTCTTGGAAATGGAATCGCGATCCCACATGGCACAACAGACACTCGCGATATGGTTAATCATACTGGCGTTGCCATCCAACACTTTCCTCACGGCGTTGACTGGGGCGACGGTAATACGGCATACATCGCGATTGGTATCGCTGCAAAATCTGATGAACATCTGGGCATCCTGAAACAACTGACGAAAGTGCTTTCCGCAGACGGTGTTGAAGAACGCTTAAAAAATGCCGGCAGTGCCAATGACATTATTGCACTGCTGAACGGTGAAGTTCAGCTTGAAGCTGATTTTGACGCATCCTTGATCCAACTCTCCTTCCCTGCCAGTGATATGGTGCAAATGACGGCGGTAGCGGGAGGCCTGTTAAAAAATACTGGATGTGCAGACAATGAATTTGTCGCTGAACTCGTGACCAAGTCCCCCACTCATCTTGGACAAGGACTGTGGTTAACCAGTTCAAACAAAGCGGTCAAACGTACCGGTATGTCACTGGTTACCACAGCAAATCATTGTGAATATGAAGGTGCACCTGTGAAAGGCTTAATCGCTTTTGCTGCATGCAACGCTGCACACCAGAAACAACTCGACATTCTCGGCCAACTGGTCTTTGAAGGTCGACAAGATTCGATTCTGAGCGCATCCGCCGATCAACTGCTTACTCTATTTAGCGGAGAAGAGGAAGCAGCATCAAATGACACGCAAGAAGCCTCTTTCGGTAACACGGCGATCTTCAAAATTCGCAACTCGCATGGTCTACACGCCCGTCCGGGAGCGATGCTCGTCGCCGAAGCGAAAAAATTCGAATCAACCATCAAGGTGGCCAATTTGGATGGTGATGCCAAACCGGTGAATGCCAAGAGCCTGATGAAAGTGATCGCCATGGGCGTGAAACACGGACATCAGTTACAGTTCACCGCCGAGGGACCAGACGCTCAGCAGGCGCTGACCGCCATTGGCACAGCGATAGAATCAGGTTTGGGTGAAGGTTGAGGTGCTGAGTATGGTCAATAAAGTCGTCACGATAACGTTAAATCCGGCCTTAGATTTAACCGGAAGCCTCGACACGCTGAATCCCGGCTCGGTAAGCCTGGTCAGTCATAGCGATCTGCATGCGGCAGGCAAAGGTGTGAATGTCGCTAAAGTCTTATCTGACCTGGGCGCACAAGTTACCGTCACCGGTTTTCTCGGCCGGGATAACCAAGAAATGTTCTGCCAATTGTTTGCTCAAATGGGCGCAAATGATCGCTTTGTGCGGGTTGAAGGCTCGACTCGTATCAACGTCAAATTAGTTGAACACAACGGTTCGGTCAGCGACATCAACTTTCCCGGCGTGACGGTCACCGAATCCGCGATGGCTGAATTTGAACGCACCCTGCTTGCGCTTTGCGAAGATCATGAGTTCTTTGTGCTCGCCGGCAGTTTGCCTAAAGGAGTGAGCCCCGAGCAGTGCGCCCGTTGGATAAAACTCTTACACAGCAAAGGCAAAAAAGTTTTATTCGACTCAAGCCGTGCTGCCTTAAGTGCGGGCTTGGACGCTCACCCATGGCTGATTAAACCAAATGATGAAGAGCTGTCAGACTTTGTTGGCCGAACACTGACTTCTGCAGAGGAGTGTCAGTCGGCGGCAATGACACTCTCCGAGAAAGGCATCGACAATATCGTGGTCTCCATGGGAGCTGATGGCGTCATGTGGCTCAATCAAAATGAGTGGTTACGCGCACAGCCTCCTCGCATGCAAGTCGTTAGCACTGTGGGTGCCGGAGATACCTTAGTTGCCGGGCTTTGCTGGGGCCATATGCAGAACCTGCCGAAAACCGAATTACTGTCGTTCGCAACGGCTTTATCTGCCCTCGCCGTTAGCCAGATAGGTGTTGGTGTGGACGACATCCAAGAAGTTCAATCCCTACAAAAACAAGTAAAAGTACAACCGCTTTCTCCAGTAGAAAGCTAAAGGACAAAGGTCGATATTATGAATATAGCGATTATCACAGCCTGCCCTAGCGGCGTGGCCAACAGCATTATTGCTGCCGGTCTGCTGGACAAAGCAGCGAAAGCGCTGGAGTGGAATGCTTCGATCGAATGCCAGTCGTCGGTACTCGATTCTCAGCCAATAAACTCAGAAAAAATCAACGATGCAGACGTGATTGTGATTGCAGCGAATACGCCAGTCGATGACACGCGTTTTGTCGGCAAGAAAGTCTACCGTGCTGACATCAGTGCATGCACTCATGACCCAAAAACGTTTCTACAAACAGCAGCGGCCAAAGCGGAATTACTCACGACTGCAACCACCACTATTTCGCCAGCTCAGGTTGATTCATCAGCCAGCAAAAAAATCGTGGCGATCACTGCTTGCCCAACAGGCGTGGCTCACACATTTATGGCGGCGGAAGCACTGGAGGAAGAAGCCACTCGTCGAGGGTATCAAATCAAAGTAGAAACCCGAGGTTCTGTTGGCGCGAAAAATCAGTTAACCGAAGAAGACATCGCTCAGGCTGATCTGGTCATCATTGCCGCTGACATTGAAGTGCCACTTGATCGTTTCTCTGGTAAATCTATGTATAAAACCAGTACCGGTTTGGCACTGAAGAAAACCGAACAAGAACTCGACAAGGCCTTCAATGAAGCCACAGTTTATCACCACAGTACTGGCACGAGCACAGGCAGTGGTGTTACTGAAGAGAAAAAAGGCGTGTATAAACACCTGATGACAGGGGTTTCACATATGCTGCCTGTCGTGGTTGCGGGTGGTCTGATCATTGCCCTTTCGTTTGTGTTTGGTATTGAAGCCTTCAAAGAAGAAGGGACACTGGCGGCGGCGCTAATGAGCATTGGCGGTGGTTCAGCGTTTGCTCTGATGATCCCGGTACTTGCAGGGTATATTGCGTTTTCTATCGCCGACCGTCCGGGTCTGGCACCTGGCCTTATTGGCGGAATGTTAGCTAGCTCGACCGGCGCAGGCTTTTTGGGCGGTATTGCCGCAGGCTTCATCGCGGGTTACTCAGCTAAATTTATCGCAGATAATGTCAAGCTACCTCAATCGATGGAAGCCCTTAAGCCTATTCTGATCATTCCGTTCATTGCGAGCTTGTTCACCGGCCTTGTCATGATTTACGTGGTGGGTGGTCCAGTGTCTGGCATCATGGCTGCAATGACAGAGTTCCTAAACAACATGGGCTCAGCGAATGCCGTGCTGTTGGGTGTTATTCTGGGCGCAATGATGTGCTTTGATCTGGGCGGTCCAGTTAACAAAGCTGCATACACATTTGGGGTCGGCTTGCTGGCCTCTCAGACTTATGCACCAATGGCGGCGATTATGGCGGCCGGTATGGTTCCGGCACTGGGCATGGGGCTGGCGACCTTCCTGGCCAAAGATAAATTTGAAGCGGGCGAACGTGAGGCAGGTAAAGCGTCCTTTGTTCTGGGGCTGTGCTTTATCTCCGAAGGTGCGATTCCATTTGCAGCAAAAGACCCTATGCGAGTCATTCCAGCCTGTATGGCAGGTGGCGCACTGACTGGTGCTCTATCTATGTTGTTTGGCGCGAAACTAATGGCACCTCACGGTGGTCTGTTTGTGCTGTTAATCCCAAATGCGATAACACCGGTACTGATGTATTTGGTTGCGATCGCTGCCGGTACACTGGTTACTGGCTTTGGCTATGCATTTATGAAAAATCGCAGTGGCAGCAAAGCCAACAAACCTGCCGAAGCGTAAATTTGCCTACCCCCGACTATTCAGGCATTCAGCACCTCCTTTCCGGAGGTGCTTTTTTATCTAACTCTCCTGTAGGCAACTACACTGTGGGAGTAAACCGTTATCACACAGCAGATATTTTCCGCCAGGTCGTGCCGCGCCAATAGAGTGCAATTGCCACATGACCGTTCACGCATTTGGTGCAATGAGGTAAAGCACGTTAAGTATATTCATGATTATTAAAGCGTACTTGGATTGGCTTAAATCTTGTAGCGGGTACCAAAAAGGAAAATACATTGCACTGTTTCAGGGAGAACCAAGATGCAAGATACTCTTACCGTTGTACTCGCCGGAGGAATGGGATCACGACTCAGCCCTCTCACGGATGACCGCGCCAAACCTGCCGTCCCCTTCGGAGGGAAATACCGCATCATTGATTTTACGTTAACCAACTGCCTTCATTCCGGCCTACGACGTATTCTTGTCCTAACTCAATATAAGTCGCACTCACTACAAAAGCACTTGCGTGACGGCTGGTCTATTTTTAACCCAGAGCTGGGCGAATTTATTACTGTAGTGCCCCCACAGATGCGTAAAGGTGGCAAATGGTACGAAGGAACGGCTGACGCGATCTACCATAACCTGTGGTTGCTCAGTCGCAGCGACGCTGAGTACGTAGTTGTGTTATCTGGAGACCATATCTATCGCATGGACTATGCCGCCATGCTACAAGAACACAAAGAAACGGGTGCCGAGTTGACCGTTGCGTGCATGGACGTTTCGGTAGATGAAGCCAGTGCGTTTGGCGTTATGGCGGTTGATGACTCGCATCGTGTCACCTCATTCGTCGAAAAGCCAGACAATCCCCCTTCAATGCCAAATAACCCCACGCGTAGTCTGGTATCAATGGGTATCTATATTTTTAATATGAGTACATTGCAGGCAGCACTGGAAGAAGACGCCCATCTAGAGGATTCGAGTCACGACTTTGGGAAGGATATCATTCCGAAACTGATCGGTCAGCAAGGCGTCTACGCTTACCAGTTCGGCCGGGATAAGGGACGAGTCGCGGCAGATAAATACTGGCGCGACGTGGGAACCATTGACTCCTTCTATGAAGCTAATATGGACTTGCTCGAGCCGGTTCCTCCGATGAATCTCTACCAACCCAACTGGGCAATACGAACTTATGAACCTCAGCTACCGCCTGCCCGAACGGTCTCCTCAGGTTCGGGGAATGAAGGAATATTCATTAACTCCATGATTTCTAACGGGGTCGTTAATTCCGGAGGTTCTGTTCAGCACTCGATCATTTCATCGAGTGTTAAGATCAATGATGGCGCCACAGTCGTGGACAGTATTTTATTTGACGATGTCGAAGTCGGCGCAGGTTGCCAGTTGGTCAACTGCATTATAGACAAGCACGTGAAGATCCCGCCCGAGACTCAGATAGGTTTAAACCGCCTGGAAGATGCGCAGCGTTTCCATATCTCAGAAAAAGGAATTGTTGTGGTTCCGGAGAGCTATCAATTCTCTTGAAAAAGAGTAGTAGAGCGAATCTTGCGTATCAATAAAAGAGCCACCGTTTGGTGGCTCTTTTTTACTTCGGATTAAGGACAAGTCACTTCGTCCCAGAACCAGTTTGACTGGGTTGGTGTATCCCATGTTCCAGGATTGTTTTTCGCGACAAAACATTTGCTGTTGTACGTCACGGTATCGCCGTTGCTAACTTGAGTGACACCCGGCTCCCACTGAATTACCGTACCACTTCCGGTGTCACCGCCACCGTTATCTCCGCCATTGTTGCCACTGGAAAGATCGGCCAGTGGTAAGTCAGGTTGTTCAAACTTGAAGGCGTAATCCACGCCGTTGATCTTCACGCTGTAGTTCGCAGGGCCAGAGATTGGCAGGTAGTACACCATATCCAGTTCATACGTTCCTCCAGCCGGTAGTTCCTTCCATGATGGCAGTGAGAACGCAACACGGTGCATCGTACCATCTAAGCCACCAATATTGTTACCACGGCTATGGCCTGATGCAATCACCTGTAAGCCGCCTCCCGACTGATCTTTTGCGTTGTCCGGTGTCGATACAGGAATATCAAACTGGAACTCTGTGCCACCAGGGATGGATTGTCCGGTGTTGTTGGTAAACGTGATCTTCGGATTAATTGGGTAGTTTTGATCACCCACTTTGAACCCGCCAACAGACACTGCAATATCCACTGCTTCTGTAGCAATAGCACCCGTGGCAACTTTATTTCCGTAAGGTGTCGCCGATTTGAACTTATCGTAGATAGCCTTGGTCATGGTGTTACCCATGTGATACTCACCATTGCCGGTTGCACAAGCCTGTTCCGTTTCATCAACACTGGTGCGATTTCCATTGGCATCCAGAACATAGCAGTTGTAGTCACCCGCCAGCTCCCAGAACATGATACCGCCAATTTCCTGGTCAATAACGTAGTCAGCTTTAACGTTGACCGACGCTTCATCTTCGGTCGAAAGGAAAACCTTCTTATCGTTGTTCCACAGCCATGGTGCCACCGCTACGCTGTCGTAATGACGGGTGTACTGACCAACCAATTGATCGGTTGGGTCATTAACTGGATCCAGCTTATACGCTTCTGCGTAAGAACCCCAAATGCCTTTCTCAAGGTTTTTGGCATGCCACATCGGGTTAGAACCAGCCCCCATTTCGTTGCCTTTAGGATCGGTGTCGTGCCACATATTGTCGATGCCGACAGCACCGTAACCACAGTTGTTTTTCTCGCCCTCCCCAGTACCTGCCGGGCATTCAGACTGATTTGGTAGTGCTGCACGGCCCCACAGGCCATCAGTGCCACCCGTTACACCTTGCCATCCGCGAGTATAATAAGGAACGCCGATATTGATACGGCCCGCAGGCATAGAGCCACGGAAATAGTGGTAAGCCCAATCGGTATTCAGGTAACCAATACCACCGTACTGCGCTGTGGTGTAAACACTCCACTGAGCCAGCTCTGAATCTTCACCAGTATCATACAACGCCGCATTATGTCCCACGTGATCGTTCCATGCACCATGCAGGTCATAAGACATGATGTTGACGTAGTCAAGGTATTTGGTCACATCAAACGTTTCCATACCACGCAGCAGATAACCCGAAGACGGCGCCGCGATAGTCAGCATATAGTGGTGACCATCTTGAGCCGACGCTGCATCCAGCTTGGCGCGAAGAACTTTCATTAACTCTTGATAAGACGCCCACAAATATTGGCGACGTGGTTCCATGAAGTCTTTGTCATATGGGTTGCCCGCCCCCGCCATGGACGTTGGGTATTCGTAGTCGATATCCAAGCCGTCAAACTTATATTTACGCATCATTTCGACAGCAGACGTCGCAAATTTCTCAATACCGGCATGGTTGATAGAACCATCTGCATTGGTTGTCATGGTGTAGAAACCACCATCTGCAATACGCTCACCATTGGTGTCAAAGTGACCGCCAGTTTCTGCCCAGCCGCCGATCGAAATCAGGGTTTTCACATCATAGCGCTCTTTGTAAGTTGCCAGAGCGCCAAAGTGACCTTTGAAACCAAGGGCTGGGTCAATATCAACGCCATTCCACTCTTTGCCTACAGCGGCGTTGTTCGGGTCATTAACATCACCGATATTCACTTTTCCGTCTGAACCGATGCTGACGAAGGCATAGTTAATGTGCGTCAGTTGTTCCCATGGAATGTCTTTCACTAAATAGGCAGCTTGAGGATCATCACCGCTACGCCAACTGGTAAAGTAACCAATGACACGTCGAGGGTGATCGACGCCCATTTTCTCACGGCCTTCCTCATCATAAATCGTACAGTAAGGAACGTTCACACCTTCGGTCTGATACAGACCATCCGGGCGACAATTTGCAACACTCGGTGCGCCATTCACGGTAAGCGTCACCAGAGACGAATCTGTACTGGCGCCAAGGTTATCCGTCGCTTTCGCGTAAACAGCCAAAGCACCGCTTTGCGTCGTCGTATAGTCCAGTGAGTACGGTGCACTGGCAACTGTACCGACCAATGTTCCGGCTACATAGAAATCAACCTTGTCAACACTGCCATCGGTATCAGCAGCATCAGCCGTCAAGGTGACCACCTCTCCCAATTCAACTTGTGTCGCAGATACTGCAACGCTCACCGTTGGCGATTCATTACCAGGCTGCGAAGACGATACTGTCAGCGTCACCGAACTTTCTGGGCTAACGGCGTCTTTATCATCATATGCCATCACAGCGAAAGTATGACGGCCTGCGGTTGCCGTCCAGGACGCTGAATATGGCGCACTGCTGACTTGCTGCACCACCACGCCATCAACCATAAAGTCGACGCGCGCAACTGTACCATCAGTGTCTTGAGCACTTGCAGAAAGAGTGACAACGTCACCCTCGGTAATTTGATCTGAGGCTAACGGACTGAGTAGCGAGGCGCTTGGCGACTCATTCGGGTCGATTGGCCCGGTATCGCAGGTATCAATGACTTTCCAGTGTGCGTAATCACCGTTTGAGGTTTCTGGATCATTTGCCTGAGTCCAGTAGTTTGCCTGGTAGACGGTACCGTTTTGTTGTACTTGTTCGCCGCCGTTGTAGATTGTTCCTGCATCCCATTCTGGAACGCCAGTACAATCAACGGCTGCGTAGCTGCCGAATGCCATCAAGCAGGATGCTGTCAAAGTGCTGAGCGTAAACACGCTTTTGCCTACTTTTCCGTTACGATGCATAATTGCCTTTCCCTTAAGTAGTTGTTTCACATAAAAATAAATATTCTCAGTTCTGTAAGAACACTTAAAATCTCAAGTAAAACAACTCTAGGAGAGTTAACGAAAATTACACGCAAAATATGTGATATTTATATAATCACTCGCAATATATTGTTGTGGCAATGTAACGCCACCCTACTTAATTTGCATCGATAACTTATTTTCTTTTATTTTGAGCATCTAAAAAAAGCCCGCATTTCATGATGAAAATGCGGGCTATTGGAGCGAGATTGACTAGATCTCTATAGGGGTTAAGAGAATTATGCATCAAACCAAATTGTTAAAAAACAGTAAACAACCAACAGGTTAGTTTCCTCTTTTATAAAAGTTGCGAGTCAGTTCGCTCTCACTCCACTTGGTGTCTCGTTGAAATGACGTTTGTACTCACGACTGAACTGCGACGAGCTGGTATAACCCACCAAACGTGCCGCATCATTCACACGACGTCCTTCAAAATGAATCAGTTCTCTGGCCTTATTGAGTCGCACCTTTTTGATGTATTGCAATGGTGATTCAAGCGTCACAGAGCGAAAAGCAGTGTGAAACGCGGAAATACTCATGCTTGCTTCTTCCGCTAACGCCTGAACCGTCAGTGTGGACGAATAATCTTTGTGAACTTTATTGAGCGCTTTGGCAACCCGTGCATAGGCCCCCTCATGCTGCGCCAGATCAAACAGCACGTACCCCTCTTCGCTGGTCAATGCGCGAAACACCATTTCCTCCAACAGTATTTCTCCCAACATTTCGGCCTCCAGATCATCACACAGTGCTTCCACCAGACGCTTGCAGGAACTCAGCATCCTGTCATTCATATGAACGGATCGTAAACCAGGCCCCTGTTTATGTCCCGTGCGCGGAGAGTGGCGATAACCAATAGCCTCAAGTTTGTTCACCATACGATGTAGCAGTTTAGGATCAATATCGATATTGAGTCCCAACAGCGGTTTACCATCCACAGCATGCGCTTCACACTCGAGCGGCATCGGAACCCCCACCACCAGATAGTCCTCTGGCCCGTAACACACGGGCACATTGCCGATATGTATATTCTTACATCCCTGGCCCAAAATAATGATGCCAGACTGATAAACAAATGGTGTGCGCTTATTGCCCGTGCTACTGCGATAAACCGTTACGCCGCGAATCGCCGTCGGTGCAATTCCTTCCAGCTCATCAAGATGATGTTTGTCTATGTACACTTGCAGCAGTTGACCAAGACTTTTCATAAGCCCCTCCCTATCGAACTGTACAATAGATTATCGAATTTGTAGAAATAGGCAATATAAATGGAGAAATTGGTATTTAAAGCTCCATCCTCAAGGACTAATATGCACACATTCCATTTATGAAAATCCATTGCACACCATCAAAAAGGGAAAGTAATGAACTTTACATACGTCAACCCAACACAAATCATATTCGGTCAGGGGCAAATTTCATCAGTCGCGACGACAATTCCTCAGCAGCAAAAAGTCCTGGTTATTTATGGCGGTGGCTCGATTAAGAAAAACGGCGTTTACGATCAGGTTGTCGACGCCCTACAACATCATCAGTGGACTGAATTTTCCGGGGTTGAGCCGAACCCAACCAAAGAAACTCTGGACAAAGCGGTAGCTATCGCAAAAGAACAAGCGATCGACTTTATCCTTGCCGTCGGCGGTGGATCCGTCATTGATGGTTCCAAGTACGTTGCGGCGGCGGCAAAGTATGACGGTGATGGCTGGGACATCATGACCCGGAAACACCAGGTGACGGAAGCCCTGCCGATTGGCGCTATCCTCACACTGCCAGCAACCGGTTCAGAATCCAACATGGGGGCGGTGATCACCAAAGCAGAAACCCACGATAAACTTCCGTTTATGTCTCCGGCGGTTCAGCCTAAGTTCGCCGTCATGGATCCAGATGTGATGAAAACCCTGCCTGAGCGTCAGTTGTTAAATGGTATCGTTGATGCCTGGGTTCATGTTTGTGAACAATACCTGACCATGACGGGTGATGCGATGGTTCAGGATGGCTACGCAGAGGTATTATTGCGTAACCTTAAAACTCTGGGTGAACAGTTCGACCAACGCGACAATGACACCTGGCGCGCCAATCTGATGTACTCCGCCAACCAAGCGCTCAATGGTTTGATCGGCAGTGGTGTGCCTCATGACTGGGCAACGCATATGATTGGCCATGAGTTAACCGCTCTGTGGGGCGTCGATCACGCACGCTCGTTAGCAATTATTCAACCATCGTTGTTGAGAAATCAGCTTGACGTGAAACGCGCCAAACTCGAACAGATGGGTCGCAATGTATTTGGATTGGCTCAATCCGCTCACCTGGCCGAGCAAACTATCGATGCCATAGAAGCCTTCTATCTTTCGTTGAACGTACCAACCAAACTGACGGAACATGGTGACGATAAAAACGCAGCCATCGAAGCGGTGATTTCCCAACTCGAAGCGCACGGTATGACCCAACTTGGTGAACATCAGGCAATCACGTTGCCCGTTTCGCGTAAGATCCTTGAAGAAGCCATCGCGTAAATTCAAATAAGTATGAATTATCAGTCGCTTTTAGCCACGTAAGCGATAAAATAAAAAGCAGTGTACAAAACGTACACTGCTTTTTTATTAACGGAGCACCTATGTGGCTGGCAATCGGACTCACAGCACTTATTCATATTCTATCTATTGATCGTGGCCCTAAATGGATCTTTTACCTATCCAAACCAACACCCATAGTGTTGATGATGGCGGTTATCTTCCATTCCGATATTGCCTCACTGGGATACGCGCAGTGGATTCTTGCAGGCTTAGTTTTGTCCGCTATCGGGGATGTGTTTCTGATGCACCCTAAAGACAAGTTCGTCCCCGGTTTGCTGAGCTTTTTACTGGCGCATATTGCCTATGCCATTGGGTTTTCTGAGTTTGCCAACCCGCAAATCACTCACTGGATTCCTATCTTGTTGCTGTGCAGCGGCGTGATCGTGTTTCTTTTCCTGCTGCCAAACCTTGGCAATATGGCCATTCCGGTGGCCTTCTATATCTTGGTCATCATGGTTATGACATGGTGCGCGATGGAATACTGGCACGACATTGGCAGTCAGTCAGCGAGCCTTGCCATGATGGGGGCGTTCATTTTCATGTTGTCTGATCTAGTGCTGGCGATTGACCGTTTCCGCTCAACCTCAAAATTTTCCCGCCACGTCATCATGGTTACATATTACACAGCACAAGCTTTAATTACGCTCTCTGCGGTCGCGCTTTCTACGCGGGTTCTGACGTTTTAACCAGGTAGCGATAAATTAAATCATCGTATAAAACGCCGCCAATTTGGTAGGCGTTTTTCTCTCTCTCAAATAACTTAAAGCCACATTTTTCCAACACCTTACGTGAAGCGATGTTGCCGTCTGTGACGATCGCCGAAATTTTTTCTACCGGGAAATTTTGCTCAACATGCCTGACTAAAGCCACCAACGACTCGGTGCCATAACCCAACCCGTGGGACTCCGGCAATAGCATATAGCCAATCTCGACATCCGCTTCGCCTTCTTCTGAAACGCATAACCCGGTTACGCCGATTGCTTTCCCAGACCATTGTTCACGAATAACCAGACACAACCAATGTTTTGATCCCCACTGCCAGACAGGCAAGCGTGACTCAAACCGACGGCGAATGTCTTCAACTTCCGGCTTATCAAATGCATATCGAATCACTTTCTCATCTTGATGAAGACGCTGAAACAATGCCCAGTCGTCCTTTGTTAACTGAGTCATAGATAGTCTGGCTGATTCAATATTGAGCATAAAATTCTCCGGTTATTGGGTATAGTCCTTGAGTGCCTGAGTTGACTGAATAAGCAATGTTTCCAGGCGGAAACGATTGACTGAATAGTCCTGGCATGCGGTTTTGCTGGTTTCGATATCACGACACAATGCCATCAGAGTGTTCAGACCCAGACTCGCCGCCGACCCTTTGAGTTTATGTGCCAGCGCTGTCACGCCATCCTGATCATGCCTGCAAGCGGACGCGTCCAGATAAGCAACGGTTTGTTTAGCTGTCGTCTCAAACATACTGATGATTTCCTGAACTTTATCAAGTCCTAAAATACGAATATCAGAGTCAATCACCGAGGTATCCAATATTACATCATCATCATGGCTTTCATTGGGCGTGTTCTCAGCCCCTGCTGTTACGTAATTTCCTGCCAATGCTTGCTGGATAGAATCAGAAAGTTCATCTTTATCCAAGGGTTTGGGTAAGTACCCATCAAAGCCTGCTTCTAAGTAGGATTCCACCTCTTCACGAAACACATGTGCAGAAACAGCCACATACTTAGTGACAACGTCACTAGAAATGGACAAATCCATCTCACGCAGTTCTTTCAGCAACTCAACACCATTGATGTCCGGCAGGTTGATGTCCAGCAAGACGATATCAAAACGGTGAGCCACAAAGGCTTCTTTAGCCTGATGTCCATCTTCAGCCAGAGTCACGTCATGGCCAAGACTTGTCAAAAAGCCTTCAGCAACCAGACTGTTAACATCATTATCTTCTATCAGCAATACCGAAGCTTTCTTGTCCGCGCTATATGGCGTTTCCTGCTGTTGCTGAGAATGCCCCTGGGTCAGTGGAATGGTAAAGCCGAACCGACTTCCCTGACCCAGTTCCGATTCAACAAAAATCGCGCCGCCCATGGCCTCAACGATACGCTTACTAATGGCAAGACCTAATCCAGTTCCGCCTCTGCTGGAGATACCACTTGACGCCTGGGTAAATGCGTCAAATAAGGTTCGTTGTTCTTCGGCTGAAATCCCTACCCCTGAGTCGCTAACATCAAACAATAACTGCCCTTGGTTATCTGGGTCTTCACTGATGTAAACGTCCACATAACCGTTTTCAGTAAATTTAATTGCGTTGCCAATCAAATTCGTCAGGACCTGGCTGATGCGTGTCCTATCCCCGAACCAATCATGAGCAAGTTCGGATTCCAATGTCACGGTCAACTCTAATCCTTTTTCTTCCGCTCGTCCTTTGTACAACTCGGCAACGTCAGTCACCATGCTGCGGAGATTAAAATCGTCTGGCCTAATTTCGAGATATCCGGCTTCAATTTTCGAATAGTCCAGGACGTCATTGAGGATAGCCAACAAGGTCTTGCCGCTGCGATTGATCACATCGACATAGTGACGTTGCTTCCGATCCAGCGAGGATTCCTGCAATAGACGCGCGGTACCCAATACCCCATTCATCGGCGTACGAATTTCGTGACTCATCGTGGCGAGAAACGCCGATTTTGCGCGGCTGGCCTGCTCCGCATCGGCTCTGGCCTTGGCGTGATTCGTCACTTCCTGATTCAACTGCTGATTGGCCTGCTGAAGCTGGCCGGTTCGTTCCGTTATCAACTCTTCCAGATGCTCTTTGTGTTGCAGCAGCTCTCGCTTTGCCTCCGCTTCACTTTCCGCCACGATCTTTAATGCCTGAGCGGTATTTCTGGCGGTGATAATCGCTCGTCCCATTTGCGCCAGTTCGTCATGCCCCTCAGCTTCAATATCCAATTTAAGCTGGCCTTTTGCGATGGATAACAACGCTTGCGAATACCGGTTCAAACGTTTAACCACTGAAATGTAAACCACTTTCCAGACAATGATGACCGCCGCCAACAGACCCGCTAACGTCAGCGCCAACAAAGCGATCTGAGCAAGCTGTAAGGTGCTTTTCAGTTCCGATATGGCTTGAGTTGTCGTCTGATTTGACGCATCCACCAATTGATTAACGGTGGTGTTAAGCGCTGAAAACTGCGCTAGCGTATCTTGCATTAATTGATGAAGTTGCTGCTCATTGTCATAGCGCTGCTGTAAAACATCAAACAACAGCTGCTTCTGTTCCAGTTGCCGCAACAATTGAACCATTTGCTGTGATCGAGTCGGATCCTCAACCGCCTTAACACGCCGCATCATGATAAGGAGGTTCTCAGAGAACGCCTGTCGAATGTGCTGAATGCGTGAAGCATCAGTCACAGTGCGAGTTTCCTCAATCTGATTGAGCATTTTAAACGCAAGCAGGTGCAATTCATGCAAACGTTCAGAAAGATCGAGATCGACTTCCACCAGCGCATCAAGGGCTTTATATGCTTCGGTGGTATCTTGCTTATCCAACAGATCATAGATGTGCGTGACATTGGCCACGGCAATAGTGCTGGTATTCAAAACCTGTGTGCGGGTCAGTTGCTCAAGCTCCAGGCCGATCTTACGCATCTCCTTCACTCGTTCATTCAGGTCTTCAGCAAGCTGAAGTTTTTCTTCCACCAACACTCCCAGGTTCGCCAGAGTATCAATGATGTTTTGCACATCGGCAGCCAGTTTATCGAGCAAACCGGCATCAAAAGAATCGGAACCCAGCGCACCGATATGTTCAAGGAGAGTTTGAAGTTGGCTGAACAAAGCGTCGCCGGATTGTTGACGCTGTACCTCGGTTTTTGCATTTGACAATACCTGAACCGACGCGATAATCCGGGAGCTTAATTCCGCGACCTGACGCGCTTCGATCATTGCCGGGATCGCTGAATTCACCACGTTGCGCTCTGTTCTGGCGACCGATGAAAAGCCAAACATCCCAACTAAGGCTGAAGATAATACCAGCAGCGCCATAATCAAAAAGGCGAACAACAATTTCCGACCGATGCTGGCTCTGGCTAATAACATTCTGAAACTTCACTTCTTTACACAGCGGGAATACGCTATATTTTTGCAGTGTTTACACTGCTATGCCAACGAATTGATCAATGTCTCTGACTAAACGCTCCTTTTCTTTCGTCGTAGGATGTCTTTTTATCTTACCGTCTCTACAGGCGTCGGCGGCCACCTCCTCAAACACCGTATTTAAAATGTGTGCGCTCTATCCGCATCTCAAAGATTCCTACTGGCTGTCGGTAAACTACGGAATGGTCGAGCAAGCGCGAAAACTGAATGTCGACCTACGTGTGCTGGAAGCGGGTGGCTATCCGAATGAGGCAAAACAGCAAGAGCACATTCGTTTATGCGTAAAATGGAAAGCCGACGCCATTCTTTTGGGGACTGTGGCACCTGATTTGTATCGCGATACCTTAACTCAGCTCGCAGGGTCGACGCCGATCTTTGCAACCGTCAATCAACTCAATCTCAATGATGCTGGTGTATCAGCGCTGAAAGGAGAAGTTGGCGTAGACTGGTATTCGATGGGATTCCAGTCCGGCCAATACCTGGCAAAACAAGCGGCAACCAAAACAGACGCTCTTCGGGTATTGTTGCTACCAGGGCCTCGCTCCAGTGGTGGAACCAAACCGGTAATCGAAGGTTTCTATCAGGCCATAAAAAAGAGCCGTATCGAGATCGTCGCCACCGAATGGGCAGACAACGATAAAGAGTTACAACGCAATTTTGTGCAAAAAGCCGTGGAAGACGGAGCTATTGATTATATAGTTGGTAGTGCCGTCGCCATAGAGGCCGCCATCAGTGAGCTACGATCTGCCGGAAAAGTTGACGAAATTGGGTTGGTGTCCACCTATCTCAGTCATGGCGTCTATCGTGGTCTGTTGCGGCACAAAGTTGAATTTTCGCCGACAGATAAAATGGTCGAACAAGGCCGCTTGTCAGTGATGCAAGCTTATGATTATTTGAGCGGGAATCCATTCTCCCCCGTTCAGGCCCCCGACATCGCGCCCCTGACACCGGAGAATTTGGATGAGAGTGTGATCAGCGATTCGCTGTCCCCGTCCAAATACCGACCGGTATTCCGGGTCAAACCCGAATCGCGTGACACATATTAGGAAAGTTAGGACAAGACATGAAGAAAACCATACGTACAATGCCAGCCCACAAACATATTGCGTTGGTCGCACACGACAACTGCAAACCTGAACTACTGCGCTGGGTTGAAGAAAACAAAGAAAAGCTACAACGTCACTTCCTTTACGCAACGGGCACCACCGGCAGCATGCTGAGTAAAGAAACCGGGTTGGCGATAAAGAGCATGATCAGTGGTCCAATGGGCGGCGATCAGCAAATCGGTGCATTGATCTCTGAAGGGAAAATAGATGTGCTGATTTTCTTCTGGGATCCGCTGAATGCCGTACCTCATGATCCGGATGTAAAAGCACTCTTGCGTATTGCCAGTGTGTGGAACATTCCTGTGGCCACCAACCGAGCGTCGGCGAAGTTTGTTTTTTCCTCTTCTCTGCTCGAAGAAGAAGTCGATATTGAAGTGCCCGACTATCAAGCCTATTTAAGCGATCGTACCTGATATAAACAAGCCCCGCGATGCGGGGCTTGTTTATTTCTATTTCTGTTTGATCACCGGGTAATCTCCGTCGAGTAACTCTTTGACAAAACTGGACCCGCTGGCCGAGTGCGTAATCCAGACTTTCTCTTTTGCCCGAGTCATTGCAACGTAGAACAAGCGCCGCTCTTCTGCGTGCGGGAAATCATCATCCGACTTGGTCAACGCCGCATCCAGGTGCAATGATTTCTCTTTGGCCGGGAATTGCCCTTCATCCACCGAAAGAATAATCACGTAGTCAGCCTCTTTACCCTTACTTGCATGGCACGTCATGAACTCTATCGATAGCAACCCATAGTGTTTTTGCCAGTCTGCCAACAACTCCGGTTTGTGGTAATGATTACGACCAAGTAACAACACGGTTTTCTTGCCTTTTGCGCTTCGATTCAGTTGGTCCAGAATCTTCTCAACATTGTTTGACGGTGCCGTATAGACTGCCTTGGCTTTCTGCTCCTTGTGACTGCGTAGCGCTTTTGGCAACTGAGCCGGGTTAGCCTGAATAAACTGATTCGCGACATCACCAATTTGGTTATTAAAACGGTATGTCGTATCCAAATAATGCACCGTCGAATACGGGAAGCGGTAATCGAAGCCGGTGGTCAGGTCGACATCAGAACCGGCAAACTGATAAATAGACTGCCAGTCGTCACCAACGGCAAACAAAATACACGGCTCTGTGTCTTTGCCTTTTTCACACAAGGCTTCAATCAATTCAAGTCGCTCTGGTGAAATATCCTGATACTCATCAATCATGATGTATTTCCACGTTGGACGATAACGCCCACGTTTCACATACTGAGTTGCACGGCGAATCATGATGTTGAAATCAATCTGGCCCGTCTCTTTAAGCATTTGTTGCCAGGCTTGATAGCATGGCCATACTAGGGATAATTCGCTGTTTAAGCGCGTATATTCCGAATGGCTGACCAGTTTTTCTTGCAGATCTTTCTTGGTCGCGCCCATTGCAGCCAATTGCATCATCTGTTTCTCCAGCCAGGCGATCAATTTCGGGTTCTCGACCTGACTACCCAGCTCGTCATCACCAGCCAGATAAGCAATTGGCCATTGAGAGAGATGCTTCTGCCAACGTTTAAAATTGGTTGGTGTCATCCAGTGCTTCTTCAGCCAATCGATACACCAAGCTTTTCGCTGATTATCATCCACTGCCAGAGGGGAAACCACCACGCTCGTTTCTTCAACCTGATTCAGTATCTTAAGGCCAAGCTGGTGGAAAGTATTCACGCTGATACCGTCGGTAGACATACCGAGTTTATCGTCTAAACGCTGCCTCATTTCTTGCGCAGCATCACGGCCAAACGCTACCATCAGGATATCTTCTGCCTGTGCCAAGTGGCTTTGTAACAGATAAGCGACCCGTGCGGTCAACACACTGGTTTTGCCAGAACCGGCCCCCGCCAGAATCAGGTTATTATCGTCGTTCAGCAACACGGCAAACTGTTGAGACAGGTTAAGTGGTGAAGACTCCAGTTGCGAAAAGAGCACTTCCCAATTGGGACGCTCATTTTCAAGCCAAGTGTGGTTACGCTCTGATAAGGTTTCATCCGTGTCTTCAAGCCAGGGCGTCAGAGCAGCCATACGCTCCGGCATTCTCTGACATGCTTCAGCCAGAGACATATGCATGCCGGTCAAATTTTGATTCACGGTATCAATCCAGCGTCCAACACTCGAATGAGAAAGGAACGACGGCAAACGGCGTAGACGCGTCAGCTCTTCTTCCCATTCAGGGAGATGTTGTGACAACTGACGACACTGTTCATTGTGCCAGTGTTGGTACTTGGCTACCGCATGGCGGGCAAACTCTCGGCACTGACGCCAGGGCAATCCCTGTACGACCCAGGCACGTTGCACTCCGGTCTCTTCATGGGCGAAAAATTTCATTTCTCCCCACAGCAATCCCCTTTTGAGCGCCACTTTTCCGTTCCATACATTGAACGGAATCCGCTCTTCACTCATCGCAGAAGATAAAACAATCAGCTCGCTGTCGAGCTCAACTTGATGATATTCGTTTTGAATAAGGTACTTTGCAGTCTTATTAGCACTTAGCTGCATTACTTTTTTGCCTGTCGATTCGGTTGCCGTCATGATATAACAATCAGGATCAGGGATGAAAATTTAATGTCAATATTTGCATTGACGATTATATCTACAAACAGTCTCATTTTTTTATCTGTGTCAGTATGTTAAGCCCTCAATACGGGTTATTGTATAGGTTAGAATTTTTCAAAGTTGAGCCATTGTGAATTTTACCAACCAGTTGCGCCTTTATTGGGCAAATAAAACCATCAACTACTGCCTGCTTATTCTGATCACTCTGCTCGGCGTTGTCATTCCGGCATGGCATTTTCAGCTCGACAGAGAAATCATCCCGCTCATTCTCGGCGTCATTGCGGCGGCACTGGCGGAGAGTGACGCCAGTTTCACCGGTCGTCTGAAAGCGGTCACTCTCACCTTTGTCTGTTTTGGTATCGCGTCGCTTTCCATCGAAATACTGTTTAAGCTGCCTTGGTTATTCGCCGCTGGCCTTTTTATCTCAACCTTTGGTTTTATTATGCTGGGAGCCGTAGGCCCAAGATACGCCAGCATCGCATTTGGCTCCCTGCTGATCGCCATCTACACCATGTTAGGTGCCCATGAAAGCACCGACATTTGGTTTCAACCCGCGATGCTGCTGACGGGGGCAGCCTGGTATTACTTTGTTTCAATGATCTGGCATGCCTTCTGGCCTATGCAGCCAGTTCAGCACAGCCTGGCAAACGTCTTTGAGAAACTGGCCGATTATCTGGAGTCCAAAAGCCACCTTTTCCACCCCGTTAGCGAGTTGATTCCTCAGCCTCATCGTATCGCGGAAGCCAAGCTCAACGCTGCCACAGTGACCGCCTTGAACCAGTGTAAAGCTACCTTATTGAGCCGTTCAAAGCGTGGCCACGTTGATGGTGCCAGTGACCGTTTTCTTAACATTTATTTTATGGCACAGGATATTCACGAACGCGTCAGCTCCAGCCATTACCGCTATCAGGAACTGGCCAAAGAGTTTCAGCGTTCGGATGTGATGTTTCGTTTTGAACATCTGCTGCAAACGCAGGCTTTTGCCTGTCGCGAAATTGCGCAGTCGATTCGCCTCGGAAAAGAATACCAGCATATGAACGCTTCGGTGCTTGCGTTAGATGAATTGCAAAGCGCGATGACCTATCTGCAGGAACAAAAGAATCCGCAATGGAAAAGTCTTCTGGCTCAATTAAGCTACCTGTTCAATAACCTTGCAACGGTTGAAAAGCAGCTCAACAACATCAACAACCCGGATGCAGAGAGTAAACCGGAAGAAGATGTACTTGATGACACCGAAGCGCACTCATTGAAAGCCATGTGGCAGCGAGTTCAGTCGAATCTCAACAAAGAATCCTTGCTGTTTCGCCATGCTCTGCGCATGTCTCTCGCGCTGACGCTCGGCTATGGCATTATTCAAGTATTCGATATCGACAGAGGATATTGGATCTTGCTGACTACACTGTTTGTCTGCCAACCCAACTATGCCGCGACACGCCAGAAACTGGTGGCCCGAATTGCCGGCACGCTGGCTGGCCTATTGATTGGGGTACCGCTGCTGACGTTTTTCCCGTCACAGGAAAGCCAACTGGTGTTGATCGTTCTCTCCGGCGTCATGTTTTTCGCGTTTCGTATCAACAATTACGGATTTGCGACCGGCTTTATTACTCTGTTAGTCCTGTTTTGTTTCAACCAGCTTGGTCAAGGTTTTGCCGTTGTATTGCCTCGCCTTGGAGATACGTTGATCGGTTGTGCGTTGGCCGTCGCCGCCGTGGTATCTATTTTCCCTGACTGGCAGTCGCGTCGGTTGCATAAGATCATGGCAGATGCGATTGGTGCGAACAAAGATTATCTGGCTCAGATCATCGGTCAGTACCGCATTGGTAAAAAAGACAACTTAACTTATCGTATCGCGCGTCGTTCTGCTCACAACAACGATGCCAACCTAACTAATGCCATCAGCACGATGCTGGCAGAACCGGGGCGTTACCGCGCGGCAGTCGACGAAAGTTTTCGTTTCCTGACATTGAACCACGCCCTGCTCAGCTACATCTCCGCTTTGGGTGCCCACCGCACCCGAATCAATGATGAGGCCATACATCAATTAGTACTTGATGCGCATCGGGCCATTCACCGACATCTGGATATTCTTTACACTCAGCTCAATGATCACTGTGATACCTGTGACACCAGTGATATCGACGATTCAGGTCTGGAAAAACGTCTTTCTGAGTGGCGCGACGAAGATGACAGCTCCGCTCGCATGGTGCTGCAACAGTTGCACCTGATCCATCGAATGCTGCCTGAAATGCATTCTTTGGCCAGCAAATTCGCGGTCCGCGTAGACTCTCCGGGATCAAACAGTTAAGCGACAGGATCTTGTCTCTCTCACGAATCCTTGACATTAGTTGACATTACTCGGACAAAAAAACAGCGTTCGATACCTAGTATTAACTCAATAGTCATTTATTTGAAGGTGGGAGCATGGAAGGAGACATCTCTTACTGCGGTGAACGTGTATCGCGACACCGACCGATGCTGGGAGAGAGCAAGATGAACATGCAACAGTTTGAAACGTTGAAGAATCAACTCAAAGAACTGACGCCGCAACAACTGAAACAACTGCAGTGTGAAATCAGCAGCAATCTGTCACGCTCTGACGAAGGCCTGCTGACTGACGAAGAAATGTCACTTATTTCCAGCTTGTTTTCCTAATCAAATCTACTAGTTTATCAGTAGAGAGAAGGAGTCACGGTCATGTCAGTGTCTGCGGTTTCAAACAGCTACCCTATCCTACACAACGCTTTTAAACAGGCGGATGAAGCTGCGGCTGAAATCAACTCGGTAACAACCAGCTCGTCAAACGCTCTTGAATTCAATAAAGTCGATACCAAACCAGTTGAAAAGTCAGATGATGACCTCGCATCATCGTTGGTTAAACTTAATCAGGCAGAACTTTACGGTAAAACCGGAACCACAGTTAGGCAACGTGAGCGAGAAATGATCGGCTCTTTGCTGGACGTTCACATCTGAAAACTTCACACATTTGTTGCAAAACGTATTGTGCCCGTTGTATTTCGTCGTCGGTTCTCTACAATCACGACAAAATCGATTGATACCCAGTTTTATGCCCAAATTTTCTTCTGACATTGTTAGCCAAACCTCGCCGCTTGCTCCACATACTCAACCAAACCGTATTCACCAATCCTTACAGAGTCGGAAACATAAGCCTGAGCGTAAACTGTGCCCTAGCCCACTACTCTCCGATAAGCATTTGGAAAGACGTTGGCGTATATTGTCAGAATTAACCGATCAGACAGTATTACTGGATAGCTTTACCCAAGCCCATTACGACGCCTATCAGGGAAACATTGAGCATTTCATCGGCACGGTCAACGTCCCCGTCGGAATTGCCGGTCCTTTGCGTGTCAACGGCCTGTATGCACAGGAGGATTACCTGGTGCCGCTAGCAACCACCGAAGCCGCCCTAGTCGCCTCTTACCACCGTGGGGCCAACCTAATCACCGCTGCGGGCGGCGCAAGTGCCATGCTGATTAACGAAGGGGTGAGTCGCACTCCTGTCTTTGCTTTCGACTCTCTGGCCGATGCAGGTCTGTTTGTCGCTTGGGCGGTCGCACAATACGAACAGTTCAAAGAGATAGCGGAAGACACCACATCCCATGGTCAACTCAAAGACATGAACGTCAATATCGAAGGCAATCATGTCTATCTGGTGTTTGAGTATCTGACAGGGGATGCTTCTGGTCAAAACATGGTAACCATTGCTACCAATGCCGTGTATCGATTTATTCTGTCACACAGCCCAATCGTTCCGGTGGAAGCGTTTCTTGATGGAAACCTGTCCGGCGACAAGAAGCCAAACGCCCATACTTTGCGTTCTGTGCGCGGTAAAAAAGTGTCTGCGGAAGTGATCATTGCAGCCGAATTGGTAGAGAAATACCTGCATACCAGCGTTGCACGCATGGTCAGCTTCGCCAATAAGACCACCGTAGGCGGACTCCTAAGCGGTAGTGTTGGTATCAATGCTCACTACGCAAACGCCCTGGCGGCGTTGTATATTGCCTGTGGTCAGGACGCCGCGTGCGTCTCTGAATCGTCAATCGGCATCTCACGCATGGAAATGAGACAAGACGGCGCACTCTATGCCAGTGTTACGTTGCCCAATATCATGGTCGGCACAGTTGGCGGAGGGACAGGATTACCGACACAAAAGGCGTGTCTTGATATTCTCGGCCTATCCGGCTCAGGCAACGCGAGAGCGTTTGCAGAAGTCACCGCCGCCCTATGTCTGGCCGGTGAACTCTCCATCGTAGGCGCATTCTGCGCGGAGCATTTTTCCAGAGCGCATCATAAGCTTGCCCGAGGCCAGGCCAAGTCTTAAGCCAGTATCGGGCTTCGTGATATTCAAGGATGAATGTCACCGGGATAACAAATCTTCATTTCCAAATCGCTTTGTCAGTGCAATTTCAGAGCTTTAGACATATATTTTGTGTAACGTCCCTATAAAAACGATTTCCTATGGCGTCAGTAACCCACTCTATCGATAAATTAATTAACCTGTTGAAACCTGGCATGCGGTTGTCGGCCAAAATCGAATTCGGCCCAGACGACGAATACGCCTTCTCGTCACAATATATCGGTTGTAAGCCTGACGGTTATTTGTTGATCGATTTACCAATGAAAGCGCGTGAAGCGCTGTTAATGCGAAAACTGGAAAACGTATTGATTGTGGTTCGCGGTATCACTCAAACCAAGCTTGGTAACGTGATCGCGTTTAAAACTTCCATCCTGACTCAAACCAACAAACCTGGTTGCTTGCTGTTTCTGAGAATGCCACAGCACTTCGCCTCCAAACCAATACGAGAACATGAGCGCTATAACCTTCATATTCCCGCGACGCTCACCCATAACACAGTGTCTTACGAGTCGCATCTGATTGACTTTTCTGTTTCTGGCTGCGCTTTTTTTGTAAAGGGAGAGAACGAGTTAGAAACGCAGAGTATGATAACGGTAGACAGTGAATTGAACGATCTGCTCCCAGAAGATATCCGTTATCAAGTGGTCAGTATCAGCCGATATGCAAACGGGCACCGCTTGGGGATAAAGTTTGAACCCGTACTGGAAATGAGCGACGATCTTCGAACGTGCTTACTTGAAAAAGTCTATGAGCTGGAGTCTGTCTGATCAGCCGTGATAGAACATATTTTTATAATGCACAAACGCCTGATTTAACGCTTTTTCTTTAATCGGTTTGACAATCACATAGTTCGCCCCGGCAGTGAGAAACGCACGCTTGGTATCCATCATACCATCTGCGGTACAGGCGTAGATTGGGATGTCGAGATTCAAATCATCACGAATCATCTTCGTCGCTTCAATCCCCCCCAGATTGGGCAGCTGGTTGTCCATTAACACCAGATCAATGTGAGGATTCTGCTTTAGATATTCAATCGCCGCCAAACCGTCTTTTACCCATATCACCTCCATCTTGTATTTCTTACAAAATGCCTGCGCAATGAACGCATTGGTGTGATTGTCTTCAACGAGTAAAACTTTTAATTGTCGGTCAAATAACAGCTCCTGATCGCTGACCTGCTCGCCGGATTCCTCGACAGAGGAAGCAATACGCATTGGTGTTGGCAGTACAAGTTCAAATCGTGAACCCAGACCTAGCTGACTCGACACTCGTATCTCACCATCCAGTAACTCCATCAGACTCTTGACGATAGCCAGCCCCAATCCACTGCCACCGTATTCACGAGTGGTGGTCGATTCAGCCTGAACAAACGGGTCGAAAATCGACTGCAACTGAGATTCTTCCACTCCGATCCCTGTGTCTTCTACCACGATGTTCAGTAGCGACTCACCTTGAGTGCTTTTACTGGCAGAGACATTCACGTGCACTTGCCCTTCATGAGTAAACTTGACCGCGTTGCTGACCAGATTGAACAGCACCTGATTGAGTCGGACTTGATCGGTAAACAGCAGTACATCTTCACTCAGATCATTGCTGACTTTGAGGTCTATGTGTTTTTCAAGACACAAGGGCGAGAAGATCTTCTCAACCGATGTAAGTAACTCAACCAAACGGAACTCAGATTTTTGAATATGAAACTTGCCCTGCTCTATTTTGGAGAAATCCAGAATATCATTCAGAACTGCTAACAAGTGTTCACCACTGTTGCACAAAACATTGACCTGCTCGAGCTGATCGCTGTCGCGAACGGAGCTTTTCAGCAGTTGAGAGACACCCAAGATGCCATTGAGCGGTGTGCGTAATTCATGGCTCATTTTGGCCAGAAAATCTGCCCGCACACGAGCCGATTCTTCAGCCTCCTGACGAGCGGCTTCACTCTGTTTCTCTGCTTCAATCAGACTGGTGATGTCTTGTCCTTGTGTAATAATGGTGTGGGTTTTCCCCTGAATCAGGATCGGAGACAGGTTCCACCGGAAAACTTTGTTGCCGAGTGGCAGGTTGATACCCGTCAATGTCGCACCGGTATTACACATCTTGATTTGTGGCATTAGTTTGGAGACCAGCTGCTCGAACGTATCGTCGTCTTCTGAATCAAAATAACTGTGCGCAGCCGGGTTCATTTTTACCACCTGACCACCGCTGTCCCACAAGATAATCGGAGATAAAGAGAACTTGAACAGATCTTCAAAGCGCCGCTCTTGTTCGTACAAACGTTTAAACGCCAACTCCAGTGTCTGGCCAAATTGATGGAACTCTTCAACGTCCGACTCCGGAGAAGGCGCCACAATCTTGTTGTCGACCGCATCCTGAGTAAACGTCATCAGTCGGTCGAGTTCATCTGACACCCGCTTATTGAGCCAGAGTCGCGTAAGCGCCGCAAAGATAAAGATGGCAATCAAAACAACAGCAACCCAGAAATAATGACTACTGGCGAGAGCTGAAATCTGAGTGTTGTTCGTGATCGTATAAATGGACAGATACGTCGGTGTGGTGTTGATCAAAAGATCCGTTTTCGACACCACAAAATTGCGGTGCTCCGGACTCTGTGAGTAGTGAGAAAGTACATCAATACCACTGTAGCCAGCCCGATTTGTGATGGTCGAGGCAATAACTTCTGAGCCAACCGACATGATCACATTGTCCGCTTTCGCACTGTCTCTTAATGTACTGACCAACCCATAGTTGTTGTTCAGGACAATACCGATGTACAGCAACCCCATGACCTCTCCGGTATTCACGTCAATAATCGGCGTTTTTCTCAACATCAGATAACGAGTGCCAAGGGTTGAAGGCACCTGACTCAGATGCCAGTTGCTACTGACGGACATCGCTTTGGCCATCAAAGGCAGTTGCTTGGTATCGATACCGTAAAATTCATGGTTGGCGTCATCCCAGGCAAGTTTTCCATCCTGAATAACAAAACGGAAGTCCGGCACCAACTCAGGGACGGTTTGATCAATACTGGCGAAGAAGGCATCTAAAGTGTCGTAATGACGAGCTCGCAACGCGATGAGCAGGCTATCACTACGGCTGTATGCATCTTGCTGAACCTGAAGTGCCGTCAGTCGGAAGTCAAAAAAGGATTGCACTAAGCTCGAGGTTTGCTGATTTGATCGTGCAACCTCTTGTGAGATGATCTGTCGGCTGACCTGATAGTTTTGAAACAATACCACCAGAATCAACAGACCATTAATGATAAACACCGAGCGTGTGATTAACGCGGCCAGCCGGTTACGCTTCGGCATCCTTTTTAGACTGAACTTCATGTATTAGTTATCTGAGTAACGAAATGCTCTCGCTTTCAGTTTGTTGATGCGTTGTGCTTTATCTTCAGACGTCACCAATTCAAAATCACCGGAGTAGGCATGAGGTACCGCTTTGCCTTCCAGATCCCATTTGATGGCTTCTGCCATCGCGATACCTGTATCATCGTTCATCCGCATCACCGTGACGTCTAAATCGCCCTTTGCCAGCGCATCCAGTTCAGCAGAGCCGCCGCCCCAACCATTCAGAACGATGTCCTGACGGCCAAGATCTTTGAGTGCATCCGCTGCGCCGAGAGCCACATCGGTCGAGCATGCATAAATGAATTTGATGTTCGAATCTTTCTGCACAGCAAGCTTGGCCGTGCTGTAACCGCTTTCTCTGGTCGCCTGTGTGTAAAACGACGAACTGAGCGTGTAGTGATGGACTTTGCTCATGGCTTCAATAAACGTATCGCCTCGTGCATCACTCACATAACCTTCCGAAAAATACAAAACGGAGTAAGAGGTGTCCTCGGGGAAACGCTTAAGAAAGTACTGCTCTAACACTTCTGTACCGCGTAAGTGATCAAAACCAACGTAGAGAAACGGCTGACGTCCATCCCAGTTCCTGACGGGAGTTGTGATGTTTTGCAGAATCAGCTTAGTGTCCGTCGAGCCCAATACGTGCTCAACAAACTTACGGTGCCGGGTCGTATCTAAAGTGAAGATCAGATAATCTGATTTGTTTTTTACGGCTTCCATCAACGATAAGCTTTGCTGACGGACATCAATATTTGGTCGGGTAAATACCTGATTGATTTGGTAAGGGATGCCCAACTTTTCCATACGCATCTCAAATGCTTTGATATTACGCACCCAATAATCGGAGATCTGCTGCCCTGGATAAACAACGGAGATTTTGATCGGTTGATCGACCGTTGCCGCTAGCGGCACGGGACGCTCACGTACAACGTCCACCAACTGACTGGTCAACGATTTTTGGCGTGGATTGGAATCAAGATAATCCTGATATTGCCAGTAATCGTTGAGAATTTGGGCTGGATTAGAAAAAGTCGGTGAAGAAAATGAGGCTACAGCGGCCAAAGTTATTATTTTGCGTTTTAGCATTGACGTCCTCTTTACGGGTGCAACCGGCCTATCCCACCGGAGAAAGCTACCGCTTTTCATTTATTGTTGAGACGACCAGACAAGAGTGCAATAACCCTATAAAAATTATAGAAATAACTACACTCATGTGCTCACTTAAACTTTAAGTATGGCCTGTCAATACAGAGCTGCAAAGTGAAAATTCGCAAAAGTGAATCACATGCTCAAGTTCTGGGCACTGTGCCACTTTTCTCGACGTAAATGATGAGGAAAGCCACGAGAGAAAGGTGCAATTGATTTTATAATTAACTGAAATAATTAATAAAATTAACCTTTCCCGAACAGATAGATAAGGTATTTATATTAACCCAAGGCACGATAAGGTTACCTGCCCGGCCACCAGTTGTTCTTTTTGCGCTTTAGAAAGTTGCTTGATAGCGTATTCAATTTTGAGCGCTTCGCTCCGTGAATCCGTCAGCTTAACACTCCATTCGAGTGTTAACGGGCCACGACCTTTTAACGCCTTGGCCCCTTGTCCACGACTGTGCTGATCAAAACGTCTGTCGACATCGGTCGTAATGCCGCAATACAGCGCATTAGCTTGCGTTCTGATCAGGTAGATATACCACAGACTCGACATTTATTGTGTCAGTGCGTTGACCAGTTCACGCAACTCACTGACTTCAGCCTGAAGTTCAGAAACTTGCTGCTCAAGCGATTCAATTCGCTCTTCGTGTACACTTGCTGACGCTGTTGGTTGGTGTCCACCCGACTGGGCTTGCAACGCTTCTACATCCACCTCACCACAGAACAAATGTTGATAGCGCGATTCCCGTTTGCCAGCTTCACGAGGCAATTTGACCACCAGGGCACCCGCTTCACGACCGGCCATCGCCTCTAACACAGCTTCCACTTCTTTCACATCATTAAAGTGGCACAAACGATTAGTTCGGGTACGCAGTTCACCAGGCGTTTGCGCTCCGCGAAGTAGCAAGCAGCACACGATCCCTTTTTCTTGCTCATTAAGTTTAAGATCACCAAATTCGGTGTTGCAGAAGCGATGTTGAAACTTATTTGCGCGACTGTTAAAGCCGCTTTCATCACTCACCAGACGGCGCGAAATCAACGCTTCGACGGCATCCTGAACATCAGCGTCAGACAGCGACATCACTGGATCACGGTTGCTTTTCTGGTTACAAGCTGTCGTCAGGCTGTTTAGGGTGAGTGGGTAGTAGTCCGGCGTCGTGACTTCTTTTTCTATCAGACAGCCAATAATTCTGGCTTCAACTGCGCTTAGTTCGATATTCATGGTTCAATCCTTATTCTTCTTTCACCACTTCGCGCCTAATGCTCGCCAAGCAGCGGGACTTTACGCAACTGTCCGTCCTCATCAACAATGACGATGGTCGCTCGATTGAGCTCTATCTCCGTCACCTCCTGACGAGTCCTTTCTGTTTTATAAGCATCGCTCAGCTTTCTGGATTTGTTAGCCGGAGTGGGATTTTTTTCAGATTTGGGAACAATGATCTCTGAGGTCAACATCACTCATTCACATCAGTGTCATTACTAGGAGCCCTAATATAGCGCTACCTCCGACAGAAACAAGTGTTTGCGTGTGAAACACGCTGACTTGCTGATGTTTTAAACAATTCCTTAGTTTCTCGCCTATCGCATGGCATATAAAAGTTGTAAACAACCGCGGCTCTCAACGCTATTGATATAAAGAGTATGTATAGAAAAAGGCAAACCTGCATCAGATCACAGAATTACCGCCCTGCAGCTTTTAGTTTTAGCCCGAAGTTATCTGTCTAACTTCATCTTTTTGCTTTTCGAATACACCACTTACGGCTTGTTCAACTAAAAGAGCCGCAGGAATCATTATGATAACGACAAAAACAGGAAGTGACGCTCCACGTGTTGATTCTCCAGCCGTTTGGAGATCTTCAGACACAGCGTGGATGCTTGGTTTGTACGGTACGGCCATCGGCGCAGGCGTGTTGTTTCTGCCGATAAACGCGGGGATAGGTGGGCTGATGCCGCTGTTAATGATGGCGGTACTGGCCTTCCCATTAACGTATTTTTCTCACCGCGGACTCGCGCGGTTTGTGTTATCCGGCAGTCAACAGAGCAACGACATCACCGAAGTGGTTGAAGAGCATTTCGGTGCGCGAGCCGGTAAACTGGCCGCCCTACTCTATTTTATCTCGATTTTTCCCATACTATTGGTTTATGGAGTATCTCTGACGAATACCGTTGAGAGTTTCGTGACTCACCAAATGGGAATGATTGCTCCCCCTAGAGTTGTGCTTTCGGTCACCTTGCTTGCTGGTGTCATCGGCATAGTACGTTTTGGTGAAGAAATCATTGTTCGAGTAATGGGAGTGCTGGTGTACCCATTTGTCGCAGTTTTGATGTTGTTGGCGGTGTATCTGATCCCTCATTGGAATGGTGAACTGTTTTCGACGTCATCTATCGTGGCATCCGCAGCCAGCGGAAAGCTAGGTATGACATTGTGGCTCGCCATCCCTGTTATGGTCTTTTCCTTTAGCCACGTACCCATCATTTCTGCGTTCGCGAAGTCCAAACGGAAAGAATATGGCCCGTCGCTGGTGGATCAAAAGTGCTGTGCGATTCTCAAACGTGCACACTTTATGATGGTGGTCACGGTAATGTTCTTTGTCTTCAGTTGCTTATTGACGCTGTCACCACAGCACCTGCTAGAAGCCAAACAACAAAATATCACGATACTTTCGTATCTCGCCAATCATCTGGGTACGCCATTGATCGGTGTGGCAGCGCCGATCATTGCTTTCGTGGCGATCACCAAATCCTTTCTGGGCACATATATTGGTGCTAAAGAAGGCTTTGTCGCTCTGGTGAATCGAACACCCCGTATTAAAAATCAACCTTTGAAAGAAAATCAATTAAATGACCTTGCCGCTCTGTTTATTTTACTCTCGGTTTGGTTTGTTTCTACATGGAATCCTTCTGTACTAGGGATGATAGAAATGATTAGCGGGCCGATTCTGTCATTAATATTATTTCTTCTTCCTATGTATGCTATTCACAAGTTACCTTCACTAAAAAAACACAGAAATAAAAACAGTAACACTTTCGTTATTTTAATAGGCATTGCGGCTCTATCTTCAACGTTATACAGCCTGATATAAGTAATAAACCAAACGCTCAACACAAGAACTTTTACATACACATAAATACCTTGTTCTGCGCACTGTTTATTCTGTTCGCAGAACAAGGATGGGTGAATTAATATGGCTCGTTCAACAACACTCCCTACGCAATTATCAACCACCACCTGGCGACAATCCGACACTATGTGGATGCTCGGACTCTATGACACCGCCATTGGCGCTGGTGTACTCTTCCTTCCCATCAATGCGGAGGTAGGCGGATTACTTCCGTTACTGATAATGGCGATCCTCGCCTTTCCAATGACATATCTGCCATCATATACAACCTGGACACTCTGTTCTAAAGGTGCAAAAAGCCGCGTTCAGCGGCTTTTTTATTATCCATTTAACAATACCGATTTTTGGGCAAAAAAAAACCAGCCTCGTTAGAGGCTGGAAAAGACAATATTTCGCCAGATTAGACAAGTTTTAAATGATTACACTTATACGAGAAATTTCCTAAAATAGGAAGGTTTTCAAGTCAGTTGCTCTTAAGAGACATTATATGGTGTCAAATAAAACCCCTTCAGAACAGTTCTATAATTACGTATTAAACTCAATAAAATGTCAGAATAAAGTCATGAGACAACAAATAAGAACTATTAAAAGAACAAAATTAATTTATATAAACCAATAATGTAAAGATAAAATAAACAATCGATGATTAGTATAAAGCTTTTATATAAAAATAATAATGACATTGAAAATAGAGCCTTAAAGCTGTATAGAGAAATATATTACTAATTATATTTATTTAAGAGCTATCATTTCATGAAAAAAACCTTAATTAATATTTTGTTTATTATCATTATTGTTAGTGTTATTTTGCCATCGTTTGTTTTTGCCTCAACAGAAATCAATACGTTGGCTTCGAGTCAGCCAGCCTCTCCTTTAACAGCGCAACAAATGTTTCATGACGCTGACCTGGTGGTCAAAGGCGTCATGCTGAGTCTGATCGCGATGTCTGTCGTGTCCTGGACTCTGTTTATCGCCAAAACCTGGGAGCTAAGCCGCCTTAAACGAACGCAGTCTCAACAAAAACAGGTAATTGCTATGGCAAGGGATGCCCAACACGCAGATCTCCTTTGTCGCAAAGCTGGTATCAGTTGTCCGATGCTCTCCGTTGCCGTCAACGAGATGGCCAGCAGCAATAGCATGTATTGGCGTGAACTACAGGATCGAATCAGCACACTTTCCTACCAATATATTTGTGCTCTTAAAATTCAGGCCAATAAACACACCGGAGTGTTGGCGACCATTTCTTCCACGGCGCCTTTTATTGGCTTATTTGGCACAGTATGGGGAGTAATGAACAGTTTTATGGGTATCGCCACGACTCAATCAACCGACTTGTCTGTGGTTGCTCCCGGGATAGCAGAGGCCCTGCTTGCAACAGGTGTCGGGCTTTTCGCCGCTATCCCAGCTGTCATCATCTACAACTATTTCATACGACAGATCCACACAATCGGTTATCTGGCGAACGATATTGCCATAGCGATTGATGTCCTGACTTCCCGCAGTTTGAGTAAGAGCCATGAGAAAGCACTACACGTCTGATGATTGCAACGAAAACAACGAAATCAATATCACTCCTTTTATCGATATCTTACTGGTGTTGCTCGTCATTTTTATGGTAACCGCATCCGTAAGCACAACACACATGAATATACGGCTTCCCGAACTATCGCAAAAAATGTCACCCGTGACGGCTCCCCCCACCAGCATCACGATAAAAAACGCCGAGAATTCACTGTTGGTTGACGGTCATAAGGTGCTGCTGAGTGAGTTACCAGACACATTATCTGACTTGGTGCCTGACACAGAAGTAACCATTTTCGTCAGTGCAGACCGCGCTACCGCTTACGCGCGTATCATGGAGGTGTTAGACACACTGCAACAATTGGGTTACACCAGCATTTCACTGATGGCAAATTCGAAGTAAAAAGGCCCCGGTTCGATACCGTGAGAACGTTCATCAAAAGTTAAAATTATCAGAATTTCGTTGTGATATTGCAGCGCTACGCTGGTTTTAAACAAGAGTGGCGACAATTTCATCAAGAGAATGAAAGGATTGATCTTAGGGCTGTTATGCGCAGGCATGTTGTGATTTAATCATTGACAGTTAATGTAAATTCTGGGGAAAGGACCTATGAGTAGTGTATTTGAAATCGTAAGTCAGGCACGCCGAAAAAATAAACTGAAACGTGAGCTATTGGATAATGAGAAAAAAGTTCGCGACAACCGTAAACGTGTTGATCTGCTTGAAAACTTGCTGGACTACATCAAACCAGACATGAGCCATGATGAAATCGTTGCGATCATCAAAAACATGAAAGCAGACTACGAAGACCGTGTAGACGATCACATCATCAAAAGTGCTGAAATTTCAAAAGAGCGCCGTGAGGCCAGCCGTCGTATTCGTGAGCTAACTGAAGCCGACAAGCAAGTCACTCAAGGCAAAAAATAAGTCAGGTGAATGATTCAGCAAGCCCGCAAATACGCGGGCTTTCTTGTATACAGGGAATTTATCTTTCAACAGTATTGGTAATTACATTTTTGATAATAGCGTTAAACGTTTGCGTAATCGCTAACCTTCTCCGTTCATTATTTTGGGGCTTTTATCACACATTTAGCACTGTTATAGTTCAAACCAGTTAATTAAACAGACCATTCGAGGCATGGAGCTTCCTCAATAATCTCACGAAGAGAAGATTGGTACCCACACTGACACTGTGCGGCATATACAAGAGGGTCAAATAATGGACATGAACATGGTTGAAATTATGGGTTACGCAGCCTCTATTATGGTGGCGATCTCGCTCACCATGAAAGACATCGTCAAACTGCGCGTACTTAACTTTATTGGTTGTGCACTTTTTACCGCTTACGGTCTGATGATCGATGCATGGCCAGTTGTTGTGACCAACGGTTTCATTGCCTGCGTCAACGTCTACTTCCTGACTAAAATGCAACAAGAAAAAAAAACCGGCAGTAGCGCTGAAAACGTTGCATAACAACTAATCAAATGAACCTAAAAATCCCCGGAGAGCGACTCTGGGGATTTTTGTATGTATCAAATGTCATCTGGTAACTTTCGTTGTGCGTAACGCAAAGGATAGCGAGTACTTGGTCGGAAGAATGGTACCAGCTTGTGAGCCAGTTTTATGATTATATTGGTCGGCGCATAGCTGTAACGCTTAGCATCAATGACCCACGTTCCATTACACTGATTTAACGTATGCAATCCATCTGGAAATGGGGCCGACGGTGTCAACTCCTGCCATTCCCTCTCTCGATATTCATCGCGACTGAGCGACTCAATACGCATCAATAGAATGGAACGGCCGTACACTGAACCTTCTGATGTCTGTGCTACCCGGAAAAGTTGACTGTTATGCTGCAAAATTGCACCGCCGTTTCGGCCACTTTGAGGACTATCCGCAATCGGAGACTGGGGGTGTTCAAAAAACGTTGACGTCAACTCATCAGCCCGGAACAAACGCTGCTTGGTTGAGGCTTCATTGCTGGACGTAAAAAGGTAACAGCCATCCTGATTCGGATACAGAACACTGTCAACATACTCGTGACCAGAAAGCAAATCCCGGACATAAATAAACTTTTGATTTTCCGGTTCAAAACGGTACAGCTTAATTACTTTTTGATCCGACGTTTCCGGTATCAGATACAACTCGCCCTGATACTCAAACATATAGGGAAACGAAACATGCCCATTCTGTGCATTGATATCGCTAAAAAAATCGTATTCCTTGCCTGCTAAGTCGAAACATTTCAGTTTCCCCTGCCCGACGAAATAGCTATACACTTCAAATGCGAGATAAGGCAGGCCATCAAGCTCGAATAAAAACGGATCCGCCTCAAACGAATAACCGGCGAAGTTGTACCAGCGTACCTTCTGATAAAAATCCGCGTCTGTAAAATGGCTGTCTCGTACCACACCGATCTGCCATTCCTCCAGACGAAACAACTTATCCACTATCGCTTTGAGCATCCGTTTGCTCCTCCTTAAATGCCAGACAGGTCTTTAAACCAATCCCACACACCAAATGAGAAGTGCTTGAAAACATCAATACCAAGCGCCGACTTGATCAGATATAACGCCAGCAGTGCCAGTACAATAATCGCGACAATCCCCAACGTAATGGTCGCGGTTAACAAAAAATTCAGCAGCCGCGATTTCTCATACCGAACGGCACGCCGCCGATCGCGTCCTGCAAGTAACACGAAGTAATAACGTTTACCAATCCAGGGAATGGTTTTCCTGACATCCAGAGGATGCCGGGTGACTAACCCCATCGCATCGATGGTTCGTTCAATTTCGTTGCGCTGCGACTCATCCAGACTATCTGCCACGTCTTTATCCAGCATGTGATAGAACTGCTTAACGGCTTTACTTCGGTTATCGATCACTCTTTTACTTTCCTGCTGCTTTGTTCCAGACATTCAGTGTCTGCTGAGCTATTTCTGCCCAGTTGTATTTGCTGAGATACGCTGAGTAATCACAGCGCTCCCCGATGTGGGCCTGTTGTAACTTATCGGCTAAGGCATCCACGTCCGATACAGGGAAGTACACGCGATCTTCCAGTTTCACTTCTTTATTCGCGGGGATATCACTGACAATAGCTGGCAGTGAATATGACATTGCCTCCAAAAGCGCTATAGGTAACCCTTCATGGTAAGACGGCATCACATATAGCCCAGCCTGAGAGAATATGGTCTGTAACTCATCACCACTGACAAAACCAGTCAACTGCACGCCTGGTGTCGTTTCAGCCCGGTGTTTCAAATTCTCACTGTATGGCGTCGGATGATCAGCGTCGCCGACCAAAACCAAAGGTTTTTCAATGTCCGCTTTCTGATACGCACTGATCAGGTCATGGAAACCTTTTTCTTCAACAAACCGTCCAACAGCAACAATATACGATTTCTCGGCCAAACCATGTTTGGTCAAAATTTTCTGCTGAACGCTCGCATCTATAGGTCGTGGTTCTCGCACACCGTTATGTATCAAATGAGCATTAAGGCGACCGTATTTTTGTTTTATTAAATGATTGATCACTTCTGAAATGACGATAACATCATTGGCATAGGTCACCGCCATTTTTTCACCAAGTTTGAGTATCGCTTTGGCAAACGCTCCCCACTTCTGGCGATCATAATCAGGGCCATGATGCGTGAAGACTACCCGCTTGCCCAGTAATCTTAACAGTGGCACAACCAACCCTGGACCAATAGCGTGTACCTGAACCACTTTTGATCCATCAGTCAGGGTGGTGAGAGCGGCCAGAATGGAATGCAAGATGGCTTCCAGCGATTTCTTTTGGGGTGCCCAAACCGATTTAAGCTGAACCCCATGATACTCGCTCCGCGTGTACTGCACATAAGGTGATCGTGCAATCACAGTAATGTCAATGTCTGACTGGCTGGCCATTTCCGGATAGAGGTTCTGACAATGGGTTTCCACTCCGCCTAACACATCGGGTATTCCGCGCGTGCCGAGTACAGTAACTTTCATGACGTTTCTCCTACCAGAGATTGATACAATGCCAGCAGATGCTGCTGATGCGTAGTTAAGGTATATTTTTCTTCAAAGCGATGACGCGCATTAACCCCGAAACGATCAACCAGCTGTGTGTTGTTCGCCAGGTTGTCCATGGCACTTGCCAAAGATTGCGCATTGCCCGCTTCGAATAACCGCCCTTCAATGCCGTCACGAACTTGCTCAGGAATACCGCCGATATCAGCCCCTATCACTGGCTTGCCATACGCCATGGCTTCAATTACCGACATAGAACAATTCTCGTAGCATTCAGACGGTACAATTACCGCCGTTGCATTGCGAATCAACGCATGCAGCTCATCACCACTTTTAAACCCGAGCATATCGATATTGTCATACCGTGCACTGATCTCGTCATACAACGGGCCGTCACCGACCAACTTCAGTGATATATGACGCTGGCTCAGTTGATAAGCATCGGTCAACGTTGCTACGCCTTTTTCTTTACTCAGGCGTCCCAGATACAGGAAGTAGCGGCCATCTTGCGACTGTGATGCATCAATGGATTCATCGATACCGTTGACGATCACCTCGATACGATTATCCGGCAACTTCTGGCGAATAATCTTCGCCAGAAACTCACTCGGAGAGACAATCACATCTAACTGGTGATAGTTTTTCGCCAGCGACTGAAATGTTGCTTCTATCGACAACAATAAACTCTTAAACGCAGAGCCTTGCTGGCAACGGTAACGAAATGCGTTCCATACGCTTCCTTGCAGACATGCTTCGCAGGTGTGGCCATCCCGGTACATCGTGTAGCTCGGACAAGCAATTTTCGTGTCGTGTGCCGTTAGTACTGTCTTGCAACCATGATTATGCGCAACTTTAATAATCGATGGCGTCAATTGATGATAAATATTGTGGAAGTGGACAATGTCCGGCTGCTCCTGCTTTAGGAGTCGTGCTAGCTTTTCACACGCCTCCGTATTATGAATAAAGTGGATGGCCGTCTGTATCTTTGAAGAAAGCGAGTGCCCACCATGATAGTCGACGTTACTGACGAAAAAGTCTGAGTATGGCGATTGGAGATTGTTTTCATGTTGCATCGCAAAATCAACCACCTCGATGCCCGCTTGTTTTACCCGTTGCCGCTCCTGAAAAAACACCGTTTCAGCGCCACCTTTGTGAAAGAAAAACTTATTGACCATCAATACTTTCATCTCATCTCTCTCTCACGTTGTGTTCTGGTGCAGCCATTGGATCTTTGACCGGACGAAACAGTCCAACAAAGAATCCGACAGAATGCATGCTGAGATTCAAGATGCTATAAGCACCGGCTTTAACAGAACGATTCCGCACAGTTTTAAGGATAAAAAAGCCCAATAATGGGATCAGCGCGAATCCCACTAATGCCGGATTCAGACTCAACAGAGACAACGCAATCAGAGTGAGATAGCCACCAAACAGCAAGGCATTTTTTACCGTGAACAAAGCTTGCTTAAAATGCGACTTACCAAACGCGCCTCGCAGCAACTCGCCCGAACCGAACAGATAGCCGCTGCGCCAACGGTGGGTGAGCAACGCCAATGTCGACAGATCATAAGAGTGGTGGTAAAAGTATGGCACATTCAGACGATGCAGTTTATAGCCGGCTAACGTCAGGCGCATACCCAGTTCGGCTTCTTCATACGAATGCAGGTTTCGGTTGGTCAGGTAACCTATATCATCAACGGCGGCTTTACGATACATTCCGCCACCACCAAGGTGGTCGCAGTCTCCGATCGGATAGATTGTCGCCAGTCGTTGCTTACGTGACTGAAACTCGTAGCTGACGGCCTCATCCATTTCAACCGTGCCGGCAACGCCTGCGTATTCCGGGTTTGTCTGCAAGAAATCCAAAGCCAGGCGAATAAAACCGGCTTCAAGCTGCATGTCACCGTCCATCAGCAACAAAAACTCTCCCCGAGCATGCAAATACCCCAGTTGATGTCCGACCCCACAGCAACGTTCATCCGCACGACGTAACGCGATCACCGTAGCCCCATGCTGCAAAGCGATCTCCTGAGTGGCGTCGGTCGACAAACTGTCCGCAACCAAAATTTCGTAAGGCAAACTTAACGCATCCAACTGAGTCCGGATACTTACAATGGTGTTGGCGATACCAGCCTGCTCGTTAAATGTTTTGATGATCACGCTGATCATTGGTTTTTCAGTCATATCACTGCGTGCTCGCGGTTAAAACAGACTTTCGGATGACCAAAATGGCCCCCAGTGAAAAATAAAAAAGAAATTGATACATAGGTGTTAGCATCAGAATCTGGCTGTACGGCAAGCTCAACAGCCCGGCAAAAATAAACGCAATATATGCGGGCTGCCAGGACAGCAGTTGCTTATCCGTATGGTTTAGCTCTTGGCTGGCGAGCAACGGCCTAGGAAACGCAATCTGGACGGCGTATAAGACAGTCATCACGTAGAACAGGGTTCCAAACAGGCCGATTTCCCACAACATCATACTCAACGATGTCGAGTCCAACAGCAGGTTAAATACGATGTTGAGGAAACCGGGCGCGACGCTACTGCCGTGGTTTGTGGCGTTCAACCCATACCCAAACAACTGACTTGGTAACCCATATAAATCGCTGTTGTTGAACCAGAAAAACAAGGTAGTTAAACGTCCTAACTCCCCTGACGGCATCACGTAATTGGGGTCAAAAATGTAGTCGAGTGATGTGATAAAAATATCCAGTGCGCTGGTGGTCGGATCCGCGCCGAGCGAAGAAACGTATGACGCAGCCAAAATTGCAATCGCAATCGCGATCAAACTGAACACGCCACCAATGATGGCCAACATCATTTTCAAATCGTAGCGCTTCATTCCCGCCACATAACTTGGTGCAAACCAGACAAACGCCAGAAGCAAAGGTGAAATCAAAATAACAAATTTCACCTCACCTACAATGCACAACAAAAAGGCGGCGCCAATATGCAGGGCGGTGCTCTTTTTGCTGGCGACGCCATGTTTGTATTCTGAGAGCTTAAGCAGCATGATCAGCATACAAAAAAGCCCCATGGCCGCAGTATTTCCGCCTCCCATAGGATCGCCACCAAATGTGCCAACCACGGAATCCCATTTTTCGTATTCACCTTTAAACGCGACTCGCTGGGGTACTACCACTAAGATTTGATACGCAATTACCGGAAACTGAAGGTAGAACACCCAATACAACGCTTTTGTTACACGATACAACTGTGACTCACGGCAGAAACCAAGCAACATGCAAAGCATCACCAAGCTCAACGCCAGCTCATTTTTGAGTCCAACAATGGTAACAGTGAGCCCACTTTGCAAGACGGTCGATATCACCGCCATCGCAAAGAAGCCAACAAACAGCGTCATCGTGGCAAGCTCTTGGGGGTCAAGAGCGAACGCACTGTAACGCGTCTGCATCATCAACAGCCCAAGCATTAGAAACGCAAGAATAAATGGCAACCACAGCACCGCCCCGATGCCAATAAAATACTGAATCAGACCACACGCTACCAAGGTGGCAAAAGTATACAGTTGCAAGAACAAGCCATTATTCAATGTCACGCAATGGTTACCCCTTCAGCCCGTTTCAAACTGCGCGCCCTTTGATTCACGCGTACGTAGATAAACGCGTAGCGCAGCGCCGACAACAGAGCGAACGCCAACACCGAGTAGGCATAGTCGTTATAGAAATACGGAAGAACGACAAACGCCGCCACCACCACCAATAACTGCTCGACCTGAATGCGTAAAAAATATTTGGGAGATCCAAATACCAGTTCAATCACCGTAAGTGGGCACACCGCCAACGCTGGAAAGAGATACGGCAACATGTAACGGGATGTCGGAATTGACTCAATCCATTCATCACTAAACCCGAGCTGCATAACGATAGGGTAAAAGATAAACACTCCTGCCGAGGCAACCAGCCCCAACACAAACAGCAGCTTGCGGACTTTAATGAATTCATCGTAATTAAATCGACTGTTGCGAAAATCGATCGACCATTTGGAAAAGATTGAGTTTCGAACGGCGTTACCGACAATGATCACAGGCGCAAGACAAAACCGGCTGACCACTGCAAAGTACCCTGCCGTTAACGCCGAAAACCAGAAGTTGATCAGAATTGTCGGGAGATTCGAATTGGCCATCGCCAGCACTTCGGCGCTGCCAACTTTCATGATGTGGCTGCGATTTTCCAGGAAAAATTGCCAGTTGGCCGCTGGCGTCCACTGTGACCAGGTTAACGCTTTGAAATCAATCGAGTAGCTCAGCCAAAGCACAATCATGATCAACAGCATAGCCGCCCAAAGCTGGTAAATTTGTGTGGCACTGTGACTCAATAAAATGGCACTCATCACCACCAGTGATGCTGACATTCTCTGCAGAGCCAACAGTTTCATTTTTTCGACTCTGAGCAACAAGTTTTCAGAGACCAAAATCCAGGCATGACAAAGCGTCAGCACATACAAAATCGTTACTGACCTGTTGAAGATCATCGCGACAGCTATTGCATAAGGAATCGCGATGATTGTCGTCTGCACTAAGCAGAACACAATGTTCTGTGACAAACATTCTTCTTGTTGTTTGGGCAGAATTAACTGAGACGCAAACATACACACTTGCGCGCCGATCAGAACGATGCTGTATGTCAGCGCATAGTTACCCACCTCGGCCATACCGTAATAGTGGGAAATCAGCCAGATCGAAAGCGCACCAATCGCCTGAGACATCACAGAAGAGCCGGCGATTGTGGTGATGCTACGAATCAAACTCATGCTTGCTCCAGCGTATCCAAAGCAAGTGACGATCCCTGAGCAACAAATGCTTTGCTTTCTTCGCTTTGCAGATCATCATCGTTGACCTGATTTAGCACACCAAAGACGCTTTGCTCTGCCGACATCGTTAACTTACTCAGTTCACGCGTCAGTTCCGGCGACTGATGCTGATTGGCTTTGACCACCACCACCAGAACATCCAACACTCGAGATACCAAAAGAGTATCCTTGCTCTCTTCCAGCGCTGGCAGATTCAGGATCAGTTGATCATATTGTTGCGATAGCTGATCTATACAGGCCGTAAATTCATCACGGTCAAAAAAGACCAGAGGCGACTCATCCAGCTCACCGCGTGCGACAACGTCTAAATTTTGTCGAACACCAACAATTTGCTCCTTACCCAACTGGTTGACCAACGCATAAAAACCGCCCTGCTGTTGATTCTCTTTGGCCGAGGCGAGCACCATTGGGTGCGAAGCCCGGTAATCCAGATCCACCAGCAGTGTGCGCTTTTTATCGCTCATCGCATCAGCCAGTAAACGGCACAGCGAAGAGGCTCCTTCATCCGTGAAACAAGACGTTACACCCAGCACTTTCATCTGCGGTGCAGCGTCGAGGTGAATTGCGGCATTAATACCGTGGACAATCTCAGCTGAAGCCGGGTTTTCACTGATGCGACGCAACCAGTCACCTTGGGTTTCGAATTTGGGTAAATCTCCCGCGCTGTCCAGACCCAATCTGCCTCGCAACTGACCGAGATGGGTAATTCGACGATCCAACGCGGCCATAACAATCACTGCCAACACACTGAGAATAAATGTCATTACGCACACCATCGCGATCAGCAGTGCTTTATTCGGTTTCTGTGGTTTCTCCGCCACCACCGCCGGATCGTATATCACGGCATCCGACTCACGGTATGTCGACGTCAGACTTTGTTCTTTCGTGCGTAAAAACAGTTCTTTGTATAAATCTTCGGTCTTATCGAGTTCAGTTTTGAGATCATTGTAGTGATCACGCTTGGCCACCAACGCTTTGTAATCTGTGGCTTGGTTATCCAGTAGTGCTTTATACCGCTGCTCTTTAATCAGTGCTGCCTGATATTTCTTCTGTAAACCCTGTTTCAATTCATTCAGTAATAGATAAGTCTGCTTTTTGATGGCATCAATCTGCGCCTGGGCCTCCTGAATCTTATTGTGTTTGGGGCCATAACGACGGCTCAAATCTGACAAGCTACGCTGAGCCTGAATCAAGGCAATACGTAGATCCTGAAGTTGAGCGTGACCAGAGATCTCCGGTAGCGATGCCAGGTTCTCAATCGGTCCATTTGCAATTTTCAACATGGTCTCGTAGTCCGCCTGAGCAGCCAGACGGCGCTCTTTCGCATCCGCGTATTTATTGGTCGTGATGCCGAGATTCTCAGTCTCAAAACCATCGATACCACGAAATGTCAGCAAGCCTTGTTGATTCAGATAATCCGCCATCTCTTTTTTCTTGGCGTCGACCTGAGCTTTCAGCTCTTCCATTTGCTGCGCATTCCACTCCTGTGCAGCTTTGGTTTTTGTTATTTTCTGCTCAATGGTGTAGTCGACAAAAGCCTGAGCGACACCGTTGGCTATCTCTGCCGCGCGTTCTGAAGAGGCCGATTCATAGGAAACGTAAACCAGTTGAGTACGCAATATCAGTGTAAATGACAGGTTTTTCCGCAATGTTTTTAGCGCATTCTCTATGCGGGTTTCTTCTGATAACGTCCACTGGCTTTCATCGTTCTTTTCATCGCCATTGAATGCTTCATCTTCCTGCAATTTCAGTGACGTGATGGCTTTTACCAGAACAACGCGTGATTGCATCAGGTTATATTGCGTTTCGTAGTACGGATCGCGTGTGGAGTCGTAACCGTCGATTTGCTTGAGCGGTGTGGCGTTATCTTGTTGCGCTTTGATCATGACCGTGGCCGTCGAAACGTACTTCGAGGTCATTTGAGCCACCAAAGGGACGGAAATACCCGTCACGATTACGGTGGCCAACGTCACTTTCAGCCAATGCTTTTTAAGGGCCCGAAGAAACGGCGTGAAATCAATACTACTTTCAAGCTTGCGGCCACTTTCTACCAATGAAATCGTCATATTAGAAAAAACTCTGTTCAACTATTACCGTGTCACCCGGGCTAACCGGATGTGTCAGTTTTACATTCTTTATCAATTGGTTATCAGGCAATCGAATGTTGATATCTCCACGGTCCGCCCGATCAGTAAAGCCCCCAGCCAAAGCAATGGCTTGTTCCACCGTCAATCGAGGTTGATACTCATATCCGTTAGGGCTGGTTACTTCTCCGGTAATGTAAAACTTACGAAACTGTTCCAGATTCACCGTTACCATCGGGTTTCTTAGATAATCGCCACGCAAACGGGTTTCGATATCGGTTTCGATCTCAGCAGGTGTTTTGCCCGTCAGCCGCACATTCCCGATGTAGGGGAAGTTAACCTCGCCGATTTTGGTCACCTTGAGTTTCATTGACATATCCGGCTCGCCATAGACCAGAATACTGATCTGATCACCAGTCCCAAGGCGATAATCGTCATTGGACGAGTAAACCTCAGTTTGGGCTGGCGAGGATGAGCTGGGTTCAGTGCCTGCTTGCGCCCAAGGCGACACCAAAAACATCACAACTAAAAACTGTACTAGCCACTTCTTCATTTAGATTTGAACCTTCATTGTCAACTGCACCACACTTTGGTCATAACCCAGTGTTCGCTCTACAGGAGTAGTTTGATTGGCACCGATAAAGAATGTATCGGTGTCTTTGTTGGAATCTTTCATGTTGTACACATAGCTCAACTCAAACCGGATTGAGGGACGAAAATCGTAACCAACTAACGCTCTGACGGTCTGAACATTGTCTCTGCGATTATTATTCGTGACCCGATAGTCTTCAGTAAGATAACCGTAGGCAAGCTTGGTAGACAGTCGGTCAACCCACCAATGATGCTCCCATGACGCGCCCACTTTGGAATCCAGTATGTAGCCCCCTTCTTCCGACGGATCTTTCACCTTTTGCCAGGTATACAATTCCAGCATAGAGTGTTTCAATGGCTTCCATTGCGCTTTGATATCCCAGTTTAATCCGGTAAAGCTTTCGGCCGCAGGGTTATTATCAAAATCCTTGTACAACAAAGCGATATTTCCTTCTATCCAGGTTTTACCGGTTCGTTGTGTTTGAATACCGTAAAGCAGGTAGTATTCACTGGTGTCTTTCAGTTCATTCACGTCATACTGACGATAATTGCTAATGAACGAGTAGCGAAAGCGGGTCCTTGACGAGTATTGATCAAACAGCTCGACAATCAGGGAATTCTCGCGCCATTCCTGTTCACGAATGTACTGCCGAAAGTCCTCTTGGATGTCATCGGTATCCCGAAAAGAAAGATCTTTCGTTTCGACTGCGACCTGCAAGCTGCCGCGCCCCTCAGGTGCGCCATAACTGTATCTAAGCTGCGAGTCGACCAGTGAGGTTTTGAGCGCCTGATGAATATTGAAATCTTGATACTGACCGTACGTAAAACCTTCGGTTGTCTCTTGTCCGCGAGCCTCATGGCCCAGTGTTTGTGCAATATTCCAGTTCAGCCCATGGCGTAAGCCAAAACGCCACTTTCCTTCAAACATGTAGAAATGATCGTTGAAATCATCGTCTTCGCTGCTGTTGTAACGACGATAATTGCCGTTATACATCAGGTAATAACGATCTTCTCCACGCTCTCCCGTCGCCTGGATCATCGGCGACAACTGGTAATAGACAGAGGAAACCGCCTGTCCTTCCGGTGTTTTTTCTGCCTGATACGTAACATTACTGTCGTGGCCGTAATCCAACCCAACCTGGCTCTGAAAATCAATACCTAATGGACCAATATGAGATTTAGGGGTAAGGTCTGCCCAAACAGGCTGGCTCAACAATCCAGCAAGCAATGCACAGTTAGTAAGCCGTTTCACTCACAAAACCTTTAAACACAGTTAAAAAGATTATTTTCAGATCAAACCACAGTGACCATTCCTGCATGTACTGAATGTCGTACTGTACGCGTTTTTCCATTTTGTCGACGGTTTCGGTTTCCCCTCGATAACCGTTTATTTGCGCCCATCCGGTGATCCCAGGCTTAATTTTGTGGCGAATCATGTAATTATCCACTATCACCCGATATTGTTCGTTATGAGCGACTGCATGTGGTCTTGGCCCCACAATCGACATCGTCCCCTGCAACACGTTAAAAAATTGCGGTAGTTCATCCAGAGAAGTGCGTCGAATGAAGGCACCAAACTTGGTCACTCGCGGATCGTTTTTCGTGGCCTGAGTCACTACGACTGAATTTTCCATCACTTTCATTGAGCGAAATTTCCAGACTTTGATTTTTTTTCCTCCCAATCCATAACGATCCTGCTTAAACAAAATCGGCCCGGGGGAACTGAATTTGACGCCCAATGCAACAAACAGCAGAACGGGAGAAATCAATATCGTTATTGCACCGCCGATGATGATGTCTTCGATGCGCTTGATCACTGCGCCGATACCATCAAAAGGAGAAGAAAAAACACTGAATGTCTGCACATTACCTACCGTATTGATCTGCGATACCGAGAGGTTGTAGCTGTACAAGTCAGGTACGATGGACGTATCCACTGTCGTGTCTGACAAGCGATCGAGATAATCCCGGATACGATCTTTCGCCACCATAGGTAACGCAATGTAGACATCATCCAGTTCGTTGTTTTTCGCTTTTTCAATTAATCCGTCTACCTGGCCGCGAAACGGGCTTTTGATCAAATAGCTAAAGCGCTCTTCTGAACGGTCATCATAAAACTCAATCTTCACATCTTTTTTGCGGTAATCGCGCAACAATGCTTGTTCAATAGCAAGCCCGGCCGGAGTCAAGCCAACGATCGCAACCCGTTTCGTCCGCCGGAATGTCCGGTAGAGCTGTAAGCCTATTAGGCGCACCGATAATAACACCAGGATACTAGAGACAATCCAGATGTCGTACATACTGCCCTTTAAGTTGTTTATCGCAGAGCCTTCCATGCCGTTTAAGGCATGCTTCACAACAAACATCGTGATGTAGGTCAAAAGGGCCGTCATCACAAAGCGAGCAATCAACCGCCGCACACGCATCGGCAAACGCAGCTCATACAACTTGGTATTTTCACCAAATAACACGAACAAAATACCGAATATAACTGCCGCTGAGATATCAACTATTGTTTCATTTTTTCCTGACTCACGGATGAGCCAGGTTAAAGAAAAATTGATGACACAAAAATCGATAATTTTCACGACAGTCGCGTAACCATTGTCGACAAATTTTAACGTGTGACGGGATACCATTTACGCCTCAAATAAAAACCAATTTCGAATCAGGGAAACAAATAGAATTTGAATAAAACCATCTGGTTAGCATAGACCATTCCCTAGAAATATCATTAAATTAGCGTGATTTGTCCCTATTTTTTGGATGGCTAAATTACACAAAATATTTCTTGTCACGTCAAAATTTTGTCAATTATAGAAAAAAGAAAAGGCCTTGCCGGAATACTCCGACAAGACCTGTCAACACCCGTTAATTATCATTCATCATCAAGTGAAATTAATTTTGTGTTCCCACCATGCGCTTTTTCTCGCTGACGCTGTACCAAAGCATAGAAACCCGGAATGAGGAACGTTCCCGCAAGTAATACACACAACAACCCGCCAACTAAGGATATGCCCAGAGAATTCTGACTGACATGCCCGGCCCCCGCAGCAAAAATAAGCGGGAATATCCCCAGAATGAATGACCAAGAGGTCATATTCACCGCCCTGAAACGTAATTTCCCGCCGGTTACTGCTGCTTTATCAATAGCAACATCTCGCTCTTCTCGCTCAATTTTGGCAAACTCGACAATCAAAATCGCGTTCTTTGCTGCCAGTGCGATAAGAAGGACTAAACCAATCTGGGCATACAAATTGAGAGGGGTTCCCGTCAAATTCAATGCCAGGAAAGAACCCAGTGTCGCGATCGGCACGACCAGAATGATCGCCAGCGGAATGCTCCAACTCTCATATTGCGCTACCATAAACAGATAAATGAAGATCAACGCCAGTGCAAACGCAAAAATCGCCTGATTACCCGCTAACACTTCTTGATACGCCATCCCTGTCCACTCATATTGGTAGCCCTGTGGTAGCATGTCAGCTGCGACACGTTCCATCGTCGCAATTGCGTCACCACTGGAATACCCAGGTGCAGCCTGCCCCTGAATGATGGCACTGCGATACATGTTGTAACGCCAGGCGACATCAGGCTCAAACACTTGTTCATAACTGATCAGCGTACTCAAAGGTATCATCTGCCCGCTTGCCGAACGTACATGGAATCGCTGCAAATCGTCCATACTGCTACGGTGATGGCTATCTGCCTGAAGCGTCACACGAAAGTTTTTTCCGAACATAGTGAAATCATTCACGTACAGCGACCCAAGGTTACCCTGTAGCGTTTGGAAGATTTCAGACAGGGAAATGCCCAGTTGCTTGGCCTTTTCACGGTCAATATCCACGTAGTAGTGCGGTACGTTGGCTCGGAACGTACTGAAGCTGAACGCAATCTCAGGCTGGGCATTGGCGGCCTGAATAACGTCATTCATTACAATGGCCAAGTCACTGCGGTTGCGCCCTAGCGTATCTTCCAACACAAACTCGAACCCCGACGCCGCGCCCATACCCGGAACCGCAGGTGGGCCCATAGCAAACACCACTGCCTGAGGCAGTTCTTTGGCAGCCCGGGCATTAACACGCTGAACGATCGCGCTAGAGGAATGATCGCCATTCAAATTATTGCGGGTTTCCCAATCATGCAATTTGATGAACATCGACGCCCCGTTAGATGCCGCCGCCCCGGTCATAAACGAGTATCCATTAGCTACGGTGACACCATCCACGCCTGGCTCTTGTTCAATCATTGCCATCAGTTGTTCGGTGACTTCTTCTGTGCGAGACAAAGAAGCAGAGTCTGGCAATTGCACATTGACCAGCATGATCCCCTTATCTTCCTGAGGCACAAATGCGGTTGAGGTGGTTTTCGCAAAGAAGCTCACCGCGGCTACCGCAACAATGAAAAACACCACCAGTAAAGCCGACTTCTTCACCAGAAAGCCGGCAATTTGACCATAACCGGCGGTCACTTTATCCAACCCACGGTTAAACGCTTTAAACCAGTTCGCGGTGTTGCCTCCTCCTTGTTTAAGAACCAATGAACACAGCGCTGGCGACAACGTCAACGCGTTAATCGACGAGATCACGACCGAGATACAGATGGTCAACGCAAACTGGCGATACATGATCCCAGTAATACCCGGCAGCATCGCAACGGGAAGAAAGACCGCCAAAAGCACGAGTGTTGACGTGATGATCGGCCCAGTCACCTCCTTCATCGCTAGCAACGTTGCTTTACGAGGTGTGATGTTCGGGTCGTTCGCCATGGTGGTGTCCACGTTTTCGATCACCAGAATCGCATCGTCCACCACAATGCCAATAGCCAGAATTAAGCCAAACAACGTAACAGTGTTGATGGTAAACCCGGTCGCCAGCATCACGGCAAACGTACCGATCAGCGAAACAGGAATGGCCACCACTGGTATTAATGTGGCACGAGCACTACCCAGAAACAGATAGGTCACCGCGATCACCAGCAAGATGGCCTCAATCAGGGTTTTAACCACACCTTTAATCGATTCCGCCACAAACACCGTCGTGTCATAACTGGTTTCATAGGCCATTCCTTGCGGGAAGGTGTCGCTCATTTCAGACAACAAAGCCATCACCGCCTTACCACTTTCTAGCGCGTTGGCATCCGATTGCAACGACAGTGCGACGATAGAAGCATCCTGGCCACGGAATTTACCCTGGCCATCGTAGAACTTTTTACCCAGCTCGATACGCGCTACGTCTTTGAGATAAACCGACGCACCGTTACGGTTGGCACGCAGTACGACATTCTCAAACTCGCTAACCGTTTCAAGACGACCTTTCGTAACTAAGTTAAACTGAACTTCCTGCGCATCGTTGTAGGGTGCGGCGCCAATTCGCCCTGCCGCGACCTGAACGTTTTGCTCGGCCAGAGCCTGATAGATGTCGGAGGTGGTTAAGTTGAGATTGGCCATTTTTTCGGGGTCGAGCCAGACACGCATCGCGTATTCGCCGCCCCCAATCACATTAACCTCACTGATGCCTTTCACCCGTGCGAGCTGATCTTTGACATTGAGATTGATGTAGTTAATCAGAAACTGGTCGTCATACTTGCCATCTGGTGAATAGAAATTCAGTACCATCAGCAAGTCGGGGGAACGTTTTTTTACGGTGACCCCCACCATACGCACTTCTTGTGGCAGTTTGGATTCAATCTGCGATACCCGGTTCTGCACGTTGACCTGAGCCATGTCAGGGTCCGTACCGACGTCAAATGTCACCGTCAGGTTATAAGACCCATCGTTGGCCGATTTCGAAGACATGTAAATCATGTTCTCGACACCATTAACCGACGTTTCGATCGGGTCGGCAATCGCCTGTTCGACAACTTCAGCGCTCGCACCGGTATAGAATGCAGACACACTAACCGACGGTGGGCTGATTTTCGGATATTCCGCGACCGGCAGAATAGACAGCGCAATGGCGCCGGCCATGGTCAGAATGATGGAAATAACCAGCGCAAACTTAGGGCGCTGGATGAAAAAACGACTTAACATCTGAGCACCTTAGTTATCTTGTTCTGACTGAGCAGTATCCTGGATCCGGACACTCATTCCATTTCGCACGCGCTGTAAGCCTTGAGTGATCACCATATCATCTGGCTGCAAACCTTCCCGGATAATGATCCCCTGCTGGGTTTGGTCACCCAACTTAACATTTCGTCGCTCTGCGATATTGTCCGGAGCGATCACCATGACAAAGTTGCCTTCCAAATCGGTTTGTACAGCGCGGCGTGGAATCACCAATACGTCACGATTTTGCTTTTCACGCAATTCAACTCGCACATGCTGACCTGGAAGCAATTGATGATCTGGATTATCGACGACCGCGCGCATCGCAATCGTACCGGTATTGAGATCAATACGGTTGCCTAAGTAGTCCAGTTTCCCAACGTGGTCAAAAGGTTGGCCGTTCTCCAGCATCAACGCCACTTCCACTTCGTTTGCTTCAGCTTTACCGTTCCCTTGGATACGGTCTATACCAAGCGCCAGGCGTTCACGTTCACTGAGACTGAATGAGGTGTGTACCGGATCCAGACTGACCAGCGTCGTCAACACCCCTGTGGAAGGCGACACCAGATCACCGGTACTGACTTTACTGTCGCTGATCCGGCCACTGAACGGGGCACGGATCTGCGTATACGACAGGTTTACTTTCGCTAGTTTAAGCTGAGCACTGGCGGCTTCAACCTGAGCCTCCGCACTGAGTCGCTGAGCGGTCAGATTATCGAATTCCGACTGAGAAATACTGCCGCGAGGCAATAGATTTTTGCCGCGCTGAAAGTCAAGCTGCGCCTTTTTCAACGCTGCGTTGGCCTGAGCCAGTGATGCATTAGCGCTGGCAAGTTGTGCCTCAAAGGAAGACGGTTCAATGCTGTACAGCAATTGGCCTTTTTCGACCATTTGACCTTCTTCAAAATGGCGCTGTTTCAAATAACCAGATATCTGGGCGGTGATCTCAGTATCTTCGACCGCTTCAATGCGACCAATGTAGTTGCGACTGTGCTGGTAAGGAACGACGATGACATTTTCCGCCGTGACCAGAGCTATCGGTGACGTAGGTTTCTGTGCAGACTGTTCACCGCACCCAGCCAGAATCAGAGCGCTGGCGAGCGTGGTTATGATGAGCTTTTTTTTCATGGAAAACCGCTGAATAGATTGGAACAAGGAATAGGAACCTAATCAACGGTATCATCAGAAATGTCTGAAAAAAATCAAAGCCGAATGTCGTTTTGTATCAAGATATTGCTGTTGATTTTTCTTTGCTTTCATTGATATTTTTTAATAATTCCCGCGGCGAATCCCAAGTGTAAACCAATTCAGGAACCTGATTGCCACACGGAGCATTCCAAAGGCGGCGCAGTGAGTTTTTACCACCAAGATGATTATAAAATTCAACCGCTTGATGGTTGTTTTCCATCACTTCAAGATACACGCCACCATCAGAAAAGTATTGTTCAATCCACTCAGTGATTTCCGTCAGCAACCGCGTTCCCAGGCCACGACCACGGAAACTTTCGTCGACGTGTAAAGCATCAATAATGGTGCCTTTTTCAAAGTCATGATTGCCAAAGGCACAAACGAAGCCACACAGTAGGCCCCCCTCTTCGAGCAGCAGGACATGTTGGTTAAAAGGGGGATTAAGGAGTCGTGTTTGCCAGATGGCGGTGCGCTCTTCCAGCACCTCATTCATCAGGTACTCATCGCCAAGAATGCCGTTATAAAAAGTCCGCCAGCTTTGAGCATGAAGTTGTGCAATTCGTTTATAGTCGCGATATTCCGCTACTTTCAATTCCATATTTGGTTCCTTATTACTTCCTGTAATGATTTACCGAACGTTCATACTATTCATTTAGGCCAAAAAAGCCAAACATTCCATTCACACTTTTTACAAAGTAAATTTGACTTACACGTGTACGCTGATATTCTGGCGAACACTTGTTAGCTCAAAGGAAATTTCAATGGAAACGCAAAATAAACCGCCGCTGATCTGGCTGAACGTGTTTATTTTCTCTTTCAGCATGCTGTTGGCCACCGTTGCCGCTCCCTGGTACGGATTTGAGTTCGGTTACGGCAGTGAGCACTGGATCTGGCTTCTGATTACGTTTTCTTTTTGTAATCTGTCGATCACTGCCGGGTACCACAGATTGTGGTCACACAAGGCTTACGAAGCTCATTGGAGCTTGCGATTCCTATTTGCGCTGGGTGGCGCTTTTGCCCTTCAGAATAGTGCGCTGCACTGGAGTTCTGACCATCGCGTCCATCATCGCCATGTCGACGACAACGACAAAGATCCTTATTCCGCTAAGCTTGGCTTCTGGCACTCACACATTGGTTGGATGTTACGCCATTACAACAAAGCGACCTACTCCGATTACAGCAACTGTCGTGATCTTCAAAAGGATAAAATCGTCATGTGGCAACATAAGTACTATGTTCCACTTGCCATTCTGATGAACATCGGCGTTCCGGTTGCATTGGGCCTGATCTATCAGGATGTGTGGGGGATGTTACTGATGGTGGGTGCTGTTCGTCTGGTTCTGAATCATCACACCACGTTTTTCATTAACTCTCTGGCACACATCTGGGGCAGCCAGCCCTATACAGACAAAAATACCGCGAGAGATAACGGTATTCTGGCCTTTTTCACATTCGGTGAGGGGTATCACAACTACCACCATATTTTTGAAAACGATTACCGCAACGGGATCTTATGGTGGCAATACGATCCGACCAAATGGTTAATCAAAACATGCGCCTGGGTGGGACTGGCAGGCAAGTTGCGTAAAGCACCTCAGTTGAGAATTGAAAAAGCCCGCGCACAAATGAAGCTTCAGACCGCACGTTTCAATATCCAGCAGTTGCCAAATTATCAGGCGTTAAACGAGCGTCTGCAAACTGAGTTCGATTCGCTGCTGCAAAGCATGAACGAATATTACGAAGTGAAAAAGCAGCTACTGGAGAGTAAAAAACAGGATATGGTGCGCCGCTATGAGCATTCCCTGCTGAAAGTTCGTTACCAGCAGATGAAGCAGACCCTGGAAGAACGCCGCCAATCCTGGCAAGCGTTGACGGCTCAGTACGCATAAATGTAAAAGAGAAAAATGGGGCTTAAAGCCCCATTTTGATTAGTCCAGCCACACCGCGTCGTTTTTGACGGCAACTTGCCACACTTTCACCGGTTTATCCGGCTGTTCAATACAACGGCCATCGCGCAAAGAAAAGTGTTGTTTGTATAGTGGCGACGCTACACACAACTCCCCCCCGACATCACCAACAATCCCACGCGCCAGAACATGTGCCCGGCCGATAGGATCCCAGTTCTGGATCGCAAATACCCCTTGTTCTGGCACCAGAAACAGAGCCACCTGTTGTCCCTCGATCATCGCGACCCGACCGTGAAAAGGCAACAAAGCACTTAAATTACAAATTTTCATCTCATTCCTCCACGACCACTGGAATACGTTGCCCACGGATACGCTGATATTCCGGGGTTGGCACTCCCACCGCATCGTCCACGTACGTGTTAAATTTGGCGCGCTTAACCGGCGACTGTAAGGTGCTCTGCCACTCACATTGATAAGTATCAACCACGTGCTGCATTTGCGTTTCCAGCGCTTCACACAAACCCAGAGAATCGTTTTGGACGACTTGTTTGAGGTAATCCAGGCCACCATCCAGATTCTCCATCCAGACTGACGTACGCTGCAGTTTGTCTGCTGTACGGACATAGAACATCAATACCCGATCAATCAGTTGTATCAATTCCGCTTTGCTCAGATCCGAGGCAAACAGATCAGCATGACGAGGACGCATGCCACCGTTACCACACACGTAAAGGTTCCAGCCTTTCTCTGTAGCAATCACACCTATATCTTTGCTTTGAGCTTCGGCGCATTCACGGGTGCAACCGGAGACGGCGAATTTGAGTTTGTGCGGTGCCCGCAAACCTTTGTAGCGGTTTTCCAGCTCAATCGCGAGACCAACCGAGTCGTCTACCCCGTATCGACACCACGTCGACCCTACACAAGATTTGACGGTGCGGACCGACTTCCCGTAAGCATGGCCCGTTTCAAATCCGGCCCGGATCAAGGCTTCCCATATCGCTGGTAACTGCTCAAGTTGCGCTCCGAATAGATCGACACGTTGCCCACCCGTGATCTTGGTGTATAAATCGTAATCACGTGCAACTTCCCCTAAGACAATCAGTTTATCCGGCGTTATTTCTCCCCCCGGAACACGTGGTACGATCGAATAGGATCCATCTTTTTGCAGGTTTGCCATATAGGCGTCGTTGGAATCTTGCAAACCACTGTGCTGCGGCTCGAGAATATGTTCGTTCCACAATGATGCGAACACCGACGCCGCCGTCGGTTTACACAAGTCGCACCCAAGGCCCTGACCATGTTTGTTGATCAGGGTGTCAAAATCTCTGATCTGCTCTACCTGACATAAGTGGAACAGTTCCTGGCGCGATAAGGCGAAATGTTCGCAAATGTGGTTGTTGACCTCCATGCCCATGGCGGCCAACTCCCCGTCCAGTACTGACTTCACCATATTGCTGCAACCACCGCATCCGGTTCCGGCTTTCGTGCAAGACTTCAGCTCGGACAAGTCGTGGATTCCGGCATGAACCTTTGTGACAATGTCACTTTTTGTAACGTTATGGCAAGAACAGATCACCGCGTTATCGGATAATTCGCCTTCCAGCATGGATGTATCCAGCAGCAAATTTGCCGCATGCTCTGGCAATACGGTTTGGTTGAGGTAGCATTGCAGCAACGCGTCATAGTCACCAGTATCACCAACCAGAATCGCACCCAACAGTTGGGTCCCGGATTCGTCGACCACCAGCTTTTTGTAGGTGCCTTCCACCGTATCCTGCAGTACCATCTCTCTAGCATATGGGGTGGCTTTGTGCGCGTCTCCTATTGACGCAACATCCACCCCGAGTAACTTGAGCTTTGTACTCATATCAGCGCCTTGAAACGATGCTTGCGTGTCACCTGCCAAATGCTTCGCCACTACTCGTGCCATTGAATAGCCTGGTGCGACCAGTCCGAATATCCGCTCTTGCCACAACGCACATTCCCCAATGGCATAGACACCCGGTGCACTGGTCATGCACTGATCATTGACGACAATTCCGCCGCGCTCTCCAATCTCTATACCAGCCAAACGAGCCAGTGCATCCTGTGGGCGAATGCCCGCAGAAAAAACGATGACGTCCACTTCCAGAGGCAGCTGCTCTTTGAGCACCATACGATGCCGTGCATGTTCACCGTCAATAATGCGTTCAGTCGACGTGCTGGTATGGACCTGTAAACCCAGTGACTCGATTTTTTCTTTGAGCAGTTGTCCTGATCCATCATCAAGTTGAACGGGCATCAATCTGGGCGCAAACTCAACCACGTGTGTTTCCAGCCCGAGCAGACGCAGCGCATTAGCCGCCTCAAGCCCAAGCAATCCACCACCGACCACGGCGCCGCTTTTCGCTCCCCGGCAAGCGGTTCGGATTGATGAAAGATCATCTAACGTGCGGTAGACGAAGATGCCGTCTCGCTCTTTACCTTCTATTGGCGGCACAAACGGATATGAACCAGTCGCAAGGACAAGTTTGTCATACCCCAAAATCGTATCTTCATCCAGCATTAGTCTCTGTGCTTTGGTATCCAGGTGGGTGACCTGACAGCCCAGCAACAAGTTAATGTTGTTTTCGCTATACCAGTTTTCGCTGCTTAGCAGCAAATCCTGATGTGACTTGCCTGAAAACAGAGATGAGAGTTGAACCCGGTCGTAGGCGATGAAGCGTTCCTCACCAATGACGGTAATACGCTTGTGTTGATGCAGGCCTTGCTCAACCATTTGCGCGACTAAGTGGTGCCCTACCATGCCGTTGCCGACAATTACAATATGTTCCATCATCTTGCTCCTATGCCGTTTTCACCAACGGCACACTCTCTGCCGCTTCTTGTTTGGACTGTTTTTCATACAGGAAACGCAGCACACTCTGGCGATAACTCTGATACGTCAAATCATCGGCCAATGCGACTCGGTTTCTGGGGCGTTCCAGTTGAATATTCAGTACTTCACCGACGGTGGCCGCCGGACCATTAGTCATCATGACGATTTTGTCGGATAGCAGAACTGCTTCATCAACGTCATGAGTAATCATGATGACGGTGCTGTTGAGATCGGCCTGGATGCGCATCAAAGCATCCTGGAGATGTGCACGCGTCAGAGCGTCCAGCGCGCCAAAGGGCTCGTCCATCAACAAGACTTTTGGTTTGAGTGCGAGCGCCCGTGCGATGCCGACTCGCTGCTTCATACCCCCAGAAATTTCATCCGGACGTTTGTTGGCTGCGTGCTGCATCTGAATTAAGTCCAGATAATGCTCGGTTTCACACTTCACTTGCGCAGTGGATCTCCCTTTGTTGACCTGTTTAACGGCTAACTCGACGTTCTGATACACGCTCAGCCATGGCAACAATGAGTGATTCTGAAACACCACGGCGCGCTCTGGCCCTGGTCCTGCGACTTCATGTCCATCCAGGATCACGCCGCCATCGGTGGGCATTAACAGCCCTGCCACCAAATTCAGCACAGTTGATTTCCCACAGCCGGAATGACCGATCAGAGAGATGAATTCCCCTTTGTTGATATCGAGGTTGACATTTTTCAGCGCGACGAACTCCCCTTGTTTGGTGGGAAAGCGCATCCCTAGCTGAGTCAAATCGAGATAAGGTTTTGACATAACGGCCTCCTTGCCATTAACGAAGTTCCTGTTGTTTGTCCCACGACATCCATTTCTGCAACTGCAACATGCCTCGGTCGAGCAACAAACCGATCAATCCGATAGTAATCACGGCTACCATGATCCGCCCCAAAGACGCCGAGCTGCCATTTTGGAATTCATCCCAAACAAACTTACCCAGCCCGGGGTTTTGTGCGAGCATTTCGGCGGCAATCAATACCATCCAGGCAATCCCCAACGACAACCTAAGGCCAGTAAAAATCATCGGTACCGCCGATGGCAAAACAATGGTTCTGATATGCTTCCACCAAGAGAGCTGCAATACCTTGCTCACGTTAAGCAAATCTTTATCGACACTGGTAACCCCTACGGCGGTATTGATCAATGTTGGCCACAAACTGCATAACGCCACTGTAAACAGCGAATTAACAAACGATTTGGCGAACATGGGATCGTCACTCACGTACGTGGCACTGACCACCATGGTGACAATCGGCAACCACGCCAGAGGAGAGACCGGCTTCAGCAGTTGTATGATGGGGTTAAATGCCTGATAAAGCCCTTGGTTCAACCCAAGCACAATACCAAGCGGTATCGCAATCAATGAAGCCAACACAAAGCCGCACGCAACGGTAAACAAACTCGTGACGATTTGGTCAAAATACGTTGGTTTGCCGGTGTATGGCCGAATCCGAACTTCCGCATGTGGATCTTTAGCCAATTTTGCGGCGTTACGCTTTTCCTGACGTTCAATGAATGCCTGTGCTTTTTCGCGCTCACGCCAGTGTTCGTCTACCAAATGGCTCAACTGGGTAAACGTCTGAGCGGGCCCGGGGAGCGTACCCAATGAGGTATGTACCTCTCGTGCGGCCAGATGCCACATCATCAAAAACATCACAATACCAATCACTGGCAGGAGCAGCGCTTTGCTGCGACTGACCACCGCACCACTGCCTGGAAACAGAGCGATTACATTACTCGACATAGTCGTATCCTTTTTTGGGGTCTGGCGATGTAAACCAAGGTTCTCACCAGACGCGTTACACCTGATCGTCCCCTTTCAGGCCGATAGAAAACTGGTTGAGGTACTCGTTTGGCCGATGACCGTCGTACACAACGTTATCGATGAAATGAGTCTGCGGGGCGCGGAAGCCATCTTCTTCAGAAAAATCCGGAAAGTCCGCAGCGCTGAATACTCCGTCTTGAATCAGTGACAACGCAGCCTGTTGATAGATATCAGGACGGTACACCTGCTTGGCGATATCCATATACCACGCATCAGGTTTAGCCTGCGGAATCTGTCCCCAGCGACGCATTTGGGTTAAGTACCAGATGGCATCACTGTAATAGGGGTACGTCGCATTGTGGCGAAAGAACACATTGAAATCAGGCACTTCACGTTTGTCGCCTTTTTCATACTCGAAGGTGCCGGTCATTGAATTGGCGATCACCTCGGCATCTGCGCCGACATACTCGCTTTTGGCAAGTAGGCTGACCGCTTCTGCACGATTCACATTGTTGTGAGCGTCCAGCCAGTGAGCCGCGCGAATCAATGCTTTAACAACACGAATGTGAGTATTCGGGTATTTCTCCGCCCAAGCTTTCGATACACCAAACACTTTCTCTGGGTTGTTTTTCCAGATCTCGTAATCGGTGACGACAGGCACACCTATGCCTTTAAACACCGCTTGTTGGTTCCAGGGTTCGCCCACGCAATAACCTTGGATAGTGCCCGCCTCCATGGTGGATGGCATTTGTGGGGGCGGCGTGACACTCAACAAGACATCGGCTTTCAATTGCCCGCTGTTGTCCCCGGTTTTCGGCGCGTAATAGCCCGGATGAATGCCACCCGCCGCGAGCCAGTAGCGCAATTCGTAATTGTGAGTAGAGACCGGGAACACCATACCCATATTGAACGGCTTTCCTTTGTCTCGGAAGCTACTCACCACTGGCTTTAGCGCGTCCGCTTTGATTGGATGCTGTGGTTTGCCGTCAGCCTGCTTTGGAATGTGTGGCTTCATTTGCTGCCAGGTATCGTTGGAGACGGTGATTGCGTTGCCGTTTAGATCCATACTGAACGCGGTGATGACCTGCGCCTGGGTACCAATGCCTATCGTCGCCCCCAAAGGTTGTCCTGCCAGCATGTGAGCGCCATCCAACTCACCATCAATGACGCGGTCCAACAGTACTTTCCAGTTCGCCTGAGCTTCGAGCGTGACGTAGAGGCCCTCATCCTCAAAGAAACCTTTTTCATATGCCACCGCTAAAGGCGCCATATCGGTCAGTTTGATAAAGCCGAACTTTAAGTCCTCTAGTTCCGGCTCACCTAGTGGCGAAGCCCATGAAGACGTAGCGATAACACCAGCTAACGTGGCTGCTATCCAATGTCCCCGAATCATTTTCAAATATTTCATCTCAATGCTCCCTTTGATTTATTCAAACAAAAAGGCGCTACCGCAATATTTGCGGTAGCGCCTTTGCTCTTAAATCTTGCCGCCGTTGACAGGTTTTAAGTTACGTTTGATTCTGATTGTGAAATTGCGTTTGTTTCCTTACTCTTTACATTCCAAGTAACGTGCCAAGTATTTTACCAATTAAATTCAATAGCTTAATAGAAGCTAATGTCATATTGCTGCCATTGACGCTTGCTTATGGTGCGCTCTGCACCAAGGTCAAAAAAAATACCCTAACCCCAAAGTAGTAACTCATTAGCCGAGCGTTTCCAGTGTCGTCAGGATGTTTTTAGCAATCTGGCTGAGAGGCTGACTGGTCTTCATCGCGGAATTCCGCATGGCCTGATAGGCCGACTCTTCGTCCATCTTATGCATTTTCATAATCAGACCTTTGGCACGTTCAATCACTTTTCTGTCTTCGATTTTAGTGTTCAGCGATGCGATTTCATCGCACATTTTCTGATATCTCACGCGTACCCGAGCAGCGTATTCCAGCCAAACACTCAACTCACCTTCCATTGAATGCGGCAACAACACATAGTCAGATGGCTCTTCTAACGATTTGAAATTTAATGTAGAAATGGATTTTATCAGTAATAACAGCGGCACTTTGCGTTGCCGGCAAACTTCGACGATGGATCTCAGTTCCGCACACGGCGCATACCAATGCACTAACAACCGGGCCGTCGGTTCCCTATCCAACAAAAGCTCTAATTGCGCAAGTCGGCAGGTTAAGATCTGATCATAGTTTTTCACCAATTGAGTACGCAACTGCGCCTGCTCTTTGGCATGTTCGCAGCAGATAATCAACGAGGTTGGATTGATTTGTCTGGCCATACACATTCCTTGTAGTTAACTGGTCATTTATCTCAGTAACTTCAAGGAATGTGCCAGAGTGAAGAGTTTAAGCGTTGCAGTAATGCTTCCAGTACTCAAACGCCTGAGCATAGGCGCTGTCGCGATCCTGCATCTCTGCGAACAACACAACTGCCATAGTTGAAATAATGGTGTTGGCCATCAGCCCGAGATCCGATTCGGCCGTTGCAAATGGACATTGAACGGGCGCCGGAACCTCTGTCAGCATTTGTTCAGACCAGTAACACGAACTGACGTTACCTTGGTGGCTCAGCCAAACCGTTTGACTGACTTTGGGATTGTATTCCGATTCACCCGACACACCTTTGAATGAGACAACAGATTCGCTATGCTGACCAATCAGACTTTCCACTTCGGCGTGCAGTTGTTGAAATCCAGGGTGAAAACTGCCCCGCAAACCCAGCCTTGCGCCGCCTGGATTTAAAGCACGAACTACTGTGTTGATTGGCGTACGTAAACCATACCGTTTTTTCCAGCCAATCATGGTTTCAGCTTGTGGAGCAAACTGAGCAAGCGGCAGGTAAACCAGATTGTCATTGGCCAACAGGTTTTGAGCATGTTCCGCGCTGTGCGCCACCGCAACGTTGAATCTGGATAAATACGATTCGGCATGCTCGCGTAGGGTCGTATTGTCCTGATAGCCATGCATCAGGATACGATACCCGTTGTCAGCTAGGATCCGCGCCGCTAAAAGATGCCACGGCGGCCCGGCACTCTCACGCTTACCTGCATAGCACGGCCAGTCGATATCCGCGCCGACCACCGGCAAACGTTTTTGGAAAGCTTTGACGAAACCGGCAATCTCTTCTTTTGTCTCGTTCTGAACACGGATTAACATCATCAGCATGGCCATCTGATCGTCATCACATAGGCCATCCAGATACTCATCCATCACCTGGTACGCTTGTTCAAATGTTAATGGTTTACGGCCACGCTCTCCGCGCCCAACAGTGCGGATACACTCTAAAATGGAACTCATACGTCTTCCTGTACAGATTGCAGCAACTCAGCATTATGCAATAAGGCTGCTCGCAGTTTGACGACATCACCTAAAATGATCAACGCCGGACTCAGCCCTTTCAATTCAAGCGCATGTTTTTCAAGCGTTTCGAGAGACAATGTGTGTACTTCCTGCGTTGCACTGCACCCTTTACCGATAATCGCCACCGGGGTTGAACTGCTAAGACCGTGCGCCATCAGTCCCTGTTGAATCTGCGCTGCTTTTTCCAACCCCATGTAAAACACTAAGGTTTGTCCCGATGCCACCAATTCAGCCCACGCAGGAAGTGACCCCGTCACAACCTGTCCTGTCACCAAAGTTACACTGCGCGACACTTCCCGGTGAGTCAGGGGAATCAGGGAACTCGCGGCACAGCCCAAGGCCGCCGTAATGCCGGGAATAACCTGGTAGGCCACGTTAGCCGACACCAGCGCTAATGCTTCTTCGCCCCCTCGACCAAATACAAACGGATCACCACCTTTAAGACGGACGACCTGTTTTCCTGCTTTCGCTTGACGCACTAATTCGGCGTTAATACTTTCCTGAGACATACTTGGCCTGCCGCAGCGTTTCCCCACGTAGATCATTTCCGCATCGGGATCGGCAAACTCGAGTATGTCGCGGCCAACCAGTCGGTCATAGATCACAACATCCGCCTGCTGAATCGCTTTTAGCGCCTTGAGAGTCAGTAGTTCCGGATCGCAAGGTCCGGCTCCAACCAACGTCACACGACCCGCTTGGGGCTGCGTTTTCGGTTTTGATGGTAGCGTACGCTGATACCAGTCAGTGTGACTAGAGAAGTCTCCTGAAAAGAAACCATCCAAAGATCGCTGTGTCATGCGTGGCGCTCCTCTTCATTTGTGACAAGCGATGTCTGACAAGTTTGCACCCATTGTTTGAGTTCCGGTAAACAGGAGCCACAGTTGGTACCGCATTTGAGTAACGTCTGCAACTGCTTCAGGTCAACACACTCTTTCGACTCAAGCGCCCGCTTAATCTGCCAATCAGTGACACGGTAACAGCTACAGATCAGCTTTGCCTGCTGCGTGGCCATACAAATGGACAATAGTCGACCGATATCAAGAGGCATCCCAAGTAACGACAGCAGCGCTTGATAGTCCGTTTTGATCGGCTTACCTGACAACATCAAAATAGCCGCCACTTCAGGATGCTCGCCGTGGATGGTGCAATCGATTCCCAGCCAGCCGGTTTCTAATTCTAATACCAAACGACGCTGAGTGAGCTGACGTTGAAAATCCTCAATGTTTCGCTCTTCCCTGTCCACAAACCGCCATATCTGACCGTTGCGTTCCTGTTGCAGTGATGCGTAGGTGCACAGAGAAAAATCCGCCCGACTTCCCAGATACATGCCATAGGTTTTCGCTTTTACTTGACTGAGGCTGACTGAAGATGATTTAAACGCGGGCTGCCCCGACTGCTGATCCGTGCATGCTTGCACCACAGCATTGATCTGGCTTTGGCCACCATAGCGCCCCGCCCAGTGCATGGACATAAACAACTGCTGGTCACTCAGAGCATTGTCCAACTCCGCAATGGCCAGAATAGAAGTATCGCCCTGTTCAAGCTCGACCAGTTGACCTGATTTGATGGCATAACTTTCAGCTGTCAGCGCATTTAGATACAGTGTCGGTTGCACTTCAGACGCGCTCAATTGTGCAATGTGTCCGGTACGAGTCATAGTATGCCACTGGTCACGCTGACGGCCCGTGTTTAACCACAAATCAGACCGGCGCACGCAGGGCACGGTCACTGCAAAGCGAGCCTTGCCGGTATCGGTTGAAAAATGATGATCACCAAAAGGTTTATTGCCTCCCCACTGCCAAGGAAGCCAATTGTCGTACGCTTCGTCGCTCAAGTGCGCAAACTGTGATAAATCCAACTTTAACGGCGTGCCGCTATTGAGTCCGGTCATCGCCGCAAACTCACGAAAGATCTGGGCGGGCGTAGAATAATCAAACGCATCCGCGACGCCCAAATAGTCACATAAAGCACTGCCGACTCGTGCAATTTGCCACCAGTCAGGCCGGGTTTCCCCAGGCGCTGGCAAAAATTGTCGCTGGCGAGAAAGGCGCCGCTCTGAATTGGTCACCATCCCGTGCTTTTCTCCCCACCCAGAGGCCGGTAGCAGCAGATCGGCGTAACGCGCGGTATCAGTGTCCGCGGTAATATCCGACACAATGACAAAGTCACACTTTTCTAACGCGCGTCGTACTTGCTGGTTATCCGGCATCGATACCGCCGGATTGGTGGCCATAATCCACAACACTTTGATCTCGCCTCGCTCTGCAGCGCTGAACAGGTCAACCGCTTTCAGACCCGGCTGGGTTGCCACATTGGGTGCCTGCCAGAATTGCGCTACAGCGCTGATGTCTTCAGAAGTAAATCCCCGGTGCACGGCCAACTGATTCGCCAGACCGCCAACTTCGCGTCCTCCCATCGCATTCGGTTGACCGGTAATCGAAAACGGACCACTGCCACAACGATTGATCTGTCCGGTTGCAAGGTGCAGGTTGATGATGGCATTGCCTTTGTCGACACCCGATGTGGATTGATTAACTCCCTGGCAGAACAACGTAATGGCAGCGTGAGACGATGCGAACCAGTGAAAGAAAGTCCCGAGAATCGACTCACTCACGCCCAACTGTTGACTCAGCACATCCAACTGATAATGCGCTTTTTCAACCTCGGCCAGCAAAGCTTCAAAGCCTTCCGTATGCTCAGCAATAAAAGCTTCATCAACCGCCTGATGATCGCAGCAGTAGCGTAACAACCCATTGAACAGAGCGACGTCATCATCGTTACCGATCGGAATATGTAAATCGGCTTGCTCCGCTGTAACGGTGCGGCGGGGATCAATCACCACCAGTTTGAGGTTAGGATTTTGTTCACGCGCTTGTTGAATTCGACGAAAAATCACCGGATGAGTCCAGGCAGTGTTGGCGCCGGTGATAACAATTAAATCCGCCTTGTCCAAATCGTCGTAACTCACTGGCACGACATCTTCACCAAAAGCCTTACAATGCGCAGCCACCGCCGAGGACATGCACAACCTTGAGTTCGTATCAATATTGGCAGAACCGACAAACCCCTTCATGAACTTATTGGCTACATAGTAATCCTCGGTCAGTAACTGACCCGAGACGTACATCGCGACAGAATCCGGGCCATAGTGTTTAATCGCATCCGTGATCTTTTCACGCACGGTCTCAATCGCATCAGACCAGTTGATCTCGACACCATTCAGCCTGGGATACAGCAGACGACTCGGCATTTGGAGACTCTCCTTCAGCGCCGAACCTTTCACACAAAGTGCGCCCTGATTGGCAGGATGGTCAGTGTCACCTTTAATGCCTTGTTGTTGTATCGTCACTCCGCAGCCCACGCCGCAATACGGGCAGGTCGAATGGATTATTTGTTGTGTCATGCTCGATTCCTTTCTCTGAGGCAAAAAAAAGCCCCTCCTTAACGGAGAGGCTTCGTTGCCTGTGACGTCGGTGTAGTGAACTGCAGTACGAGTTCATTGTTAAATAGGTTAAAGCAAAATGATTGCCAACCTATTCTCTATTATAATTTTCAAATATTTCATAAAGTTAATAAAATCAACTCCACACAAGTTAAAGAGCACGCACCAACTTGGTTCACCATCTTCACCGATTTGGTGTGCCTGTCACCTTTTGTGCATACGCTCTGTGTGAGCGCGTCAGTCTCAGGTAAACTTCTCAGTATAATCTTGTATCTAAAAGAGAACTGCCACATGCAAAGCGCCGAATACTTCATAGACCATCTTAATCTTCAACCACACGTAGAGGGCGGCTATTACTGCTCATCGTTTCGTTCCGACACACCGTTTGATGAAAACCGCCCACTCTGGAGCAGCATTTACTTTTTGCTGCGTACCGGAGAAGTCTCTCATTTTCACCAACTGACCGCCGATGAAATGTGGTATTTCCATGCAGGAGAGTCGCTGACTATTTATATGATTGATCCAGAGGGGCAACTGACCACTCAGCAACTCGGTCTGGATATTGAACGCGGTGAACAGCCTCAGGTACTCGTACCGAAAGGATATGTTTTTGGTTCTGCGATGAATCAGCCTGGCTTCTCGCTCGTTGGCTGCATGGTATCACCTGGTTTTACATTTGAGGATTTCACGCTTTACGATCGGAATGGCTTACTCAATCGCTATCCTCAACATCGCGACGTGATCTTAACCCTAACCCGAGAAGCCTAACGACTTCTATAGGATCGATTGCGACACCGGATAAAACACCAGTTGTTCGTTTTCTACCATGAAGCAGTCCATACCTGCGTTATGGGCTGCGCTTTTGCCCAGTTCCGTGTCTTCAAACACAACGCAGTCACTCGCTTTGAGGCCTAATTTCTCAGCCGCAAGGAGAAACGTGTCTGGCGAAGGCTTGTGGTCCTGCACATCGGTGGCAGACACCACGACTTGCAGCTTGTCCAGTAGGCGGGCATTGTCGAGCAGACGCAGCGCGCTCTCCCTCTGGCTCCCAGTGCCAACTGCCATCTTTTTGTGACCCATATACTGCTCCAGAATCTCAGTCGTACACGCAATGAGCGCCGGGGGCGTATTGATGCTGGCAAAAGCATCCATTTTGAAACGTGAGACCTCACTAGGTAGCAGGTTCATGTGATACTTACGATTGATTTCATTCGCAATTTTAAAGCTCGGCATACCACCCAAACTGTGCAGCCATACTTGATCAAAGGGAAACTGAAAATGCTCGGCGGTTTTAGCCCACGCAGCGAGGTGCGCAGGCATGGTATCAAGCAGCGTGCCATCCATATCAAAAATAAGGCCTTTGTATTTGGCAAGTTCGAGGGTCATGTTATCTCCCGTCGGTTTATTGTTAAATTTGGCATTCTGGAACAATTGTCATATTTCTGTAGTTTTTTATTACACAAAAGTACCAGATAATACAATTACATATGGTGCTAAAGTTATTTTTCAGCACAGCATATATTGATAGAACCATGAATAGTGCGTAGTATCATCAAAAAACATAATAATTCACGTCAGATATTCTTTCATCAGACTTAAGGTAATCTCATGAATATTAAGCAAAAGTTGTATTCATTGGGTGTGATTGCTATTTTGGGAATTGCGTTTCTCGTGGGAGCTACAACCCACTTCACTCAAACCACCGGAGAACTGAGCCAAGCCACTCAACTTGTCGACAAATTAGAAATTCGTCTTCTCAATCTTCGTCGTAATGAAAAAGACTTCCTGCTTCGCCACGACGCCAAATATCTGGATAAATTCGAAAAAAATATTACCACGTTTTTAAGCCTTGAAAGTGAACTTTCTGGGTTACTGAGTGAACACAAGTTGCCATCCAGTCAACAACTGCGTACTGATATCCTTTCCTACCAAAAAAGTTTTCAGCAGTTGGTGGCCGGGTATCAAACGCTGGGCCTGAAGGCGGATCAAGCACTCAGAAATGACTACTATACGGCTTTCTCAGCACTGGAATCACGACTTGGCAGCGAAGACCTGGTCAAGCTCTTTGAATTTGATGAAAAAGTGGAAGCTGGAGAGCTGGACGCTCAATTGTTGACCGACGTCCCAGCCCCACAATTTCTGAAAACAGCAAATGCACTGGTTGCGCAAAAACAAGTGATTGGCCTCAAATATGACCAGGGCTTGCTCGGAGAAGCACGTACCCGATCGCACTCGGTAGAAAAGCAGTTCAGCGACTTTTCTACCAAGCTGAATGAGCAAATTGACGCGAATAACCAACAAGTATCGACGATGAAAACAGCGATTGTCGGTATTATCGTGGTACTTATCGCAGGTTTCATTTACTGGATCTCGCGCTCCATCAACCTTCAGGTTGCGTTTCTGCTCAATACCATTCAGGAAATCGCCCGAACCAACAACGTCGGCATGCGTGCTAACCTAAAAGGGAAAGATGAACTCGCTTCGATCGGCACTTACTTCAACCGCTTGCTGGAAAAACTGGAAGGACTGATTTCGGGCACTCAAACGAAAGCGGGCCAGCTATCCAGCAACACCGAAACTATGCACGGTGAGTTGCAGAGTGTGATTGAACAGTTCCACATTCAGGCTGATCACACCACATCCATGGCAACAGCCGTTCAGGAAATGGTCGCGACCATCAGCGAGATATCTGAAAGCACGTCAGTTGCGGTCGAAGGTGTCCAGCAGGCGTCTGTGAACGCTCAGAATGGCCGAACGGTCGTCGAGTCCACCGTAAGCAATATCGGCCAACTGTCTGCCACATTGGAAGACAGCCAAAATTCGATCTCATCACTTAATGATCATGTGGCGCAAATTGGCGGCGCGGTCAATATCATTCAGGATATTGCAGAGCAAACTAATTTATTGGCACTGAACGCGGCAATTGAAGCGGCTCGTGCTGGTGAGCAAGGCCGCGGATTTGCCGTGGTGGCCGATGAAGTGCGTGCGCTTGCCAGCCGTACACATCAGTCGACAGAAGAAATCACCAAGGTGGTTTCGGCGATTCAACATCAAATGTCTCAAGTGGTTGATGACATCAATCAATGTAACCAGCAAGGCCATGAAACACTTGATGCTTCCCAGAAGCTCGATGACAGCCTGAGCCAAATTATTCACGACATGGAAAACATTCAGGCCAACTCAGAGCGAATTGCGTCTGCAATTGAAGAACAAGGCATCGTGATGAATCAGGTCAGTGAGTCGATCACCGAACTCAATACCATCTCGGAAAACAACATGCACTCTGCTCAGCAGTGCTTGGTGGAGGTGGATGAAGTATCACGTCAGGCCCGGGATATGGACGCGGCGGTGGCAGAATTTACCACCAGCAAAAGCTAACCAAATATCACGACGATAACTAACCTCGGCCCCCAACACTGGGGGCTTTTTTATGCTTCATATTCAAGACAAATTTGCTTCTATTTTTTGAGAATCCATATACAACAAAACTAATAGGTGAAGTGTATTTCCACCTTGCTGTAACTAAGTTTAAGTGTGACCTCACAACCTCATAAGGCTAAGTTATGTTAAGGACAACGAAAACAATATATGTACTCCCTCTGCTTTGTTTTTCTGCCTCGTCACTGGCAGCCGAAGAGTCTGACATTGCCAAACGCCCTCAAACGGTTAACGACGTTTTTGTCCGTTCCGGCGTCCTGACCCCAAAGGGCCAATTCGCGTTTGATGCGTCATTAAGCTACACACAAAACTCTTCCAACAAAGTCTCCGTCGTTGGTTACACCATTCTTCCTACTCTTCTGGTCGGTCGAATAGAAGTCTCTGATTCCGATCGTACAACCATTACTGCCGGCTTATCGGCCCGTTACGGCTTGTTTGACGATACTGAAATTGAGATCCGCTTGCCGTATGTCTATCGAAACGATCAGGTCTCCACGCGCCCAATTCAAGACGGAGCCGCTGACAACACCATCAATACCACATTAGATGGTGGTGGATTGGGCGACATCGAACTGGCAGTGCGGCATCAATTCAACTTTAATAGCACGCCCTACTGGGTCGGAGGATTAACCGTTAAATCGGACACTGGCAAATCCCCTTATGAGGTCGACATCGATCCCAACGACAATACGTTTAAAGAAGTGCCTACTGGCTCCGGATTCTGGAGTGTTGAACCATCTATCTCCATGTTGTATCCATCCGACCCTGCCGTTCTGTTCGCCAGTCTCAGTTACATCTACAACTTTAAAGATGATGTCTCGGTTAACGGAACCCGAGTTGAAGTGGATCTTGGTGACACCATTGCACTCGGCGCCGGGCTCGGTTTTGCCATCAACCCAGATCTCTCCTTTACACTGGGTTTAAGTCATAAAACCATACTGAAAAGTAAGATAGACGGTAGCGAAAATGACGATGCGAAGATGCTGCAGCTCGACACCATTAACTTTGGTGTGAATTACGCTTTTAGTCCCAAGACCTCACTGAATGTGAATGCGCAGGCGGGATTGACAGAAGACACCCCCGACTTTCAATTAACAGTGAGGGTGCCATTTACGTTCTGATCAGTAGAAGCTTGAAAGGATGGCGTCATCCAACTTTTGATTCACCTGAATCTGTTTGATGACGTCGCCTACCTGGGCATCAATATCCACCACAGTATTTAACCCGAGCACGCTGTTATCCAGTGTATTCTGGATAATATTGGTGATCGTACTGGTGTTGACGACTGTAGGTGTCGTATTTCCCGTACCGGAGTCAATCGGCATCGCAGGGTTGGTGATTGACTCGACAACAGGCACAACCGGAGCCTCTTCGACACTGTTGCCCTCTCCTACCTGAACAACGTTAACCACGCCGCCGGACGACACGTCCGGGCCCTCAACACGAGAGTCGGGTGTTTTGGGTGTCGGTACACGCTTTAAGTTACCGTTTTGAATCATCAGGTGAGCAATACGGGTATTAAACAACGTCATTCCATTTATCGACGTTGTGATACTCAGGCCGATGTTGATTACGTAATCGTTCTTCAGCCTGAATCCGCCTCGATATGACGAGAGTGTATCGCTCGCCACCGGGGTAAGGTGGGTTCCTTCCTCCATCAAGACATCCGCATAAAACTCACTGGCATACGCGGGCATGGTTGACAGTAGTACAGACAATCCACTGAGTATTTTCCAATATCTCATGTCGCTGTCCTCAATGGCTAATACTCACCCGCTTCTGGTAAGGTGATGCTGAAAATGCCTAGTGACTCCCTATGCACACCTGTGTCGAGTGGTGACGGCGTGTAGATCGCGTATTCGTCACTGGTAATGAAATTGGAACGCCCCACTTCAGCATGAGTGCGAATCAACAGAATCACTCCCTGATAATGCTGCTTAAAACGTTCAATACTCATCTTCATGGTCCCTCTGGACGGATCGCCCAGGATCACGGATTCTGAGTTCATTCCCTTTATCACCACAAAATGCAGGTAGCCGTCGAAGTTCACCAGCGTAATGCCGGGCACCCCTACGTCACGGATTTTATCCAGCCCTATTCTGAACCCATCCGAACGAAAACCGAGTGACTCCAAATACTTTTTCATATCCAATAGAGAAAACCCTTGCTTTTCGATCAAAGTGCGATCGCCATGGTCGAACATCACTTTGAAGATATCCTGTTCGGAGGAAGGTGTCTCGTAATGGAATGTCAATAGAGAAGCCAATGCCGCCGAGCCACAACTAAAGTCGTACTGTTGACGAAAGACATCACCAAACAGCATTTCTTTGTAGCTTTTTACCGGCACGGTGTATTGTCCGCGACTGGGGAGAAAGTCCAGAGAATAGGCAGATGCTGACAGCATCAGCATCGGCCAAATTGAGTAACGCCAAATGTTCATATCACTTGAGTGTCAGGTTTACGACCGTTGAGTTTTGTATCAGCACGTTGTTGCCACTATTTTGAATCACACTGTTGATTCCCGAGCTTTCCGCCAGCGCACCCGCTGAAAGTATGTTGTTCCCGGTCACAGTGTTATTCGCAATGTTGCCAGCACTCACCCCATTAATTTCAGAGGACGCTGTTACATTCTCGATGTCGATGTAATATTGGCCGCCTCTGGAACTGTCCATGACTGCTTCGGACAGTTCCATATCGGCCATCACAATATCATCGGCACTAGCGGATAGCGCAGCCATCGCACTCAAGGCGAGTAGTGCAATACGCATCGCTTACTCCTGCTATGCTGCTAGATTAGTCGGTAAACACAGATGCGTTGGTAGACACAGCTTGCTGGATCAACGAATTGTTACCTGCATTTTGTGCCACGGTGCTGATACCTGCCGCACTGTTGAAACCACCCAGTGAGTTACTGTGATTCACAGTCAGACCACCACAGCACTCTTCACTGTTGTCGTGTCCGTGTCCACGACCACGGCTTTGAGCTGGTGAGCTGGTTGCACCGTAACTGACTGACGTGTCGGACACTTCACCACTCAGATCATTCTGAGCAACGACGGTGTCCATATCAACGCTGATTTCAAGTGACTGTTTGTTCGACCAGGACTGCTCATTCATGAACGTTTGTTCATTGGACAGAGAAGTCCAGGTATTACCGTCATTACCATCATTGGTGCTGATGGTGTTGTTATCATCACCATTGTTGCTGTGGAAATGATTGTTGCTGCCGTTTTCCTGATTGTAGCTATCGTCAATGTCGCCACCGTCACTTCCTTGACTGCCACCGTAAGCCAGCGCGCCACCAGAAATAAACAGCGAAGTAACCAACAGTGCGATTGCAGATTGTTTTAGTTGCATGATCTTATCTCCATGTTTGTATCAACTATGAACTACATCCTTTTGCCCTCAGGCAAGCTGATTATAGGTACGCTGTTAGGTTTGAAAGTCTTACAAATAAGACATACTCGTCACTGACGCCAATTTCTGTGCAACAAGGTGATAGAAACAAAATCAAGAGACCAAAAATCAATGAGATAGAAAGGAAAATTGTGCAAATTTGTAGTGAAGTATGAAAGGTAGCGGAAAGTTAGTATGACAGAATTGGCACTTTGCACCGCTCAATTACCACTTCGGCGGTCAATTCGTCTTGGCTCAATATTCAATCAATAACACAATGAGTGCGAGTTTTCAGGCATTTCCCTAAGCCACTTAGGACTAACGTTGAGTTTAGCTCAATTCACGCCTAATCACTAAGAACTACTGGAAATTCCTAATCTCATCTGGGGGTTAGATTTTTGGGGTTCATACTGCGATATTGTGCCCGTCGCATATACTTGATCTGGAGCAGTATGTGTATGTGCATATTGTCGGAACAAGCAGTTTTCAACCTAAAGATTACTGAGCTCCGGGTATAAAAAATGACTATTAGAACACTCGTCATCTTGACGGAAAAGAGTCTGCAAAGCAGCCTCATTGAACAACAGTTGGCTTCGATAACACAGTTAAATATCCAAACATGCAGCGCAGAGCAGTTGAACCGCCTGAGTAGCAGCTTCATGATTGACCTGGTGCTGCTGGATTATCACTATCTTGTCGAGTTGACGGACAGCGACAGCCTGCCAGATTTTGATCTGTTGGGCGTCCATATACTGGTTCACAATATCCCAGAGGGTGAGTTGAACGAGCTGTTTATCCGCTGGCGATCCTTAAGAGGAATACTTTATCAGAGCGCGTCGGTCGAGCACCTCACAGAGAGCGTCACTTACATCATGAACGGCGGTTTGTGGCTACCCCGACGTTGTCTGGAACAAATGGTCCATTTCTATCGAGACCCGGGAGTATTCAATAACTTCAGATACGACCAACTCACCAACCGTGAGCGCCAAATTCTCGATTTACTCTCCCATGGCAAGACCAACCAGGAAATCGCAAATCAGCTGTTTTTAGCGGAAAGTACGGTAAAAACGCACGTCTATAAACTGTACAAGAAGCTGGATGTTCACCGCCGTCACGATGCGATCCGGCTGGTAAAATACACTCACGCCTCGTCAGGGCTGTGATCTCGCTCTGACGTACTCGGTTTATCGCTTGGCGGGCGACAGATTATCGCGAGCTTTTGTTTTACAGTTTGTCCCGGCAAGGTCAGATCTCTGAACATATCACGCCATTCACTGAACGTAACCACCAGTGGATTTACACTGTGTACTGGCTTGGTAATCCCATAAACAACAGGCTCACGCTCGGGGACAAACGTTCCAAACAGGCGATCCCAGATGATCAGAATGCCTGCGTAATTTTTGTCAATGTACTGTGGGTTTCGGCCATGATGTACGCGATGATGTGATGGCGTGTTCAGTACCCATTCCAGCGGACCGAGTGAACGAATCCATTGCGTATGAACAAAGAATTGCAGCCCAAGATTGAGCAGGACGACAAACACCACCCACTCCGGCGGATAGCCCAGCACCACCAACGGCATCCAAAATACCCACATACCAGCGAGTGGGTACATCAGACTCTGACGAAATGCCGTACTGAAGTTCATACGCTCAGAACTGTGGTGCACAACGTGAGCTGCCCACATCCAACGAATACGGTGGCTCGCGCGGTGAAACCAGTAGTAGCATAAGTCCTGCAAAACCATCAGCAGAAGAAAGCTCCAGAGCGTCATGTCAATATCGAAAAGACGCCAGCCAAACACCCAAAGATAAAGATGCGCGATCAGCAGCCCTGCTAATAAATCCGCTCCCTGATGCAGGCCAGCCAGGACAAGGTTACATAACAGTTCCGGCCAACGATACGCCGCTGAAGCGGGCAAACGGCCTTTTCTCTGCCCCAGCACATATTCCGCAAGCATGAAAACGAAAAAAACAGGAGCAAGTGCGAGTAACAGCCACTCGGGATGGGTAATAAGGTTGTGCATATTCGAAACCGTAACCAAAACTGACGGTTTAAACTTAACACACCATTAACAATTTTCTAGAGTCGATACTCGAAGATTAACAAAAGTGGGATGCTCCACCGAACATCCCTAGAGACGATAATCCGTTAAAGCGCGGCGACTTTGTCGTTAATACGCTGACAAATATACTCTCCTATCGGCAGAGCAGACGTAGCCGCAGGTGATGGTGCGTTGCAAACGTGGAGACTGCGCGTACTCTCGGCAAACAGAAAGTCATGCACTAAGGTCCCGTCACTCAGCACTGCCTGAGCCCGGATACCAGCGGGATAAGGTTTAAGATCCGACACCTGAATCGATGGGCAGTATTTATTCACCATTTTCAGATAACCGCGCTTCCACCATGAGTTTTTTAGCTCAGCGAGCCCCGAGCTGAGGTGTTTCATGCTGACTTTCCAGAATCCCGGGAAAGTCAGCATTTCGAGGCTGTCACGCAAGCTGACATTCACCTTACCATAACCTTCTCGTTTCCAGCCTTGAACGGCATTAGGGCCAACCGTGACGGAACCATCGATCATTCTGGTCAGATGGACACCGAGAAACGGTAGCTCCGGATCCGGAATCGGATAAATGAGATGATTGACGACTTGATTGTGCTTCTGATCCAGGCGGTAATATTCACCACGATAAGGCACGATCTGAAAATCGGTCTCGATATCCAGCATTTTGGTGAGCCGGTCCGCCATCAAACCGCTGCAGGTGATCAGAAAACGGGTGTTAAGCTGCATTGTCTGACCATCTGACTCACAAGTGACCTGCACTTCTTCGTCATTTTCTGCTAGTGCAGTAACCCGGGTACGCAGGCTCACCTGCCCACCCATAGCTTTAAACTCTTCCGCCATGTGCTCTGTGACTAAACGATAATCCACTATACTCGTCGTTTTCACATAAATGGCCCCGAGCCCTGTGATATTGGGCTCTGCCAGTTTTAACTGCGCTTGGTCGAGCAGTTCCACGTCAATACCATTCTCATGGCAGCGCTCGTACAAAGCCATCATCCGATCCTGCTCTGCAGGCGTGGTGGCCACCAGCAGCTTCCCGCAGTTTTCCACGGGTATATTGTGATTGGCACAAAACTCGGTTGTGCGCTCGACACCACGTTTACAAAAATCCGCTTTCAGACTGCCCGGAGCGTAATACACTCCGGCATGAATCACACCGCTGTTATGGCCGGTCTGATGCTGTGCATAGCCGGATTCCTTCTCCAGCAACAGAATCGAACTGTCCGGATGTTGCTGCTTGAGTTGCCATGCCGTTGATACTCCGACGATGCCACCACCAACGATAATGTAGTCATACATTGTTATGTTACGCTCCTTGAGACATAGACACGTTTGACGCACTCGCTTTATAGCACTTATTGCTGTAGACAAACACAGCCACAAATACCACACATGCGATAAGACGGGCCCAGATAGGTACATTGTGCCAAACCAACGCAACCCCTGTTGCCAACAGGACCACTCGCAACAATACGTTGAGCGGCCCTTCCAGATATCCCTCAATCGCACCAATCATGGCGTAAGTACCAACAATAGCAAACGCACCGACGGTCAGTACTTCGGCTACGTCCCAACTCACGAGATCAGTATATGCAATCAAGAGCGGGACCAAGTATAACCCTTTGGCGATTTTCCACGCCATCATCCCTGTGCGCATTGGTGGCGTTTTTGCGATAGTGGCAGCTGCAAAGGCGGTCAGACAGACTGGTGGAGTGACGTTGCTGTCCTGTGACAACCAGAAAATAATTAAATGGGCCCCCAACAGTGCCAAACCCACCGCTTCAATCCCTAAACTCTGCTCTAACAAAGTTTCCATGAAGTCCGCTGGCACGAGTGCCACCATTTCTTGCGCTGTACTCAGTGCCATTGGCGCATTCAGCAATTCCAGTTTGTCTTGTGCCGCCAACATGAAAATTGCTTTCGCCTGCTCAGGTAACTGTCCAGACATCATCAGTTCCAGCAATTGATTTTCCGCTAACAACTTGTACAGTGCCGGCGCCGACAAGGTTCCCAGTACGATATACGCAGCGGTTACCGGTAAGCCCATCCCCAAGACTAACGACGCCAATGCGATCAGTACTAACATGGTCAGCAGATCACCGTTGGACCAGCCATCAATCATCAAGGAGAACGTATTGCCGATCCCTGTGGTACTAATGACGTTGATCACCAAACCGATCCCAACCAGCAACACTGCTGTTGTCGCCATGTTCTTTGCGCCCTGAGCTAAGGCTTCAACAATCGCTTGAGGCCCCATTTTGTGCTCTTTTGAAAACCAGCTCGAAACCACGACAGAAATGATCGACAGCCCGGCCGCATAGGTCGGCGTAAATCCTTTCACCAACAAAGTCACCAAAACGACCAATGGAATCAGGTTGTGCCAGCCGGACACCAACACTTTCAGCAATGACTCTGAACTGGTGGTGATCTTCTGTACCCCACTGCGCTTTGCTTCAATACGAACAAAAAAGGCTACCGACAGAAAATAGATCAGTGCAGGCACAAACGACACCGCAATGATATCGACATACGGGATCTGAGTGTAAGATGCCATTATAAACGCCCCGGCCCCCATCACAGGTGGCATCAGTTGTCCGCCCGTTGACGCTGCGGCTTCAACACCGGCAGCAAAACGAGCCGGGAAGCCTGCTTTTTGCATCAACGGAATACTGATGACCCCCGTCGACACCGTGTTCGCCACACTCGACCCGGACACAGAGCCCATCAATCCAGAGCCGATCACCGCAATAAAACCTGGGCCACCGATGATTTTACCCGCCGCCGCCCGCGCGACGTTAATAATGTAATCCCCCACACCAGAACGCACCAGAAACGCACCGAACAGGATGAACATGAACACGTAACTCCAACTGATGCGGGAGATAGAACCAAACATGCCTTCAGACGAGTAAAAGCTGCGATAGAGTAACGTCTCCATACTGAGACCGGGAAAGTGAAAAATGCCTGTCGCCCACTTCCCCCATAACACCACATAACTCAGACAAATTACGATCAGCACAGGGATAAACCAGCCCATTGTGCGGCGGATAAGTTCGATAACAATCACAATCGCCAGAATGGCAAAAAACCAGTCGCTGGTAACGAACTTAACTCCACGCTCATACAAGGCATCTTCGGCATAGGGAATGTAAAGTAAGCAGGCAAACGCCGCCAGTGCAATCAACACATCAAACGCCAACGCGATTTTGTTTTTCTTCAGCGAGGCGTGGGCCGGATACCACAACGCACAAATGGCGGCAAAGCCAGCAAAATGCGTCGCTGATATCCAAAGTTCTGACCAGGTAGACAAAGTGTTGAACCAAATGTGGATGACCGACAGGATCACCCCCAGTACGGTAACAGCTGTGGTTACCCACGGAAAATCGGTTCGCGTAGGCAATTCAAACTTCTGCAATTCCTTTTCAATTGAATCGCTCATGAGAAACTCCAGACGCCCGGCAGCCAGGCAGTAACCACGGGAGCCGACAACGGCATCCCGTGTTGATAAGAGTGGAAAGAAAGGCTCCCCGAAAGAAGCCGTCTGGGCTTATTTCGCCAGTAGATTAGATGGAATGCTGATACCCACTTCTTTGTAGTAACGCGCTGCGCCTGGGTGCAGTGGCACCGGCAGGCCTGCGATGGCTTTCTCAAGCGCCATGGCTTTTGTTGCCTTGTGAATACCTTGCAAGAACGGCAGGTTTTCATAAATCGCTTTGGTTAGCTGATACACATCTTCTTCTGAAATGTCGTCGCGAACGGCAAGGAAGTTCGGCTGGGCGATGGTCGTGATCGGTTTGTCCAAGCCTGGGTAGGTATTGGCTGGAATGACGTATTTGGTCCAGAGCTCGTAATTGCCGTTGGCTTTTTTGATCTGCTCATCACTGAATTCCAGAATCTTAATGTCATTCCCCAATGCAGCAAACGCCTGCGTGACAGCGCCAACAGGCACACCGGCTGGTGTGTTCATGCCATCAATAGTCCCGTTTTGTAACGCACTGGCACTGCCGCCATATCCCATATAAGCCAGATTGAATGAATCCGGATCCACATTCAGGCCTTTCATGATCTGTCGTCCTGAATTTTCTGTCCCTGAATTTTTCTTTCCGATAGAAAACTTTTTATCGGCCAGATTAGACAGATCCGTCACCGAACCGGTCTTAGCCAGTTCAGAACGTACAATAAAGTGCTCAACGTTTTGCCACAGCATTGAGACTGAACGCAGTTTCTCTTGTTTAATGCCTTTATACGGCCCCTCGCCCGACCAGGCCCATGCGCCATACAATCCCTGAAGAATCGCGAATTGCGCTTCATTTTCATTCAGTAGTTTGACGTTTTCACCTGAACCGGCTGAGCTGATAGCAGAAAGGGAAAAATGATGTTGTGGACTCAGCTTGACCTTACTCAATGTCGCTAATGCAACACCAACCGGATAATAGGTACCACCAGTGGATGCCGTAGCCAGAATGTAACTGCGATCATCAGCAGCCGATGCCTGCGCAACCAGGCCAAATGAAGCCAGTGCGACCGCCATTGTCTTCATGAGTTTATTGATTTTCATTATTACTCTCCGTGTAGTACGTTTCACGTTAAAGGGTTGTTAACTCTCATGAAGTAAGAGCAATAGTGATGCCAGTTTTTAACTATTTGTTTTTATGAGAAATAAAACAAAACCTCTCATAAAATGAGCAAGTTTATGCTCATTATGGTTGATCCAGATGAGCAAAATCTTGCTCATCTGGATTCGGATATATCCGGGTTATTCATCACAAATATGACCAAGGTGTGATCAATGTTATTTTTTTGTAACTTTAGGGCTAAGCAAAATCTTGCCGATGGGGGATCAGGTGTAATCTGAGCGGTTGAGGCCCAACTTCTGCATTTTCTGATTCAGTGTTCTTCTCGGTAAATCAAGTTCTTGCATTACTTCGTTGATTTTTCCATGGTGACGAACCAAAGCCTCGTGGATCACTTTTCGCTCAAAGTTATGCAGTTGTATCGCTAAAGGAACACCGGACACTGTCGGTTCAATAATGGTACTCGGGCGACTGGCCAGTAATTCAACCACCGAAACGGTGTTGTCGAGTGCATAACGAATCGCAACGTTGCGTAATTCACGCACGTTACCAGGCCAAGAATACGCGAGCAGGCCACGGATATCCGCATCACTCGCGGCGCGGCTCGTCGGGTTGGCCTGTCGGGAAAAGTGCTCGAATAAAATTAAGACATCATCGCCACGCTCACGCAATGGCGGAATGTGGATCTGCGCCACGTTCAGGCGGTAGAAAAGATCCTGACGAAATTCAGGGTGGTCAAGCAGATCCTCTTTGGCCGCAGCTACGACTCTGAGATCCACCGGAATTTGCTGATTGCCTCCGACCCGCTCAACGATATTTTCTTGCAGGCTGCGCAATACTTTTACCTGCATCGCCGCAGGCATACTTTCAATTTCGTCAAAAAACAGCGTACCTTTGTCTGCATACTCCAGTTTACCGATACGGCGCTTAGCGGCCCCGGTAAAAGCGCCCGCTTCGTGGCCAAACAGCTCACTTTCGAACAGGGTTTCTGGGATGGCTCCACAATTAATCGGAACAAAACGGTAAGCACGTCTGACACTTTCCTGATGCAAACTGTTGGCGACCAGTTCCTTACCGCATCCGGTTTCCCCATAAATGATCACATTGGTGTCAATCTTTGCTACGCGGGCGACCTGCTCTCGCAGTCTGCGCATGACATCACTCTGGCCAACCAGCACTTTTTCCAACCCTGAGATACTGGCCAGATATTCTTCGCGTTGCTGACCCGATCCCTGATGACGAAAGTGTTCCACCGCTCGAAGTGTGGCTTCTGAAAGCCGATCAGGTTGAAAAGGTTTCTCAATAAAATCAAATGCCCCGAGGTGAAGCGCTTTGACTGCCATGTCTATATCACCGTGACCGGTGATCAATATGACCGGCACATCCGGTACGTTGTGCTGGAATCGTTTGAGGAGTTCAATACCATCAATATCCGGCAAACGTACATCACTGATAACGGCATCAAACGCTTGCACTGGAATCGAATTAAGCGCCTCGGCACCATTGGCAAACTCTTCAACCTCAAAACCAGCCAGTTTCAACCACTGACCAGTGGCCTGCCTGACGATCTCATCGTCTTCAATGAGGGCAATCCGTCCCTCGAATCCTGCTTCCATCTACTGCTACCACTTATTACGATGCGATTTATTGCTGTACGGTAGGCAAAAGCTCGCTTTTAGAAAAGGAGCTGGATCCCACTTCTTACTTAGTAAGGTTTAATATCAATAACAAAGCAAGCAATCTGGGTACGAATCTTGATTGGGGTGGAAAACGATAATGCAACGCAAATGGATGTGGATTCTCGTCGCCGCCATCTTTGTCTGGCTGGCTCACTGGGGCAGTAAAGAGATTGCGCGTCAATGGCTGACACAACAGGCACAATACGATTCACAGCAAAATCTGCTCAATTACATCGGTGACATACGCCGTGCTCTGCGACGCTTCTATCACCTGCCTTATCTGGTGACCAACAATGCCGATACCCTCGCACTGGTTAGTGGGACGGGAGCCAATGCCAGTGATCTCAAACAAGAATTGATTCAACTGGATAAAGCCGCCAACACTAAAGGCTGGTACATATTGTCCGATCAGGGAAACATTCTTTCGGCAAGCCTAGACGGCGAGCACATTAGCTTGTCCGATCGCCGTGCAATTGTCGAACAAATCCAAACTCAGGGGGAAGGCACGTCTTTGGTGAGCAAAACCCGGGGAGCCAGCCCGTTTTACTATCTGGCAGCACCGGTTTTTGACAACCTGACCATCGCAGGCATTGTCGTGGTTCAACTCGATTTGCGGCTGCTGACCGAACAGTGGTTAACCAGCCAGGACATCATCTTGCTGCAAAACCATCTCAATCGCTTTTTCTTGTCCAGCAGCAATACCTACACCGCAGACTGGCTCAATGAACCACTAAATCAGGTCGAAATTCAACAAGATCGCTTGTATCAGGGTAGCAAAGTGACCCGCTGGGTATTGGATGGTAAGGCCTACTTTGCACAAACCGTACGTCTTGATGATCTCAAATGGCAACTGAGTTACCTCTCTCCCACCGCTCCCATTAATCAACTTTCGGCGGCGGTGGGCTGGATTGTGTCTACCGCTATGCTGGTGTTTTTCCTGCTTGGTGTGATCCGCTTCCAACGCCGGCAAAAAGAAATCAGCCAACAACGAATTCAGGAACTGATCACCGAATCAGAACAAAGATTAAATCAGATGATCAACAAGACCCAAGTTGGTCTGTTATTGCTTAACGGCGAAGGCCAGATCATTGACATCAACCCGATGGCCAAGCGCCTGTTTGTCTTGTCAGACAACATGATCCGCGCCCTGAATTCATGGGAGTTATTCGATACGGGTAATGACAGCTCCACCACGCTGAATTTACTGCGTGATTTGAATAAACACCGCGAGCTGGCGGAGATCAGTGGTGTTGAAACGCTCGCCCGAAGAAGTGACGGAACCTTGTTCCCTGTTTTATTTTCCCTCACCAGTTTTCCACTTCACGGCCAACAACATTACCTCGCCACGGTCTCGGACATCAGCAAGCGGAAAAAGGCGGAACAAGCACTGCGAGAAGCCAATGACCTGCTTTCCTTGCGGGTGGAAGAACGGACTGAGGCTCTGAAACAGGCGCAGTCGCAGCTGATCGAGGCGAGTAAAATGGCCGCGCTTGGGCGCATGTCCAGTGCCGTCACTCACGAACTGAACCAGCCGCTTACAGGATTAAGAACCTTGATGACCACCAACACACTGTTGATGGAACGCGGCGATAAAAAAATGATTGAAGCCAATAACCGTTTGATGGATAAGCTGATTGACCGGATGGCAAACATGACCCGACAACTCAAAACGTTCGCTTACAACAAGCCAGAACGGCTGTCAGCTATCTCCTTTAGCGAGGCACTTCAGGAAGTGCTGCGCATCTATCAGCAGAGACTCGAAAACATTGATGTACGAATCCGCGTACCGGCCGAGGTTCCTGATGTGCTGGGGGAAGAGCAACGCCTGCGTCAGGTATTGGGAAATTTGATATCGAATGCCATTGATGCCATGGCTGTGTCCCCTTCTCCTCAGCTGACGGTTTCAGTCAGCGAGACCAACACCACACTTGAAGTACAGATCACAGACAACGGTTGTGGGGTTGAGCCCTCACAGTTGGCGACGATATTTGAACCATTTAGCACCACCAAAAAGATGGGCGAAGGCCTCGGACTTGGCTTGTCCATTTCGGCCAACAACATGCGTGATTTAGGCGGTGAGATTTCCGCAGCACTCAATCCGGCAGGCGGCATGACATTCCTGCTGAAGTTTCAATTGGCATAAAGAGTCAGCGTGTTAGAATACGCGCCCTTAACCGGGTTCAGTACTTTTATCCAACTGATCCTGATCGTTACTCGTCAAATCCGGGATTCCCATGTCATTTTCAAAACTTGGCCTTAAACAAACACTGGTAAACGCGGTCACTGACCTTGGTTACGAACAGCCGACGGCAATCCAACAGAAAGCTATTCCGATTGTCTTATCCGGTAAAAACCTGATCGCCGCCGCTCAAACCGGTACCGGTAAAACCGCCAGTTTTGTTTTGCCTATTCTGGATCGACTCAGCGAAGCTGAAACCCAACGTAAAAAACGCATTCGGGCACTGATTCTGGCACCGACACGGGAACTCGCGATCCAAGTTGATAACAACATCAAACAGTATGCGAAGTACCTTAACCTCACGTCGATGGCGATGTTCGGTGGCGTTGATGATAAGGTGCAAAAGCAACGCCTGATCGACGGTGTGGATATTCTGGTGTCAACACCAGGCCGATTGATCGATCTGTACGGTCAACGAGCGGTCCACTTTGATGAAGTTGAAGTGCTGGTGCTGGACGAAGCCGACCGCATGTTAGACATGGGCTTCATCGAAGACATCAATAAAATTATCGCTCGCCTGCCTGAAGATGTGCAAAATCTGCTGTTTTCAGCGACCTTGTCAAACCCTGTACGCGATCTGGCGAAATCCGCCATTACCCATCCGGAAGAAATTACGATCGCGAAGCACAGCGCCTCCAAATCGAATATCGAGCAATGGCTGGTTACTGTGGATAAAGACATGAAGTCCAGCTTACTGGCACACATGATCACACACTTTAACTGGCAGCAGACTCTGATTTTTATCGAAACCAAACACGGTGCTGCGAAATTGGTGTCTCAACTTGAGAAACGAGGCATTGAAGCTGAGGCTTTCCACAGTGGCCGTAGCCAGGCCATTCGCGAACAAGTACTGGCCGATTTTAAACAAGGTAAGGTGAAGTTTCTCGTCGCGACCGGTGTTGCCGCACGTGGTATCGACATTGAAGATCTGCCGCGAGTTGTCAACTACGATCTACCTTACCCTGCTGATGAATACGTTCACCGTATCGGTCGTACCGGGCGCGCAAACGCGCAAGGGGAAGCGGTGTCTTTTGTATCAAAAGACAACTTCAAAAACCTGTGCATGATCGAAAGTCGTCTGGGTCATTTGATCGAGCGACGCGAGATTGAAGGATTTAAACCGCGCAAAGAAGTGCCAATCTCAATCCTTAACTACGTGCCTAAAAGCAAGCGCCAATCGACGAATAAGAACAGCGAGTAAGCAGATATGCCCTCTCGTCCACCTCGCCGAAGAAAAGGCCCATCACGCCGTTCAGAGCAGTAAGGATCTTTCGATAACGCCGGCACTCGCTGGCGTTTCTCTTCCAAGCAGCTTATGACCACAAACCTGCTATTCGCCCACTTTGTGTCACGGTACCATCTTCGTGGCTCAATTAGCCATCAGGTTATACGTCTGTTGTTCCCCAGCGCCTTGAATTGAGCGTTCGCTGTTTTCAACCAGAAAAACCGTCGCCGTTTGTTTCAATACTTCCCATTCGGCATCGTCGACAAATATGCCTTTTTCCCAAGACTCGGCTTGCACGAGATTGAGCTCTTCCCCTTCGATATGAGTGGAGTATCCCTGTGAGCTTACCTCGATGTCGAAATCATACACCGACAGCTCTATGATCATGCTGTGAGAATCAGCGCCATGATCCTCATTCACCTGTTCGGAGAAAAACACTTCTGGAGCAACGTGTCCTCGGTTCAATACATACAAGGTTCGCTTTGGGCTGGAACCATTCACCCATTGAGCGCGGCATGCAATCCCCTTCGAGGAGAGTTTTACCAGTTCGCTGTAAGCCAGCCAGCGGTTGTGGCATTGGCGAAGTATAATTGTTGCGGATTTGTTGTTGATCATTTTCTCCAGTGCAAAATCTAATACCACAGGCAGATGGCACGCTACGCTGCTGTTGTTTAGCGAAACATCAATGCTCGACTCTGTGTGCTTGTTGATAGAGACAGCGCAGTCTGAATCCAGATTGAGAAACGTACTGGCATTATTAAAATGCCTGACACCACCTAATCCCACCATCTGCAGATCCGCTACCATGTTGGCGATTAAATCCGCTTCGCCACAGTGGCGGCGCATACCAAGGAACGCTCTGTTTACCGCAGCAACCAGCTCATTGTGAGAGACAATCATAATGCAACACCTCCATCGATTCTTTGATTGTTGCTTCGCTCGATATCCCCTCGTTCTGGCATGATTGGGAAAATCCATGTATCGGTGTAATTCGGGTCGTGAATTTCATCGAGTAACGGGGCGCCTTGGAAAAAGGTCACACGGACCCAGCGGTCTGAGCGCGGGTCAAACTTTGTCGCGCCGAAAATGGCCAACTTACAGCGAAGCAAATGCATTGGTAACGCATCTTTACGGAGTACGTTCATTTGGATATCACCCATGGCACGATTGCCAAGCGTCCACACCCGACGCGTAATCGCACGGTATTGAGGCTTTTTCAGCAAGAACTCCGCTAATGACGTTTCTGATTGGCATTTTTGTAGCGTGCGGTAAAGACGGTTTACTTGTCGACCAATATCGAGTGGCAGTTCTCGCTCTTCTCCAATCTCTTCTCCACGAACACCGAGTCTTGGCTCTTCTTTGTCTTGCGAGCGGTACCAAAACCAATAGTTGTTCTCCGGTAGCGAGTAATCGGCGTCAATCGACCAGCGATATCGGTGTTCTAGCACTTGCAGAACATCCTGAACACTTTTTCCCCCGGGGATCGAAAGTGACTCGTCAGTGTTCATTTGGTTTTCAAATTCATCAACCAAAGCTGGGTAGAGTTCAATCAAACATGATATTAGGATTTCTTGGGCCTCCAAACTTATTGTGGAGGTTTGCTCAATTAAACTCGCCCAATTTGAATGCGCGACCATCAACGCATTCAAATTGACTTGTAACGTTTTGATGTCCTCTTTCGCCTGATGGTTAAGTTTATCTTGATGTGTGTTGATCGTAACCACTTGTTCTAGGTGGCGCTGTGCTTTTGAGAGTAACGTTTGCAGAGGCATCTCTAACGCTACGGCGTCACATGGCTGTGCCAGTACGTTCGCAATGGCACGCTCTCGTGATGTCATCCATTGATCGACAACACATGGGTGGTTGATCAAATATGGCGCCATGCCTAAACCTGTCGCGTTGCCCACACCAAGATAGCGCTGCAAGCCTTTATGAAGCGTAATGGCGTTGCCTCCGCCCTGTTGATAAGCCAGGTAATGCACCCAGTCAAGGCTGAACTCTCTGAGCATGTAAACCGCACACATTTGCGCACTGAAAGACTGACTAAAGTCTGGGTTGTTCTCCAGCAATTTGAAGTCGGCAATACCAAACTTGCCATTACCATAAACCGCGGTGGTTCGTAGGATGTAGCCGACGTCTGCGAGCTCTTTAGGTTCTGGTTGTTCTCCTTTTGATAACGCGCGAACAATGTGTTCAAATACACGAACACTCTTATTCGCACGTGCGAGAACCAACACGTTGTTCGGGTTACGTCCGGCCTCTTGCAATGGTACATTGTCTCTGAGTTGCTCTAGAAGCTCGACATTGACTTCGCCCTTCACGAGGGCAAAAGTCACGTCCCATTTTTCGGCAATGACTCGGTCATTACGCTCTTCATCGGCAATTTCGTCACAAAACACCACCAAATGGTAAACGTGTGTTGGAGTCACCAATTTGTAGATCACATGACCAAATCCACGTGGGCACAATTGCCACTCATGTTTGCTCACTTGCCACTCTTGACTCGCCATTTTTCGAATCAAGCTTCGGACAAAGCTGATTCGGTTCTGGTGCATAGCGCCTAGCCTGTCTGGTGCCATCACAATATCGGCATTGCGAAGTTTTACTTCAGTGTAAGTAGAACGATGTGCATCCATTTTGCTCACCACCTATTTTTTATTGTAAGAATCTAGACTTGTACCGGTACAAGAGGAGACACCCGCACAAGCTCCACGTTATTGAATGTGATTTTTAAGAATTTATAGCCCTTGCTCTTTAGCCATCTTGATGGCGATCTGCGGAGCATTCCAAAGTGATGGCAACAAGATTAACGACACTGGAACCGCTGTTATCACGATGAAGGACTGCAAGGCTGAAACGCCACCAGAGCCGAGCGAGATAAGAATCAGTGCCGTGATGCCCATTGCCACCCCCCAGAAGGTACGAATAATGGCATTTGGCTCCGTCTCACCACTGATCACCACACTGATGGTGTACGTCATCGAGTCACCCGTAGTTACGATGAAGATGGTAGTCAAAATCAAGAACAAGATTGACACCAGCATCGGCATTGGTAATTGTTGAGTAACAGCGAGCAACGCGCCTGGTAAGTTAAACCCTTCAAATGCCGTACTTACACTACCTGGGTTCGCAATTTCAAACGCCAAGCCCGACCCACCAACGATGGTGAACCAGAAACAAGTGGTCAGTGGCGCAACAATACTGATGGTAGAAATGATTTGGCGAATGCTGCGGCCACGAGAGATACGAGCAATAAAGATCGCCATCATCGGTCCATATCCCAGAAACCAGCCCCAGAAGAATACCGTCCACCAGCTCAGCCACCCTTCATCACCACGATAAGTCGCCATTGGAATGAAGTTATCTAGCATGGTACCAACACCTTGAATGTAACCATTGAATATAAAGTCTGTTGGACCAAACAGCAGAATGTAGACCATCAATGCCATTGCTAAGATCACGTTGTACCGACTCAGCATTTGCATACCACGATTTAGACCACTCAAAGCCGATACGGTATACAGCACAATCGCAAACAGAATGATGATCAGTTGTGTGGTAAAGCCGTCGGGAACATCAAATAACGCATTTAACGCGTAACTAACCTGCAAGCCTAAGAATCCAATTGGGCCAATTGTCCCCGCTGCTACCGCGATGATGCAGCACGCATCAATCAATGCCCCCGTTTGACCTTTTAGCGCTCTCTCACCCAATACTGGATAAAGCAAAATACGAGGTTTTAGCGGCAAACCTTTATCGTAGTGCAAGTGCATCACCACGATAGAGGTTAAGCTGCCAACGATTGCCCATGCCAGGAACCCCCAATGCATAAACGACTGTGACAACGCGTTAATAGCAGCTTGCTGAGGATTGTCTTGCGGACCATACAAAGGTGGTGGACTCACGTAATGCGCGATAGGCTCTGCCGCCGCCCAAAATACGCCACCGCCTGCTAAAAGCGTACAGAAGATGATGGCCATCCAACGGAAACCATCCATTTCAGGCTTCGTTATTCCACCTAAAATCACCTTGCCTGTTCGCCCTGCTGCCAAGCCAAGACCAATAAGAAAAGTGAGAAGAAGCAGTATTTGCCAATACGGACCGAAGACTTTCACCGACCATGCAAAACCCGTATTAACGAGGGTTGAAAGCAGTTCACCATCATAAAGTGCGATGGCAACAAACAGAGCAATAAAGCCGCCGCTGTACCATAGCGCAGGATTGCTCAACCCTAACTTATCTGGTGAATTTACTGTTCCTGGTGTGTCGCAATGTTGCGCTGGGTGCTTCTGCGATGACACACTCATCGCAGAAGCTTTCATGCTATTGGTTAAATCAGACATACTCTGACTCCAGAGGTTAATTGCAGCGGCCATAACGGCTGCAAAAAGTGACGTTAACACCCGCCTTGTTATTATTTTTTGAGCGGGCTACTCCATGTTTACTTGGGTTACACAACCTAGCTAGCGTCTAACCCTTCGTTCAGAAAGTTAAACCAGTTTTCACCCAGGATTTTTCCTGCCTCGGATTCACTGAATCCATGGCACTTTAAGCCGTTGTAAATATTTTCCATTCCTTTGCTACCGCTAAACCAAGGCAGCGCATCAGGCCAACCCGCATTGCTTGCGTCCCCTTCGCCGTAGTCCATTGCTTTTGACCAACGGCCATTACGCATCCACTCAAGCACTTGTTGTGGTTGGTTTAAACAAAGATCACTACCAATACCTAGGTGTTCTACCCCAAACAGGTCTGCGGTCTTTGCAACCATCTGGCAGAAATCTTCTAGCGTACATTGGCTACCATTCGGCAAATGGAATGGGTACAAGCTAAAGCCGATCAATCCACCGCGCTCGGTCAGAGCCTTAATGACAGTGTTGGATTTGTTGCGCAGTGCATCATGAGCAAAAGTTGGGTTAGCGTGACTGATGCAAATTGGACGAGACGAAAAGTCAATTGCTTCCAACGTTGATCGCTCTGCGCTGTGTGACATATCGATGATCATACCAACACGATTCATCTCTTCGATGACTTGCTTTCCAAATCGTGTTACGCCAGAGTCGTTCTGCTCGTAACACCCTGTCGCCAACAAACTTTGGTTGTTGTACGTCAATTGCATAATCAGCAAGCCCTGACGGCGCATGACCTCAATTAAGCCAATTTCATCGTCAATGGGAGAACAGTTCTGCGCACCAAAGAAGACACCGACTTTGCCTTCTGCTTTTGCTTTCTCTACATCCGCCATCGAGTGAATTGGCATAATCAAGTCTGCGTTTTGCTCGAAGCGCAGATTCCATTCAGCAAAGCGAGTGAGGGTGTCTCGTGCATTTTCGTGATAGACAATCGTGGCATGCACAGCTGTAATGCCGCTTGCCTTCAGCGTTTGAAAGTATTCTCGATCCCAATTGCAGTACTGCAATCCGTCAATCACAATCCGTTGTTGGTACATAACCACTCCTTAAACGTTGATGAGCCTTTAAGGTGGGTAGACAAATACTCAGCTACCCTATTTCAATTACTTAGTAAGGACGTTGATAAGCGGTTTTCACCACGGTGTAGAACTCTTTCGCATACTGACCTTGTTCACGTGGACCAAAGCTTGATTCTTTGCGACCACCAAACGGCACGTGATAATCCGTGCCCGCAGTAGGCAGATTGACCATGACACAACCTGTCTGTATTTGTTGCTTGAAGATGGCACTGTTGCGGAGACTTTGAGTAATAATGCCGCCCGTCAAACCAAAGCGAGTATCGTTCGCCACGGCAATCGCCTCCTCCAAATCAGACACTCGAATCACACTCGCCATTGGTGCAAACACTTCTTCTTGGTTCACTTCCCAGTGGTTTTGTGTATTAAGGAAAAGCGTCGGTGACATGTAGAAGCCTTCGTGTTGCAGATGCAGACGCTCTCCACCAAATGCCAACTCAGCGCCACTTTGCCTAGCTTTCTCAATCCATTCGAAGTTGGCATTCAGTTGGTTACCATCAACCACTGGCCCCATAAAAATGCCTTCTTCTAGCGCATGACCGACTTTTAGTTCGCTCATACGTTTGATCAGCGCTTCAACGTAAGCATCGTGAACGCCGTCCATAACGATCAAACGCGAAGACGCAGTACACTTCTGACCAGCACCAGAAAAAGAGCCTGCAATGGTCGCTTCGACAGCGATCCGGATGTCTGCATCATCGGCAACCACCAGCGCGTTCTTACTGCCCATTTCTAACTGACAACGTACAAAATTCGGTGCAGTCGCGGCAGCGACTTTACGTCCGGTATTGACAGAACCGGTAAAGCTCACGCCATGTATATCTTTCGAGTTGATAAGCGTGTTGCCCACTTGCGAACCGCTGCCCAAGACAAGGTTGAATGTGCCTGCAGGCAAGCCTTGACGATGGATAATCTCCGTCAGCGCAACCGCACTTGCCGGAGTCAGATTGGCGGGCTTCCATACTACGCTATTGCCAAAAGCAAGCGCTGGCGCGATTTTCCAAGCAGCAGTCGCGGTTGGGAAGTTCCAGGGAGAGATAATGGCGATAACGCCAACGGCTTCACGAGTCACCTCAACGGAGACGCCTGGACGGACAGAAGCTGCGTTATCACCAATTTGACGCAGCACTTCCGCCGCAAAATACTGGAAGAACTGACCCGCGCGATAGATCTCACCGCGGCCTTCAGCAAAAGGTTTACCTTCTTCACGCGAAAGCAGCGTACCAAGCTCATCACAACGTGCTATGAGCTCATCCCCAATCGCCTGCAGAACCGCTTGTTTGCGTTCAATCGGCGTTTTTTCCCACTCTGGTTGCGCGACTTTCGCTGCTTGAATGGCTAGTTCAACTTGTCCTTCACTCGCCTGAGCAAAGTCACCTAAGTTTTCACTGATGTCTGAAGGGTTAATATTGGCAATGGCATTGACACCAGCTTGCCATTCACCTGCAATGTAAAGAGATCTGTCTGCTTGAACATTATTGATAAAAGTCATTGCTCTGTCCTTATTCTTCCTGACGTTCGGTGGCTTTCCACCAACCCACTAATCTCACTGGTAAAGCCTAAACATGAGGCTCTGATTATTGTTCTCTACTCTGGTTGGCTTGCTGAGGCGTACACCACAAACTCCACCAGCATTTCTTCGCGTGCCAACCCCGCTACGACCATGGCAGCACGATTTGGGTAAGGTGCTTCAAAGTATTCGGCGTAGATATGGTTAACGGTTTTCAGATACTCACGATCGGTCACATAAATCAGTACTTGCAGGACAGAGTCGAGCGATTCCCCTGCACATTCCAGTGTGTGAACCAAATTATTGAAGGTTTGACGAGTTTGGGCTTCGATACCGCCTTCCACGACAGCACCTGACTCATTAATTGGGATTTGGGCAGTATATAAGGTGCCATTGTTAACAATGGCCCATTCCAATGGCGCTTTAGACGCAAACAGCGCTGTCTTAACTGAGTATTTGTGGGTAGAAGTCATTACGTGCCTTTCAACCTTTGTAAAAACTATGTTTCAAGATGGTTAAATACTGCACATTGACACGTGATAAATCGAACGGTAAATTTCTTACATTTGATAAGAAAAATCTATCACCACTATTAACAACAAGATAAATAAAGGGATTACTAAGGTTTTTATCGTGAGTATCAAACTTCAACAATTAAAGCATTTTGTGATGGTGGTCGAAGAAGGCGGCTTTCGCGCCGCATCCCATCGAGCAAACCGTTCCCAGGCGGCGTTATCAACATCCATCAAAGAACTGGAAAAACTCCTCGGGCAAACTCTATTTGAGCCGGGCAATAAATCCAAGCTGACACCCTTCGGTGAAATCTGTTTGCCTAAGATCATTCAGTTTCTGAACATCTACAATGCACTGGATAACGATTTGAAGGCCGCAGCCGCTGGTCAGCAAGGCCGGGTCCGTATCGCTAGCGTACCTTCCGTAGCTGCCAAGCTTATTCCTAGTGTTTTAGGCGCGTTCTGTGAACAGTTTCCAAATGTTGAAGTGAGCTTGATTGACGACAACGCATCAGGGGTTGAAGCCCGTCTGTTGTCCGGAGAGGTCGACTTAGCACTCGGTAATCCATCTCACCTGGATGACAGGACTATCGAGTTTACACCGCTGCTGTCCGATCCGATTGGCGTTGTTTGTTTAAAAGACAACCCTATCGCCAATCATCCAGAAGGTATTGAGTGGCAGACTCTGTTAAAACAACCTTTTATTAGAAATGGAACATGCACTTTACTTGATCCGACACCGGCTCGAGCCTTGAGTGCGCAAGCGCTCTACTCCGTCGAAAATATCACCTCATTATTCTCTGTTCTGGAATTAGGGATAGGTATCACCACACTGCCGAAACTGGCGTTTCCGACCAACGAAACTCGCCTCGTATGGATCCCGCTTATCGATCCGCCCTTAAAAAGGCAGATTGGCATTTTCACTTTGAATGACCGCACAATCTCACCACAAGCGAAAGCGTTTCAAGATTTGTGCGTCCACTATCTGCAGCTTCAGAGTGAATAACCTTGCGCCAGGCTCGTTCCTTTTTCATTCTCGCATTTTGCGGATACTGTATCTTCCTGGCTTCCCGGGTACAGTACGGAGGCCAGTAATACGTCCGCCATCTGCATCTCCGCTGGCACCGTGACCGGTTTTGACTTCTCGTCATCGTCATCTTGTGAATCGGTGACAACAAAATACACCGGCTCACCCGATGACTTCTCTTTGGGCAACGTCACACTGACGTGGTGAAAACGCTGATTGAGGCGTCCGACTAAAGGTACACCTTCAATCCGTATACTCCCCATTCCCAAACTGTCAGCCATCGACTTGATCTCTCCTTGCGCTGTCGAGGAAGGCTGGATCGATATCGTCACTTGCGGCGAGTTTGCAATCAATACCCCGCTTAACGTACCGAAGTCGCCCCCTTGAGCAAGTTCACTGAAATTAAAAGGCGGTGGGACAACGAAATGATAGCCTGTAACCGCTCGTCCACAGTTTTGGCTGGCTTGCCAGATAGGGTTGCTATAAAACCAGCCACTTGCCGAACTGGAACTGAAATCTGCTCTGAATATCGGCACGTAAATATACCCCTGGTAGACGACATCAATCGTGACTTTTCCGTCCGATGCAATCTCCCCCAGGTTAACTGCCTGACCTTGGTCGTTCGAGAACATAACCTTGCCCTGCATCGGATAAGCCCCCGCTTCTGTCGTCTGTTGACGTTTTGAGTCCGAACTGACAGTAAAGCTCAGACTGATCACCCGGCTTTTATCACTGAGTGCGTTTTGAATTTCTGCCAATGACAAACCTATCGCATACCCTGGCAACAGGTTTGGCGAGACTTTTCCGTTCACCGGATCGAACACTTCAATCCCACCGTTGGCATGTGTAGGGCGCTGCGCATTGTCCAGTGTTTGGTCTAGCGCATTAGTGTTGACTTGCAACGTATCGTTTACCGCTTTGACCCGGGAATACAGATGAAAATACAGCGTTATTGTAGGCAGTAGTATCGCTCCGTCTGAGGGCATCTCAGGCAGATACCTGATTAGGTTTGGCAAGTTAACCAATTGGGTAAAACTGAGAGGTGCCAGGTTCTGTTGATCGCGTGCACTCCAAAGGTAGCCAATGACATAGGTGAATACAAAATCCAACTTGGTGGATATCCCAACCTGAAACTCGGTGAGCGCTGTGTTGGCACTTTCGATCTGAGCGTCAGTGATCACACCGTATATTTGCTCATATGTTTGCACAATGTTATTGCTGAGTTGTTCCAGTGATTTCTGTTGTTGAGACAAGAGCGTTTGTTGCCAGATACTTAAATGGTAGGTCGTTCCGGACAGGACTTGAATGTAGGCATTGGTAAAGCCGTTACCCTCTGATAACTCTACCGTACCCAAAACAGGCCCAGGCAACACTCGCGAGCTAACATATTCATAAGTGTATTGATTAAAAATCAGGTTTTCGTTCACATACCAATATGGGAAACGAGCATATTCAGGATCCAGTACCACCGCCACATTATCATCCAGACTCGGAGGCAACACTTTGCGAAACTCTTGGGTTACATATTGATAGTATCCACCCAGAGCCTCGTAATCCGTGTCGCTCCTCAGTGCCGTGTTCGTTCCCACTTCACGCTTGATTGGCTGCACGCCTTGCATGCAAGCATGGTCGTACCCCGCAGATTCCACCTCACACGGCACTTGCGTATAGGCGCTGAACGTAATCAGCCATCCTAAAATACACCAAAGGGTTAAACCGCGAGTAAACATTGGATTTATCCTTGTTCTCACCCACCAATCTGGACTGGAGGTATTAAACGATACCTTTGCTCAATATCTGTCGTGTACTTACTATTAACAAAAACGGAAAACAGGCTGGAGAATATCTCCTCCAGCCTTAACGTCTAAGTGGCAGTTCGATAGTCAAGACACTGCGACTATTTCGAACCAGGGTTAGTTACCGCTCCTGCGATAACGAAGCCTTGGTGCTGGAATTCAGGTACGGTCAAAATTTCCTGAGACGGGCTGAACGTCAGTGTAAACTCATTGTTGGTTGCCCCCTGCTCATAGCTGCTACCAGAAGCCCCCGCATCAAATGACCCCAGAGAAATAAAACCAAATAGTTTCAGGTTCCCAGATGTGTGAGTACTCCATGCTTGCTTAAAGCTATTAAAATCCGCATTTTTGTACTTGATGGTGATAGTTGGGTAATTACTGATAATGACATTGTTCAACCAACCAAAATCACCGCCATCACTCAACGAATCAAAGTTAAACGGTAGTGACGTTTGCGAAGAGAACTTAAAGCCGCTGACGTCTTTCCCTTCGCTTTCTACCGCCTGTCGGATAATTTCCCCATTGTACCAGCCTTCGTCGATGTCCTGCTGCCACGCCAGAACACTGATTGGAACAATTGAGTAGCCTTTATACTGCACGGTAATTTCTGCATCACGACTGGTACCTTCAAACGTCGACATATCATAAGAGAAACTGGTACCCAACGAGAATTTAAGCCATGAGCCTACACTGATCCCAGCCTGCCCATTGATACTGACATCCATGCGCGATCCCGAAGCCTCAGACGTAGTCATCTTAAACTCAATCACACGACTCTCGTTGTTCAGATCATTTTTGATGTCAGCAATCGCTTTATTGATCTTCCATCCTGTGCGGTACTTAGTATCAACAGACCCATCCACCGGGTTAAAGGTTTTCATGCCACCATTTTGCTCAGATGGATAACGGGTGTTGTTCAGTGCCTGTGCTACTGTCCAGGAGCCGTTTTGCATTTGCGTTTGCAAAGTATTAACGCTCTGAGTCATATTCAAATACAACGACACATCATTTATCACTCGATCTGAAGACGCCGGACGTGCTGGCAGCAATAATTTCAGATCGCGTGCTGATGACATCTCACTGTAGGTTAGAGGCGGTTTGCTAGCGGCAGTACGCCCACTCCACTGAGACCCCATCACATAAGAGATAATGTAGTCATATTTGGTAGCCACACCCCAGGAACCGACAACCTCTTTAGCCTCGTTCAGTTGCGCTTCGGTGATCGTGCCATAGGTGTTCTGATAGTCCTGAACGATCGTCGCTTGCTGCGCCTGTGCGTTATTCTGCACTTCGTTCATGTTCGCCGTGTCTGCGTTGTTCAGAGAATATTCGATACCAGATAAGACCTGCACGTAGTCAACAAGGAAGCTACCTTCAACATCTAACTCCGCCGCTCCCTCAATGTTGCCTGGCTTAACATTGCCAGTGATAAGATCGTACGTCCCACGGTTAAATATGTTATTGAGGTTTTGCCATTCATACAAAAAGCCCCCTTGCGGCGGAAACTGCAGTGCATAGACCTCATCACTGATCACGCCTTGAACAGCAGCTGCGGTTTGCTGTTGAAGTACTTGGTAGTATTCCGTTGAAGCCAAAGACTCATCTTGTGTTTCACCCTGAGGCGTACCCGTTTTTTTAAGTACGTTCATAATATCCATCCTTTGTTGTGAAATTTAACTTCTTGTTTATTCAACAGTCGGATTAAAGCCAACTAATAAGACCGCTTGATACAAACTGAAAACCAAAACCGGAGATTAACCGTTCATACGTTAAGCAATAATATGTATAGGTCATAGAGAGACGACATTCTTTATATTTACTTTTCAACAAAAGCAGTCAACTGTTAATCACAACAATACAAGACACTGAAAAAAGTAATTAATAAAAACGCATAAACAACAAAGACAAAAAAGTCCTAGAAACACCAAGACATATATCATCCAATACATTGACCAAGATCACAAAAGCTCTCAATCAAGTTTATAAAAAGCAACCTATTACATTATTAAATTCAGTAAAACCAATTAAATTCAATCAATTAGATTGAAACACTCACAATCAATTAAAGAAAATCAATGTGTTATCAACCAGTTAAAAGCCATAGATTTAATAAATCTTTCTATTTATTATCGTTGCCATTTGTAACGTCTAAGCCAAAAAAATAGTAATATTAAAACGTTAATCATCAACTTAAAATCAGACTCCAATAAATAAATATAAATCGTTTACAACACCATATAACACGAGTTAAAAAGCTTCTAACTTCTTAATGAAGTGATATTTAATTTAGGTGTAAAAAACTTAAAATTATAAATATAAAGTCGGTATAATTAATTGATTTCATGTCAAATATACAGCGCTATAGTTTACTCATATCTCTCAATTACGACGTACTTAAAGTAACAAATAGACATAAACCATTCGAAGATCAAAAAGTGACCTTCCAGCAACCCGTTTACATTCGCCGATTCCCGCATCAACAATAAAATGTTAACATTGTCACATCTGAACAGCGGTGGCTGTGAGCCAAAGCGCATGATGTTTTTTGGCGTTCTCCACTTGCATAACCATTAAATATAAAGGCAATAGTTTCAAATGGTTAATAACACAATTCAATGGTTTCCGGGCCATATGCACAAAGCACGTAAAGAAATTGAAGAGGCCATCCCTCAGGTTGACGTCATCATTGAAGTGCTGGACGCCCGAATCCCTTTCAGCAGCGAAAACCCAATGATTTCGCAGCTTCGTGGCGACAAGCCCGTGGTAAAGGTACTCAATAAACGTGATCTGGCGGATCCCGAGCTGACTCAGCTTTGGATTGACCACTTTGAACAAGAAAAAAATGTCAAAGCAATGGCCATCACAACGTCTAACACTCAAGAAGTGCATAAGATTATGGAACTGTGCCGTAAGCTTGCACCACACCGTGAAGAAATCGGCAAAAATATTCGCACTATGATCATGGGTATTCCGAATGTCGGCAAATCGACCATTATCAATACCCTGGCAGGCAGAACCGTGGCCCAAACGGGCAACCAACCCGCAGTGACCCGTCGCCAGCAACGCATTAATCTGCAAAACGGTATCGTCTTGTCTGATACTCCTGGAATCTTGTGGCCAAAAGTAGAGAATCCTCACAGTGGATTCCGCCTTGCTGCCACGGGCGCCGTCAAAGATACGGCGATGGAATACGACGAAGTGGCGTTCTACACCGTAGAATATCTCGCTGAAGCCTATCCAGACCGTCTTAAAGAACGCTACCAGATTGAAGAACTGCCAGAATCCGATATTGAGTTAATGGAAGAGATTGGTCGCCGCCGTGGTGCTCTGCGTTCGGGTGGGCGTGTTGATTTGCACAAAGCTTCCGAAATTCTGCTGCACGAGCTTCGCTCCGGTACCTTAGGGCAAATCACACTGGAGCGTCCGGAAATGATCACGCAAGAATTGATTGAAGTGGAAATTGAAGCGGCGCGTCGGGCAGAAGAAAAAGCCAAACAAAAAGAAGAGCGTCGTAAACGTTACCTGAAAAACAAACGTTGATAACAGACGACGGTCAGTTTAAAAAGAAAATCCCCTGGCTTGTTCCAGGGGATTTTTAGTTAAACCTCATTGTTACCCGTAATGAGGTGGTTTGGATTTATCCGTATGTCTGTTCTCCGAAGATCCGGTAAGCGGCGCTTCAGAATGGTCATCATGAGCCGGAGAAGCGTCTTCACGCATTGCTTTTTGAAAAGCACGCAATGCATAACCCGCATCCTCTCCGATACTGCGGAGTTTCTTTGTCCCGAAAACAAGTGCGATAATGCAGCCCAGAATCAACAGTTTTCCCAAACTAATTCCACCCATCTTATCCCCTCCAGCAGACTACATGACAGACCTGTCGTGCTAAATCAGGCTCTTCCCTTCCGTTAACCGAAGTGACTTTATCCCACTAAAAGACCACACCAGCTCACTTTCGTTCTTAACCTGAATTGAGTGTACGAAGTTGTCTGTATGCATGTTGCAAACATTACCCGACAAGATGTAAAGATTGTATAAAGACCCAATACTGGG